>JBNKDU010000032.1:0-73538 GCA_050288425.1 Desulfobacteraceae bacterium | reverse complement strand
GCCAGGTGGAAGTATTCGCTGGAGTCCAGCAAGGCCTTGGAGGGAATGCAGCCGACGTTCAGGCAGACGCCTCCCAGACGGGCCTCCTTTTCGACGCAGACGGTCTTGAGGCCCAACTGCGCGGCGCGCACGGCGGCCACGTAGCCGCCCGGTCCGGAACCGATGATGATCAGATCGTAGTCGGCCATTTTATACCTCCAGCAGAAGCCGTTCGGGGTTTTCGATCAACTCTTTGACCCGCTTGAGGAAGGTGACGGCTTCGCGGCCGTCCACGATGCGGTGGTCATAGGAGAGGGCCACGTACATCATGGGCCGCACGACGATCTCGTCGTCCACGACCACTGGCCGTTTCTCGATGCGGTGCATGCCCAGGATCCCGCTCTGCGGCAGATTGAGGATCGGGGTGGAAAGCAGCGATCCATAGACGCCGCCGTTGGAAATCGTGAAGGTGCCGCCCTCCAGATCGGCCAGTTCCAGGCGGTTGTCCTTGATCTTCTGCACATAGCCGAGGATGGTCTTTTCGATGTCGGCGAAACCCAGGGATTCGGCATGGCGAATGACCGGGACCACCAGCCCGCGGCCCGAACCGATGGCCACTCCGATGTGCTGGTAGTTGTGGTATACGATCTCGTCGTCCTCCACGAAGGCGTTGATTTCGGGAATCTCCTTGAGGGCCGCCACGCAGGCCTTGACGAAGAAGGACATGAACCCCAGGGAAACGTCGTGTTTCTCCTTGAACCGTTCCTTGTACCTGGCGCGCTCGGCCATCACCTGTCCCATGTCGATATCGTTGAAGGTGGTCAGCATGGCGCTGTTCTGCTTGGCGGCCACCAGGCGGGCGGCGATGCGTTTGCGGATGGGCGTCATGGGCTTGCGCACTTCCGCCGGTGTCTTCTCTTCGGCCAGTTCGGCCGGTGGATCGCAGGCTTCGGGCATGCCGGCCGGCGCCTGCTCCAGGTAGAGCAGCACGTCGCCCTTGGTGACGCGTCCGCCCGGGCCGGTCCCCATGATTTTGGAGACATCCAGGTTCTTCTCGCCGATGATCCGGCGCACGGAGGGCGACAGGGGGATGTCTGCTTCCCGGGCGGGCCCGGGTTTCGCCGCGACCGCCGGTTCGGCTGCCGGCGCCGGACCGGAAACCACCTCTTTTTCCGCCAGGGCTACGGAAGGCGGCTCCTTTTCCACCTCCTCCTTCCGTTGCGCGGGCGCTTGGGTTGATTCGGCCGACTGGAGATCGATGTGTCCCACCACGGCGCCCACGGCCACGGTTTCGCCAGCCTGCACGGTGATCTCGAGCCGGCCGGCCACCTCGGCCACGACCTCCAGGGTCACCTTGTCGGTCTCGATCACCAGCAGCGCTTCGTCCTCGTCGACGAGGTCGCCGTCCTGTTTGAACCACTCCGCCAGCATGGCTTCCTGAACCGATTCCCCCACATGGGGGATGACGATGTCCACTGCCATAATTTCCGCTCCTGTAGTTTGAGGAGTTCAATGCTCGGGTGTGCCCTGCGCGGGGGGAACCTTTTCTTAACCCGCCATGCCTTTGCCGTCGGATAAAGGCCCGATGGCCTGATCGGAGATGGCCATCTGTTTCTGTTTATAGACATTGGGGAATCCGGTGTCCGGCGAAGCGGCCGGGGGCCGGCCGACATAGGCCAACGGCCGGCCGGTCAGCGCTTCCAGAAGCGGCCGCACGAAGCTCCACGCCCCCATGTTGGCCGGCTCCTCCTGGACCCATGTCCAGTCGGTGGCCCGGGTATATTTGTCGACTAGGGCCTGCATCGCGGGCAGGGGCCAGGGGTAGAACTGCTCCAGGCGTACAATGGCGATATCGCGACATTGCAGTTCCCGACAACGCTGGAGCAGTTGGTAGTAGATTTTGCCGCTGCACAGCAGAACCTTGGTGGCGTCGGTGGAACCCGTGGGGTCGTCCAGCACCGGAGAAAAGGCGCCGGCCGCCAGATCCTCCCGGGTCGAAACTGCCTGGGGATTGCGCAACAGGCTCTTGGGGGTCAGGATCACCAATGGTTTCCGGTAGTGGGCTTTGACCTGCCGCCGCAGCAGATGGAAGTATTGGGCCGGCGTGGTCGGATTGCAGACCTGAATGTTGTCATCGGCGCACAATTGCAGGAACCGCTCCAGCCTGGCGCTGGAGTGTTCCGGGCCCAATCCTTCCCAGCCGTGGGGCAGCAGCAGCACCAGGCCGTTGAGGCACTGCCATTTGGTTTCGCCGCTGACGATGAAAAGGTCGATGATGCCCTGGGCGTTGTTGACGAAATCGCCGAACTGGGCTTCCCACAGGGTGAGTCCCCTGTTCCGGGACATGGCATAGCCGTATTCGAAACCGAGAACCCCGGCCTCGGCCAGGAGGCTGTTGTAGACTTCGAAGGGCGCCTGATGGTCGCCGAGGCGGTTGAGCGGAATCAAGGGTTTGCCGTTCTTGCGGTCGAACAGGACGCCGTGGCGCTGGCTGAAGGTGCCCCGGCCGCTGTCCTGGCCGCTCAGCCGGATGGGGAACCCTTCGTCCACCAGGGAGGCGAAGGCCAGGGTTTCGGCATTGGCCCAGTCGATACCATCGCCGTTCTCGACGCTCTGCAAACGGCGCCGCAGGAGCATTTTGATCTTGTTATGGGGGGTAAAATCAGCGGGCAGCCGGTTCAGTTTCGCGGCCAGGGCCTGCAACTTGCCGGCATCCACGGTGGTGTCCACCGCCTCATGGCTGTACCGTCCGCTGTACCCCTTCATCTCCTCGAAAAAGCGGGGCTGGGGAAAGGGGCAGGCACTGCCGTGGATTTCATCGTAGGCCGCCTCCAGCCGGCGGTTAGCCTCGGTTTCCAACTCTTCGATCCACCCCGCATCGATGACACCGGCGTCCTGAAGCCGTTCGCCGTAAAGCCGATGGGGGGAAGGCCGCTTCCTGATGCGGTCGTACATCTGCGGCTGGGTAAAATAGGGTTCGTCGCCTTCGTTGTGGCCGTAGCGCCGGTAGCAGATCAGGTCGATGACCACATCCTTGTGGAAGGCATGGCGGTATTCGGCGGCCAGGCGGGCCACATGCACCAGGGATTCGGGATCTTCGCCGTGGACATGGAATATGGGCACCATGAGCATCTTGGCCACGTCTGTGGAATAGCGGGTGGAGCGGGCATCGTCGGGCAGGGTCGTATATCCGATCTGGTTGTTGATCACCACATGGATGGTGCCGCCGGTGGTATAGCCCTCGAGCTGGCTCATGTTCAAGGTTTCGGCCACGATACCCTGGCCGGCGAAGGCGGCATCGCCATGCAGCAGCAGGGGGACCACCTGCCTGCGCTCGCGGTCGCCGCGGATTTGCTGCCGGGCGCGCACGATGCCCTCCACCACGGGATCGACGGCTTCCAGGTGGCTGGGATTGTTGACCAGCATGGCCCGGACGGTCTCTCCGTCTGGCAGTTGGATATCGGCGAGATAGCCGTTATGGTACTTCACGTCACCGTCGCCGGTTAAATGGCCGGCATCGTAACAGGTCTCGAATTCGGCGAACAACTCTTCCGCGGGTTTGTTCAGGATGTTGGCCTGCACATTGAGCCGCCCGCGGTGAGCCATTCCCAGAATCACCTCGCGTGTTCCCAGCCGGGAGAGATAACGCAGCATGTCGTCCAGCATGGGAATCAGGGCGTCGCCCCCCTCCAGGGAGAACCGGGTCACCGCCTGGTATTTCTTGTTGAGAAATCGTTCCAGCACGGCCGTATGGGTCAACTTTTTCAGAATGTGCCGCCGGTCGTCGGGTGTCAGGGCGGGTTTGTTGCGCACGGTCTCCATGCGCTCCTGGAGCCAGCGTCTTTCGTCCGGGTCCTGCAGGTGCATATACTCCACGCCCACAGAGCGGCAATAGGTCTGTTTGAGAACCTGCAGGATATCCTTGAGCGGCGCCTGTTGGATGAACGTGAACTGGGGCGTGTCGAAAGTGGTGCCCAGGTCGGCGTTGCTCAGGCCGAAGGCCGTCAGATCGAGCAGGGGATGCGACGTGGGGCAGGCGCTCAGCGGATCCATGCAGGCCAGCAAATGGCCCAGTTCGCGGTAGCGGTGGATCAACTCCGCCACCCGGGCCCCGGCGGCGCCACCGCCCCGATCGACCGTCTCCGGCGCTTGTTGCCGGCCGATGTCGAACCCGTTGAAAAAAATCTGCCACTCGCGGCTTACCGATAGAGGATCATCCAGGTAACGTCGATACTGGGCATCCAGAAAATCGATATTGAGGGTTTCGGGTATCTTCATGGCCCCCCTTTGGTGGCCACAGCGCAAGCGCCGCGTCAGACCGGATTCGAAGGTGCAGAAGCCCGCCCGTTAAAGCCCTGCCGCATGATGTCGCAAACCACGCTCCGTGCCGGCGGATGTATTGCTGTTTACTGATAGACGGGTGAAGATGCAAAAAGTGCAAGTCGTTTATATTGTTCGGAAGATGATAAAGAATCGACCAAAGCGTGTCAATTGCAAATAATTCTTGAGAAGTGGCGTCGGCGTCGGCTATATTTGAACCACGGTCCCAGGAAAAGGTTGAATGCATTGAACGCCATACCGCCTGAACACAAGTGCCTGCACCTGCTGGGCGATGCGGAGATGCCCCAGCACATCCGGAACCATTCCCAAATGGTGTGTCGGGTCGCCCTGGTGATCGCCGACGGTCTCCTTTCGGCGGGTGTCCCCATGAACCGCCGGCTGGTCCAGGCCTCGGCCCTGCTCCACGACATCACCAAACCGCGCAGTTTCAAGACCGGAGAGAATCACGCCCAGACCGGCGGACAATACCTCGCCGATATGGGCTTCGGCGAAGTAGGCGAAATCGTACGCCAGCATGTCACCCTGGACTCCTATTTCGCCGCCGACAAACCCAGCGAGGCAGAGGTGGTCAACTATGCCGACAAGCGCGTACTGCATGATCGTGTCGTCCATCTCGACGACCGCATGACCTATATCCTCGACCGTTATGCCAAGACCCGCAAACACCGTCGATTGTTGAGCCGGCTCTGGGCGCAGACCCGGGAGCTGGAAAAGCGGTTGTTTCGCTACCTGAACTTTCCACCGGAAGAGATGGCCGAACGGCTGGACAACCATGACCACCGATAGGACGACCGCTTCGGCGTTACGCCGCCGTTATGAATTCTCTAGTGGACCGTCCCCCGCAACCGGATGCGACCAAGCCCCAGAAGAAACCTCCGGGTCAATCGCTCATCGATCCGGTGTTCATACGTCCCGCCACTCTGGTCCAGCCCCCAGATGCTGCCGTCCCGAAGAAAAGCCGACAGCAATTGACGGCCCACGGCCATACGTCCCGTCGACGGATTGATGCGTGCGGGGATCCTTCCCGGCGCGGGCAGGGTCTCGCCTTGATCGAGAATGTATTTGACAAAATTGAGGATCCGCCCCAAGCGCAGCAAGGTGACGGCCTGGGTTCGTCGAGTGGCCTGGCGCAGCGGCAGGGCCGTGGCCCGCAGGAGGCCGGAAGTGGGCGGTAACAATCCGCGCTCCCGGCACCAGCGGTAGTCGGCGCTGCCCGGTGCCGGGTAGAATACCGATACCCCGGCCAGGGTTCGCCGGCCGGCCAGAAACAGCAGGTCGTCCACGGACCCTTCCGGATCCTGATCCGGACCGGCCACGATCAGGTAGACCACACAATCCAACCCCAGGGGACGGGCCAGGTGCAGCACCCGCCGGACGTCGTCGCCGATATCGGGACGCCCGAAGCGTCGAAGCTGGTCCGGCCGGGTGCTGATCAGGGCCAGGTTGAGCGTCTTGAAGCCGGCCCGGCGCATCCATGCAAGCAGCTCGGCATCCAGGGCCGGGGCATACAATCCGTTCATGGCCCGCAACTCCAACCCTTGCACCCCGAAGCGCGTTACGATGCGTTGCATGAGCGTCATCGCCCATGACTTGCGCGCACAAAGATTTTCATCTTCGAAATCGATGAATCCAAGGGTCGGATGGTCCCGGACCGCCTCCAGTTCCTTCATTACCGAGGTCACGTCGCGCACGCGCAGGTCGTGGAAAGACGCGGCATTGACCGCGCAATAGGTACAGCGCATCGGGCAACCTCGCGTGGCGTTCAGGGCATAGCTTTTCAAACCCGCCCGTTGGTAGTACTTCCAATTCACCAGATCCATGGCCGGCAGAGGCAGCCCATCCAGATCGTCGATGCGCGCCGGCGGCGGCAGGGCAAGGTCCCCGCCGGGTCGCCGGCGGACCAATCCGGGAATGTCCAGTCGGCCGGTGCCGTTCCGGATCGCCTCGGCCAACCTGGGCAGCACGGCTTCGCCGTCCCCGCGAATCACGAAATCCACGGCCGGATGGGCCATCACCGCTTCGGGAAGCGCCGTGGGATGATGCCCGCCCAGCACGATCAGGCAATGGGGACAGAGCCGCTTGACGGCGGCAGCCGTCTCCAGGGCCGTATCGGCATAGGCGCTGAACAAAGAGGCGATGCCGATGAGAAAGGCGCCGGATCTGCTGGCCTTCTGGGCAATATGGTCGATGGCATATCCGAAATGACGATAGTGGTGAAACAGGCCGAAAGGGGACCGGTCGCTGCGGCCATAGAACGGATGCAGAAATTCCATCTCCGCGGGCCAGGGAATGATGCGGCTTTTGGCCGTGGCCAGGGCATCGAGGATTTCGACGGAGAAGCCCGACTCGCGCAACGCCGCCGCGATGCTCGCCAATCCGTATGGCACGGTTCGCTTGCGGGTCAGGTAAAAATCGCGGATGGGCGGCTGAATCAGCAGGATATCGGACATGGAGGCACGGGACCGGACCGCACGAAACGGCGCTACCCGATCTTCGAGATCTCGCTGAAGGTCTGAATCTCGGCCGGCAGATCATCCGGCCCGATGACGTCTTTCACCCCCAATGCCAGGGCCCGTTCGATGACGTTTTGCAGCTGGATCAGGTTCCCGGGCCAGTGATAGCGCATCAGGATATCGAAGGCTTCCGGAGAAATGCCGATGATCCGTTTCTTCTGGCGGGTGCAGATCTGGTGGACGAAATGGTGGATCAGCAGACAGATGTCTTCCCGCCGATCCCTCAGCGGCGGCATGTTGATTACCACGGCATTGAGCAGATCGAACAGGTCCTTTTTCAGTGCGCCGCTGTCGATGACATCCTTGAGTTCTTTCCCGGTGGCGGCCACCACCCGTGCGCTGAGGCCCTTCTTCTTCTGTTCGGCCTCGATGGCCTGTAGAATCGTCAGCCGCAGCCCCGGGGTCAGGTCGGCGATCTCGTCCAGATAGATGGTGCCACCGTCGACCTTTTTCATCAGGCCGGTGACATGGCCCACCATTTCCTCCTCGGCCACCCCTTCGGTGATGCTGCCGCAATTCACCGGCACGAACGGCATGTCCCGGCGTTCACTCCTGGAATGGATGGTACGCGCCACCAATTCCTTGCCCGTTCCGCTCTCCCCCTGGATCAATACCATGGGGCTCCGCTGGATAATTGTTTCGATGAGTTCATAGACCTGCTGCATGGGGGCGCTGATGCCGATCAGTTCCTCATATTTGTACCGGCCCCGGGCGCGCTTGCGAATCAGGGCGGCCTTGTTCTCGACCTTCTTTTCCTCGATGATGCGGTCGATGATCAGCTTGAGGTGATCCAGCTTGAAAGGCTTTTGCAGATAGTCGTAGCAGCCGAATTTCATTGCCTGGACGGCGGACTCCATGGATCCGTAACCGGTGACGATGATCACCTCGATGGCTGGATTGTACTGCTTGACGGCTGCGAGAAGCTCCAATCCGTTGAACTCGGGCATCTTGTAGTCGGTGAAAATAATGTGCACGTCCCGATCGCGAACCAGGTCCAGCGCCCGGAGGCCGCTGTCCACCGTGGTGATGTCGTACCCCTGCATCTGAAGGTATTGTTCGACCATCATCAGGATATCTTTGTCATCGTCTACGAAAAGAATTCGATAGTCTTTCATGAGGTTCTCCGCCGAAAAATCTTCGATGCATGGCCAGAACAATTCGATGCCGCTTGCTTGGAGTCACTCTGCATGTGTCGCGGGCGGTACAACCTTCCCAACTGAGGGAAAACTCAGACAATATTTGTGTAATTGTGGCATGTTGCAACAGGCATCGTAATTAGGCTGTTTATAGTGGAGCGGGGCCAAAAGATCAAGTTTCTTGTGCCGGCACACCCTGGACGACTGAATTTCGCTCTCCGTTTCTGGCATGAAGGTTGCTTCTTTTAGCGATCAGTATCGGATAGAAACAAATTCAAAATTGAATTTATTGTACATCCAGATGCAACGCCGGTAAAGCATGTAAACGAAACTATAATAGAGTGTACATTATTTTACGGTTTGGCACCCAAGATCCACCCCTTTGACGAGGATGTAAAATCGTGACGGCAACCACTGGAATCCTGAAACGTGACTCCGTTCCCTTGCCCGCCATTCTAGGTCTGGACAAGGCACCCGGTGACTGCAAGAGTCAAAGCCGGTTTTTTTATCAATCCCCCCTGATCGCGCAGCGGCTTTCCCTGCTCAAGAACATGGTGGGCGGACGCAGCCTCGTGGTGGTGGTGGTGGGTGAACGCGGCAGCGGCAAGACCACCTTGATGAACCGATTCATCGCCGATGTGGGCAGACACAATCGGATCGGTCGCATCCGACTCAAGGCCCGTCGCAGCGCCCATCCGGCAGCTTGCCGGGAATTGAACGACCGTATGATTTTCGTATCCAAGAAAAAGAGCGCGCCGACCGTCATCGTCGACGATGCCCATCAACTCAGCCCGAAAGCCGTCAAGTTGTTGCTCCAATCGGCCATTTCCACCTCCGGGGAGCGGCGGTTGCAGAACATCATCCTGTTTGCCGACCCGGGGATGCGGGAGCGGTTCGCCGAAATCGCCCGGTGGCTGCCACCGCAATCGGTGATCGATAAAATCTTCATGACCCCGCTGACGGAAAAACAGACCATGGAGTACCTGCGCCATCGGCTCAAAACCGCCGGCCTCATCAGAAAAAATCCCTTTACCAACGAGCAGATGCAGACCATCTATCGTCTCTCCGGGGGACTGCCCGGCTGGATCAACGGGGAAGCCTTCATGCAGTTGAAAAGGATGAGCCGCAGCCACCAGGGTTTCCGGCGATCCTGGATTGCCCCGGTACTACAGGCCCTGCAGGGACAGTTGCGCTGGATGGACAAGATCCCCTGCTTTTCGAGAAACTGACCACCGCTGCGGCATAACCCGCGACCGACCCACCTCCCTTCGATCCCATCCTCCGTGGAGGATGGACTGTACATGCCGGAGTCCGGCCGCCAGCATAGTGCCCGCGAGACGGAAACTTCGGATATCCGGACCGCCCTCCATTGAACCGATCATACGCGGTTATTGACAGGCCCACCCGCCAGGACTACGATCCAGGATATTTGTTCTTGACCCGGTATTTACGACATGAATCCGGGAATGGATTTCAGGAAATCTGATCATGTTCCAGATTCTCATGGTATGCACCGGCAATATCTGCCGCAGCCCCATGGCTGCCGGGTTGTTAAGCCATTTTCTACCCGCCGACCTGGCCCGAAAGATTGCGGTCGGGTCCGCCGGTACCCATGGGTTGCACGGCCATCAGGCCGAACCTCACGCCGTCCAGGCCATGAACGAACAGGGCATCGATATCGGTGGGCACCGCGCGCGTCTGATCGACCGGGACATCGCCAGGAGCGCCGATCTGATTCTCACCATGGAACGCACCCATGTTCATCTGGTCCAGCCGCTGCTCAAATGGCGCCAGGCACCACCGCGTCTGATCAGTGAATTCAACCCCCAGGTCGCCACCCGCGATATCGACGATCCCTATGGCCGGGAAATCGACGCCTATCGGGAATGCATCCGGACATTGCGGCCTTGCATCAAGGGAGTGATCCTGTGGTTGGGCAATCACCTGTAGGCGGGCTGTTGACACTATTAACTTCTTGAATTAAATAATGTCATCCCTTTCCGAACGGGGTAAGCAGTCATCGGGAAGACACCAAAATTGAATATGCTCGGCGTACCGCAAGACCCAATCACATAAATCGAGTCCAACGGCAACCGTGTGCATCGCAAGGGCCGGCCCACCTTGATATGCCAAGGCACGTCGAAGCAATCAGAGGAGAACGTCTATGATCCATGTCCAAAATCTAACCAAGTATTACGACGACTTCTGTGCGGTGGATCAGATCGATCTCGACATCGAAAAAGGAGAGATCATCGGCCTGCTGGGCCCCAACGGCGCCGGCAAGACCACCACCCTGCGTATGCTGACGGGTTATTTTCCCCCCTCGGGAGGAGACATCCGGGTCAAGGAATTTTCGGTGCATGAACACCCCCTGGCCGTCAAACATCTTATCGGCTATCTGCCGGAGTCGGCTCCACTTTACAAAGGCATGCTGGTCTATGACTACCTGGACCACGTGGCCCGGATCCGGGGGCTGACCGGAGAAGTCAAGGATCGTAGGCTGATGGAGCTGGCCGACATGTGCGGCCTGCGCGACATCATGCACCAGACCATCGAAACCCTTTCCAAGGGCCTCAAACAAAGAGTGGGCCTGGCCCATGCCATGATGAGCGATCCGGAAATCCTGGTTCTCGATGAGCCCACATCGGGCCTGGATCCCAACCAGATCGTCGAAATACGGGAAATCATAAGAAAAATCGGAAAAGAAAAGACCGTTATCCTCTCCACTCACATTCTCACCGAAGCCGAGGCGACTTGTGACCGGATCGTGATCATCAACAAGGGCAAAATCATTGCCGACGGCAGCACCCAGGACATCAAGGCCCGCAACGGCCAGGCCGACCAGATCCAGGTGGTGCTGAAAGACGCCGATTCCCGGGAGGCGATGCAACGCCTCGGCAGCGTGGCCGGCGTCGCCAGGGTGGAGGACCTCGCCGAAGGAGACCCGTCCCTGACCCGCGTGGTCGTCCACTGTGAAATGAACAGCGATCCGCGGGCCGATCTCTACCAGGCCATCAAAGCCACCGACTGGATCCTGGTGGAGTTCCATCAGGAAACCAAGACCCTCGAAACCATATTCCGCGAGTTGACCAGGGAGAACTGATATGCGCCAAGCCGTGCTCATATTCGAAAAGGAATTCAAGGACTATTTCATATCGCCCATCGCCTATATCGTCATCGCCATCTTTCTGCTGGTGACGGGCTGGTTGTTCTTCTCCACCTTTTTCATCTTCGATCAGGTGGAGCTGCGGCGATTCTTCAGCTTGCTGCCGTTTATTTTCGCCCTGGTGGTACCCATCATCACCATGCGGCTCTTTTCCGAAGAACTCAATGTGGGCTCATACGAAATCCTGCTCACCATGCCGGTAACTTACATGGACATCATCCTGGGCAAGTTCCTGGCCGGCACGGCCTTCGTGGCCGCCATCCTGGTGCCCACCCTCTCCTACCCCATCTTCCTCAATTTTCTGGGCGACCTGGACTGGGGGGTGGTGATCGGTTCCTATATCGGTTCCCTGTTGATGGGGGCCGCCTACGCGGCCGTCGGGCTGTTTGCCTCCTCCCTGACCCGCAATCAGATCATCGCCTGCATCGTGGGCATGGTCATCTGCACCGTCCTGGCCATCATCGATAAAATGCTCTTTTTCTTTCCGCAGTCGATCCTGTCCGTGGCGTCCTACCTCAGTGCCGGCATACATTTCGAAAATGTGGCCAAAGGCATCGTGGACTCGCGCGACATTCTCTATTTCGGCAGCATCATGTTTATCGGGTTATACGCCACCCATCTGGTCATGCAGGAAAAAAAGTAGAGAGGTTCCGTCATGCACACACACCGTCAACGGTATTCGAAGTATATCAAACTGCTGCTGTACATCCTGGTCATCGTTCTGGTGAACGTTGCCGGCCTCACCCTCTTCTTCAGGATCGATCTGACCAAAGACAAGATCTACTCCATATCCGAACTGAGCAAACAAGTGGTCTCCACGCTGTCCGAACCGCTGACCATCAAGGTCTTCTTCACCAAGGACCTGCCGGCACCGCACAACAATACCGAACGTTACCTGCAGGATCTGCTCAAGGAGTACGCCCTGCACGGCAACAAGTTCTTCAATTACCGTTTCCACAATGTCAGCGCCGAGACCGAAGGCATCGGCGCCGACGATACCGGCGGCAACCGGGAGATGGCCCGCAGCTACGGCATCCAGCCGGTGCAGATTCAGATCGTCGAAGAGGATGAGGTCAAATTCAAGAAGGCCTACATGGGCCTGGTACTCATCCACGGCGACATCATCGAACGCATCCCCACCATCACCAGCACCGAGGGATTGGAATACAAGCTGACCACGGCCATGCAGAAACTCAACCACAAGGTCAGCGCCCTGCTCAACCTGGAAGAAAAGGTGCAGGTCAAACTGGTGCTTTCTTCCTCCATCAACCGGGTGGCGCCTTACATGAATCTGGACGAGTTGAAATCCTACCCGGACGAAATCAAGAAGATCGTCGATGAACTCAACCCCAAGATGTACAATCAGTTGAGCTACCAATACATCGACCCCACCACCGATCCCGAAGCGGCCAAGTCCCTGGAGGACCTGCAGGTGATGGTACTCAAATGGCCGGCCATCCGGGAAGCCAACGTCGAGCCGGGACGGGGACGCATCGGCCTGGTCCTGCAATACAAGGACGAGACCCGGGTGATCCCGCTGCTGCAGGTCCTGCGGCTGCCCATCTTCGGCACCCAATACCAGTTGGCGCAAATGGATCAGGTGGAAGAAGAGATCAATGCCAATCTGGAACGCCTGGTCAATATCAACGCGGACCTGGGCTATCTGGCGGACCACGGCACCCTGGAACTCGAGCCCATGGGACCGCGCAGCGAGGAGAGCCTGTCGCGCTTCAACAACCTGATCAACACCAACTATTCCATTAAACTCGTGATGCTCAAGGAGAATCCCGTCCCCGAAGGCCTCAAGTGCCTGGTCATTGCCCGGCCCACGGAGAAATTCTCCGATTATGACCTCTACCAGATCGATCAGGCCCTCATGCGCGGCACCAACCTGGCCGTTTTCGTGGATGCCTTCAAGGAAAGCCGGCCGGCCGGCCAGCAACCATTTATGGCCAACCAGATGCCCAATTACATCCCCCTGGACACCGGGTTGGAGAAATTGCTGAACCATTACGGCGTGCGCATCAAAAAATCCCTGGTGCTGGACGAGAACTGTTACCGCCAGCGCCGTCCCCCCCAGCAGGGCGGCGGCGATATGCCGGTCTACTTCGCCCCCATCATCCAGAACCAGTTCATCGACAAGGATCTGGATTATATAAAAAATATCCGGGGTCTGGTCGTTGTGAAGATCTCCCCGCTGGAACTCGACCAGGAGCGCATCGACGCCCAGCACATCGAATCCCACCGGCTCCTGGCCTCGTCCACGCGCTCCTGGGAGATGCGCGACCGGATCACGCTGAATCCCATGTTCCTGCAACCGCCGGCTTCGGACAAGGAGATGAACAGCCTGCCCCTGGCCTACCTGCTGGAAGGTTCGTTCACCAGCTACTTCAAAGGCAAGGAGATGCCCGAAAAGCCGGGGCCCGCGGAGCCAAAGGAAGAGGGTACGGCCGAGGAGAAAGACGAATCCGGACCGGCCAAACCCAATCTTTCTCAAATTACCGGCAGCGGAGCCTTTCGCGACCAGGGTCCGCCGGCCAAAATCTTCGTCATCGCCTCGTCCGAAATGCTCAAGGATCAATTGCTGGATGACAGCGGGGAAAGCACCAATGCCATGTTCATCCTCAACATGATCGATGCCCTCAACGGACGCGAAGCGTTGGCCTCCATGCGCAGCAAGGTACAGCGCTTCAACCCCTTGAAAAAGACCGGACCGGCCACCAAGACCGTGATCAAGGCGGTCAACATCGTGGGCCTGCCCATCCTGGTGGTGGTGGTGGGACTGATCATCTGGATGCGCAGACTCGCGCGCAGAAAAAGAATCCAGCTGCAATTTCAACGATAGCGCCGCGGCCGTGAACCCCGGTGGACGGCCCCCGAACCAGACGCCAAACTCCAAGGAACTACCGAGGATCCCATGAAACTGAAAAAAGAGTATATCGTTCTGCTCCTGGTGATCGTCGCCTTGTCCCTCTATTTGACAATGCGCTCCAAGGACCAAACCCACTTCGAACTGCCCCGGTTGGACAGCGTGGAAAGCAAATCCATCGATCGACTGGTCATTGCCCGTACCGGCGAAACCATCGAACTGACCAGGAAAGACGACAAATGGTACCTGGTCCCCAAGGATTATCCGGCCGACGGCATCAAGGCCAACAACATGGTCAAGGCCGCGGCGGATCTGACCGTCACCGCCCTGGTGTCCGAATCGAAAAACTATGAGCGCTACGATCTGAACGACCACAAGAAAATCCACCTCCAGGCCATGGCCGGCAAGACGGTTCTTCGCAATGTGGATATCGGCCGCCTGGCCCCCACCAACCAACACACCTTCGTCAAACTGGAGGGCGATCCCAGGGTATACCACGCCCGGGGCAATATGCGGCGGACCTTCGACCAGACCGTGGCCGAGTTGCGCGACGAAACCGTGTTGAATTTCGAGAAGGATGCCATCACGGGCCTGCGCATCGAGAAGGGCGACCATGCCCTGGCGCTGACGAAAAAGGAGAAGGAGAAGCCGGCCGAAGAGAAGAAGGAAGCGGAAACGTCGTCCCCGCCGGCCAAACCCGAGATTCAATGGCAGGACAAGGAGGGCCGGCCGGCCAAAAACGCAGATGTCGCCAAGGTATTGAACAGCTTCTTCCAGGTGAAATGCGATGGCTATATGGCCGACGATGCCAAGCAGGGTCTCCAGGATCCTCTCTGGACCGTGACCTTCGAAGCCGATGGGAAAACCTTCCTCTTGTCGGTATTCGCCCCCGCCACGAAGGAGGCCGAAGAATATCCGGCGATCTCCTCCGGCACTCCCTACGCCTTCCTGCTCAACAAAGGCCGCGTGGAAACCTTAATAAAGCAGTTGGATGCGTTGCTCGGCAGCGAGGACGGCAAGAAGGACGGCGGCAACACGAAATAGATTTATCCGCTCGCGCTACTCCTCCTCTCCATGCAGGGCCTTCTGGGCCTGGTCGCGGCTGGCGTACATGCCGGGGGCCAGGCCTTTGGCTTTCAGCGCATCCCCTATTTTCATGCGCAGGAAGGTATTGGTGGAGTACCGTGTCGCTCCGCTGTAGAAACGATCCATCAACCGTTTCACCATGGCGGAATAGTCGTCCACCAGCTCCGGCAGGATATCGAAGTTGTCATAATTGACGATGGCGTAGATCCGCTTGTTCAGCGGCGCCAGGATCTGCGCCACGGCGGTCTCGATATCGTCGATGGTCTGGCGGCGGCGGATCACCAGGCCTTCGAAGTTCACGAAGCAAAGATTGGCCTCCGGATCGTAGGTCAATCGCTGATCGAGGGGCAGGCTCACCAGATCCGGACGCAGGATCATGGGTTCGGGTAGAAAAATCCGGCCGTCCATGAGGGCCGGCGGTCGCCGGATCACCGGCTCGAAATCCATCTGCCCCAGGATTTCCGTTTCCAGGTCGATCCCCGGCGCGATCTCGACGAGTTCCATCCCCTCCGCCGTCAACTCGAAGACGCAGCGCTCGGTGATGTAGCGTACCGGCTGATTCTTGCGCACGGCATATTCGCCGCTGAAGGTCACATGCTCCACCCGGCGGACGAACTTCCTGGCTTTGCCCTCCTGGACGATCCGCAGCCGGCCTTGGTCGGCCTTCACCTTCAGACCGCCGGCGGTGAAGGTCCCCATGAAGATCACCCGGCGGGCGTTCTGGCTGATGTTGATGAATCCGCCCGCCCCCGCCAGCTTGGGGCCGAATTTGCTGACATTGAGGTTGCCGTGCGCATCGGCCTGGGCCAGGCCCAGAAAGGCCACGTCCAATCCCCCGCCGTCGTAGAAGTCGAATTGCGAGGGCTGATCGATGAGCGCCTCGGTATTCACCGCCGCGCCGAAATCCAGGCCGCCGGCCGGCAAACCGCCGATGACGCCCGGTTCGGCCGTCAGGGTGATCAGATCCAGGATCTTCTCTTCGTTGGCGATGCTGGAAACCCCCTCGGGCATGCCGATGCCCAGGTTGACCACGGAATTGGGTTTGAGTTCCAGTGCGGCCCGCCGGGCGATGATCTTGCGTTCGCCCGGCTCCAGGGGCCGGATCGATTGCACCGGGACTTTGATCTCACCGGAATAGGACGGATTGTAGCGGGTGGCGAAGGTCTGCCAATGATGCTCCGCCGGGGCCTCCACCACGCAGTCCACGAGAATCCCGGGAATCTTGACCTGGCGCGAATAGAGGGTTCCCCGGCCGGCGACGCGCTCTACCTGGACGATGACCACGCCGCCGGAATTGCGTACCGCCGTGGCGATGGCCAGCGATTCCAGGGTCAGGGCCTCCTTCTCCATGGTGACGTTGCCTTCGGTGTCGGCGGTGGTGCCCCGGAGCAGGGCCACGTTGATAGGGAAGGTCTTGTAGGCCAGGTACTCCTGGCCGTCGAATTCGATCAATTCGACGATATCCTCGGTGGTGCATTCGTTGATTCGACCGCCGCCGTTGCGCGGGTCCACGAAGGTCCCCAGCCCCACCGAAGTGATGGTGCGCGGTTTGCCCGCCGCGATGTCGCGGTACATATGGGAAATCACGCCCTGGGGCAGATTGTAGGCCTCGATCTTGTTCTCCAGGGCCAGCTTCTGCAGCCTGGGCACCAACCCCCAATGACCGCCGATCACCCGTCGGACCAGGCCCCCGTGACCCAGATGGTTGAGCCCCCGCTGGCCCCCATCCCCCTGACCGGCGGCGTAAACCAGGGTCAAATCCCGGGGACGGCCGGTTTCCCGGAATTGCGACTCCAGGGCGATGGCCAGCCCTTCGGCAAATCCGATGCCCACGAAACCGCCGGTGGCTACCCAGTCGCCGTCGCGGATCACCCGCACCGCCTCCATCGCCGAAACCACCTTGTCTCTCTTTGCCGGCCGGGACGACATCGCGGCCGATCCCGGGTGTGTAACGGATCGAAAAGTCTTCTCAGTCATGTTCCCCCTCCTGTGAGATCAAGCGGCCGCCGGGGATGCAGGTCCGAATAGGTCGGACATTCCGGCATCACTATACCCCGGCGCGGCCGGCACAGGCAATGAACAATGGTATCGCCGGCCGCCAGGTGCCAACGGAGGAATTCACAATTAAACTTTAAATTTTAAGAACGTCCCTAGCCTCCCTAGCCTCCTCTAGCTTCCTAGCTTCGATAGTTTTGATTGTCGCCCTTGAGATATTCGGCCAAGGCCGATATAAGGTCCCAAGCTTCGACCTCCACCGGCAACCAGTGCAAAGGAACACGGATGTTCGGATACCAGGAAATATTGATCATCTCGGCCATCGTTTTCGGTGCCCTGGTGTTGCCCCGTATCATCAAACCCCCCAAACAGGCGCCGCCCCGCCTGGTGAAGCCGAAGAAATCCCTCACCGGCGCCGTGCGGCTGGCCGTTGCCGCCTCGCTGCTCTACCCGCTGGTCGCGGCCGCCGTGATGCGGCCCTGGCAAGGCGAGCTGATCGCCTATCTCTATACCGGCCTCGGCCCGGTTCTCATGGGCTGGCTGCTCTTCTGGGTCCTGCGCGGATTCCGTCGCCGGTAACGCAGGCTTGTCATCTGATGGCATGATCGCCGGTGGACGGCCCCCGTCTCCGCCGCAAAATTGCCGGCCTGCCGGAGAGACTCCCTGCCGCGATCTCCTCGACTTTTTTCCGATTCGCCTTTATAGTCAGGGAACTTTTCCCGCCACGGGGTGCGCGATGGGCCGAGGCCCCGCGGCCGGCCGTCAATAATATATGGATGAATAGGCGACTGTTGAAAGGAAGGTGCCCCATGAAAGCGATCGGTGCGTTGATCATGTCCATGGCGATGCTGCTGCCCCTTGGTGCCGAGGCCAAAAGCCCGGTTTCCCCCCTTGGGGGCGACGAAGCTCCGGAAGAATATCGATCGGTGCCCCTGACCCCCGGCCTGCTGGAATCCAGGATCGAAAAGGACGGCAGGATCGCCATCTACGACATTCACTTCGTCGCCGGCAGCGATGCCGTCGACCCTGCCTCCGAACCGGCTCTGAAGACCATCGCCGACTTCATCCGCTCCCACCCCGACCGCAATTTCTATCTGGTGGGTCACACCGACGACACGGGTGGACTGCAAGCCAACCTCGTCCTCTCGGGACGCCGCGCCGCCTCCGTGGCCTTCGCCCTGATCAGCCGATACGAAATCCCGGTTCGGCGCCTGGCCACGGCGGGGGTGGGACCCTATGCGCCGGTGGTCAGCAACGCCAGCGAGGCCGGCCGGCGGCTGAACCGACGGGTGGAACTGGTGCTGCGGCATACCGGTTCGGCCGGGGCGGCTCGCTGAGACATTTTCAGGTATCGAGGCGCCCGTCCGGCAAGGCTCCGAAGGATAGGGATATCGGGATAGTCTTGTGCGAGCCCTAAACCTTGTGCAGCAGCCGGGAGGAGTTGACCACGGCCAGCAGGGCCGTGCCCATATCGGCGAATACGGCTTCCCACATGCTGGCCATGCCCATGGCGCCGAAAACGATGAAAACGCCCTTGACGGCAAAGACCAGCAGGATGTTCTGCCAGACGACGCGGCGGGTCCGGCGGCCGATGGCTATGGCCTCGGCCACCTTGGCGGGGGAATCGGTCATCAGCACCACGTCGGCGGTTTCCACGGCGGCATCGCTGCCCAGACCGCCCATGGCCATGCCGATGTCGGCCCGGGCGATCACCGGCGCATCGTTGATGCCGTCGCCCACGAAGGCGGTCTTCTCTCCCGGGGAGTTGCGTGAATCGATCTCCTCGAAAATGCGCACTTTGTCCTCGGGCAGCAGATCGGCATAGACGCTATCGAGCCGCAGCCTGCTCCCCACGGCCTCGGCCGCACAGGCGTTGTCTCCGGTGAGCATGGCCACATGGTCGACTCCCTGGTCCCGCAGGGCCTGGACGGCGGCGGCGGTTTCGGGACGCATCTCGTCGCCGATGGTGATGTAGCCGGCATATCCGGCGTCCACCACGATATGGGCCACGGTGCTGTCGAACTCGCACTTATGGTGGGGAATGTTCTTTACGTGCAACAGGCTGTCGTTGCCCACGAAGATCCGGTGGTCGCGGTAGCGTGCGCTCACGCCCTGGCCGGACAGATCGATGTGGTCGGACAGCCGCGACAAATCCACGGGCCGTCCGCTGCGCTCGTTGGCCGAAAGGATGGAGGCGGCGATGGGATGGTTGGACTGGTACTCGGCGGCGGCGGCGAATTCCAGCAATTGTTCCCGGGAATACCCGTTGAGGCTGACGATGTCGTTAACATGGAACACCCCCCGGGTCAGCGTACCGGTCTTGTCGAAAACCACGGTCCTGACGGCCGCCAGGGTGTCGAGGAAGTTGGATCCCTTGACCAGGATACCGTCCCGCGACGCGCGGCCGATCCCGCCGAAATAGCCCAGTGGAATGCTGACCATCAGGGCGCAGGGGCAGGAGATCACCAGGATGACCAGGGCGCGGTAGATCCAGGATGAAAAACCGCCGCCGGTAAACATGGGCGGAACCAGGGCGATGGCGGCGGCGATCAGCACCACGGCCGGGGTGTAATAGCGGGCGAAGGTGGTAACGAACTTTTCGGTCCTGGCCTTGCGGGCGGTGGCGTTTTCCACCATGTCCATCACCCGGGCGATGGAGGATTCGCCGAATGGCCGGGTCACACGGATGGTCAACGCACCGGTCTTGTTGATCTGGCCGGCCATGACCGCATCGCCGACATGGGCCGACACGGGGACCGCCTCACCGGTGAGTGCCGATGTATCGATCTGGGAGCGTCCCTCGATGATCTCCCCGTCCAGGGGGATCTTCTCTCCCGGTTTGACGGCGATGATGCCGCCCACGGGGACCGTCTCGGGCGAAACCTGCCGGTACCCGTCTGAAGTCTGCAGCATGGCCCGGTCGGGTTTGGCCGCCAGCAGCGCGCGAATCGAACGGCGCGATCGCGACACCGCCGTTTCCTGGAGCAGTTCGCCCACCTTGTAGAAAATCATGACCCCCACGGCCTCGGACCAGGCGTGTATGGCGATGGCGCCGGCGGTGGCGATGGTCATGAGGACATGCTCATCGAAGAAAGCGCCCTTGACCACGGTGCGGCATGCGCCCTTGAGGACGTTCCAGCCGGCCAGCAGGTAGGCGGCCAGGACGATGAGAATCTCCCAGGGGGCCAGGGGACCGGGCGTTATGAAGTGTTCGGACAGCAACAACCAAAGAAACATCAACCCGGCCGTGATCAGCAGCGCCCATTCCCTGCGCAGGTCCAAGCCTTCCGGCTCGTCCCCAGCGTCCGCAGACGAAAACGGCAGGATCTCGACCCCCGGCTCGATGCCGCGGATGGTTTCCGCCACCGCTTGCATGTCGGTTGCGTCGATATGCAGGGTAAGATTGGCGAAATCGATCACCGCGTCGCGAACGGCCGCGCTCTTCTTCAGCCCATGCTCGATCTTGGCGGCGCAGGAGGCGCAATCCAGGTTTTTCAGATGGTACCGCTGTCCAAAGGCATGCTCTCCCATTGCCACTCCTCGATTCGATTCAGCTCTCCTGGATATGCTCCATGCCCATATGGAGCAACTGGCCCATATGGTCGTCATCCAATGCGTAATAGATCACCTTGCCCTCGCGCCGCGTCTTGACCACCCGCGCCTGTTTCAGGTTCCGGAGCTGGTGGGAGACGGCGGGCTGTTTCATCTTCAACAGGGCACACAAATCGCAGACGCACATCTCCGACTCGGTGAGCGCCCAGAGAATGGCGATACGGGTGCTGTCGCCGAACAATTTGAACAAGTCGGCCAGTTCATAAAGGTCCACCGCATCCGGCATCCGTCGGCGCACCCCTCGGACGGTCTGCTGGTGAATGCCTTTGGTCATGCAGGTCTCCATGGGTGTCAGCACGATGTGTCCTTTTCGGCAATCAATTAATATATGTACATATGAACATATATTAATTGATTCGACCTTGTCAAAGGAAAATCCCAGGCTTGACCGCCGGCAGCCCTCTGGCTATGATGTGTACATCGCTCCCGCATTGCATCTCGAACCGGCGCTTTTCGCGTTTCACGCCTGCTGTTCGGCAGCACACCACACTTCGGATGTACCAGTATCAGGGGACTTCCCCGGATCGACCCAACCCGTCAGCAAAGGAGAGGTTTTCGATGATCGGTTTTCTGCAGGCACTGCCCAAGGCGGAGCTGCACATGCACCTCGAAGGTTCCATCGAACCCGAAATGATGCTCGCCATCAGTCGCCGCAACGGGCTCACCCTGCCCTTTGTCACGCCGGAAGCGGCCCGGGCCGCCTACCAATTCCAGGACCTGCGGGCCTTCCTGAGCATTTATTACCACAGCGCCCATGTACTGCAGACCGAGCAGGATTTCTACGACATCACCTGGGCCTACCTGGAACGCTGCCAGCGGCAGCGGGTGATCCACGTGGAGCCCTTCTTCGATCCCCAGACCCATACCGACCGGGAAATCGCGTTTGAGACGGTCATCACCGGCATCCTTCGGGCCCTCGAAGACGGGAAAAAACAGCTCGGAATCACCAGCGGCCTGATCATGTGTTTTCTGCGCGATCTGAGCGTCGATCGGGCCATGGCCACCCTGGAACAGGCCCTGCCCTTCAAAAATGAAATCGTCGCCGTCGGCCTGGACTCGTCCGAACGCGAGTACCCTCCCCGGCTCTTTCAAAAGGTCTTCGACCGGGCCCGTGAATACGGCTGGCTCACCGTGGCCCATGCTGGCGAGGAGGGACCGCCCGCCTACATCCGGGAGGCGTTGGATCTGCTGCTGGTGAAACGCATCGACCACGGCGTCCGCTGCATCGAAGATCCCGATCTCGTGCAGCGGCTGAAGAGCGAGCGGATCCCCCTGACGGTCTGCCCCCTTTCCAACGTCAAGCTGGGCGTATTCGCCAGCGTATCCGATCACAATCTGCTGGATCTGTTGGACCGGGGCCTGATGGTCACCGTAAACTCGGACGATCCGGCCTATTTCGGCGGGTATGTCAACGAGAACTTCATGGCCTTGTATGATGCCCTGCACCTGAACCGCGATCAGGCCGTCCGTTTGGCCCGCAACAGTTTCGATGCCAGCTTTGCCGATGCCGAAACCAAAAAATCCCATCTGGCGGTCCTGGATCGCTACCTGGCCGAAGCGAAACCGGACTGAGAGGCAGGCCCGCCCCTCCACCGGCGGCCGCGATGGTATGCGGTGAGCGACGCGCTGACAAGCGAATACGTATTCATCCGGAAATGACCCCCATTTCCGGATGAGCCCTAATGGGAACCGTCGGCTTCCGCCCGACGCGCGGCCGCAGGGTGCCCGTGCCGGGCCTCCCAGCGCTTGTCCAGGTAATACAATATGGGCACGGTCATTCGGGAGAAGAGCAGCGAGGCGATTTCGCCGGCCATCAAGGAGATGGCCAGCCCCTGGAAGATAGGGTCGAAGAGAATCACCGACGCGCCCACCACCACGGCGGCCGCCGTGAGCATCATGGGCCGAAATCGGACGGCGCCCGCGTCCACCACGGCCTGATCCAGGGGCACCCCCTCCCGGACGCGTAACTCGATAAAATCCACCAGGATGACGGAATTGCGCACCACGATGCCGGCGCCGGCGATGAATCCGATCATGGAGGTGGCCGTGAAGAAGGCCCCCATGGCCCAGTGGGCCGGCAGGATGCCGATGAGGGAAAACGGGATGGCCACCATGATCACCATGGGGGTGGAAAAGGACTGAAACCACCCCACCACCAACACGAAGATCAGCACCAACACCACGGCGAAGGCGATGCCCATATCGCGGAAGACTTCATAGGTGATGTGCCATTCGCCGTCCCACTTCATGGAGAACTTGCGGTCGCTTGCGGGCAGGCCGGCGGTGTGCTGGCGGATACCGTACCCCTCGGGCAACCGGATGGCGTCGATCTTCTTGCGCATCTCCAATATGGCGTATACCGGGCTCTCCTTGGCTCCGGCCACATCGCCGATGACGTAAACGACGGGCATCAGGTTCTTGTGATAGATGCTCTTATCCGGCGCAGTCGATTCGGAATGCACCAGGGACGACAGCGGGATCAGGCTGCCGTCGGCGGCCCGCATCTTGATGCCTTCCAGGCGCCGGACGCCGGCACGGTCGGCCAGGGGCAGTTTGAGGATCACCGGAACGTCCTCCCGTTCCCGCGGCTGATGGAGCAGGCCCACCTGACGGCCGCTGAGGGCCAGCCGGAGGGTATCGGAAATCTGGCGGGGGGTGATGCCGTGCAGGGCGGCCTTCTCGCGGTCCACGCGAAGGTGATACCGCGGATGGTCTTCTTCCATGAACCAGTCCACATCCACCACGCCGGCGGTCTTTTCAAAGACCTCCATGATCTGGGCGGCGATCTCCCGCTGGCGCGGGTAGTCGGGACCGTATACCTCGGCCACCAGCGTCGCCAGCACCGGCGGGCCGGGGGGCACCTCGGCCACCTTGATGCGGGCATCGTATCGTCGGGCGATATCCACCAGGGCCGGCCGCACCCGCTTGGCGATGGCATGGCTCTGCTGCCGGCGGTGGCCCTTCTCCACCAGGTTCACCTGAATGTCGGCCTGGTAGGCTTCCCGCCGGAGATAGTAGTGCCGCACCAGTCCGTTGAAATTGAACGGTCCGCTGGTGCCCACATGGAGCTGGTAGTCGGTCACCTCATTGACCGTGGCCAGGTAGTCCCCCATGGCCTGGGCCGCGGCGTAGGTGGTCTCCAGGGTGGCGTCCTCGGGCATGTCGATGATCACCTGGAATTCGCTCTTGTTGTCGAAGGGCAGCATCTTCACCCGCACCAGGCCGACCCCCACCATGGCGCAGGCCAGCAGCAGCAGCAACACCACGCCGGCCAGGAAGAGCCAGCGCCAGAGGCGGTTGTGGATCAGGGGATTCATCACCCGACGATATAGCCGGGTACTCCAGTCTTCCCGGAATTCGTCATGGGCCTTGGCCCCGCGGCGTGGTTTGAGCAGGCGTACGGCCGCCCAGGGGGTGACGATGAAGGCCACCAGCAGGGAGAAGACCATGGCCGCGGAAGCGCCCACCGGAATGGGCCGCATGTAGGGCCCCATCAGCCCGCCCACGAAGGCCATGGGCAGAATGGCGGCGATCACCGCCAGGGTGGCCAGGATGGTGGGGTTGCCCACCTCGTCCACCGCCTCGATGGCCACGGCGAAGCGGCTGCGCCCCTTGTTCTCCGGCAAATGGTTGTGACGCACCACATTTTCCACCACCACGATGGCGTCGTCCACCAGGATGCCGATGGAGAAGATCAGGGCGAACAGGGTGATGCGGTTGAGGGTGTAACCGTATAAATAGAAGGTGGCCATGGTGAATGCCAGGGTGACGGGAATGGCCAGGGCCACGACCCCCGATTCCCGGCGGCCCAGCGTGAGCCAGATCAACAGGGTCACCGATACCACGGCGATGGCCATGTGGTAGAGCAGTTCGTCCGACTTTTCCTTGGCCGTCCGGCCGTAGTGGCGGGTGACGGTCATGTGGATGTTGTCGGGGATGATGCCGCCGTGGACTTCTCCCACCCGGTGCAGGATCCTTTGCGCCACGGCGATGGCATTGGTCCCCTTGCGCTTGGCCATGGTGAGGGTGACGGCCGGAAACCGCCCGCGGGCGTCGATGCCCTTCTCGACCGCCGCCGGGCCGGTGCCGAAGAAGAGGTATTGATCCGGCTCGGCAGGTCCGTCCTCCACCGTGGCCACATCCTGCACATAGACCGGCCGGCCGCCATGGATCCCCAGCACCACCCGTTCGACATCCTCGACGGTCTTCAGGAAGCCGCCCACATGCACCAGAACCCGCCCCTGCATAGCGGCGGGATAGGTTCCGGCGTCGATCTCCTGGTTGGTGGCCTGCAGCATCATGGCGGCCTGATCCAGATCGATGCCCACCGAGGCCAGGCGCACCGGGTCGAACAGCACCTGGACCTGTCGCCGGGCGCCGCCGATGAGGGTCGTGATGGAGACATTGGGTTCGCGCTTGACGATGTTCTCCACCTCGGCGGCCACCCTGCGCAGCATGTAGTGGTCGCTCTCCTCGCTCCAGAAGGTCAGGGCCAGGATCGGCACGTCGTCGATGTAGCGGGGTTTGATCAGCGGCGGCGCCACCGCCCAGGGAATGCGGTCGTAGTTGGCGGCAAGCTTGGATTGCAGCCGTACGATGGACTCTTCCTCATCCTGGCCCACATAGAAACGCACCACGGCCAGGCTCATCCCCGGGCTGGAAGTGGTGTAGACATACTCCACGCCGGGAATCTCCCACAGCAGCTTTTCCATGGGGCTGGTGATGCGTTGTTCCACTTCCCGGGCATCGGCCCCCGGCATCTGAACGAAGATGTCGATCATGGGCACGATGATCTGCGGTTCTTCTTCCCGGGGCAGGGCCACCACGGCGGCGATGCCCAACAGGATGGAGGCGGCGATCACCAGCGGTGTCAACTTGGAATCGATAAAAAAACGCGCAATCCTTCCGGACATACCCACTTGTGGATTCATCCTCCACTCCGCTCCTGGGGGTTCATGGTTCCTGCGGATGCATCGCCTGGCGGACGGGCCTCCCTGTCAGTACGAAACGGGTCCGGTCCCGGGAAATCTACCCCAACGTTGCAAAAGTCGGAGGGCTTCAGAGCCAAGGCGCCGGGGGTGAAGCCGTAGTCATCTACTGCGAACCCCCGGCAACGCCGGATCTGGAGTCCTCCGGCTTTCCCGAAGGGGAAAAAAGATGGCATATAATAGACCCGATCCTACAGTGAACCTTTGGTTGATTGTTGGCAGTAGCTCCGGATCTGGCTATTGTTCAACGTTCATGACAGTTTATTCACCTTTTGCCATCTTTTTTATGCAACGTTGGGGTCTATTCTTCGATTCGTGCGCCGTCGGTCAAACCCGGCGGGATGGCGGCGACATAGCGCTGGCCCTCGCTCAGCCCGGAGAGCACCTCCACTTCGGCATCGAAGACCTGGCCGATACGGATCAGCCGCATACGAGCGGTCTGCTGCGCATCGAGGACATAGACGGCGTCGAGTTGCCCCTCCTGTTTGACGGCACTTTTGGGCACCAGCAGCATGCCGGTGCCCCCCAGGGGAATGGCCACCCGGGCGAACATTCCGGACTTCAGATCCTGAGCGCTGTCCGGCATGGCGACCTTGATCTGGAACGATCGGCTGCGGGTATCGGCCATGGGAATAATTCGGGCCACCCGGCCCACAAAGGCGCGATTCTCCAAGGCCGGTACCACCACCTGGACTTCCAGACCGGTCTGGACCGCCTGGATGTGCCGTTCGGGAAGCACCAGATCTGTCCAGAAGCGACCCTCCGCCTCAAGAGTGAAAAAAGGCGTACCCGGCGAAGCCAGATCCCCGGGGTTGATCAGTTTGGTCACCACACGACCATTATAGGGCGCCCGCACCAGGGCATCCTTGCGGCTGACCCGGGCGGCGGCCACCGCCGCCCGGGACTGGCGGAACTGGGCCTCGGCGCGGTCGAACTCCTGCTGGGAAGCCGACTGCGACTCGAGCAACTGCTTGTATCGGTTGTACTCCTTCTCTGCCACGGCGGCATTGGCCTGGGCCCGGTCCAGCTGCGCCTTCACCTGGCGCGGGTCCAGGGTGACCAGCAAATCGCCCTCCCGGACCCGGTCGCCCTCCTGCACGTGCACGATACGCACCACGCCCATCAATTTGCTGGCGATGGTGCTGGCCGTGCGGGCCGCCACCGTACCCACGGCCTCGTACATGAAGGGCTGCTGGGTCACCACGGCCGTGGCGATGGGCGCCTTGACGGCCGCAACGGCCTCGGCCGGCGTGGTGCCGGGCTCGATCTTCTGGCCGCAAGCGGCGAGCAGGGCGGCGACGAGAAAAAGTGACAAACGGTGGTAGACTTTTCGCGGCATTCCAGACTCCGTGATATTCGGTTTTGTGGATAATTGGGCGCTTCAGCAACTGGATGGGCATCCATGGAATGAGGTGCCCGTCGCCCCGAACGATCCCGGGAACGAATTATCGAAAATCCCGGGATATGGTGCCTGCCGCCAGGGCAAGCTCGATGCGGGCCACTTTATAGTCGTGCATGGCCCTGTAGTGCAGGGTGCGCGCCTGTTGCAAGGCGACCTGGGCATCGAGCAGATCCACGATGGTCAACAGGCCGCCGGCATAGCGATTGCCCACGATGCGCAGGCCCTCCTCGGCCTGGAGCACGGCCTGCCTGGCCACATCGATGCTCTGCCAGGTGCTTTGCGCCAGATAATAGGCCCGTTGGGTCTCCACGCGCACGGCCAACTGCCTTGCCCGCCGGGCGGCCCTGGCTTCGGCCGCCGTGGACCTGGCCGTGGCCGCCTCGGAAGAGATACGCCGGCCGCTGTAAAGGTTGACGCGCACCACGGCCCCAACGGTGTAGTTGTCCTGGGACTCGCTGAAATCCTCGGAATTGTGCTCATAGTTGCCGTGCAGGTCCAGCCTCGGCAGGTGGCCGGCTTCGGCCCGGGCGATACCCTGTTCGGCGACCGCTGCCTGAATGTCGACCTGCCTCAGATCCGGCCGGTGGGTCAGGGCGCGTTCGATCCATTCGTCCATGGCGCCACGTGTGGGAAGGCAGTTTTCCAGCGAAGTGGTCGGGGCGATGGAGCCGCTATCCTCCCGCCCCATGGCGGCATACAGCACGGCTTGGGCCACCTGCACCTGGCTGCCGGCGGCCAGACGCTGCTGCTCCAGTTGGGCGATATGCACCCGGGCGCGGAGAACATCGCTTTTGACGGCCAGACCGCCGTCGAAGCGATCTTCCACAAGTCGAAGCTGGGCCCGGGAAGTGTCCAAGGATTGCTCGATGACCACCAGATTCTCCCTGGCCAGCAGCAGCCCCACATAAGCCCTGGCCGCCTGGGCGATGACCTGCTGGGTTGCCCTCACGAGTCCCAGGTCGGCCGCCTCCCTCCCCTGGCGGGCCTGGTCCCAGCCGATGCGCGTCCGGCCGCCGTCATACAAGTTCCACGACAAGGTCAGCGCCGTATTGAAATTGTTGATGGCATCGGGTTCGTTGAGGGCGTCGGGAGCGAAGTCCTCACTTTCGATGCTTCCCTGGTTCAACTTGGTGCCGAAGGCCCACAACGGACTGTTGGTGCGGTTGAAGGTCTCGGCCACATCGACCTGGGGCAACAGTCCCGATCTTGCCGTGGTGATCCGGGCGGCCGCCGCATCCGCGGCATGCCGGGCCACCAGCACCTGGGGATTGTTCTTGATCGCCGCGTCAACGGCCTCGGCCAGGGTGAGGGTCTCGTCCGGCTCTTCTGCCAGGAGAATGGGCGGCCAAGGCGACCCCATCGCCAGGCCCAACAGGATCAAAAGAACGGGTCGGTACATACCTGCCCCCTTTGGATCGTTCCGGTGAAAAAAGCATTGGTTCCATCAGTTCATGGGTAGGGAACCCAGGATATGAGCATGGTTACACAAGAATCGTTAGAATGTTGGAATAATAGCATAATGCGAAGGCACATGCAATATCAGGGGACGTTGCTAACTTATTAACTTTAACAAGGTGAAATGAGCTTGGACGCTCAATTTCAAACTCATTGAGTAATAAGTTTGCGACGTTTTCTGATAGGATTATAACCCAGATTACACACTATCAACCTTTAATCACATCTGATTAGGTATTTCACTTCACAATCTTTCTGTCTATTAAAACCGCCATTAAAATAACTGTCTGTTATTACTATTAAATAAAATATTCCACTAGCGGTACGCGATTTGCTTGACGTAAATGAGAACCTTTATAACGACTTTACCGAACCTGTTTGAGCGCGAGCGAGGTACTAATAAATGAAAAGAACTATGTTAATTACGATTGTTGCATTCTTTTTCGCTACGACTGCAGCCCATGCATTGCCGGTTTGCCAGACAACCGATGTATCCGGAGCCGTCGATTGCCGGGACGGCTTCCCAAATACGACGAATGACACCAATGGCGGAGAACTACTGCTCAATACCTATTCTTACTTCGGGCAGAATGACTGGCAATTGCTGTCGAAACAAGAAACTCCCGGAGATCTTGAAGTCACCGTCGACATCGGACTCGCCGTCACACCGACCAATGGAACCAACAGTGGTACGTATGGATTCGATATGGGGGTCTGGAATACCTACGATAATATCGTGATTGTGTTGAAAGATGGCGGTATTGTAATCGAACCGGAACAAGGCGAGCCTTATACGAACTATTGGAACGCATACCTGCTTTCGGACGGAACCTACAACGGGTCCTGGACCTACCCGCAGGGAAAAAACCTGTCACATTTATCCGTATACGGCAGAGGCAGTGCCCCGGTGCCCGAACCGGCCACCATGCTTCTTCTTGGAACCGGTCTGCTTGGATTGGCGGGCATCGGGCGGAAAAAACTCATAAAATAAAGCGTCTCCGCTTCATAAAGAAGGGCAGGTGATTTCAAATCACCTGCCCTTCTTTTATGCTGGGACAGGGGACGTTGCTGACTTATTAACTTAAAGAGAGCAAAAAGACTCGAACGTGCAATCAAAAGCTGAATAAGTTAATAAGTTAGCAACGTCCCCTACTTGTCAGCCGGGCGATGGCTTTTTCCAGGCCGTCGATGGAAAGCTCGTACATGGGAAAGATCTGGGCGATCACGGCGATGGTGCGGGTATAATTCCACTGGTAGCGCGGGGTGGGGTTGAGCCAGACCGAATGCGGAAAGGTCTGGGCGAGAAACTTCAGGCATTCGATGCTGGGACGGCCGGAGCGCACGGCGATATGGATGGAGCCGTCCTGGGCCATGAGTTCGTACGGGGCCATGCTGGCATCGCCCACGAGGATCAGGCGCGTTTCCGGGTCCAGTCGGGTGAAGTCCTGCAGCAGCCTCGGCTTGCGGTAGCGGGCCGTGTCCTCCCAGAGGGTCTCATAGACGGTGTTGTGGAAGAACAGGGTGGTCAGTTCCTTGAACTGGGCCCGGGCATAATCGAACAGGGACTGGACCACGGGGATGTAGGGGTCCATGGACCAGCCGCCGTTGTCGATGGCCAGGATGATCTTGAGACGGTCCTTGAGGCTGCGGTCGAAGACGATCTCGATCTCGCCGGCATTCTTCATGGTCTGGTAGATGGTTTTATCCACGTTGACCCGGTCCTTGGGACCTGCAGGACGCAGATGGCGCAGCCGTTTGAGGGCCTCGCCCATCATGGTGCGGGTCAGGGGGCCCTGTAGCGAATAATCCTTGTAGCGGCGCTCCATGGCGACTTTGACGGCCGATTTGTTGCGCGACATGCCCCCCACCCGCATGCCGCCGGGATGGAATCCGGAGTGGCCCACGGGTGATGTGCCGCCGCTGCCGATCCAGCGGGTGCCGCCGTCGTGACGTTCGGTCTGCTCCTTTAGCCGTTCCTTGAAATAGGCGATCAGCTCCTCGGGTGTGTACTGCTGCAGGTCGTTTTCATCCAGGCCGAGGGCATCGGCCACCGCCTTGGGGTCCTGGAGCCATTGTTCCAGCAGGCTGCGCGCCAACTCATCCAGTTCCACCCCCAGATCGTCGGGGAGCTCGGCGCCCTCGAAATGGTGGGCGAACACCTGGTCGTAGAGGTCGAAGTAGCGCTCGCTCTTCACCAATATGGACCGTGACGCCGTGTAGAAATCGTTCAGGGTCAGGATCAGGCCGCCGGCCAGGGCCCGGTGCAGGCTCAGAAATGCCGTGGGTGTCACCGGAACGCCGTGGTCTTTGAGTTTGTAGAAAAAATCGATGAACATGGTACCCGATTCCGGTTAGGCCGCAATCAAGGCGAATCCGCCAGGGTCGGACGCATCTCCTGGATATCGGTCAGGCCGCTTTTACGCGATGCGTGCGCAATCCAACAGGCGAAATCGTCCGACGACAGAGCCCTTAAAACCTTCCCTTCCCATTGAATTGCTGCGCCGCCATCTGGTAGTCGCGGCTCTTTTTGAAGAGCACCCCCAGATAGGGGATCTGGTTGTCGCCCAGGCGTTTGGGCTTGAAATCGGGATCGGACTGCAGGGCGCGGATCCAGTTGAGCAGCTCCCGCGTGGCCGGCCGCTTCTCCACGCCGTCCACCTTGCGCATGCGGTAGAAGGCCTGGATGGCATTCTCGGCCAGGGCGTTGCCGATGTCGGGGAAATGGACGTCCACGATCTTGCGCATCATCTTGGGGTCGGGAAAGGCGATGTGGTGAAAATTGCAACGTCCCAGAAACGGATCGGACAGATCTTTCTTGGCATTGGAGGTAATGATGATCACGGGCCGCTGCACGGCCCGGATGGTCTTGTCGATCTCGATGATGTCGAAGGCCATCTGGTCGAGCACATCCAGCATGTCGTCCTGAAAGTCGGTGTCGGCCTTGTCGATTTCGTCGATGAGCAGCACGGCACGTCGATCGGCGGTGAAGGCCTGCCCGATCTTGCCCATCCGGATATAGGCCTCGATATCGCTGACGTCGCGGTTGCTGTCGCCGAATCGGGAGTCGTTGAGGCGGGTCAGGGTATCGTACTGATAGAGTGCGTCCACCAGCTTCATGCTCGATTTGACGTTGAGCACGATCAACGGCATGCCCAGGCTTTCGGCGATGGCGTGGCCCAGCATGGTCTTTCCGGTGCCGGGCTCGCCCTTGAGCAGCAGCGGCATCTCCAGGGCCATGGAGACGTTGACGATCTGGGCCAACTCGGCGTCCAGCACATATCGGGTCGATCCGTTGAAGGATGGGTGGGACATTTACGCTCCTTTGCAGATCCGTCGGGACAGCTCGCGGGTCAGTTCCAACACCTTCTGGCCCAGCTCGGGAGTCAGGGATCCGGTGCCGCAGGCCGGCGTGATGAACGATTGCGCCAGCAGGGTGTCATAGTCGATTCCCATGGCGATCATGCGCTCGGCCTTGTCCCGCCAGTCTTGCCACAGGCCGTCGACGGTGGCGGCTTCGATTTCATCGGCCCGCAGGGTGGGTACCAGGCCCCAGGCCAGGAAACGTTGGGAAGCCAGGAAATCCTTGAACTGCTCCCCATAGAGGATGAATCGATCGAAATAGCCGTGGGCATCGAAATTGATGATGTCCACATCGGAATCCAGCAACACGGACCAGTCGGTGTTCGCACAGACATGGACGCCGGCCAGGGCACCCTGTCCGTGGATGGCGTCGATCACCTCCTGCAGGCAGGCGACGATGTCTTCCCGGGAAATGCTGATGAACTCGGAGGAGCCGAAGCCGGCCAGCGCCGGCTCGTCGATGAGGATAATCACGGTCTTGCCTTGGCCGGCCCGCTTCAACACCCTGGCCTGCCAGTTCGCCTTGAGTGCCAGCAGCTTGACCGCCGCGTCCCGCAGGGCGTCGTGATAGAAAACCGCACGCCGGTCCTGATCCCGCAGGCCCGTGCAGAATGTGACCGGACCGGTAATCTGCCCTTTGACCGCCGCAAATTCACGCGGCCGGTCGGCCAGGGCTTCCACCAGGCGGAAAAAGCCCGGGGCCGCATCGCTCTTCAGAACGAAGCGGGAATCGTCCCATCCCTCGTCTTGCTCGCTGACGCTCAGGTATTCCTCGAAGAAGGCCAGCAATTGCTCATCGAAATCGCTCCCGGCGGTATTCGCAAAATAGCGTCCGGGTTCCCGGACCAGCCCGGGCAGCCCGTCCATGAATTGCTCCACCATGCCTTCCCGGGGATGGGCGGGCAACTGGACCCAGTTGGGAATCTCGGGGACATATTCGAAAACCCGGCGGACGGCCGCGGAATGATCGGTCAACGGCTGGCTGCCGATGAGCATGGCCCGTCCATGGGGTTTGAATCGATCGGTCATGAAGGCCTCCTTTCCATCGTTAGGCAACGTAAGCGTTTATCATGGCCGCACCGGCAACACAAGGCTGCACGCCGCCTTTGGACGGCCCTCCCGGCAGGGCATTGCTACCGGCAGGCAGGTGGGCCTCAATTGACACCCCGGAAGGCGGATGCTATAGTTTCCATTCGATCTTAAGGGTCGAACAACCGCCGACCGGGTCTGCCATGAGCAAAGTAATCTCACTGGATGACAAGCTGAAATTAACCGCCAAACAGCGCAAGGCATTGGCGCGCAAACGCAAGATCATTGCCGTGCGCAAGGTCTTCCAATGTACCCATTGCGCATCCAAATGCGAGCGTTGCGGCACCAGCATCGGCCCGGAGGACAAGGGGAACGAAGCCGTCAACCGGGTGCCGTACAATTTCTGCGAAAGCTGCGCCGAAGAATACGTCGAGTACATCAACCGCCTGCAGGGCAGGCAGAATTCCGATGACTATTGGTATAACCACGCGTGGATCAAGGTATGGCAGACCTGGATCGAATATCAGGGTGCCATCGATGAGTACCTGCGATCGAAGGAGTTCCGCCAACTCCTGGACGAGCTACGGTCCGGGGATGATGGTTCCGATTGACTCGCCGGCCCGTTCGTGAGATGGAATCCATTGCAGATTGCAAGCTGAGCAGCAGCCGACAACTTTGACGCAACAGTCAGGAGGACAATATGTTTGGTGGTTTGGGAATGCCGGAGCTGATCATCATCCTGGTGATCATCCTCATTATCTTCGGCGCAGGTAAATTGCCTCAGATCGGTGACGGCATGGGCAAGGCGATCCGCAACTTCAAGAAAGCCACCCGCGAAAAAACCGACAACGAGCCGGACAAGATCGAAGAAGACAAAAACAAGTAATTCCTGCCAGAGGATCGAGGCGGCCGGTGCCAGGCACCGGCCGCTTTTTTTATGCCCCGACGGATATGCCGGCGATATCCCCGCCCAGGCAGAATCCAAGGACGCTGGTCCCCGGGTCGACGTTTGCCGATGCATGGTGCGATGATTATCGTCGGCTTCTAGTGACCTGTTTTTAGCCTGGAGTAGAACCCATGATCGGAAGATTTGCCAAATTGGGAGTCTATCAGGAACTCCTGCGGCTGCGGGATTTTTACCTCGCTTTCTCGGCCGCCCTGCTGGCCCTGGTCAGCTTTTTCATCGACAGGGGGAACGCCGCCCCCAGCCTCTCCGGCAATATCCTGGCCCTCATCTCCGTCACCATCAACGGACTGCCCATCGTTTGGGGTGCCGCCAGGGGGTTGGTTCGGCGGGAGGTGAATGTCGACGAATTGGTCAGCCTGGCCATCGTTGCCAGCCTGGTTCAGGGAGAATTCCTCACCGCCGCCGTGGTGAGCTTCGTCATGACCTTCGGTGGACTCATCGAGCAGGTCACCAGCGAATCGGCACGTAAGGCCATAAAATCCTTGATCCGCATCGCGCCCCAAACCGCGACCGTGATCCGGGATTCCCAGGAACTCACGGTGCCCGTCGAGGATGTCAATGTGGGCGATCCGATTCTCATCAAACCGGGAGACCGTGTCCCTGTGGACGCCTGCATCGTCTCCGGCGTGTCCGCGGTGGACGAATCGGCCATGACCGGAGAACCCCTGCCCAAAGAGAAGCGAGTGGGCGACATCGTCCTGGCCGGCACCCTCAATCACAACGGCGTCCTGACGGCACGCACCATCAAAGTGGGCAGCGATACCACCCTGGGCAAGGTGATCCAGCTGGTCAGCGAGGCGGAGCAGCACCGTCCCGAGGCGGTGCGGCTCATCGACCGGTATGCCGCCTGGTTCACCCCCTCCATCCTGGCCTGCGCGGCCATCGCCTGGGGCCTTACCGGCGAGGTGAGCCGGGCGGTGGCGGTGCTCATCGTGGGTTGCCCCTGCGCCCTGATCCTGGCGGCGCCCACCGCGACGGTGGCCGCCCTGGGTCGGGCGGCCAAGGCGGGGGTCCTGGTCAAGGGCGGCCAGTATCTGGAACGTATCGTCGCCGTCAGGGCGGTGCTTTTCGACAAGACCGGTACCCTCACACTGGGAGAACCCCGGGTGGAAGAGATCGCCTGCACCCTTGGGGTCGATAAGGAGGAAGTCCTCGCCTGCGCCGCCAGCGCCGAACAGCATTGCACCCACCCCCTGGCCCGGGCCATCCTCCAGGCGGCCCGCTATGCCAGAATCGCCGTAAGGGGTGCGGAAGACGCGTTCCACGAGATCGGGCTCGGCGTGCGCGCCATGGTGGAAGGCGCCCTGATCGAAGTCGGAGGCGTGGATGCCGGCGAACCGACCCTGCTCCCCGGCCATCTGCAATCGTGCCTGGAGGCTTCCGTGGCCCGTGGCGCCACCCCTCTGGTGGTTTACCGCGACAAGCGACCGGTGGGCCTGTTGAACGTGAGCGACCAGGTCCGCCCGCTGGCATCCGGTACCGTTCTTCGATTCAAAAGTCAGGGTATCGATCGGCTGGCCATCCTGTCCGGCGACCACGAGCGCGCCGTACGCCGGGTGGCGGAAGCCGTGGGCATCGCCGAGGTATTCCCGCGACTCAAACCCCAGGACAAGGTGGAAGTGATTCGGCACTACCAGTCCCGGGGCCTGCCGGTGATGTTCGTGGGCGACGGCATCAACGACGCACCGGCCCTGGCAGTTTCACAAGTGGGCGTGGCCATGGGGGCGGCCGGCACCGACGTGGCCCTGGAAACAGCCGATATCGCCCTGACCCACGATGACATCGCCAGGCTGCCCTGGCTGGTGGGCTTGTCCAAACGCATGCTGGGCATCATCAGGATCAACATCGTATTCGGCCTGGCCTTCAACGCCGTTGCGGTCATCGCCAGCGGCCTGGGCTGGCTGTCGCCGATCATGGCGGCCATCGTACACAACGTGGGCAGTGTGCTGGTGGTCATCGCTTCTGCCAGCCTGGCAATCTATCCGGAAAAAGGATGACCGCTTGGCAACGGCACCGGAATGATGGTATATACGCCCGCGTCAACTATGATGCACTCCGACCGAAGGTGGCGAACCATGCGAGGATATTGGATTGCAAGCCTGATTGCGGTTCTCGGCCTGGCGGCCGGCTGGACGCAGCTTTCATTTCCCGCCCCGGCCATGGCCCATGAATGGAAAGTTCCGGCAGATGCCGGCGAACTAGCGAATCCCGTGGCCATGAACGAAGACTCGATCCAGCGCGGCCAGGAAGCTTATGTGAAATCGTGTCAGATATGCCATGGACCCCAAGCTCACGGCAAAGGCATGGCGGCCGCTTCCCTGAATCCCAAACCGGCCGATCTGGTGAAGAGTCTCCAAAGCCACAGCGACGGCGACATCTTCTGGAAAGTCATGAAGGGTCGCCTGCCCATGCCCAGCTTCCAGGGACAGCTTGAAGACCGGGAGGTCTGGGACATCATCAACTTCATCAAAAGCAAACAAGAATAAGAGTCAAAGCAAAAAAGCACATCGTTGCGGACAACTTGCTTGCACCGACGCAGCACAGCCGCCATGTTCTATCCGTACAGCTCCGATTTCGATGGCCGATGACGCCGGCGGTCCGGATCATTCCGAGTCCTGTGGAAGAAGAAAGTCAGCGAGCAGGCACAGGCCAGCGTTGCACGAGTCGGCCCGAAAATTTCACCCGGCAGGGGATTGTTCGAAGATGAAAGTAAAGATCAAGACTCTGGAAACGCGCTTCGTACTGTTTCTGTTTCTTCCGGTTACATTGCTGCTGGTGGCGATGGGGATCGCCGGTTTCATCTTTGCCCGCAATACCATGCTGGCCCAGTGGGAGGAAACCGCCGTCCTGCGCCTCAAACGAGCGGCCCACTTTGTGGATATGCGCCTGTCCAGGCCCAAGGAATTGCTGCGTCTCTATCTGGAAACAGGTCCGGGTCACATGAACGAGTCGGTGCGTCAGGCCATCCTCGATCAGCTGCGCAGGACGGCAGGGGTACTTCGCGTCGAATTGACCCGGCCCCAGATGCATTCGGACGGATCACAGCACGGCGACCGGCACCGACCGATGCATATGATGGAATCCATGGGCAGTCACAATCACGTCGCCTATGACGGTAGAATGATGATCAGCTCGCCGCACGCGGAGAACGACACGCACCATCCAACGGTTACGCTGGTGGCCGACTCCGTGGAGGGACCCGGGCAAGGCGGGGAGAGGATGGAAGTGGTCATGGATTTCGATTTTCTCATTGAAGACCTCTCCCACTCGGGTTGGTGGGAGACCCGGCGGTCTTTTCTGGTGGATTCGGACGGACGTATCCTGGTGGCCAACGCCCCCCACCCGCGCGCAGTCTTGGGGGATACCGGCATCGAGCTGGAATCCCGGACCCTCGCGGAGTTGAAATCGAATGAAAGCGGCACCCTTCGCGGACCCGGCCATCCCCCCGATGAAATCGGCGGATTCTACCGACTGATGCAAGCCCCCTGGTACCTCGTCGTCTACTCCCCGGGCAAAGATATCCTGACGCCGATTGTGCACTTCCGCAATGCCTATTTCATCTGCATGCTGGCCTCCATGTTCGCCATCCTGGTCTTGATCCGGCGCGCCGTCAGCCGAACCACCGATTCGATCAAACTTATCTCCGTCGCCGCCGACGGGATTGCCGGAGGACGCTTCTCCGAGCCCCTGCCGGTAACCAGCCGGGATGAAATCGGGGATTTGATTTACAGCTTCAACACCATGACCTCCCAGCTGCAGGAAAGGAGCCGGCTGAAGCAATCCCTCAACCTGGCCAAGGAAGTCCAACAAAACCTGATCCCGGCGTCGGATCCGGATATACCGGATCTGGATGTGGCCGGCCGCAGCGAATTCTGCGAAGAAACCGGTGGTGACTACTACGATTTTATCTACGACCCAGACGAACAGCCCGGCCCGATCCGTGTGGTGATCGGCGATGTGGCCGGTCACGGCATCGCCTCGGCGCTCTTGATGAGCGGCGTACGCGCCAGCTTTCGCCAGAGGAATGCCGCCCGGGGAAGCCTGGCCGAAGTCATCGGCGACGTGAACCGTCAAGTGGTCGATGATGTGGGCGACTCAGGCCAGTTCATGACCCTGTTCTGCCTGGAAATCGACGGCAGCCGCAAGACGGCCCGATGGGTGCGGGCGGGCCACGAACCCGGACTGTTCTATCGCCGGGCGCAAGGCAGCTTCGACATCCTCAAAGGCGAGGGCATCCCCCTGGGTGTCAGCAAACAGACCGATTTCCACGAACACACCCTCCATGGATTCCAGGCAGACGATTTATTTCTCCTCGGAACGGACGGTATCTGGGAGGCCGTGAATCCCGACGGCGAAATGTTCGGCCGGCAGCGTTTCGAAGCCTTGGTCCGCAAGCACGCCAACGACGATGCCAAAGTCATCCTGGCGGCGGTATTCGAGGAAATCAAACGCTACACCCACCACAAACCTTTGCAGGATGACATCACCCTGGTGGTCGTAAAATTAAGGGGACATAGATAGTTCCTAACTTAATAAGTTAATCAGACATAGTAATAGATAGGGGACGTTCCTAACTTAATAACTTAATCAGACATAGACGCGCCTGTCGAAACTATACAGGGTGATTAAGTTAATAAGTTAGGAACGTCCCCTTAACGTCCCCTAAGTTAGGAACGTCCCCTTAACGTCCCCTAAAACCGCCAATCAATACTTCCAGCTCGGCCCGTTTCTGGTAGATCCGCAGCTTGTAGATATCTGCCTGCAGATTCATGCGCAGTACCTGAATGCGCGCGCTGATCAGGGTGTTGAACTCCAGTTTGCCCACCTCATAGGCCGACTGGGCCGAGTCGGCCCACTGCCGGGTTTGCAGCAACAGGGTGTTTTCGTAGAGATCGTGGCTGGCCACCAGCCGTTCCATGGCATCGATCACCCCGTCGATCCTGTGGGGCAGACTCAACCGTATTTCCTGCAAGGCCTGCCCGGCGGCGTTGCGGCGCTTGATGGCCGCTTCCAGCCGCGGTTTCTGCTTATTCCCTTGCCATAGCGGAACGTTGAGATTGACGCCGATGGAGAAAAAGTCGGCCCGATCGTCCCCCTGGGGGTCATCTTCCCGGAATCCATAGGCCAGGCGGGTATCGAAGTTCGGATAAAAGTCCTTGCGGGCCAACTCCACGGCCACATTTTTCTGCTCACGATCCAGGACCAGGGAGAGGATCCTGGGATTCTTTTCCTGGGCCAGCGTTTTGAGTGTTTCGCGGTCCATGTCCAAGGACGGCAGGGGGATTTCGGCCGCCACGGCCACCTCCTCGGCAACCGGACGATTGATCAACTCGTTGATCCGGCTGTCGATGATCTCCCGGCGTTCGGCCAACTGGTATTGTTCGTCCATCAGGCGGCTGAGCTGCACCTGGGCCTGCAGCACATCCTGCTGCAATCCATTCCCGGTGGAATAGCGGCTGGCCGATGAATCGAGCAATCGAGTCACCAGATCGATCAGTTGGACATTGATCTGCTCGCTGCGGACCACCTGGGCCAGTTCGTAGTAAGCGTCCGCGATCATGCGCGCCAGCTCCAGGCGCTGAAGCTGCCAGTCGGCCTCCTGCTTTTTGGCCTCAAGCAATGCGATCTGCGTCTTCAGGTCCAGCTTGCCGAACCAGGGGAACTTCTGGGAGAGGCTGATTTGCTTCTGGGTCATGGGTTCCTGATCGAATGCGAAGGTGTCCGTGGGCAGATTGAGCAAGGCAACCCCCAACATGGGATCGTCCAACGCTCCGGCCGCCTTGGCCTCGTCATACAGGGCATCGATCTTCGAACGCTGGCTCTGCAGTTTCTGACTGCTGTCCAAGCCTTCTGCGATTAGCGCGGCCAGGGGCGCCGGCGCGGTGATGGGCGACCCATCGAATCCAGCCGCCGGCGCGGTCGACAGCGCCAGCACGAAAAACGCTCGCATGAGAATGAAGCGGCAACCTGTCCCTGACCCTTGCATGGCTATTTCTCCTGAAACAAATGATTGGACACGGGCAAATGGCCGATGGAGAAACATCGACCATTTACCGGTGAACGGGGTTGCAGTCGACGGCAGACCCTGTGCTTACGCCTTGTGAGGATACCAGAATTTGGCCACGCGTTTCTTGCCGTCGATTTTGAACAGACAGATCACCCCGTAGCGGCCTTCTTCGGTAAAGGTGAAGTTGGCCGCCAGGATGCCGCCATAATTCTTCAATCTACCGGTCTGTGATTGTTTGTCCGGGGCGACGACCTTGATGCTGCCCACGGCCGAATCGATTGGATGATCTACGCCGTCTTTAAAGAATCTGACCATGATATGATGGGTCTTGCCTTCCGTGTCGGTCATATTCATCCGTGCCAGGCTCATGACCTGAAATTCTACGCGGACTCCCTCCACCACGACCTGATGTTCGAACGAGGCCATGGGAATTTTGCCATTGCCGCCGGAGTCGCCCTTTCCATCGCCATGCCCCTTCATGTCGTGACTTTCACCGGCCATGGCCGGCATGACGAAAGCGGCCAAAACCAAAAGGGTGATCCGTAATATAAGGCTTCGCATGTCACACTCCTTTAATTTGATTCCTTGTAATTACCTTTTCAGGCTCCATCCTTTCCACAACCCGTAGATGGCCGGCACCACGATGAGGGTCAATACGGTGGCGCTGACCATGCCCCCGATCATGGGGGCGGCGATACGCTTCATAACCTGTGATCCGGCCCCATGGCTCCACATGATGGGCATCAGACCGGACATGATGGCCACGACGGTCATCATCTTGGGACGTACGCGCAAAGCCGCGCCTTCTTCGATGGCCGCCTGCAAATGCTGTCGGTTGAAACCGTCCCCGTGACGACGCTTGAATTCGCCATAGGAGATGTCCAGGTAGATCAGCATGACCACGCCGGTTTCGGCGGCCACCCCGGCCAGGGCGATAAAGCCGACCCCCACGGCCACGCTCATGTTGTAGCCCAACACATACATGAGCCAAAATCCGCCGGTCAGGGAAAAGGGCACGCTGAGCAGAACGATAAGGCTTTCACCGATGCTTTTGAAATTGAAGTACAGCAGCAGGAAGATGATGATCAGGGCCATGGGCACGACGATGGCCAGCCGCTTCTGGGCGCGAACCATGTATTCATACTGGCCGCTCCAGACCAGGCTGTATCCCGGCGGCAGATGGACCTGTTCCTGAACCGCCCGGCGGGCGGCCTTGACATAGGTGCCCACATCGATGCCGGTGAGATCCACGTAGACCCAGGCATTGTTGCGCGCGTTTTCGCTCTTGATGACCGGTGGTCCTTTCAGAATCCGGATATCGGCCAGTTGGACGATGGGTACCTGGGCGCCGGCGGGCGTCGGCACCAGGATGCGCTTGAGTTTTTCGGGTGTGTCGCGCAGTTCGGGGCCGTACCGCAGATTGACCGGATAGCGTTCCAGTCCCTCCACGGTCTGGGTGATATTCATGCCGCCCACCGCCGATATGATGATGTCCTGGACATCGCCCACGGTGAGGCCGTAGCGCGCCGCCTCCTCGCGGCGAATGCGGTAATCGAGATAATCGCCGCCGGTGACCCGCTCCGCGTAGACGCTCAGCGTTCCGGGGACGTTGTGGATGACCGCCTCCACCTGCTCGCCCAAATCATTGAGCGTGTCGAGATCCTCGCCCACGATCTTGATGCCCACCGGCGTCTTGATGCCGGTGGACAGCATGTCGATGCGCGTCTTGATGGGCATGGTCCAGGCGTTGGTCAACCCGGGGAACCGAATGGCCTTGTCCATTTCTTCCACGAGTCTCTCCATGGTCATGCCGTCCCGCCATTGCGCTTCCGGCTTGAGCGTGATGGTGGTCTCGATCATGCTCAGCGGCGCGGGGTCGGTGGCGGTTTCGGCCCGGCCGATCTTTCCGAATACGTGCTCCACTTCGGGAAAGGAGGCGATGATGCGGTCGGTCTGCTGGATCAATTCCTTGGCCTTGGTCACCGAAATGCCGGGCAGGGTGGTGGGCATGTAGAGCAGATCGCCTTCGTTGAGCGGCGGCATGAACTCCGAACCCATGTGAATGATGGGATAAAAGGTTGCCGCCAGAATCACCATCGCCACCAGAACCACCATGGTCTTGGCCTTGAGCACCAGCTTGATGACGGGATGGTACACCCAGATCAGGAACCGGTTGATGGGATTTTTGGCTTCCGGCCGGATCCTGCCGCGGATCATGTAGCCCATCAGCACCGGAACGATGGTGACGGCCAACAGGGCCGCCCCCATCATGGCATAGGTCTTGGTATAGGCCAGCGGCCGGAACAGGCGCCCTTCCTGGGCCTCCAGGGAAAATACCGGCAAGAAGCTGGCGGCGATGATCAGCAGGGAGAAAAACAGGGCCGGTCCCACTTCCTTGGCGGAATCGGCGATCAGGTCCCAATGCGGCTTCTTGCGACCGTACCTCTCGATGTGTTTGTGGGCGTTTTCGATCATCACGATGGCGGCATCCACCATGGCGCCGATGGCGATGGCGATGCCGCCCAGACTCATGATGTTGGCGTTGATGCCCTGGCGTTCCATGATGATGAAACTGACCAATACCCCCACCGGCAGGGTGAAGATCCCCACCAGGGCACTGCGGAAGTGGAAGAGAAACGCCACGCAGACCAGGGCGACGATGAGGCTCTCCTCGATCAGGGTATGCTTGAGGTTGTCGATGGCCCGCAGGATCAGGCCGGATCTGTCGTAAACACTTTTGACGGTAACGCCCTCGGGGAGACCGGAGCGGAGTTCTTTCAGCCGGGTCTTCACATCTTCGATAACCTGCAGGGCGTTCTCGCCGAAACGCATGATGACAATGCCGCCGACCACTTCTCCCACACCATTGTAATCGGCAATGCCACGGCGAAGTTCGGGACCGATCTTGACGTTGGCCACATTGCGCAGCAATATCGGCGTCCCGCGGTTGTCCAGCCCCAGCGGTACGTTGTAGAGATCCTCGATATCCTGGATGTAGCCCAGCCCGCGGATCATGTATTCGGTCTCGCCCATTTCCACCAGCTTGCCGCCCACATCGTTGTTGCTGCGCCGGATGGCCATCACGATTTTCTGCATGGGCAGACCATACGCGCGCAGCTTGTTGGGATCGACGATCACCTGGTACTGCTTCACGAATCCGCCGATGGAAGCCACCTCGGATACGCCGGAGACGCTGGCCAGTTCGTAGCGCAGAAACCAGTCCTGGATCGACCGCAGCTGGGACAGGTCGTGGCGGTCGCTTTCGAGCATATAGGCGTAGACCCAACCGACCCCGGTGGCGTCCGGCCCCAATGAGGGCGTCACGCCTTTGGGCAGCCTTCCGGCCACGAAGTTGAGATACTCCAGCACGCGGCTGCGCGCCCAGTAGAGATCGGTGCCGTCATCGAAGATGATGTAGACGAAGGAGACGCCGAAAAAGGAGTAGCCGCGGACCACCTTGGCAAACGGAACCGACAGCATGGCCGTGGTCAATGGATAGGTCACCTGATCTTCCACCACCTGGGGGGCCTGGCCCGGGTATTCGGTGAAGATGATCACCTGGACGTCGGACAGGTCGGGAATGGCGTCCAGGGGGGTGCGGACGACCGCAAAGATTCCGGCTGCGATGACGAATACCGTGGCCAGGATGATCAGGAATTTATTGCGAATCGACATTTCGATGATTCGGGCAATCATAGGGGCACCTTTTGCCGTATCGATGTTCGCTGCGCGGTTCGCATCGGGCAGTCTTACGGTTTGCTGTTTTTACCGCCGTCATCGGATGCATCCGACATCCCCAGATCGGTCATGTCCATGTCGTCGTCGCTCTTCTCCGCGCCGGCCTGCCGGACGGCCAGCATCTTCTGAATGGCCTCGCGCAGGCGGCTTTCCGAGTCGAACATGAACTGACCGGAAACCACGATTCGATCACCTTCCTTCACTCCGGAAAGTACCTGGTACTGGAAGTCGTCCGCTTCCATGCCCACTTCGATCTGGCGGGGTTCGAAGCGGCCCTTTCCCCGGGCCACGAAGACAATCTTGCGTTCACCACTGTCGATCACGGCTTCCTGAGGTATCGCCAGGGTGGCTTCGGGCAGCGATGCCTTCAGGTGGATATTCGCGTACATCCCCGGCTTGAGCCGGCCGTCCTGGTTTTCGAAGGCCAGCCGCAGACGGGCCGTCCGCGTGTTGCTGTCCAGATAGGGATAGATGAACAGGACCTCGCCGGAGTATTTTTTACCCGGTACATATGGCAGATCCATCTTCGCCGGCATGCCTTTGCTCACCCAGGGCAGTTCATACTCGTAGATATCGACGTCCACCCACACCTTCGACAAATCGGCAATTTCATACTGATGCTCGCCAGCCTTGACATAGTGCCCCTCGAAGGCATTCTTCTTGGTGACCACGCCGGATGCCGGCGAATAGATGGTCAAATTCTTGCGGATGGTGCCCTTTTTTTCGATGTCCTCAATCTGCTCTTCGGTCAGATCCCAATACTGCAGCCGCGTGCGCGATGCATTCAACAGGCGCAGGGCATCGCTACGGGCCACCACGGATGCCGATTTGGGCAGGCCGCGAAATTGTTGATAGGCCATCAGATATTCCTGCTGGGCGGTCAAAAGTTCGGGGCTGTAGATCGCAAACAGGGGCTGTCCGCGGGTCACATGGTCCCCCATGAAATCGACATACAACTTTTCGATCCAGCCGTTGAATTTCGTGTTCACCGTGTAGACCCGGGTCTCGTCATAAGTGATATTGCCGTAGGTACGGATGGACTTGACCAGCTTTTTGCTTTCCACCCGGCCGTAGCGCACTCCCATGTTCTGGATGGTGACCGGATCGATACGAATGGTGGAGCTGGGTTCCTTTTCTTCGCCCTCCTCCTCGTACACCGGCACCAGATCCATGCCCATGGGCGATTTGCCCGGCTCGTTGCGGATGTACTTGGGATCCATGGGGGCGACCCAGTACTTTATCTTCTTGCCGTTCTTGGGATCGATCATACCGGACTCGAGTTCCGCCGCGGCATGGACGGACGTCACGGACCATGGAACGTGATCGGAAGAGGCCTGGCAGAATACCAGCGCCGCCAGGATGGCCAACATGCCGAACCAGCCGATGTACACGACGCGTTCGAATTGAGTACGCTTCATTATCTCCAAACCTTTCGGCGGACTGCTGGTTGTTGCAAAGGAAATATTGCGCCACCAGGGGAACAGGGTGGGCGGCGCCTGCCGTCGGGACTGGTTCCAGCACCCTTAGTTACGATGCGAATGCGCCCAATCCCGATGGAAACAATAGGGATTCATCGAGACCTCGTCCATAAAGTGGGTAAATTTGATCCAAAAAAAGGTCGGCATCCCATTAACATGTATAACAAATACACGCTTTTGGGCAATAGATTTGGAGAAGGAAAAGGGAGGGGGGACGTTCCTAACTTATTAACTTAATCTGAGATGGATATTAATATTGAAATTACTTAAAATGATTAAGTTAATAAGTTAGGAACGTCCCCTATTTCGTAATTCGCTACTTCGTTATGCGTTGCCGGGAGCCAACTGCGCGCGAGACTCGGCCGCCGGCTGTTTTCTGGCCAGGATGTAACCTTTTTTGGCCATGTGCATGGTTAACAGCGCGTCGAAACCATTGGCGAAAATCAACACGATGGCACCGAGCACGATTCCCTCCAGGCGGCCGCTGACCAGCATGGCGGCGAAGAAAAGCCAGACCATCAGGGCGCCCACCATTTCAAGGCCGCCCAACACCCGGTGGCCCAGATAGAAATCGCCCAATCCCGGCAGGATCAGCGACCGCCAGGCGGCGGCGGCCGGAGTCTTGAAGGCCGAATGGCACGATGTGCACTGGGACAATCTGCTGCCCAGCAGCGTGTAGCAGGCCGGGCAGAGATTCGTCTGGATTTCTCCTCCGGCGGGAATGTTTTTCTGCAGGTCGAGGCGCGGCTTGATGAAATTGAACAGCTCCGCCGTGAAGGCGGATTTCATGGAAGTGAAGATACGGCGTTTGCCCTTTTTGGGAGTCAGGGTCAGGCTGGTGCGAAACAGGCCGCGCGACACCTTCTTGAGATCTTCATACCTCATCTGAAACAGGTAGTGGCGGGTCTCGGTCATGCGTGGGTTGGTATTGATCATCACCAGCCGCCGGTTGGTGGCGAGGAGCGCATAGCGGTTGTAAAGCATGGTGAAGACCCCGTTGCCCAATATCACTTCGATGGGGTAATAGGCGGTTCCGCCGGCCACACGCAGTACTTTCTCATCTCCGGCCAGCAGGCGGTCGAGTGTGGGTTTGACGGCGGTGAGGATCTTGACCTTGAATTTGTTGATTTTGGTGGCGTACCGGCCCTTCTTGTTCGCTTTCAGCAGTGCATCCAAGTCGTAGTGGTCCGCATCGAAGCCCGCCAAATCGGAGAATTCAGCCAATGCCGCCGAATCGGTCTGCTTTGCCGGTGTCGGGGTCTCCGATGGTGTCGGAGCGGCAGGTGCGTACGCGGCGGCTGCCGGCGCCGCGTTGATTACGATCTTGTGCCCGCAGCGTTTGCACTCAGCGCTGGCTTTCGCCTTGGGCAGTTGGCGATCGGGAATGTTGTAAGTCGCGTTGCATTGCTTGCAAGTAATATCCATGTACAGCCTCCGATGAATGGATTTCTTGAACCTCGAAAAAGTCGCAAAGAACCGCTATGCCTGTAGCAATTATCATACCGAAAGACCGTAAGAATATTTGTAAAATAATATCAATGTTTTGATATGACTTCGAATGGAAAGGCTTGTAATCAGGGACAAATGTCGTCACCCTGTTCGCCGCAATTTGTCATAAAAAGGAAGGGGGGACGTTCCTAACTTATTAACTTAATCAAGAAATTGATAACGATTCTCACGGTCGTCTTAAGATTAAGTTAATAAGTTAGGAACGTCCCCTACTTATCTCAGAAGGGGATATCGTCATCCTGGGTATCGGCCATGGGCGGTTCGGGGTAGCCTTGGTCCGCGGGCTGGTTGCGGGAGGGCTGCCCGCCGCCGGGGGTGTCGTTGCGGCTGCCGAGAAACTGGATGTCGGTGGCCACGATTTCGGTGGAATAGCGGGTGACGCCTTCCTGCTCCCAAGAGCGGGTCTGCAGGCGGCCCTCGACATATACCTGGCGTCCCTTGGAGAGATATTCTCCGCAGATTTCACCCAGCCGGCGCCAGGCCACGACGCGATGCCACTCGGTACGCTCCTTCTTCTCTCCGGTGTTCTTGTCTTTCCATTCTTCGGATGTGGCCACGCTGAAATTGGCCACGGCCGTGCCGTCGGGCGTGTAGCGCATTTCCGGGTCGCGTCCCAATCGGCCGATGATGATCGCTTTGTTGATTCCTGCCATGGAGTACCTTCCTTTCTTGTTGATATGGTTTTGGCCGCCTGGTGATGACAAATGTCGATCAAGACGATCCGGCCGGCTGCAAGTAGATGGGTTCGGCCCGGCCGATCATGGCGGGCAGCTCTCTGCCCAATTCGGTGGCCAGCCATTTGGATGCGGCGATACATTTGTCCAGCCGGATGCCGGTGGGCACGCCCATGCCGTTGAACATATGGACGAGGTCCTCGGTGGCGATATTGCCTAGTGCGCCGGGCGAAAAGGGGCATCCTCCGATGCCGCCCAGCGACGTGTCGAAAAGCCGGATACCGGCCTGATGGGCTGCATAGGCATTGGCATACCCGGTATTGCGGGTGTTGTGCAAGTGAATACCCGGCATTGCCTGGGGATGGCGGGTGCGCAGTTCGTCGATCAGTCGGGCGCACAGGTCCGCCACCTGATGGGGCATGGCCATGCCCGTGGTATCGGCCAGGACGATTTCATCGGCGCCCAGGCCGGCCATGCGGTGGGCGATCCCCATCACCCGGTCCGGCGGTACATGGCCTTCCAGGGGGCAGCCGAACGCCGCGCCGATAACGGCACCGAAAGCCGTTTGCCGTTCCCGGGCCAGGGCGGCCATGGTCTCGAACGCGGCGAGGGATTCGTCCACGGAACGCTCGAAGTTGGCCCGATTCAGAGAGTCGCTGGCCAGCACGGTCATGCGCACATGGGCCACGCCCGCATCCATTGCCGCCCCCAGGCCCCTGGGATTGGGCACCAGGGCCGTGTAGCGTACGGAACCGGCCAGATCGAGCGCCTTGCAGATCTCCGGCAGACCGGCCATCTGCGGAACGCGCCGGGGGTTTACGAAGGAACCGATTTCGATGGAATTCACCCCGGCCCCCCGGAGCAGATCGATCAATGCCAGCCGTTTCTTCGGCGGCAGCGTTTTGCATTCGATCTGCAATCCGTCCCGGGGGGCGACATCGACGATTTGAACGGTTTCGGTCATCGGCTTGCCGAATCAATCGTGGATCAATCTGCGCCGCAGCTTGCCCAGCAGCGGTTCCTTGGCGCAGATGGCGCCCTGCAGGCACACTTCCAGGCAGCAGTAGCAGCGGATGCACTTGTCATAGGCGAACCGGATGCCCTTGGTATTGTGGCTGATCACATCGGCCGGGCAGACCTTCCAACATTCGCCGCACAACTTGCATTTTTCGTTATCCACCACCGGTTTCTGGATCACGTACCGGCGCATGAACCGGTTGAAGGATTCCGGACCCATGCTCAGGGAGTTGAGTTCGGGGAAGCGAAAGTCCTCGACGATATCGATGTTGCCGTTGACATGCACCTCGCCGTTGAACAGCCCGAGCTGCCGGGCCAATCGGCAGGTCAGCAGTTCTCCGGGGTCGATCCCCAGCAGGGTGCAGACGGTTTTGTCCACGGCATGGGCATCGGCCCCACCCACCAGCAATCCCAGTTCCCGGGGCGTACCGCTCTTTCCCGGTCCATGGCCTTCCAGGGCCAGGATGCCGTCCACAATGGTGAATCCCGGGGAGACGGCCTCGTGGATCCGCAAGAGCAATTTGGCGAACATCTCCCGGTCGATGCCCGCGCGCATGTGCCATTCCGGTTTTCGCAGCCCGATGATGGTGCCGAACATGTTCTTCACCCCGAGGGTCAGGTACATCTGGGCATGGGCCTTGAGTTTGGCCAGATTGATGACCAGATCGGCTTCCACGGCATCCCGGGCGATTTCGACGGTGCCGAAGGGCTCGCCGACATTCACGGCCACCGACCCCTCGAACCCCTTGAGTTCCACATCCAGCCCCTCGAGAACCTGATGGAAACCACCGGTTCGCGCCACTTTGCGGAAACTGCCCACCGGTGGACTGTCGGACACCTGCACCCGGGCCCCTCTTTCCAGCAGGTAATCCACCACCAGCCGGACGATCAGGGGGTTGGTCACGATGGCCAGATCGGGTTTCGCCGGCAGCAGGAGATTGGGTTTGACCACCACCCGCATGCCGGAAGAAATCCAGTCGGGCCCCTGGCTGTCGAGCATTTCGCGAATCAATGGTTGGAGGCTGCCGGCCTGGTAGGTTGCTTTTCTGACAAAAACCTTGGTCATGGGCGGCTATGCTTCTTTCACACCAGTTGGATCATCCGCGCCAGGAGGGCCCGGGAAAGATGAGTACATTTACAATCCACCGCTCAATTGATAGATCAGCACCGAATTGGGACACATTAGTATCGATGAATGCCATTATCAAGACTTTAAATCGTGGCGCAATGTGACGCGGAGCACCCCATGAACCTGGAAAAACGCATCAAGCGCCATGTGATCGGCGCCCGGCTGGATCTCTTCGCCGTCACCCTGCCGGACTATGAACCCATTTGCCGCCGGGAAATCGCCGGGCTGGCCGGATCGGTGGCGATTGGCGATGTCACCCGGGGCGGGGTGGCCTTCGGCGGCCGGCTCATAGATGTCTACCGGGCCAACCTGCACCTGCACACCGCCGGACGGATCCTGATCCGCCTGGCGCGCTTCCGGGCCACCAATTTCAGGCAATTGGAAAAAAAGGCGGCCGAGGTCGACTGGTCCCTGTGGCTGCCGGCCGGGACCGTTCCGAGATGCCAGGTCACCACCCGGCGGTCGCGGCTTTATCACTCGGAAGCCATCGCCCAACACATCCGTGGGCAGATCGCACGTCACTGGTCCGAAATGACCATCGATCCGACGGTTTCCGAGGATCAGGCACTCAATGTCCGGCTGAAGGACGATGGTGTCACCCTCTCCCTGGACAGCAGCGGAGACAATCTCTATCTGCGCGGCTGGAAGCATCATGACGCCCGGGCTCCCCTGCGGGAGACCACCGCCGCCATTATCCTGAAGGCGGCGGGCTACCGGCCGGACCGGCCGCTGGTGGATCCCATGTGCGGAGCCGGCACATTCAGCATGGAGGCGGCCCTCATGGCCAAGGGCATCGCCCCCGGCCTGCGGCGAAACTTCGCCTTCATGCGGTGGCCCGCTTTCCGGTCCCGGCAGTGGGACCACCTGGTCCGCACCGCTTCCACCGAGGTACGGCAAATGGATTACCCGCTGATCTGGGCATCGGACATCGACGGGACGGCCTGTTCCCGGTTGGCCGCGGCAGTGGAACGCCTCGGCCTGCAGGACGCCGTCCGGGTGGGGTCCGGCGATTTCTTCGCCCTCGATCCACGGACATTTGGAGATCAAGCCGGACTCATCGTCCTGAATCCGCCCTACGGCCTGCGCCTGACTCCGGATACACCTCCTCCCCGGTTCTATGCGCGTATCCTGACCAAGTTGCAGCGCGATTTCAAAGGCTGGAGACTGGCGCTGGTGGCCCCCCCGGCGGCGCGGATCCATTGCAAGGCGTTGCCCCTGCAATCACGCCCATTGAATCACGGCGGGCTCCAGCTGACCCTGTTTACCGGCAGGATCTGATTTTTCCGCCGACCGTCCCCGTGGTGTGCGATTGACGCCGCGGAACGGTTGGTCTACAACAGCCAGAACCCGGCCGGATCCACGGATCGATTTCCCGCCGCCCGCACAGGGGAATTGAAATCGTTTGCCGGAAACGGAGAGGTTGCGGCGAATGAAGATTGACAATTTTTTCGAAAATATTCCCCACAGCCTCACCGAAGAGTGGATCCAGGAGATCCTCAATCGAGATACCGTGCGGGTGGAGCGCATCGTCTCCCGGGGACATCGTTCGCCCCAAGGGTTCTGGTACGATCAGTCCGAAAACGAATGGGTATTGCTTCTCAAGGGAAGCGCCGGCGTGCGTTTAGAGTCCTCGGACGAACCTGTGGTGTTGGGGCCGGGCGACCACCTGCTCATCCCGGCCCATACCCGGCACCGGGTGGACTGGACCGACGAGCAGGATGACACCGTCTGGGTGGCGGTGTTTTTTCGCTGACGGCCGCTGATGGCCGGACATGCCGCGCCGGGGGCCGGCAAGCAAATCACCATCCAGAATCTATCCGCCGGGAGGGATTCCGACCGATGCGCACCACCGATACGTTATTGGCCGCCGCCGCCTGCGTCGTCATCATCGCGGGGATGAAAGCCTCCACCGTGATCCTGGTGCCCTTTCTGCTCTCCGCCTTCGTCGCCATCATCAGCGCTCCTCCCATGTTCTGGCTCCAGCGCAAGGGCCTGCCATCCGTGGCGGCCATGTTTATCGTCATCACCGGGGCCCTGGGCCTGATGATCCTGATCGGCACCCTGGTGGGCCAGTCCATCCACGAATTCTCCCAGGACCTGCCGGTTTACCAGGCAAAAATCAAAACCCAGACCACCGTCGTGCTGGAGTACCTGGACAGCAAGGGAATCATCTCCAGGACACCGGCGCTCACCGAAATCTTCGATCCGGGGGCGGCCATGAAACTGGCGGCCTCGGTGCTCAACGGGTTGGGCAATGTGCTGACCAATGGCTTCCTGATCATGATGACGGTGATCTTCATCCTGCTGGAAGCGGCCAGCTTCCCCCACAAACTGCAGGCCATCATGGGGGCGCCGGATGCTTCGCTGGCCCGCTGGGAACGATTTCTCAACGACGTGAAACAATACATGGCCATCAAGACCTGGATCAGCCTGGCCACCGGAGTGATCATCTCCATCTGGGCGGCGGTATTGGGGGTGGATCATCCCCTGCTGTGGGGACTGCTGGCTTTCGCGCTCAACTATGTTCCCAATATCGGCTCCATCATCGCCGCCGTGCCGGCGGTGCTGCTGGCGCTGGTACAATTGGGACTGGCCAAAGCCCTGCTGTTGGCCGCCGGATATCTTGCCGTCAACCTGGTGATGGGCAATGCCATCGAACCGCGATACATGGGCAGGGGACTGGGGCTCTCGACCCTGGTGGTCTTCCTTTCCCTGCTCTTCTGGGGCTGGGTGCTGGGCCCGGTGGGGATGTTGCTCTCCGTTCCGCTGACCATCACGGCCAAAATCGCCCTGGACAGCCGCGACGAAACCCGCTGGCTGGCCATCCTGCTGGGCCCCGAAAAAGCCCTGAAGGAGGCACACAAGGACGAAGAAGAAGGAGAATAGAAGAATAGGGGACGTTGCTAACTTATTAACTTAAGGAAATGGGGGACGTTGCTAACTTATTAACTTAATCCGCTTTGTTTGCGGACTGGCCATGGTATATGTTGATTAAGTTAATAAGTTAGCAACGTCCCCTAAAGCGCTGGGGATGAAAAATACTATTGTCAGTGCCGGCATTCGGCTGGCCAGGCCGCATCAATATCTGAAAAACGGTTTCATCTGGCTGCCCATCCTTTTTGGCAACCAGCTGACCCAACCGCGGGCCGTCGGATTGACGTTCCTGGCGTTCGCCTCCTTCAGCCTCATGGCCAGTGCCGTCTACGCCATCAACGACATCAAGGACATGGACGACGACCGTCGCCACCCGGTCAAACGCAGGCGGCCCGTCGCCAGCGGCGAGGTGTCGCCGGCCACCGCCGTCTCCATTGCCCTGGTGCTGTTCATCGTTTCGGTGGCCGTCGCCGTGGTCGGACTCTCGCTGGAGTGTCTCTTCGTGCTGCTGGCCTACCTGCTGCTCAACGTGGCCTATACCCATGGGCTCAAGCATATGCCCATCGTCGATATCGTCTGCATCGCGTTGGGGTTCGTCCTGCGGATTCTCATCGGAGGCATGGCCGCACGGATTCCCATCAGCCCCTGGATCGTCATCGTGACCTTTCTGCTGGCCCTGTTTCTGGCCCTGGCCAAACGGCGGGACGATCTGTTGCTGGCCGACCAGGACCACCCGCTGCGCAAAGCCATGGACGGGTACAATCTGGCGTTCATCTCCCTGGCCATGGGCATCATGGCTTCGGTGATCATCGTCGCCTATATTCTCTACACCGTATCGCCCGATGTGGTGGCCAAACACGGCACCAAGCATCTTTATCTTACCAGCCTCTGGGTGTTGCTGGGACTGCTGCGCTACCTGCAGATCACCTTCGTGGAAGAAAAGAGCGGATCCCCCACCCAGGTGCTGATCCACGATCCCATGATGAAGGTTGTAATTGTGCTTTGGCTGGTGAATATCATGATTCTGTTGTACGCCTGACCTGCCCGCACCCCGAACCTTGGACAATGCGAATTGATGACGGAATCAGGAACCATAAGACTGCACGGCTGGGGGAAATATCCGGTCATCGAATCCCATGGCCCTGTGTTCGAGACGGAAGCCCAGGCGGCCGCCCTGCTGGCCCGTCCGGGTCACTGGATTGCCCATGGCCTGGGAAAGAGCTACGGCGACAGTGCCCTGAACCGGCAGGTGCTGCGTACCGAGCGCTACGACAAGTTGATCGCCTTCGATTGGTCCAGCGGATTGCTGACCTGCGAAAGCGGCGTGACCCTGGCGGAGATCATCGACCACTTTCTGCCCCGCGGCTGGTTTTTCCAGGTAACGCCGGGCACCAAGCTGATCACCGTGGGGGGCGCCATCGCCAGCGACGTGCATGGCAAGAATCATCACAGCGCAGGCTGTTTCAGCCAGAGCGTGACGCGTCTGCGCCTCATGCTGGCCGACGGGCAAGTGGTGACTTGCGGCCCGGAAGAGAACCAGGACCTCTTCCACGCCACCTGCGGCGGCATGGGACTCACCGGCCTGATCCTGGAGGCCTGTTTGAAGTTGCGGCGGGTTCCCAGCGCCTATATCCGGGAGACCGTCATCCGCTGCGCCAACCTGGCCGAAGCCTTCGCCCGGTTCGAGGATCACCGCAACACCAGCTACTCCGTGGCCTGGATCGACTGCCTGGCCAGGGGCGACCACCTGGGCCGCAGCGTCCTGATGCTGGGGGAGCACGCCGAAGACGGCGGCCTGCGCCTTCCCCGCCCATCGGGCTGCGCCGTGCCCCTGGAAATTCCCGGCTTCGTTCTCAACCGCCATGCGGTGTCCCTGTTCAACCGGCTCTATTTCGCCATGCACCCGTCGAGGCCACAGGACCGGACCACGCCCCTGGATGCCTTTTTCTATCCCCTGGACGGCATCGCCCACTGGAACCGCCTTTACGGCCCCGGCGGCTTCACCCAATACCAGTGCGTGTTGCCCAAGGATGCCAGCCGCCGAGGCCTGCGGGCCATCCTGGGAAAAATCGCCGGCAGCGGGATGGGCTCGTTTCTGGCCGTGCTCAAGCTGCTGGGCCCGCAAAACCAGAACTACCTGTCGTTTCCCATGGAAGGCTACACCCTGGCCCTGGATTTCAAAATCGAACCCCGGCTCTTCGCCCTGCTGGGGGAACTGGATGCCATGGTGCGGGAACACGGAGGCCGTCTTTACCTGGCCAAGGATGTGCGCATGCCGCGGAAGATGTTCGCCGACGGCTACCCGTTGCGGAATAAATTTATCGCCCTGCGCCGGAAGTATGCGCTGGACATGAAATTCAACTCGCTGCAATCGCGGCGGCTGGGAATTTGACCATGAGACTGCTCGTTCTGGGGGCCAACTCCGACATGGCCCACGCCACGGCCCGGGAATTCGCCCGCAAGGCCAATGCCGATGTGATCCTGGCCTCGCGGGACCTGGACCTGCTGTCCGGGAAGGCCCGGGACTTCCGGGTACGATACGAGGTATCCGCCGAGGCCGTGGCCTTCGACGCGCTGGAGTACGAAAGCCATGCCGATTTCTACCACCGCCTGGACCCCAAACCCGACGCCGTGTTGCTGGCCTTCGGCCACCTGGGCGACCAGGAGACGGCCCAGGCCGACTTCGAATCGGCCCGCCGGATCATCGACACCAATTTCAGCGGCGCGGTGTCCATCCTGGAGGTCATCGCGGCGGATTTCAGCCGCCGCCGGCAGGGCCTGATCATCGCCATCGGCTCGGTGGCCGGCGACCGGGGCCGGCAGAGCAACTATATCTACGGCGCGGCCAAAGGGGCCCTGCAGATCTATCTTAGCGGTCTGCGCAACCGGCTGAGCCGGCATCGAGTCCGGGTGATCACCGTTCTGCCGGGGTTCGTCCATACCAAGATGACCGCCGGCCTGGGCCTGCCGCCCCTGCTCACGGCCACGCCGTCGCAGGTGGCCGCCGATATCTGGCGGGCCTATGCCAAGTCCCGGGATGTCGTCTACACCCGCTGGTTCTGGAGATGGATCATGGCATTGATCAAGGCCATCCCGGAACCGATCTTCAAACGGTTGTCGCTGTAGCCGGAGCCCCGCGACCATGCGCGTCAATACCATCCTTCATCGCTACATGCTGCGGGAACTGCTTCCGCCCTTCGGGCTGAACCTGTTTTTTTTCTCCTTTATCTTTCTGGTGACCAAGATCCTGGAGATCACCAACATGGTGGTCAACTACCAGGTGAGCCTCTTCTCTTTTCTTCTGTTGCTGGCCTACTCCATGCCGTTCTTTCTGGCCTTCATCACCCCCATGTCGGTGATGATGGCGGTATTGCTGACCTTCCTGCGGATGTCGGGCGACAACGAAATCGTGGCCCTGAAGGCCTGCGGCATGAATCCCCACCGTTTCCTGGTGCCGGTGTTCTGCTTCTGCCTGATGGGGTGGCTGCTCACCACCCTGATCACGGCGGTGGGATTGCCGTGGAGCAATCGCGCCTACTACGGGCTGTCGATCCGCCTGGCCGAATCCCATGCCGACGCCGTCATCCGGGAGCGGACCTTCATCGACAGCTTCGATGGCCTCACCCTCTATGTGAACAAGGTCAACCTGAAAGACCGCAGCATGACCGACGTGTTCATCGAAGACCAGCGCAACAAGACGATCAACAACATCATCGTCGCCCCGCGGGGGGTGATGATCCCGGAGGCGGACAAGCAGAATATCCGGCTGCGGCTTTTCAACGGATCCATCAACCAGGTGCGCCTGGAAGATCAGTCGGCCCATGCCATCGCTTTCAAGACCTATGAGATGAACCTCGATCTCAAGGGGATCCTGACCAAGAGTTCGGGCGACCGCCGCCCCATCGAGGAGATGAGGATGGCCCAATTGCGAAATTATATCGCCGCAGCGAAACCGGGCAGCAAGGCCTATTTCAAGGCCCAGATGAAGCTGCACGAGAAGTTGGCCCTGCCCCTGGCATGTTTCGTCCTCGGCCTGGTGGCCATCCCGCTGGGCATGCAATCGAGCCGGGGCAAACGCTCGGTGGGGACGGTCATCGGAATCGTCCTCTTCCTCAGCTACTATATCCTGCTGTCGGTGGGTTGGTCCTTCGGCGAATCGGGCACCCTGCCGCCGGTGGTGGGCATGTGGGCACCCAACTTTCTCCTGGGAGGTGCCGGCATCTGGCTCTATTCCCGAATGATCCAGGAGCGGGCGCTGCAATGGCACCGCCTGGGGCAAAAGCTGAGCCTGGAACGGTTGTGCAGCCGGCAGGACCGGAGCTGCCAGCCATGAATACCCTCAACCGATACATCATCACCCAGATCGCCAAGTATTTTCTGCTGTCGCTGCTGGCCGTGGTGAGCATCTTCGTGGCCGTGGACTATCTGGGGACCATGGACGAATTCATCGAGGCCGACATCTCCCTGTGGCGCGCCTTCGAATACGTGGCCTACAAGATCCCATTCATCTTCACCCAGGCCCTGCCGGTAATTCTGCTGCTGGCCATTTTGATCGTTTTCGGCCTGATGAGCAAACACAACGAGCTGATCGTCATCAACGCCGGCGGCATCAGCATCTACGCCTTGATGCGGCCGGTCCTGCTGGTGGCGGCCGCCGGCGCCGTATTGCTCTTCTACCTGGCCGAACAGGTGGTGCCCATGACCATGCAGCGGTCCAACCAGATCCAGAACCGCGAAATCCGCAAGAAGACCAACATTGCAGTGCGCTCGAAAAATATCTGGATCAAAGGCCGCCACCAGATTACCCATATCAAGTATTTCGATCCGGCCAGCCGGGCCATTTTCGGCTTCACCCGCTATTTTTTCGGCAGCGACTTCCGGCTGGTTCGCCGCATCGACGCGCAGAAAGGGGAGTACTACAACGGCCGCTGGATGCTGCACCAGGTGATGAAACAGGTCCTCGATCCCGAGGTCAACACCTATGACATCACCCTGGAGGATACCGTGAATGCCAATCTGCAGTTGCACCCGGACGATTTCCGCCGCGTGGTGCGCAAATCCGAGGAGATGAACTACCGGGAACTGCTGGACTATGTGAAGAAGGTGGAAGAGGAAGGCTATGACGCCACCTCCTATCGCGTCGACCTGTATGCCAAATCGGCCTATCCCTTCGTCTGCTTCATCATGGCCCTGGTAGGCATCGGCCTGACCGCCCGGAGGCGATTGACCGTCGGCCTTCCGGTGAGCATCACCTACGGGATCGGGATCGGCTTTCTCTATTTCGTCTTCCACAGCTTCTGCGTCTCGCTGGGGTACGGGTTGATCCTGCCGCCCCTGGCGGCGGCGTGGCTGGCCAACCTCGTTTTTCTATGCGGGGGGTTCCTGCTGGTGCTGCGGGCCGAGTGAACCCGATCGTTGCATAAAAAATGATGGTAAAAGGGCACGTGTTGACTTCGTCAAATCGTTTGGTTTAGGATCGTAACGGATTGCCGATCCGATCCGACCTCCATGGAGGGAGCAGGTGGAATCCTTGTTATTTGGGCCGTCCGGAACAGCAGCCCGGCGATTTTCCCGTATGGGAAGTTGGCCGTACCCCCATTGAGCTTTTCATTCGAGGTGAAATATGAAGACCGAAGTCTACCGGGACATCATCGAGCGTGCGATTCAGAGTGAAATCGAAGCGGCCCGCTTTTATGCCGACGTGGCCGCCAATACGGCCAATGCATTTCTCAAGGAGCTGTTCGGCACCTTCAGCAAGGAAGAAGTGCGTCACCGCCGGATCCTGGAATCATTCTGCGATGATCCTGCCGCCGGCATCCAATTCGAAAAGCTCCCGGATTTCCATGTCTCGGAAACCGTCGAAGAACCCATGCTTTCGCTGGAAATGAAACCGGTGGATGCCATCGCCCTGGCCATGAAGAAAGAGGAACAGGCCATGCGGCAATACAATGAATTGGCCGAACTATGCACCAACGCCGGACGCAAGAAGCTTTTCCTCGAATTGGCCGCCATGGAACGGGAGCACAAGGCCAAGATGGAGTCGGCATTCGTCGACATCGGCTATCCCGAGGTTTGGTAATCGCGGGCCTTCGGGCCGGATGTTCACCGCACGGAAGCTCACCCCCCACCCGCTAGCTGCCTGGCAACCTGCGCGTCCGTCGATCATCGAAAAACCTGCCCCCGGCCGCGGTAAGATCGGACCGCCCCCGGCGACGATATATCCAGGGACATCCGGGGCCAGGCATCGAAAGGAAGGGAAAAAGGACATGCTCCTCCGTCCTTGCGTCGTATTACCGAAAAACACCGGGCGATGGCTCCGGCAGGCCGCCGTGGCCGCCGGCCTGCTCGGTCTCCTGCTCCATTGGCCCCTGGCAGGGCCGGCGGCCGCCAACCACTATTTCTTTCCCAGGGTCTATGCCCAGCTCGAACGGCAGGTGAAAATCGACATGCGCCGGCAGGAGTTTACCTGTCGCGGCGAGCCGATCTGCAGCGTCCAGTATATACCCGCATTTTATGAACAGCGTTCCTACCGGCCGGTCTGGTTCGACGGCCATGGTCTGCGGCCGGCCGCCCACAGCCTGATGGGCATCATCGGGCAGGCTTTCCGGGACGGTCTCCGCCCGTCGGACTACCATTTGCCGGCCATCAACCGGTTGCTGGATATGCTCAACCTGGAATACTTCCCGCCCGACGAGGCCCTGGCACCCATCTGGGCCGAACTGGACCTGCTGCTGACCGACGCCTGGCTGCAGATGGGCACCCACCTGGCGGCTGGACGCATCAATCCGGAGCATCTGCATGAGGACTGGGTGATCCCCGATCCTCCGGTGGATATGCTGACCGTGCTGACCCGGGCCCTGGCCGAAGATAGCCTGGAGGCAACCATCGACCGGCTCCGGCCGACGCATCGCGAATACCGGGGGTTGCAGCAGGCACTCCAGCGCCTGCGCCGGATCCAGCAGGACGGCGGGTGGCCGGTCATTGCCGCAGGCGAGACCATCCGTCCCGGAGATGTCGATGAACGCGTTGCGTCACTATGGAAGCGACTGCATACGGAAGGCGATTTGACGGCCGACACGCCCCCGGACGCATCCGGGCCATATGACACCGATCTGGTGGCGGCGGTGGAGCATTTCCAGCGGCGCCACGGATTGAAACCCGACGGCATCATCGGACCCGAAACCCTCGGCGCACTCAACGTCGACGTGGGGAGCCGAATCCGCCAGATCGAACTGAACCTGGAGCGTTGGCGGTGGCTGCCGCGCGACCTGGGAGAGCGCTATATCGCCGTCAATACAGCCGCCTTCGAATTGGCGGTGGTGGAAAAGGATCGCAAGGCCCTGACCATGCGCGTGGTGGTGGGCAAACCGGCGCGCATGACCCCGGTGTTCAGCGCCCGTCTCTCCTATATGGTACTCAACCCGTACTGGAACGTGCCCTTTACCCTGGCCACCGAGGACATCCTGCCCAAATTGGCACAGGGGGCCGACTACCTGGTCGACAAGGGATTCAAGGTTTTCGGCGGCTGGGAGGAAGACGCCGAGGAACTCGATCCGCGCTCCGTGGATTGGTCCCGCTACGACAAATCCAATTTCCCCTTTCGGCTGCGACAGGAGCCGGGCGAAAAAAATGCGCTGGGCCGGATCAAGTTCATGCTCCCCAACAAGTTCGCGGTCTACCTCCACGACACCCCCCAGAAGTCGCTCTTTCGCCGCTTCCAGCGCGGCTACAGTTCCGGCTGCATACGTGTGGAACATGCCCGGGAACTGGCCCTCTACCTGTTGTCCGGGGACAGCACCTGGACGTCCGACCGCCTGGACGACCGCCTGGGCTCCGGAGAACGCCAGGTGGTGCACATTCCAGATCCCATCCCGGTGCATCTCTTGTATATGACGGCCTGGGTAGACGAGAACGGGGACCTGCAATTCCGCGACGACATTTACGGCCGGGACGGCGATTTGGACCGGGCCCTGCAGCGACGATCCAACCATCCGGCGCCCCCGCGGGTCATATCCACGGAGTCGCTGCATTCATGAGGACGGCGATGTTGCGGGTGATGAGACCTGGATCGAACCGCTACCAGTGGCGTACCGGTCCGGTGTCGAGATGGACGAAGTTCGAATTGGCATAGTAGCCCACCCCACCCGCTTTCATGTCGATGCATAGATCCCGCAAGCGGCGTGAACTGTATCCGGGCAGACGGATATCGATGGCCTTGCCCTTCATGTGAAAGCTGGAGCGGGCCACGCCCGGGCTTTTCCTGCGCAGCATGGCGTTGGTGGCCGGCGAGCGGTACCCCGAGATGATATGGAACGGGGTGTGCGGGCGGATTCGCGATTTGACGACGAACAGCAGATCCAGCAGGTGGCGGTCGATGGGATGAATTTCGCTGGTGCGGTGGTCCCGCAGGATCTGGTCGATGCGTTCCAGTTGGTCGGGCCGGTAGGTGCCTTGCTCAAAGTAGCGCACATCCAATGTTTCGCCGGTATGGGTGTTGTAAAAAGCCAGCTTCCGGGAGGCTTGGCGTGGGTGGATGGCGGCGAGGGCGGGGATGGGCAGCAGACCGGCGGCCAGGGCGGCGGCGCTCACTTTGAGAAAGTCACGGCGATGGAAATTCAAAATGGATCCTCCGAAGGATGTCGTCCCGGGCCCGATGCAATCCGCAATGAATCTCATCCCAACCGGGCTCCCAAGTCAAGCTCCCGAAACATCATGCAAAATTTATACCTCAATTCTCCAGATTTCGTCCGAAGCCGGCCCCTCGACCGGGTCATTATGCAACCAAACTTTATCTTACCGAAATAATTGTTCATTTTATCAAGACCCCCTTGTCTGTCGCTTGGGACCGGCGGGACCTTCACGATGATTCATCCGGCTGGATTGCCGATTTGTGACGAAATAGTGACGCCCAGCGGCGGCCATGGACAATTTTGGGCACACCCCCCTGCCGTATCCTGTCCGATTCATCTCCCGGGCAGCACCCGCGGCCATATCGTTGCGGTCGCTTTTTTTTGACATAACTCATTCATTTATATACATAAAGGAAAGCCGAAACCCTGAATGTCCCCTCAACCCGCATGCAGCACAAGGGCAACCGCCATGGGATCTTCGTTCAACAAATTGAAAATAAAGATAATTTTTCCATTTGGGCGAATCGTGGCCCTCCTGTGCATCGTCTGGGCCGCAGTGGGTGTCCCCACGCCGCTTCAGGCACAGGCGCCACAGCTCGACATGTTCTTCGTCATCGACAACTCGGGCAGCATGAAGAAGAACGATCCTGGTTTCATCACCCCCCAGGTGGTCAGCACCTTTGTCCGGCGGTTGCCCGACCAGACCCGCATCGGGTTGGTGCTCTTCGACCAGCGCGCCAGGCTGCTTCATCCGCTGACCGAGGTTTCCGACCCCACCGCCCGGGCGGCGGTGATCGACAGTCTCGAAGGCATCGACTATCGCGGCCAATATACCAACACGCCGGCGGGCATCGAGCGCGCCCTCTACGAACTCAAGACACAGGGTCGCGATACCGCCCGGAAAGGAATCGTCTTCATCACCGACGGCATCGTCGACACCGGCGACGCCCGGAAAGACGCGGAGATGACCCGCTGGCTCAAGGAGGATGTCACGGCCCAATGCAAGCTCCAGGGGGTTCGGATCTTCGGCATCGCCCTCACCGAGGCCGCCGATTTCTCCTTGATCCAGACCCTGGCGTTGCGCACCGACGGTGAATATTTCCGCACCTTTACCGTAGATGAAATCTCCGGCGTATTGGAGCAGATCGAAAAGCTGCTCACACCGCCGGAGCCTGAGCCGCCGGAAATCGCCCCCCTGCCCCTGCTGCCCGTTCCGGAGGAAACACCCGCATCCACCACAGCTTCCGAGACACCCCCGGCGCCGGCCCGGGTCGAACCGCAGGTGACGGCAACGGCCCCGGCAAACGATCCGGCCCTGGTGGTATCGGAGAAGAGCATCTGGATGATCTCCATGACCGTCGGGTTGGTCATCCTCGCCTTGATCGCCGCGCTGGTCTTTTTTTTCCTGCAGATGGCGCGCCGCAAGACCGGCGGGACCGCGACGGACAAACAGCGGCTGGCGATCCCCGAAGCACACCTGGAAGATCTGGACAATGCCCTGGGAGAAAATGCGGAACCTTTCAAGCTGGAGGAAGAACGCATCAACGTCGGCCGCAGCCCCCGCAACCACCTCGTCATCGATGCACCGGCGATTTCCAGCTTTCATGCCACCGTCGAATTTCGCAACATGGCCTTCTACCTGGAAGATCAGCGCAGCACCAACGGCACCCTGCTCAACGAAATTCGCCTGCAACCCAACGAACCGGTACGGCTCAAGAGCGGCGACCGGATCACCATGGCCACCTACAATTTCAAATTCTACATGGCCGACCAGAAACCGTTCGGAGATACGGTCATGCTCTCCATGACCGCCCTGGAGGATGAGGAGGAGGCCGCCACCATCGTGCTGGACCTCGATAACCTGGGCAGCAAACAGGGATTGATCTCCTGCATGCAGAACCATTTGATCCAGATCTACGGACTCAGCCCCAAACACAAGACCTACGTGAACACCTATTTCGCACACGACATCCTGGACATGATCGCCACCACGGCCCATGAAAACCTGCAGAAAACGCAAAGCGACAGCCGGCAGCACAGCTCCACCATCGTCAAAAACAAGGCGTTCTATGTGGTCTGCAGCCTGCCGGCGGCCATCGAAGCGGCCGCCGACTGGTACGGGCGGCACCACAACGGCTTTACCCAGTTCATTTTCCGCTGGATCCAGTCGCCGGAATATCGGGAGGCCGGTTGCGACCAGTTGTGCGTGGTCACCTTCGGGCAGGACCCGGCCACCTGGGTCAGCCTCACCATCGTCCCCACCCACTCGGGAAACGACCCGGTGGAAATCATGTCGGTGGATTTCCTCAACGAAGAGGAAAAGGCGTCCCTGGCCCTGGATTTCGACCACCACGGACGCGTCGTCTGACCGCTGTCCGTTGCAAGGCGATCCCCCCGGACCCGTCGTCCATCCACGGGGTCCCGATCCGGGAAGAACCCGCAGCCGTCCCCGTCCGCTCGACCATCAGGAATTTCCGTGCCGCATTTCATCAATTGGATCGGCCAACTCGGGTGTTTTCCCGATTTCAATGTTTGCCGCCTTGCTTCATAATAAAATTACGATGGCAATACCCGGCAGGCCACCGGAACGATGGGAGCGTGCGGGGCTATTTAAACATGCAGGTGCGGGATCGGAATAATGAAGTGAATTGATAAACGCTCCCATTGCCGTAAAGGGCAGCGCCACCCTGCAAAGGCTGATTTTGGATTCATCCATGCTCCTCAACCCAATCAGCGAAAATCAGATCCACGGCGACTTGCGCGGCCAGCGACCGCCCGCAAGGGACCATCTACCCCCGATACCCAGGCGGATCTATCTAATTTTCGGAATCATCGGATTGATGCTTACCGGACTGGTGGGCTACGGCTTTTATACCGGCTACCGCATCAGTGCCAGTTATGCCCCCTTGATCGACGCCGCCATGGAGATCAAGATAGAGACGACAAACGCCTATTTGAGCCTCTCCGGGGTACTCCACAACGATATCGACCAGGATTATCACGGCGTGCTCAAGCACGTGGAAGAAGCCATGTGGTACCTGCGGGCCATGCTCCAAGGGGGCCATAACTTCGAAGGCACCTTCACGCCGATACCGGACGACGACCTGCTGCACCGGGTCGAAGAAGCCCAGAACGATTTCATACATCTCAAATCCTCGATCTTGCAGCGACTCAAGCGTTCGGCGCTCCACAGCCTCGACGTGGAGATGGACCAGGATAACAATGCCCGCTATCGCAACTTCATCCAGACCATGGACGACATCGAGACCAGTCTCCAGCGGCTCATGTCCCAGAGCCAGAAACGGTTCGGTGCGATTCAGGGCATCCTCATCGTGGCCTTCTCGCTATTTGTTACGTATACGGTGATCTCTTTCCGGCGCTCCGAACGACACCAGATGGATACCTACGACCAGTTGAGGCGCTCCTTCATGCGACTGGAAAGGGAAGTCATCCTGCGCAAGCAGGCCGAAGACAAGGTCTTGAAGGCCTATGACGGCCTGGAAACCAAAGTGCAGCAGCGGACCCAGGACCTGAATGCCGCCAACCAGAAACTTTGCCGGGAGATCAGGGAGCGCCGCAAGGCAGAAAAAAACCTGATCCAATATCAGGCCCGGCTGCGCGCCCTCACTTCGGAACTGTCCCTCAGCGAAGCGCGGGAGCGGCGACGGATCGCCCAGGAACTGCACGACGGCATCGGACAGAACCTGTCGGCCATCTCCCTGAGCAAACTGACCCAGTTGCGGCAACTGGATGGAGGCGCATTCGATGCGGCCCTGGAGGATATCTATGTCCTGATCAAACGGATGATCGAAGATACCCGCCAACTGATCGTGAGGCTGGCGCCTTCGACCCTGTATGAACTGGGACTGGTGGCGGCCGTGGAGGAACTCATCGACAAGATCAAATCCCAGCACCACCTTCGGGTGGCCTTTCAAGGCGATGGCACAGTGAGGGTCGAGGACGAGGGCATGCGCGCCTTCCTGTTTCAATCCGTATGCGAATTGCTGGCCAACATCGCCGCCCATGCCCAGGCGCAATCGGCAGCCGTCTGCATTCGCAGGCAGGAAGGAAATATCCGGATCGAAATATCCGACGACGGTCGCGGATTTGTCCTGGATGAGCAGCCACCGGATGATAGCCCTGACAAGCGACTGGACATTTTCAAAATCCAGGAACGCCTGCGTCATTTCGGCGGCACCCTGGAAATCGATTCGAAGCCCGGGTCAGGCACCCGGGCCGTCCTGCTGGCACCATTGCAATAGCTTGGAATGACGGCGAAGGTATCGACCGTTATCCATGCCTTTCCAGATCGAGCAGATAGACATTACCGGCAACGCTTTTCAATGCATTGCGGCACGCCGGACAATATTTGCGCGGACGGCCGCGGCCAATCCAGATCATTTTCAAGCGATGTTCGCCCCCGCATTTGGGGCAACGGCATGTTACCGTCCGTTTGCCGTTGGAGGATTGGTTCTTGCCGGCTTTCGCCCCCCCTGCCTTTCTTAAGAGTCTAGCTTCAGCCATGGTCAAACCTCACCTTCGTTTCGGTTCCGGTCGTCATGTCCCAAGTCCGACCGGATTGATTGGAACATGGAACGCGGGCAGTGCGCCTGCGCTGACAGCACCACGACTATCACGACAAGATGATCCGGCCATGACCGAATCATGACCATTTGGTCATCTAATCCGACGATTACCTGCCCGCGGGATGTTGCGGACAATAAACGGGATTGATCCGAAAACAAATTCCATGGATTGACAAGGCTTTGCCATCTGGCCGAAGATGGGATAGCCTCTTCGACGCACCCATTATGCTGCGGGATGCCCCATGGCATTGAATTTAGAGAAACTGGCAATCGAGATCCGACGGATCGCCTCGACGGACCCGTCGCGCCGGCTTCGTGCAGGCGACTGGCCCGGGGCCGAAATCCTCGTCCACGCCGTCAACCAACTGGCGGACAGACGGCAGAACCGGGCCATGGCGGGGGACCTCCCATTTTCTACCGGAGACACCGGTTGCGGCCGGCAGCCCGATCTCCTGGCGGCCTTCATCGCCGAGATGCCCGAAGGCGTACTGATCTGCAATCCCGAGGGCCGCATCATCCTGTTCAACCGCCGGGCCCGGGAGCATCTTGCCCTCGACGGCGCGCAACCCGAATCGGAGGCGCCGCCATCCATCCCCCTCGGACACTCCGTCACCGCCGTGCTGGACCGACAGTTGATCGAACATGCCCTGGAAGAGATCAAACTGCGTCTGAACCATCGGGTCGTCCATGCAAACGCCCGATTCGTCTTCGAGAACCATCGGCGGCACGCGATCCGCGCCCAGGTCACGCCCGTTCCGGACTGTGGGGGACGGATGGCCGGATTCATCATTACCTTGAATGACATCACCCGCCGGCGCGAAACCGACCGGCGCGTGGATGCCCTCCTCCGGCGGATGACCAAAAGCGCCCGCTCGCCCCTGGCCAGTATCCGGGCCGCCGGTGAAGCCATGCTGGAGTATCCGGATATGGATGCCGACCACCAGCGGCAGTTCAAGGAGATCGTCCACAAGGAATCGCTGGCGCTCAGCCAGATACTCAACCAGGTCTCCGACGATTACGCCGGTTTGCGCCATACCCAATGGTCCCGGACGCCCCTGACGGGCACGGATCTGATCGAGGCGGTCAAACTGAGAGCCCGGAACCGGCTGGGGATCGTGATGCACACGGATTGCGAAATTCCACGCATCTGGCTCAAGGCCGACATGGATACCCTCCTGCTCGCGGTCTTGCACCTCCTGCACCGTCTGCAGGAGGAGACCGGTCGATGGGAATTCCAGTGCCGGCTCGGCCATGACGGCAACTTCGCCGCGCTGGACCTGGATTGGACTGGACCTCCCCTGGAGGCGGAAACCTTGGGGCAATGGGAAAATCAGTACCTCATGGCCGGAGGCGAGAAGAGCCCCCTGACCCTCAAAGAAGTCATCGACCACCATGAAGCCGCCCTGTGGCCCCGGGAAAATCCTTCCGGACTTCGCCTGCTCCTGCCGGCGACCCCCGAACCCGGCTCCGGTCGGTTCCGGCCCATCGCCACGCTGCCGGACAGTCCGGGCCGATATTACGATCCCGATCTGCTTGCCGGCGGGGACCGCGATCCCGCTCTCGACACCCACCTGCTCACGGAACTCAACTACACGGTGCTCATCCGCGAAGTCTCCGAGGCGGTGGATATAGAAGCCATGGCCCGCAAATACCGGCGCTTGTCCGAATTGATCGCCGACATGATGGCCGGGGGTTCCAAGGTTCGGCATCTGACCCGGCTGATTACCGCCTTTGCCGACGCGGTACTGCAACGGACCATCGGACTGGCCATGGCCGAGGCCGGCCCGCCGCCGGCACCCTTCGCCTTCATGGTCCTGGGCAGCGAAGGCCGCCGGGAACAGACCCTCAAGACAGACCAGGACAACGCCATCGTCTACCAGGATGTCGCCGCGGACCATGGGACGACGCCCGAGACGGTCCGGGCCTATTTTCTGGGCCTGGGGGAGGCCATCTGCACCGCCCTCGACCGCATCGGCTATGATTTCTGCACCGGGGGCGTCATGGCCAGGAATGCCCAGTGGTGCCAACCCCTGTCGACCTGGAAGAAATACTTTTCCGGCTGGATTCGAACCGTGGAGCCCAAGGATCTGCTCCATGCCAGCATCTTTTTCGATTTCAACTTCGCCTTCGGCGAGCACCGGCTGGTCGAAGCACTCCGCCGGCACATGTTCGCTTCCCTGGCGGGAAGACACGGATTCTTCCGCCACCTGGCGGGCAACGCCCTCACCGCCAGGCCGCCCATCGGCTTCTTCGGCAATTTCGTCGTCAAATCAAAGGGCGAACACCGCAACCAGTTGGACATCAAGCTGGCCCTGCTGCCCATCGTCGATTTCGCCCGCATCTACGCCCTGAAAAACGGCATCCAGGAGACCAACACCCAGGAGCGGCTTTACCAGCTCTATCGAAAAAAAATTATTACACGGGAGGAGTACAATGAGATCGATCAGGCGTACGATTTCATGATGCAGATCCGCTTTGCCGGCCAGATCAAGGCCATCCGGGAGGACGATACACCTCCCCACAACCATATCGATCCAAAAAACCTTTCGACCATCGAACAAAAGATGCTAAAAGAAATATTCAAGCGGGTGGAAAAGGTTCAGGCCAAAATCGACCTGGATTATCCCGGTGCCCAGGAGACTCATTGATTCCCGGCGCCCCTGGCGCTTGGAAAAAGGATCCGGCCCATGACTGAAAAGATCCTGATTGTGGAAGACGAGCCCAATATCGTGCTGCCGCTGCAATTCTCCCTGGAGAAAAAAGGCTATCAGATCAGCGTGGCCGGCAACGGGGAGGAAGCACTGGAACGGATCGATGAATTCCGGCCCGATCTCATCCTCCTGGACATCATGCTGCCCGGAATCAGCGGCTACGAGGTCTGTGAGAACGTGCGCCAGAATCCGGATACCAAAGACACCAAGATCGTGTTCCTCTCCGCCATGGGACGTGAAATCGACATCGCCAGGGGCATGTCCATCGCGGCCGACGGCTATATCGTCAAACCGTTCTCGATCGTGGACGTCATCACCAAGGTGGGCGAACTGCTCGAAACCCGGAAATAGGCACTGCAGCCCTTCTATTTCAGGGGCAGGGTGAAGATGAAGTTCGCCCCCTCCTCCAGTTCGCTCTCCACCCAGATTTTTCCTTTGTGAAATTGGATGATCCGCCGGGAAATGCACAAACCCAGGCCGGTTCCCTTGGGGCGGCCGCGGGTGGTCTCTTTGACCTGATTGAACTCCTTGAAAATATTCTCGTGTTCCGTGACATGGATGCCGATGCCGTTGTCCTCGACATTGACCCGCAGATGATCCTCCCTGACCTGCAATCGGATGGTGATGACGCCTTCGCCGTCGGGACTGAACTTCACGGCATTGGAAACCAGGTTCACCAGGACCTGCATGATGCGGTCCCGGTCGCCGGTGATGTGCGGAGCCCTCTCCGGCAGCGAAGTCCGCAGTTCGATGTCTTTGTCCACCAGCAGCCGGTGGGTGGCGGCAATGGCATCGTGGATCACCTTGACCGGATCGAATTCGGAAATCTGCCATTCGATGCGGCCCGATTCGATTTTCTGAAAATCGAGGACATCGTTGATCAGCCGGCTCAGACGCTCGCTCTCCTTGACGATGATCCCGGAAAAATCCTTCAACTGATCCGCCTCGATTCCGGGATTGAAATGGAGAACTTCCGCCAGCGCGCGGATGGAGGTCAGCGGGGTGCGCAACTCGTGGGTGACGGTGGAGATGAACTCGTTCTTGAGCTTGTCGAGTTCCTGAAGGCGCTCGTTGGCGGCTTTCAATTCCGCGCTGGCCCTCTCCAGCTCCCGGCTGTGGATGATCACCCGCCGGGTCTCCTTGAGGATATCGATGACATCCTCCAGGCTCAACGGTTCCTCCTTCACCACCGAGGCCACCATCACCCGGGCGGAAGCCGAACCGATGGCCCCCGCCAGCAGCCGTTCGGCATATCCGACCAGCCCGGCATCGGCGTTGCCCATGCGCTTCCAGTCCAGGTTGTACCGTCTGGCATAGTCGTTGAATTCGGCGTCCACCCGATGCCGGCCCAGGAACCTGCTGAGCAGCAATTTCAGCGACGGGATCGAGGCGGTGCCCCGCCAGAGGGGCGAACGCTCCATCTGGGCGGAATAGCGGAACACATCCACGAACAGCGCCGCCTGGGTGTGTTCGATGGCCGTCTGGCGGCTGAACACGGAGATGCCCACATAGATCCCCACATTGAACAACATGCTCCAGAAGATCGCGTGGGCGTACTGGTTCATGTGCAGGGCGTTCACATCCAGATAGAACAATTGGTGGGGCCGGAGCAGGGCGATGCCCAACGGCCCCTGGGACAGGAACTGCTGGGACCACAACCCGGCCTGGGACAGGGACGGCAGGGCCAGGGTATAGGCCCAGATCACGAATCCGGCCACCAGGCCCCACAGGGCGCCGTTGCGGGTGCCGCCTTTCCAGAAGATGCCTCCCAGGATGGCCGGACCGAACTGGGCCACGGCCGCGAAGGAGATCAGTCCGATGGAGATCAGGGAATAGTGGCGCGAAACGAAATGGAAATAGGCATACCCCAGCAACAGCACCAGGATGATGCTGCCCCGACGGATGAACAGCAGCAGATGACTCAGATCCTGGCGCCGGGCGATGCCCAGGGACGGCACCCGCAGCAACACCGGAATCACCAGGTCGTTGCAGATCATGGTGGACAGGGCCACGGTTTCGACGATGACCATGCTGGTGGCGGCCGACAGCCCGCCGATGTAGACCAACAGCACCAGGCTTTCGTTGCGGGCGCTCATGGGCAGGGTGAGCACCAGGCTTTCCGGATCCACGCTTTGACCGGCGAAGTGCACCAATCCGCCGATGGCAACGGGCAGCACGAACAGGTTGATGGCCAGCAGATACAGGGGAAAGAGCCACATGGCTTTCTTCAGGTGCTCCTCGTTGACATTCTCCACCACGGCCACCTGGAACTGGCGCGGCAGGAACAAAATGGCCAGCATGGAGAGAAGGATATTGGTATACCATCCGGAGGACTGGCCTCCGCTGACATCCACTTCGAGGAGCCGACTGATCTGGGGATCTGCCTGGGCACGGCCGAACAGATCGTGGAAACCATGAAACATGCCGAAGGTCACGAAGAGCCCCACGGCCGTGAAGGCCAACAATTTGACCATCGATTCAAAGGCAATGGCCGCCACCAGGCCTTCATGACGCTCGGTGGCCTCCAGGTGGCGGGTGCCGAACAACACCGCGAAAACCGCCAGGATCAAGGCCACGTAAAAGGCATTGTCCTCCAGGAACGGAAGGCCTTCGGCCGGCCCGGCGATGGTGATCCGGGGGTAATGGCTGATCAGCAGATAGGTCGAGGAAATGGCCTTGATCTGGACCGAAATGTAAGGAATGATCCCCAGCACGGCGATGATCGTGGCCACTCCGGCCAGGGCGGCGCTCTTGCCGTAGCGCGAGGCGATAAAGTCGGCGATGGAGGTGATGCGGTTGGCCTTGCTGATCCGGATGATCTTGCGCAGCACCAGCCAGCCCAATGCCGCCATCAGGGTGGGGCCGATGTAAACGGTCAGGAAGCGGATGCCCGATGTGGTGGCCCCGCCGACGCTTCCGTAGTAGGTCCAGGCCGTGCAGTAGACGGCCAGGGAAAGGGCATAGATGTAAGGGTTCGAAATGATGCTGCGGCCGCGTTCGGCCCGCTTGTCTCCGTAGTAGGCGATGGCGAAGAGCAGCAGCATGTAGCCGAAGGAGAAAAAGAGGACGGTTTCCTTCTTCAACATGGCCGACCTCAATCCGACCCGTGGTCGGACAACGGCGCAGGGGAAGGGGAAGCCTCGGGGGCCTCGGATGGGGGACGGTCACGGGTGGCCAGATAGATCAGCACGATGAGCCCCAGCCAGACACAGAACAAGTAGACAAAAAGCAACGGGATGCCGAACACCAGGCTCCCGGCGCTGAAGATGGACAACATCGGGTAGCAAAACAGCACGCAACCCAGCAAGAAAATGCCGATCATGCGCTCATATCGATGGCCGCCTTCAGTCATATTTCTTTTGGGGGACGTTCCTAACTTATTAACTTATTCACACCTTCATGGCGAATCTCGTTACCAAGTCTGAATAAGTTAATAAGTTAGGAACGTCCCCTTCTCTCTTTTATTACTTCGGCGCGATGAGGGCCCGAACCTCTTTGACCTTGAAACGAATGGCGGCGACGATGGCGTCGGCGGATTGGTTGCCGGCCACCTTGCGGATCTTTTCGCGAAATGAATCCAGCAGTTCGCCGTATCGTTCGTAGGAGTCCACTTCCAGGTAGAGCCGGGCCCCATTCCATTCCGCGGAGGTTTCGCCTGGTTCGATCACGATGAAGCTGGCCTTGGGATTTTCCTGCAAGTTGGCAAAAGAGCGGTTGTCGCCGATGGCCATGATGACCGTATCCTCGTCGATCATCCTCGGCGAGCCGAACACGGCGGCATTGACATCGCCCGTCTTGCTGGAAGTCGCCAAGGCTCCGATGCGGGTATTCCGATTGAACATCTCCATTACCTGTTTTCTGTCCATGGTTCCTCCTTCATCGAGTGGTCAAAGCCGGATATAAAAGCTTCGCAGCAACAACCGGCTGCGCTGAACGCGGGAACATCTCCATTGCCGGATCCACAGGTAGCGGGAAATTTCGGCGATGGGCGCCGATCCAATTTCAACGACGGCACTGAGAATCAAGTCACCCTATAATAAATACGTCCACTATGGACCGCAACCGGCAGAATTTTCAAGAACGTTTTGCACATATCCCCCCAGCTTCGATGCCCCGGAACGGGCGATTCAACCATGTGCCCCGCCATGGGGCCTGCATGGACAGCCAGGATGCATTTTGCACCCCCGCCTGAATCGTCATCCCCGCCCTGCCCGATCCTGGCATGAAAAGGTGTATCTTTCTTCATGGACGGCCCTTAGAGGTCAAACAACTTTTGTTGATCGGGAATCCTTACCGGTTGGTTTCGAGCGGTGCGTGTTTTACCATCCTTTTGCTTCTTGCCGGAATGGATATAATCCTTTCGATGTCCGCAGAAAGCGGCTTGGGGTGTGTCTGAATAGGTTGCTTCGAATTCGCCTGCGGCAACTTTCCGGATGGAGGTAACCTCGTTTAACAACAATTCCCTTTCCTGATTGGTAACCACCGGGAAATGATAGTTCTGGTTTTCATACTTGAAGCCGCCTTTTTGTTGGTAATACGACTCGACAAATTCCAAGTGCTTCTCAAGGCGATCGTCGATGCGCAGATTCCCGAATTCCTTGATCCCGGGAACCTGCGAGGTGATGATCTCCTCGAAGTTGGGATCGATTTCATACCCGATGCTGTCGCGCCCGGCGGCCATGGCCGCATACATGGTCGTGCCGATGCCCAGGAACGGATCCACCACCGTATCCCCTTTGACCGAGAACATGGAAATCAACCGATAGGGCAGTTCAAACGGGAATGCCGCGCTCCGGTTGCGGGTCTTCTTGTCGAACAGGTTTTGCGAGGCGCCTTTCAGATCCATCCACACATCGGAAAACCAGTTGTTTCTCTCTTCCCAGAAATAGGCGCTCGCCCTTCGTAGATGCTTCTCCGCACTGGTGAGAAACTCTCTCTTGTCTCCCTTTCTCAGGATCAGAATGTACTCATGCTCGAGGGTCACATACGCGCCCGGCGGCATCATCCCCGATCCCATGAATTTGTTGGGGGCGTTGGTTTGCTTGCGCCACAATATCGCCGGCAATGCCGAAAAGCCGATTTTTTGCATGTATGCCAGGATTCTGGAATGGTTGGGATAGAGTGAAAAACCGCCGCTGATGGTACGTGTGGCGTCCCCGATATTGACACACGCGATCCCACCGAATTTCAATATTTTGTAAATCCCATGCCATACTCCATCGAGCACGCGATGCATCAACTCGAATGCCAGTTTTCCATCCCCGCGACGGATGGCCTTGCCGATTTT
>JBNKDU010000031.1:0-1884 GCA_050288425.1 Desulfobacteraceae bacterium | reverse complement strand
CGCACCGCCCACGAGGTGACCCTGTGGCCGCTGCAATTGATCCGGGCCGAATACCTCAACGGCGCCGGCGCCGTCGCCAATCTGGGCATCCCCAAGAGCAAAGGGGTGAAAGCCGGCCTGCATCTGCGGCTGCGCACCACCGCGGGGCTGCAATTCAATCATCTGGAACTGGACCGGCTGCCTTTTTTCATCCGGGGGGGAGAGGCGGCGGCCCAGATTTACGAACAGCTGGTGGCCAACGTCCAGGCGGTTTTCGTCCAATCCGCACGCCGTCCCACCGCGTGGCAGGTCGATCTCGGGGCCGAGGCGGTCAAGGGGCAGGGGTTCGATGAGGACCAGGCGCTGCTGCCCTATACCCGGCGCTCCTTCCAGGGCTATCGCTACCTGCAAGAGTATTTCGCCATGCCCGAACGCTTCCTCTTCTTCGAACTGGCCGGTCTGCAACAGGCCGTGCGGCGATGCGAGGCGTCCGAGCTGGATATCGTCATCCTTTTCAACCGCGGCATTGCCCAACTGGTCGATCCCGTGGGGACGGCGCTCTTTAACCTGTTTTGCACGCCGGCCGTCAACTTGTTCCCCAAACGCGCCGACCGCATCCACCTGACGCCCCGGGAATTCGAGTATCACATCGTGCCGGATCGGACGCGGCCGATGGATTTCGAAATCTATCGTGTGGAAGAGGTGTGGGGGTATGGCACGCGCGCCGAACCGGAGGTGGAATTCCTGCCCTTCTATCAGGTCCGGGACCGGCAGGGTTCTCCGCAGCGCGAGGCCTTTTACACCCTCCATCGTGAGCAGCGCCGTCTGTCCGGCAAACAGCGGCGCTACGGCCCCCGATCGAGCTACATCGGCAGCGAGGCCTTCATCTCCCTGGTGGATGCCAAGGAAGCCCCCTTTGCCGGCGACCTGAAACAGCTGGGGTTGAAGCTCATGTGCACCAACCGTGATCTGCCGCTGCAAATGCCGGTGGGCGTGGGCGTCACCGATTTTACCTTGCAGACCGGGGCGCCGGTGGAATCCATCCGCTGCCTGGTGGGGCCCACCCATCCAAGGCGCGCCAACTATCACAAGGAGACCGCCTGGGATCTGATCAGCCATCTGTCCCTCAATTATCTCTCCCTGATCGACAACGATGCCGAACAGGGCGCGGCTGCCCTGCGGCAGATGCTGGCCCTCTACGGTGATTTCGGCGAACCCAACATCCGCAAGCAGATCGACGGTGTGCTTTCCATCCGCTCCAGACCGGTCATGCGTCGCATCGACCTGCCCGGGCCCATGGCCTTCGGCCGCGGGTTGCAGCTGGAGGTGGTGTTGGACGAATCGGCATTCGAAGGCAGCGGTGTCATCCTGCTGGGAGCGGTCCTGGAACAGTTTTTCGCGCGTTATGTCAGCATCAATGCATTTACGGAAACCCTGATCAGCACCACCGAACGAGGAGAGATCAAACGATGGCCGGTACGGGTCGGAAGACGGCGTCTGATCTGACAAACTTTTTAGCGGCGCTGGAGGAAGAACCCTATGCCTTTGATTTTTTCTCCGCCATGCGCCGCATCGAGTGTCGCTATCCGGAAAGACCCCGGCTGGGCAGAGCCACGCGGCCGGCCGATGAACCCGTGCGCGTCTCCCAGGAGCCCGACCTGACCTTCGAGGCCGCCAGCCTGACCGGATTCAAGCCGGGCAGAAATGGCGATCCCCATCGGCTATCGGTTCGGCTGCTGGGGTTGCTGGGTCCCAATGGCCCATTGCCGCTGCATTTCACCGAATATGTCAAACGGCGGATCCGGGATCACGGCGATCCGACCTGGGCCCATTTCCTGGATATCTTCCACCATCGCATGCTGTCGCTCTTCTACCGCGCCTGGGCCAACAACGAGCCCGCCGTCA
>JBNKDU010000030.1:0-24419 GCA_050288425.1 Desulfobacteraceae bacterium | reverse complement strand
TGGGGGATGGCCGGATTGCCCACATAGAGGTTGCCGTCGCCGAACTCCAGATCGGGATCGATGGCCGGATCGCCGGGTGTCAGGTTCGGATCGAAGGTGTCCCAGGTGAGAAAGGGTCCGATTTTGCCTTGCAGGGCGCCGGCGAAGGCCAGCGCCGGTTTCAGGGGGGACGCACTGCCGATATCTTCCGTGAAATTGATACCGCCGGCCACGGTCACGCCTGGAAAAACCAGGACCCCGTAGGGGTAGGTGATGCGGTAATTGCCCGCCTGGGCCACATCGACCCGTATCCGGACGCGGGCGAAGGTGATCTGGTTGCCGTCGGCGATGGCCGCATTGCCGCCGTAGGCCGCTTCCAGCCCCATGACGAGAACGGCCTTGCCGGCGGCCACCAGGGGCCGGGCCTGGGCGTCGGCCAGCAGGTAAAATGCTTCGTTCCCGAAACCGGCGGCTTGCGAAAAGACATTACCGGCCGCGGGAGGATCGAAAACGCAGGGACCGGTGAGCCCGTCTCCCTCCAGGCAGAGTTCCAGTTGGGTACTTCCGTCGTCGTAAAATAAGGGAAAACCGTGTGGATCGACAGGATCGCCCACTGCGGTCAGATTGGCCCAGGCCGATGGACACAGCCAGAGCAGCAGCCACAATCCAATGAACAGTTTGCGTTGCATCGCTCTTCCTCCAATTTTTTTGGGTCTATGAAAAGCCTAACTCCTGGAGGATACCATTCTTTCCCGACGGCTCCAATCGGGAAGGCCCTGAATTATCCTAGGGAAATTCCTGATTGTATACCTCGGTCGTTTCGGGCGGCAGGCGGATCCAATACCGGTATACCTTCCGCGGGCGTTGCGGATTGGCTATGATAAGATCTCGTTACGGTGAACCGGGTATCCGGAAAAAGGCAGAAGGAGACCCGGTCGCCTGTCAGGAAAAACCTGACGGCGGACCGGGCAAAGACCGCCTGCCGCAATCGGGAGGGTTCCGGGTTCAGGTAGCAGAAGGATCCATCTTCGATAGTGTGCCTGACAAGCTGGTCTGGTCAGACCATGTTTAATATCAACATATGAGGGGAGGTTTCCGTCGTGCGGATCGCCAATATTCCAGAAGCCAAGGCGCAACTTTCCGCCCTTCTTGAAAGGGTGCTGGCCGGAGAAGAAGTCATCATCGGAAAGGCCGGGAAACCGGTAGCCCGCCTGATCAAATATGAAAATCATGGCCAGGCGCGACTCCCGGGCGCGTTGAAAGGCAAAATAAAAATTGCCGATGATTTTGACGTGCTGCCTGACGATTTGTCCAAAGCATTCGGCATGGAGCCGGAATGAATTTATCCCTCGATACCCATGCTCTCTTGTGGTGGCTCGATGACAGTCCCGCCTTATCGCAGACCGGCCGGGACGCCATTTCCGACCTCGGTAATTTGGTTGTTTTGAGCCCTGCCTTGTCTTCCTCTCCCGCCCGGAAGCAGTGACCGCCTCTCTGCCGGGGCGGTTCATCGTCCCCGTCACGGCATGATGTGCCAAATGCCCATCATGCCGATGTCTTCGTGTTCCAGGATATGGCAGTGGAACATGGCCATGCCCGTGTAATCCATCACCGGCACCAGCAGGGTCACGCTGCCCCACTTGGGGACCAGGACGGTGTCCTTCCAGGCCGGGACGGAGGCATACAGGGAGGCATAACCGGAATCGCCGCCGTTCACGGCCAGGACCTGGGCCGGGTTGACATGCTGGTGAAAGGGGTGGTCCATGCCGTTGTCGTTGACGATGGTCCAGATTTCATAGCGATCCACGGTGGATGTGATCCGGTGGGGATCGACATCGAAATCCTTCCCGTTGATATAGCCGTTGCCCTGGCCCATGCTCAGCACCAGGGTGCGCTCGGCGGCGATGGGCAGCGCGCCGGGGTCGAGGCGTCGGGCGTCCGGGGCGATGGAGGCGGGCAGCTCCTGGGACGGGGTGAGCCGGCCGCTATAGGAGACGGTCATCAATGTGATGGTGGCGGAGCTCATCATTCCCCGGCGGGCATAGGGCACGGCCCGCAGGCGGTAGTCCCCCGAACCGGAGGTCCCCTCGATCAGCACGTCGGCGCGTTCGCCCGGGGACAGCAGCAGCTCCGTGACGGGGTAGGGCCGGTCCAGCAACCCGCCGTCCGTGCCGATCAGGTGCAGGCTGTGGTTCTCCAGGCGCAGCTTGTAAAACCGGGCGTTGCTGGCATTGAGGATCCGCCAGCGCTGGACCTGGCCGTTTTGCAGGTAGAGGCGGGGGTTGACCTGGCCGTTGACCATGACGATATCGCCTTCCTTGCCGTGCATGTAGTCATGCATCATGGCGTGCGGGGCCGGTTCGCCGCCGTCGAGGGCGATGTCCTTCAATATCAACAGGTGGGTTTCATATCCGCCCAGCAGGGCGAGTTCTTCCTCGTCTTCGACCACCAGGGCGCCCACCAGGCCGGCCCAGTACTGCTCGGCCGAGACGCCGTGTTTGTGGGGGTGGTAGAAGTTGAGCGTGCCGCCGTCCTGCAGGCTGAGATCGTATTCATGGAAATAGGTTTCTCCCGGCGCCAGTTCGTACATCACATAGTCCGCCGGCGCTTCCGGCGATACGTGCCATCCGTGGGTATGCAGGTTGGTGATGTTCCTGCGATAGCCCAGGAGATTGGTCTGGGAGGTGGGGGGCAGGGCGTTGGTATAGTTCACGTACACCCGGTCGCCTTTTTTCGCCCGCAGGGTGGGACCGGGAAAATGGCCGTTGAAGGTCATCAGGTTGGCCGTGGTGCCGTCGATGTCCACCGGGGCGATCCGGGCCTCCAGGTCGACTTCCACGATTCCCGGGGTGGTGCTCAGGTTTTCCATTTCCGCCGGGTCCTGCAGAAGGGCGCCCACCGGCGGATCGATGACATCGCCCCCACCGCCCATACCCCCGCCGCCCATGCCGCCGCCCCCCATACCCCCACCGCCCATACCGCCGCCGCCTCTCCGGGCGGACGCAATGCCCGCCGGCAGGCAAAGCATGCCGAGACTCAGCAATATGAGGATGATTTGCATCCATCTTCTTGTGGTGACCCTTCTTTTCATGCAGCACCTCCCGTTCGCACCGGTGCGTCGTCCATGCCGATGCTGGAAAAAAATTGTATTTGTCCGGTCTTTCGTAGAATTGACGATGGAGACCATCACGAACAATACGGCGTTCGCGCGAGCCTGGCGTATCACGAGGTGACAGGGCCGCCCGGAAGCAGCCCTGTCATTCTCGCCGATCGGACTATTTGCCGGGTTACGGGGCGACGACTTCGAACGGCCGCATCATCTCGTTGTCTTCATGGGAGAGGATGTGGCAGTGCCAGACGTAGAGGCCCAGGATGTCGAATCTGGCTTTTACGCGGGCCACTTCGCCCGGGTAGACGATGACGGTATCCTTGGTGCCGGATTCGCCCGCGTCGGGGCCTCTTTCCGTGCCGGCCACCAGGACCGCCGGCTGCACCGACACGCCTTCGTCATCGGTCTCCAACTGCTGCCGGTTGATGATCTCGAACTGGATCTGGTGGATGTGGATGGGGTGGGCGTCCGCCGTGAAATTATAGATTTCCCAGATCTCGGTCTCGCCCAGGACGGGATTCTCGGTGATGGCGTCCATCCAGAACTTGGGGAGGGAGTTGCCGGAAGCGTCCAATACGCCGAGACGGGCCGAGGTGGGCCCGAACGCTGCGGCGTTTGGATCGCCGCAGGGCGCTTCGACCAGGTTGCCGTCGTCATCTTCCACCGCGCAGACGGTCTCGGACTCGTCTTCGTTCAGGGTCACCCGGCGAACGTTGTCTTCCGGTCCCAGGGGGGTGCGGCCGGGAAGGTTCAGCTGGGCGGGGTTCCTGGACAAGTCGAAGCCGATGCGCTTCTTCACCTTGAACTGCATCACCCGGCCGGTGGTGGCGGGGTCGGCGGCATCGAAGTCCACCCCCGGCTCGCCGCCGCCGAATGGTTCGTCCGGACCGACGTTGAGCAGCGTGATGGTGCTTCCGGCGGGAACATTTGAGAAGTCGAGGATCATGTCCACCCGCTCGGCCGGCGCGATGAGGAGCCGGTCGAGTTGCTCCGGTGCCGGCAGGAAGCCGCCGTCGGCGCCGATCTGCCAGAACTTCATGCCGTTGCTCATCTCCAGGATCAGGAACCGCGAATCGCAGGCATTGAGGATGCGGAAGCGGTAGCGCCGTTTCTGGACCTCGAATTCGGGCCAGGTTTTGCCGTTGACCACCATGGTGTTGCCGAAGAATTCGGGGTTCCAGATGGGCGATACGTCGCTCGTTTCGCCGTCGATGGTATCTTCGGGAATGAACGGGATGTCGAGATCCCCGGCTCCCGGGAACTGCAGCGGCAGGCCGGGTACGTTGAGGGTCTCGAAGAAGGCCCGGTTGTCCGGATAGAACAGGGAACCGTCGTCGTTAAAGGATTTGTCCTGGATAGCAAGCGGGATCTCACGGATCAACTTTCTGGCCACAGGATTGTTGTTGGGATCCATACCGGGCAGCGGCGCGGGGCCGGGAAGCCCGAGAAAGAGATTGTCCAGGTCGCGGATCATGTAAAAGCCCACCGGTCCGGCATACACATTGGCGCGGGTCATGCCCAGGGCGTGGTCGTGGTACCAGAGGGCGGTTTCGCGTTGATCGTTGGGATATTGAAACACGGCAAAGCCCTGGCCGGCGCCGGATCCGCCGAAGATGTCGTCGTAGAGACCTCCTTCGGTGGCATAGCCGGCCGGAATGTTGTTGGCCGCGGGCAGGAACCAGGCCTCGGGGTAGCCGTCGCTGTCCGGCTGCACGTGGGCGCCGTGCAGGTGGGGAATGATGGGCACGGGTCCGTCGTAGCGCATCTGGCTCTGACCGCGGCAGTCGGTGCCGGGAATCCCGCTGAGACAGTCCTGGGGCGGATTGGCCCAGTGCAGGGTCTGGTCGATGGGGACGAAATGCGACAGGTAGGCGCCGTTTCCATCCACCAGGTTGTTGATCCATTTGACGCGGGTGGGGAAATCTTCCAGGTTCTCGATGGTGCGGGCCGGGTAGGTGCGGGTTTCGGGATGACCCACGGCGCCATAGCCCCAGATGGTGGTTTGCGGGAAGCCGGCCGGCAGGATCTGCTGGTTGAACTGCACCACCTCGATTTCATAGTAGTTGACCAGCTTCTTGGCCACCGGGTCATACTGCAGGCCCTGGGAGGGCATCACCGGTGGGATATAGAGCGGTTCGACAAACTGCGGGATCAGGGTCGGATCCTGGCTGCCGCCGGGAACGGGATCGGCGGCGGCAATGGGGATGCTCAGTCCCAGGATCAGCGCTAGGACGAGCAACCCGGTCACGATGGGTCGCAGGGTTTTGGGGGTGGGGTAGACGGACATAAGGCCTCCTTCTCTGGTTGGGATTGGATGGAATAGATCTGTGTGGCAGGGCCGTCGATGGCCCGCGCCACCTTGGGGAAACACTACCGCATTTATATAGATTGGAAGAATTCGGGAAGATATCCGGATTTCTTCCAAACTCCGGACGCCGGCCGATCAGGCAGGAAGAGGCAGTCGTTCTTTTGCCGGATCGCGGTACTGCTGTAGTCATTTTGACATGGGACAATGGTAGAACTTGCTTTTCAAGGTAGCTCTCTGTCAGCGGTGGGGGATGTGTTCAGCAGGGAGAAGGATGCTGCAAAGATAGGATTCATATCGCCATGTCGGGCAATGTGGAAACTTGTTATCTCCTGATGATTGTTATGGAAAGATTTGGTAAACGTGAATACTTTGTGAGAATGCGGCCAAATACTACTTTGTGGTGCTGTGCAGGATGTGTGCGAATTTCAACTTCGAAACCGGTCGGTCGATAGATCAATTTTCTAGGGGAAAAGCATGGGATCGTCCATGGGGTGATTCCCCCATTTTTCGGATCCGGTCCGTGCGGGAGAATGAGATTGAAGAATTATGCCGGCCCGGGTATATGTGGAAAAGTGACTTCGATAACTGCTTCGGCAAAACACCACGGCACCGCACTTATGCCCAGACGCGCCTTTGCCATCGTCCTCGCGGGCTTCCTCACGGTCTCCATCGCCTATGCCATCCGCTACGGGTACGGGATGCTGCTGCCCGAGATGCTGCCGGCATTGGGCATCACCAAGACCCAGGCGGGGGCCATCTTCGCCGTCTATTTCGGCGTATACACGCTGGCCACCCCCGTTCTGGGCATTCTTTCGGACCGTTTCGACTACCGGTTCATCCTCACCTTTTTTACCCTGCTGCTGGGTTGCGGCGCCATGGCGATGGCCCTGGCCGACAGCCTGTGGAAGGCCTGCTTGTTCTTCTCCGTGGCCGGCCTGGGCCACGCGGCCTGCTGGGCGCCGGTAACCGCCCTGGTGCAAAAATGGGTTCCGGAAAACCGGCGGGGCGTGGCCCTCTCTTTCGTCACCATGGGCGTCGGGCTGGGCATACCGCTATGGGGCATATCGATGCCTTACATCGTCGCGGCGGCCGGATGGCGGGCCGGATGGATCGGCATGGGCCTGGTCGGTGTCGGCGTGGGCATCTTGAATTTCGTGCTGGTGCGGAACCCGGAGAAAAGTGAAAAAGGCGATGCCGCCGCCTTGCCGCCAACCCAGCCCTGGCGGTCCGCATACCAGGGTATCCTGAGAAGCCGGATATTCTGGGTCATCGGCACGGCCTATCTCCTGGTGGGATTCAACGTGCTGATCCCGTTTGCCTTCCTTCCCGTGTATGCGCGGGAGTCCCTGGGCCTGCCCTATACGACGGCCACAAGATTCGTCGCCATCATCGCGCTGTGCGGCATTGCCGGTCAGCTGACGCTGGGCACCCTGTCCGACGCCATCGGCCGGGTCCGGGTCATGAAGGTTTGCGGAACGATCATGGGGGTGGCCTGCCTGGGAATGGCGCTTTCGCAAAATCCGTGGGCGCTGTATGGCTGCACCGGGATCTATGGACTGGGATACGGAGCCGTGTGGCCGGTTTACGCGGCCGCGGCCCGGGATTTCTTCGGGGCCGGTAAGACCGGCGGGGTTGTGGGGCTGTGGACGTGCCTCCTGGGCCTGGGGTCCGTAATTTCGCCGGTGGTGTGCGGCTGGACCATCGACAGGACCGGCGGATACACATGGGCCCTGATGCTGGGTCTGTTCAGCGGCCTGCTTTCCACCCTCGTGCTGCTTGGCATGGGAAAACACCCGGAGTAGATATCCGGCGGCAAAGGAGGAGAATTGCCCGCCATTTCTCCGGTGCGTTCATCCGCCACGACTCGGGCGGCAAAAAGGTGACCTGAAGTCCGGAAGGCGAGGCAATTTTCTCCAGGGTGGCCAATGCTTTTGTCGCCATCGCGTCGTTGGTTTTTGCCGGTCCGGTCATCGATATCCCCAAAGACGTCCAGATTCAGACGGAAGGGAATGTGCCTGCCTTACAGCGCCAGCCGTCCGGCCGAGTCCGAAGCCAAGCGGGATGAATGTCGCCGGGCCGGCGCCGCCATTCGATTGCTGTTGGAAAAACAGATACGGCCCCGGGACATTATGACCCACCAGGCCTTTGAGAATGCCCTGGTGGTGGTCACGGCTTTGGGCGGGTCCACCAATGCCGTCCTTCACCTCATCGCCATGGCCCGCGCCGTGGAAGTTCGGTTAACCATCGATGACTTTCAAAGTGTCGGCGACCGCGTGCCGTTGCTGGCCGGCATGAAGCCCAGCGGCAGCCATGTCCAGGAAGATCTGGACGCGGTGGGGGGCTTCCGGCGGTGATGAAATACCTGCTCGAAGAAGAACTGCTGAACGGTGAGTGTCTGACAGTCACCGGCCCACCTGTAACAGAGCCTTTTCCATTTGCTTGATTTCCGGGCTTTGGCAATCGAACTTGCCCATCATCTGTTTCGTCCCCGAGACCGATTCGCGCTTGATGTCCGTGCCCCCCGAATTCATGATAAATTCGACGACGGTCAACATGCCGTCTTCCGGTTTCATACATCCCACCATACGAAAAGCGGACGTAAACTCCTTGTTCACTTTGAATTTCTCGTGAATCTCATACCCGTAGAACCTTGCGATCTCAATTCCCAGAACGTTTTTAACCGATGTATCCGGAGCATAATCAACCACTTCGAAGGTGACGGCGTCTGATTCCAGACAGGCGCCATATTGCTTCTGGTAGTTGAAAAGATATACGGCCAATACGATTTTACTGATATCGATCGACTTGAACCCGGCTTCCATCAATCCATCGGTCCAATGTTTGCCGCCCATGATATTCTTGTGCTGCCGCAACTTTTCGCTGCTGTAATATGTATTTATGGCGGCCACTGCATCCCAGTCCTGTGCATAAATCGCGTTGAGCATATCCTTGCCGGGCAATCCATCGAAGGGGCCGGAAACATTTGGCATGCTCACTGGTCCGCTGGAATCGACAAAACCCCCTCCTCTCTGCATCGCATAATTTGCCTTGTTGCGGGCGATCCGATCGCGTTTGGCCGCTTCTCTTCTTCTTGCTTCAGCGATCCGGGTGTTTCGCTCTGCCTCCCGTCGCCGTTGTATTTCTGCTCTTTCATCTTGAATCTGGCGATCCACCTGCAGATTGTTGACCGCGGCCTGATCGTGTGCCGTTGCGAGGTGGCCGATTTGATCGGGCCGATCAAACAGAATCGAACGATCCGCAGCCGAAGGGGCCGAAACCCTGTCCCATTTCTGACGATCTATCTCCCGGAGGAGTCCTTCATCGGCCCGGGTCCGATGGAACACGCCCACGACGCACATCTCTGCGGGCAAATCGAGGATACTCCGGGGCCGCTTCAGGCAATTCGTATCTCTGTGGGTGAGATTCCTTGCGATCGGCGTGTCCATGGAAAGCATCAACGTGTCGTTATCCCCATTCCAATAGGCCCTGCCGTTGGAGCTGACCGTTCTGCAGGGCTGCGGTTGGTTTTTCAAATACAAATAGCTCATCGTCACTCCATCCTCCGCGCGATGTCCCTTGATCACGCCGGCCGGACACACGGGTTCCTCCAGAGGTTCCTGGTCGAATAGCGCCACGCCGACAATGGTTTGATACCGGTACGGAACGGCGGACCAATATACCATCTTTGCGGGGAGTACCATGTCGCCGCCCACGAATTCTCCTTCCCAGACACCGATCATTTTCGAATCCTGAAAATTCCGGCGGTACGGTTGCTGCAGTGCGGCGTCTATACTCGCGATTGCTGTCGCATGGTGTCGTGCCCGGGTATCGAGGACATTTTCTGCGTTTTGACCGTTGTTCCGGAAAAAAGTGACATATGCCTGAAGTTTTGGGTTGGCTTCTTGGATCCGATGAAAATGGGTCACATTGTACAAGTCATCGACAGGAGGCGGCGTGTGAAAACGCAGACCGAAAACACCTCTTTTCATGGGGCGGAACAAGGAGAATGTGCTGTTCGCCAGGTTGGGGCACAAAACTCCCTCTTTTGCCGAAAATTCCAATTGTTCCTGGGAAGCATCCAACTGGACATGCCCTATGCAAAGGTCCTTGCCTTTCGAGATCAAGGCCGCTCCTTCCAGGCCGTCCCGTGCATTCAACCAGAATGAGATTTGCATTCCGCTCGCATGGGAAAATTTGCCCGGAAACCCGTTTCCTCCCCAATTTCCCACATACGCATTGAAATCCTGATCAGACCAGGCGCCGGCCGATGCCGATACAACAGGAGTAATCACCAGAAAGAGAACCATCCAAAACCGTTTCAATATGTCCACTGCACCGCCCTCCACTCTCCATGTGTTCTGGGAAAATACGCACTTCTTATCTCAAAAGATTCTTTTCCTGAAATGTGTGGTTGAAAGATAAAGATCGGAATATTCCTTCCATCAAGGCCGATTACTTCGGTTTCCAGCCCTTAAGCCCCCATAAAAGCGAGAGAAGGCCGACAGCTGTCAAACCGGCAGATCCCCATGCAACTCCAGTGATACCAAAGCCTCGCCAGAGGTAACCACCGAGGAGCACGCCGAGCATTCTCCCCAGTCCGGCTGTTGCATAAATACCGGCCATCATCGTAGCCCGCGTCTCGGGCATGAGCTCGGTGCTTAAGGAAAAGCTCGTCACCATCGTAAACTCAAACGTGCAGAAAACCAAAAACATTCCAACCATGGCCAAGGGTAGACTTCTGCCCACCACAGGCAAAAAAAGATAGGCCAGGATTGCCAGGACAAGCCCGCCGGCTGTCGCTTTTTTCAAACCGATCCGGTCACCGAAGGCAGCTGTAGTGAACTCGCCGGTCAATTCCGCCAGGCCGATGGCAACCGTGCTGAAGCCCAGAGAGACCAAACTGATATTAAAATCATGCTCAAACCAGGCGCCGTAGACGACAAATAAATTATCATTCGCCAGGCTGATCCAGAAACCAAAGGCTATCATCCCGGCGGCCGGACGAACCCGGATCAGTTGCGAAAGAGAGAGAAACAACTTTCCGATACCGGATTGCGACCTGTCCAGCTTTTCGTCGGCGGAAACGACTTTGGTGATCAGCAGCAGCGAAACAACGCCCAGCAGGGCAAGGAGGAAAAAAACGCTGCGCAGACCGGCATATTCGATTACCATGCCGAGCAGCGGAATTCCGGCCAAGGTGGAGCCCGCCCAGGATGTTTCGATTATGCCTATGGCCCGGCCACGCCTGCCGTAAGCTACATTTCTGCCAATGAACGCCTGAATCGCAGGGTCAAAGAGGATCTTGCCAAAGCTGGCCAGAACCAATCCGGCAAATACTACCCAGTATATTGGGGCCACCCCGCAGGCCAACATCCCAACGGCCAGCATTGCGAGGCCGATCTGCATGATCAACCGATAGCCGACGCGGTCCGCCAGCGGACCGCTGAACAGTCCGGCTAATGAAGAAATCTGGCTTGCTGCGATAATAGAGGTGATCGCCGTCAAGGGAACATCGAGCCCCCTGCTCAAAGCAGGAGCGAAGGGATAGACAAAACGTCTGCCGATATTGAGGAGCAGCTTAAAAAAAGTTGCCGCGATAATCTGACTGGTCAAGCGAATGTTTTTGTTTTCAGAATTGTTAGACATGCTGCGTGTTGTACTCAATACAGCGGATAGGGACAATACTTTTAAGATGTTGCCGGACAATTTCCCACCGCCTGCCAGTCAGCCGCCACGCCGATTGACGAAGGGGCAGGGACCATCACGCCTGAGAGGCAGTTTGTCATCCGACAGCTGCTCATGGTCTCCGGCAGACAGATAGTCGCCGGAGACCGGTATTTCAATAACCCCCGTTATTACTTGGCCGACCAACGGTTGTCGATAATAGGTCAATACATTATTTCGCGGACAAATCAGGCGAGAATATCCCTGGGGCGGTGGATCAAGCCGGTCGAGAAGGCGCCAGTGAATCGTCTTGCCAAGAGAGGGAAGAACTGCGAACGTCATTCTAGAGGACGTTGGCGTGAAACATGACGCTTGTAATTGCAAAGAGAGCTTCTTGAGGCTGCTTTTGCCGTACACTCCTCCAATGAGCCCGCTGAAGACAGAGGGGATCGCTGTTGACCCACGGGTTTGGTCTCGAAGCCGGCGCGATGGCCTGTTCGGCCGCCCGGGTTATCAACTCCGTCATCGTGGTCGGGGCCGACGACGCTGACATGGCCGCGGCCGTCAATCGGATAACAGACCTGTGCGGCCGCCAGGTGATTCGAAAACGATATCAATTTGCAATATTCGATATGAAGCACCCGGAACTTTTTCCGTGTACCAGCGAGGAAACGTCCATATTGGAACTGCTGGTGGCGCCGGAAGTATCAGCGCCATCCCCGCGAGCACGGCCACTGCCGGAACCAACGCTGCCACCGGAACCAGTGCTGCCCCCGGTATCGCCACCCCCGGTATCGCCGCCACCGGTATCGCCGCCCGCAGTAACAATACTGAAAATCCAGGCCGAACCGGATTGATTCCCGTTGTCCATGTCCCAGGGATTTCCCCAAAGGATCGAATCACCATAGAGGCCTAATCCGCCTTCATATCCACCCATGTCATTGACGAGGGTAGTCACGAGGGTCCATGTGTCGTTTTGAACCTCGAAAACGAATCCGTATTGACCATATCCCCAGGTCGCGACCGCATAGCGGTCTGAAATCGCGACGGCATATCCAAATTCTTCCGTAAGTAAATCCTCATGAATGGAAAGCTTTTGCTGCTCAACCCAATCTTGTCCGTTTCGTTTAAAGATATAGGCGGCTCCCCTGTCGCTGTTGTCGCCACAGGCGCCCACAATGGCGTGGTCTGGGTGAATGGCCACGGAGGTCAGGCCGAAGTTCTGGTCCGGCCCCGCACCGCCGTCGCTGGAGACAAGTTTGGCCTGCTGGGTCCAGTTTTCACCCTCTCTCATAAAGATATAGGCGGCTTCCTTTCCTGAACCGACGATCACATAATCGCCGGAAATATCGACAGCAGTGCCGAAACCATCGTCATTCGAGGCGTCGCTGGCGGTGAGTCTGGCTTGTTGGGTCCATACCGTCCCCACGCGTTTGTAGATATATGCCGCCCCTTCTCCGATTGCGAAACGACTTGGAGCGCCGATCACGGCATAGTCTCCATAAATCGCGGCGTCCCAGCCGAATTGGTCATTATCATTCACGTCGGCTGGCAGAAGATGCGCCTGCTCGGTCCAAGTGCCCCCGCTTCTCACGAAGATATATGCGCTGCCGGCATCCATTCCAAGCGTTTCGTCCCCATAGGCCCCGGCAATAACCGTGTCCTCGTAAATGTCCACCGCACAACCGAACCAGAAAAAATCGTTGCCGCCGGTATCGACGGTCAGCTTTTGCTGTTGCTGCCAACCGGTCGCTCCGTGATGGAAGATGTAAATACTACCCGAAAAATCGTTGGGACTGGTGAACTCATTGTCCAATGGGTCTTCGCCGATCGCACCGACGACGGCATAGTCTCCAAAGATCGATGAGGAAATACCAAAGAAATCAAAGGCGAATGGATCATTTGGTTCCAACAGGTTTGAATTCCCCGTTCCAGGCAAGGCAAAAAGAATTGAAAACAGAACGAGAAGCGAAGCGAGCTTTTTCATCCCAACCTCCAGGCAGATAAATACCAAAATTTGTGGAACTGCAATTTCTTCAGGAGCTGCGTGTTTTCACGATTGGAACGGTTATAAGCAACCACTGTGCCAAAAATGCCGCTAATTCACTTTTGCGCTTTTTGCCGCTGTTTACAACGATCCTGTAAGCGGGGAATGTGTAAGATTCCTGTGTGGATCCAAATTTTGTCAAAAGCAATGACAAAATCCGTCATAATAGGGGGGGACGTTGTTTACAAATTGTACAAATTTACTTTATACGAGGGCGGAGACTTACGATAAGGGAATTTGAGGAGGAGGGATAAAACGCATGTTGATTTTGAGTTTTATCTTGATGAAGATCTAACGTATCCGACTGGCTTGGACTCACAAAAAATTACCATTCTTATCGATTAGGTCGGGGTACAGCATTTTGGCGCATTCCGGACATACGCCATGGCTGAATTTAACGTCGCTACGGGTGCTAATATAGCTTTCAATTTGATTCCAGTAGCCCTGGTCATCTCTGATTTTCTTGCAGGACATGCAAATCGGCAGAAAACCGCTCAAAAGTTTGACCTCTGCAAGCGCTTCCTGGAGATGGCGAATAAGCTTTTCCCGTTCTGCCTCCGTTTGTCTGCGCTTCTCGACCATCGAATTGAAAATCCGCGCCAACTCACCCACCTCGTCATCCGAGGTGATGACGACCCGGGTGCGCAGCTCTCCCCGGCCGAAAGCTTCTGCAGCGCGGGCAAGCATCAGCAGAGGCCTGGTAATGGCCCGGGAGAATACCAGCGACGCGGTGATACCGAGCAGCAGCACCCCGACGGAGAACAGGACAACGGACTTCACGATATCATTCACATCTTTTTCGATGGCCCCTTCGGAGAACCCGATATGCAGCACGCCGATCTTCCCCTGCAGGAGAGGAACGGCGATATCCTGAACCGATCCTTTGTCGGTATTCAGCCGCTTTGAAGAGAAAGGCTGCTTCAGGTCCGCTTGATGGGCGAGTTTCAATTCCCGGGGTACCGGGTGTGCAAAGGTGCGGGCGACATCGTTGCCGTCTTCGTTTACCACATAGGCATAGACGATGTCGTTCTCCGAGGTCATCAGGTCTCGAAAATTCATCACGATCTCGAAATAGCGTTCGGTAATGACCGGATTGACACAGTCGGCGGCGATTCTTCGGGTCAGCATCACGCCCTTGTCCATCAACTTGTCGTGCAGCTTGTGATAGATGATCGTTTTCGCGAACAGGATCATTCCGACCCCGAAAAACGAAGTCACGATGACCAGGCTTGCAAGGACCTTGAACCGAATGCTCAGGAAGGCCATGTTCTACTTCTCCGTGTTTTTCATCTCGAGCCATTCCTGCATTTCCCTTACCGAATCATAGGCCCGGTCATCTATCTCGACGAATCTGTCGATTTTCATCTTTTGGAGAATCTCCTTTCCTTTGGGATCCAGGTGCGCGTTCAGGAATGCCTGTTTCATCCTGGCCTTGAGGCCTGGATCCAGTTCCCGGGGCACGACTACCGGTGGTATGGCGTAAGGCGGAGATTTTTGCAGGATACGGGTCTTTGAGGTGAATTCAGGTTTGGTTGCATGGATATATTCCCATATCAGGCTGTCCACGGCCGCTCCGTCCACTACACCCTGCGCCACCGCTTTGATCGACTTGTCGTGAGACTGGGTGAAGATGATTTCCTTGAAATAACTCTCCGGTGTTTCGTTTTCTTTTGCCAACATGTACATCGGAACCAGACGGCCGGTGTTGTATAGGGGATCTGTAAATGCGAACCGCTTGCCCCGCAACTCTCGGAACGATCGGACGGCACTGTCTTTCGCTACCAGTATATAAGAGTAGTAGACAAGGGCGCCGTACACCTGGGGAGCGACCAGCAGTTCCAGCCCGAACTGCTTCTTGCCGGCTGTATAGGGACCGCTGCACACAAACGCCGCTTCCAACTTCCCTGTGTTGAGCATTTCGTTGATTTCAGCGTAGCTTTCGCGGTCGACATATTCGATTTTTTCCCCGATCCTGTCCTGGACATAGCGAAGCAGATCGCGGTAATAGACGACTCCCTCTTTCGGAGTGATCATTCCGCCCACCGCGATTCTCACCTTGGCTTCCTCTTTCGGTTTTTCCAAAGTCGAGCCGTTCTGCCCGAGGACGATGATTTTCTCATTCTTCCCTTCGCACGCGCCGATCCCCACAGCGATCGCACCAACCATCAGCGCACAAAAATAAACTTTGTTCATGGCAAATGCCTCCCGGCTCCTGAGATAAAAGCGGTATTCGATGAACTTTTAGTTACTTGATGGTACGAATGGCACTATTCTCATAAGATGCGATTCCGAGTGAGGTATCACCGAAGGCATGGCATTCCGATGGTCGATTTTTCTTAACATGATCGAGCTTTGTCTATAAGGAAAGTTCGGCCGCAAAACAAGCCGAAAAGGTGGTGCCCCGCGACGGCGAGCTTTCAAAGGAAATCCAACCCTTGAGATAGCGTTCGCCCAGGAGTTTCATGCTGTACGTGCCGAGTCCGCGGCCGGCACCCTTGGTCGAGAACGAGCGTTGGAACAATTGCAGCTGCACCGGGTTTGGAATATAGTCCACGTTGTAAACCTGAAACTCGACTTTCCCGTGATGGACCCTGCACGAAATCCGCACCGGCTGATCGGGACGGCTGGCTTCGAGGGCGTTCTGAAGCATATTGCCGAGGATCCGGGTCAACAAGGAACGGTCCGTTCGTAACATGACGTTTTCATCCACCAACAGATCGGTCATGATTTCATGCGACGGGAAACGGCTGCGATAAATCTCCGCAACTTCCCTTACGACCCCGCTACCATCCAGGGTGTTCAGATTCAGGGACAATTCGTTGTTTTCCGCGGCCAGCAACATCCTTTGAGACAGCAGGGCCTCCATGAGCAGCTGCGAGCCCAGGAGAAGATTTTTTCGCAGTTCGGCGGTATCTTCCGGCTCACGACCGGAATCAAGCAGACCGGCGAGAACCTCGATGCTCTTGGCGGTATTCATCACATCGTGCAGAAAGAGGCGTTCGAGCGCCCTGCGGCGCTTTTCATGGCTGATGTCGCTGATGGCCACGATCACGAAGCTTTGCCCTTCGATATCGATGGGGGTCGTGCGGACGAGAAAATCGAATGTATCGCCCGGCTGGTTCGAAACGATCCGGCATTCCTGCAAGTCCGTCTTGTTGCTCAGGGAAGCGAGGATCGCATTGACCGCACCGCATTGAGAGCAGAACTTGCTGGTGCCGCAGCCCGCGGGGTTCTTGCAGGCGTTTTCACAACCCAGCGCCTCTCCGGGCCGCAAGCCGTAAATGGATTCCGGATTTTCAACCCCGAGCAGGGAAGGAACCACCGCGTTGAAAAACACGATCTGCCGGTTTTTATTGACGATCAGGATGATTTCCGAAACCGCATCGTAAAGCTGGCTGAGCGAGCCGTAGTAGCTTGACAACAATTGTTTCTGGTTCTCGATGGTGCTCATTGCGCTGCGAGCGGCCGGCGCGAAGTGGCTGACGAAGTCGTTGAAGATCAAGGCTTGCACAGGTCCGGATTCCTCTCGATTCAAGCGGGCTCCATGGTCCGGGTTCATCCGTAAATGACTTGATTCGTTATAGATAAGTCCAACCAAAGAAATTCAATCTCTGGCGGGTGTCGAATATCCCAGGAATTGAATTTTTCACGCGAGGACGATATCGGGCAAATTGACCATTTCCGGATAGTCACAAATTAGCTTTTCGCACGGATAAAATCAAGAATATCTTTGAGGACGCCAACCGTCTCTTTCTTTTCGTCAACCTCGATGGTTGCCTCGCCGGGTTGGGGACCTGGAGCGCCTCCCTTGCGGATCTTGGGGGCGATTCCTATTTTTATAAACTGCTCCTCCATTTCCGGAGCAGGCATCTGAACCCGGGAGGAAGACGATGAAAAAATACATTATTGTTTTTCTAATATTGATTCTTGCATTTACCGGTTGTACCGGCATGGGCTCCAAAGAATCCGGCGGCACCCTGATCGGTGCCGGTGCCGGTGCCCTGGCGGGCGCCCAGTTCGGCCATGGCAGAGGCAAGTTGATCGCCGTGGCCGTGGGAACCCTGGCCGGGGCCTTGATCGGCCGGGAAGTCGGCATGTCCCTGGACAAGGCCGACCAGGAGGCCATGGAGCGCAACGCCCAGTATTCGCTGGAACACACCCGTACCAACACCACCACCGACTGGCAGAATCCGGACACGGGCAATTCCGGTTCCATCACCCCCGTGGAGACCTATCAGACCCACGAGGGGCAATATTGCCGGGAATATATCCAGAAGGTCATGATCGCCGGCCGGGAACAGCAAGCCTACGGCACGGCCTGTCGCCAGCCCGACGGCACCTGGAAGATCATCAAATAGACCCAATGGTTGCAACGATAGGGTAAACCCTGCCGCTGCATAAAAAAGATGGCAAAAGGGCAGGGAACCCTTCTGATTTCCCGCCACCGCCCGGTGCTCCGGCCCGGGGCGGCCGGCTTGACTTTTGCCCTCTTTTCTGATGATGGTCCGGCAGCAGTTGGCGCACGGCGCGGCCGTTTCTGCTGCAATGGCCGGCCGCCTGCCTCCATGCCGCAACTATTCCGTACTTCGAAATTAGTGAGAGGCGCCATGCTTGAACAGATCTTGAACCGGATCGAACCCCTGGACCGGGCGGCCATGGACGCCGCCCGCAACCACCACGCCTGCCTGGCCATTCCGGCCGACAGCCTGGGAAGGTTCCATGAATTCGGCATCCGCCTGGCCGGCATTACCGGCCGGGCCCAGCCGCGGATCGAGGACCTGGGGGTGATCACCATGGCCGGCGACCACGGCGTGGCCGCCCAGGGGGTGAGCAAATTCCCCCAGGAGGTGACCCCCCAGATGGTGGCCAACTTCGCCCGTGGCGGGGCGGCCATCAACGTGCTGGCCCGGCATGTGGGCGCCCGGCTCACGGTGGTGGACATGGGGGTGGCCGGCCCGGAAATGGACCTTCGGGTGGCCGACCCCGGCCGGACGCGGTTCTTGTCGCGACGGGTCGCACCGGCCACGGCGGACCTCTCCCGGGGCCCGGCCATGAGCCGGGAGCAGGCCGTCGCCGCCCTGGAAACCGGCATGGCGGTATTCATGGAAGAGAAGGAGCGCGGCCTGGATGCCGTGGGCACCGGCGACATGGGGATCGCCAATACCACCCCCTCGTCGGCCATCGCCTGCGCCCTGCTGGGCCGGGATGCCCAATCCCTGGTCAACCGGGGTACGGGGATCGACGATGATGCCCTGGCCAACAAGGTCCGCGTGGTCCGGCGGGCCCTTGAGGTCAACCGGCCCGACCCCTCCGATCCGATGGACGTCCTGGCCAAGGTGGGCGGGTTCGAGATCGGCGGCATCGCCGGCGTGATCCTGGCCGCCTGCGCCCATCGCGTTCCCGTGGTGGTGGACGGCTTCATCTCCACCGCGGCCGCCCTGCTGGCCTCCGCATTTCATCCCGAGGTGAAACATTTCCTCTTCTCCGGTCACCAGTCGGCGGTGGAAGGCCACCGGCGGATGCTGACCTCCCTGGGGCTGACCCCCATGCTGGACCTGGGCATGCGCCTGGGCGAGGGCACCGGCGCCGCCCTGGGCCTCTCCCTTCTGCGGGCGGCCTCCCGCATCGCCACTGAAATGCTGACCTTCGAACAGGCACAGGTATCGGGACCCGGGGACATTGGATGATTCCCCTGGCGTTTCACGGCGGCGACCCGGCGGGCAACGATTTCCAATTCCTGGAAGACCTGGCTACGGCATACTGGCATTCCGAAGTCCTCTTCGCCGCCCTGGAGATCGGGTTGTTCGACCACCTGGGCGACGGTGGCTGCGACACGGCCCGACTCGCCCGGCGAATCCAATGCCGGCCCGATGAACTGGAATGTTTGCTGGCCGCGCTGCAACGGCTGGAACTGGTGGGTCATGCCGACGGTACCTGGTTCAACCAACCGTCGGCCGCCCGCCACCTGGTCTCCGGCCGGCCCGGCTACCTGGGCCATTTCCTGCTCTATCGCCGTTACATGAAACCGGCCTGGGAAGGGCTGGGCGCCCGCCTGGGCCGCAAGGCTCCCGCGCAACCCCGCGCCCTTTCCCCGGAGGATGATTACCGGCGGCGCAACTTTCATTACGTGCGCGCCATGGACGCCCTGTCCCGGGTCAAGGCCGCGGACATCGTGGCGCGACTGCCCCACCACCTCTGGCGGGGACCGCTCCTGGACATCGGTGGAGGGGCCGGTGCCCTGTCGCGGGCCCTGATCCGTGAACATAACGACCGAAGCGCCTGGCTGTTGGAATTGCCCGAGGTGATCCGCGCGGCCGGCGAACTCTATCCCCGGCCGGAGGACTGGCGGCGGATCCGGCCCGTCGCCGGCGATTTCCGCCATCACCCCTTTTCCGCGGACAAACCCTTCGGCCTGGTGCTGATGGGCAATTTCCTGCACGCCTACGGCGCCGGCCGCGCCCGGGACCTGCTGGAACAGGCCGTCTCCCTGGTGGCGGCCGACGGCCTGTTGATGATCCACGACTATTTCCCGGACCGCACATGGGGACCCACACCCCACAAGGGCGCCTTCTACGACCTGTGCATGCTGCTCAACACCTGCGACGGCCGCTGCCACGCGTCCGAAACCGTCGGGCAATGGCTGGAAGCCGCCGGCATGGGCGATGTCCGCGTGCTCGATTTGTCCAGCGACTCCTCCCTGGTCCTGGCCGCCCGCACGCCGGGCCGCCTGGCCGCGGTGAACCATGAAGACTGGGTGGGCGAGGCCCGCCGGCTGGGTTTCCGGCATGCCGCCGAGTTGCCTGCGGAGCGGATCGTGCTGGGCGCCTGGACCGTCGCCAAATGCCGGTTCGGCTGCGCCCAATACGGTGAGAAGCTGCAATGTCCCCCCAACGCCATGGGCATCGACGAGACCCGGGCGCTGTTGTCCGAATACCGCCGCGCCCTGCTGGTGGAGGGGGCGCCGCCGGGACTTGCCTTTCACGAGAACCTGCTGGCCCTCGAGCGCCGGGCCTTCCTGGCGGGGCATCCCCGGGCCCTGGTTTTCGGTGCCGGCCCCTGTCCCCTGTGCCCCGCCTGTCCAACGGATGGAAAATGTGTCCGGCCCGAAAAGGCCAGGCCCTCCATGGAGGCCGCCGGTATCGATGTCTACACCACCGCCCGCCGGGCCGGCATCTTCCTGGAGCCGGTGCCCCGCAAGGGGGACTACGTGAAATATCTCGGCCTGCTGCTGTTGGAGTGACCCCCATGCGACTGTTGCTGGTGCAGGTGCCCACCTCGCAACTGGGCGCCGGAGAAAAAGTCTATCCCCTGGGGCTGGCCCGCCTGGCCGCGACGGTGCCCCCCGGAGTGGAAGTCCGGGGGCTGGACATGAACCTGGACCCCGATCCCTGGCCGCGACTGCGCCGGTTGCTGCAGGAGTTCCGGCCGGATGTGACGGCCCTCTCGTTTCGCAACATCGATCCCCTGGCGGGCCAGCACAGCTCGTATGTCCCGGCCCTGCAGACCGCGGCCCACCTGGTCCGCCGCCTGGCGCCCGCGGCCCGCATACTGGCCGGCGGCCCCGCCTTCTCGCTGTTCGGCCGGCGCCTGGTGGCCGAGATCCCGGAACTGGACGGCGGTCTGTGCGGGGAAGCCGAAGGAATATTTCCCCGTCTTCTTGCCGGGGATCCGAACCCCGGCAATCTGCCCGGCCTGGTCTGGCGCGACGGCGACGCCGTCCGGCGGAATCCGGGTGCCTCCAGGGTCGATATGGACGCATTGCCCGCGCCGGATACAAAACTATTTCCGCCGTCGGATTACCTGAAGGTCAACCGCTATGTGGCCGCCATGGGCATCGAAGGCAAACGCGGTTGCGACCTGGGTTGCGCCTATTGCGTCTATCCGCTGCTGGGCGGCGGCAGGATGAGGTTGCGCCGGCCCCGGCGCATCGTCGACGAGATGGAGACCCTGCACCGCGATCACGGCGTGGTCATGTTCCACTTCACCGACGCGGTGGTCAACCGGCCCGCGGATCACTTCGAGGCGGTCTGCCGGGAGATGCTCCACCGTGGCCTGCCCATTCAGTGGACCGGATTTTTCCGGGAGGACGGATTGACCGCGGACCGTCTCGCCCTGGCGGTGGATTCCGGCCTGGCGGCGGTCTACTTTTCCGGCGACGCCCTCACCGAGGGGGGCCTGCGCCGGCTGAACAAGAAGCTCACCAAAGAAGACCTGTTGCGGGCCGCCGCCGTCACCGCCGCCAACGGGGTCCTGACCATGTGCCATTTCCTGGTGAACCTGCCGGGGGAGGATGAGGCCGAGGCCCGCGAGGCCGAAGAGACCCTGGACCGGATTCTCGATTGCCACGCAACCGCCGGAAACCTGGGCGCCGTGATCCTGAACAACGTGCGCCTCTATCCCGGGGCGCCCCTCACCCGACGGCTGCTGCGGTCGGGAGACCTGGACCCCCGGGCCGACCTGCTGTACCCCGTCTACCACGATCCCCCGGCCACCGCCCACCGCCTGCATGTGCTGGGCCGGCGATGCCACCAGGCCGGCGTGATCTCCCATCTGGGACTGAACTGAAACGGAGCCGCCATGTCCCTCAACGTCGTCGTGCTCGAACATCCCCGAATCCGCAGCCCCCTCCATTTCAACGATATCGCCAACACCCCGCTCTGGTCCTGCCTGCTGGCCGGATATGCCGCCGCTTCCATGGATGCCGCCGGCGCCGAGGTCGAATTGCTCGACGCCAACCGGTCGGGATGGGATTTCAGCCGCACCCTCCGGGAGGTCCTGGACCGTTCACCCGACCTGGTGTGCGTGCACGCGGTCTATTTCTGGGAGCATACCCCGCGACTGCTCGACTTTCTCCGGAATCTGCGCGGCGAAGGGTTCGGCGGCCACCTCAACCTCTTCGGTTTCTTTCCCACCCTGGCCCGCGACCTGCTGCTGCCCGAGGCCGCGGCGGTGGATTCCATCGCCGTGGGCGAATGCGAAGAGACCCTGGCCCGGCTGGCCCGCCGGCTGGAAACCGGCCGGTCATGGCGGGATCTTCCCGGCTTGGCCTCCCGCAACGGCGGGCCTCCCAGCCATTGCGGCGCCCCCCGATCCGATTCCGATCCGGACCGCTTCCCCATGCCCTGGCGTCGATTCGATGCCGGCGAGACGGTGAGCGTGCTGGCGAGCCGGGGCTGCTACAACCACTGCCGCTTCTGCCCGGTGCCCTCGTTTTACGACAACGGCCCCAAATGGCGGGGCCGTCGGCCGGAGGCGGTGGCGGAGGAAGTGGCCCATCTGCGGGACAGGGGCGCCGGAGATTTCTATTTCGTGGATCCCAACTTCGTGGGGCCGGGCCCCCGGGGCAGGCGCCAGGCCCGTTCCCTGGCCCGTCGGCTTGCACCGCTGAAGATCCGTTTCGGCATGGAGACCCGCGCCGAAGACCTGGACGCCGGACTGATGGAGGCCTTTGCCGACGCCGGCCTCCACAGCCTGCTGTTGGGTATCGAGAGCGGCTCGCCGCGAATCCTCCGGGATCTTCAAAAGCACAGCTCCCCCCAGGCCAACGAGAACGCCATCCGATTGTGCCGGGAGGCGGGCATCGAACCGGAGGTCGGTTTCCTGATGTTCGTGCCCGACGCCACCCCGGACGATCTCCAGGCCAATTTCGACTTCCTGCGGCGCAACCGGCTGCTCGACCGGCTGGACCGCACGGCCAACCTGCTCTGTCACCGCCAGATCGTCTTCCGCGGCACCCCCGGCTTCCGGCAGTACCAGGCCGAGGATCGCATCGCCGGGTTCGACCCACTGGGTTTCCAGGCCGATGTGACCTGGGCCGACCCCGGCGTGGGCCGGATCGCCGAAATCATCGGCCACGCCTGCCTGCATGTGATCGCCGCCACCGGCGACCCCGAATCCCCCCTTTACTGGCGCGGCATCGGCGACCGGCAGATCTTCCGGCGGGTCAACGACCACCTGGTGACCCTGTTCGAAGACCAACTGGCCCTGGCGCGGCGAACGCAAACGCCTCCCCCCGCCGCGGAGACAATGACGGCCGCCACCGCCGATCTGAACCACCTGATCCACCGCCCCCCGACCCATCACCCCACCGCCGGGACAGACGCGCTTCCCCCTCGGCCCAATCGCATCTAACCCTGCAAGAGGCGCAGCGGGCAGGATGCTTGCGCCCCGTCAGCAACGAGTTTTAGAGCGGCGCAGCCGCTCGAAAACGAAATTGCGTGGGGCGCAGGCATCCTGCCCGCTACGCCGGCTTCCTAATCTATGCTACTTGCCTTCGCCCTGGATCGCCTCTGGAGACACCCCTCGACACTTCCTTCCCCTGTCACCATGCTTACCTTTTTCCCGAAGCCTTTCCACTGAACGCCGAAGCCCCGGTGGAAACCGAATCGAACGAAAAAACGGGAGGTCTCCATGCCCCAATTGTTTCCCGAACCGTATCGGATCAAAATGGTGGAACCCATTCGCCGGACCGACCGCGCCTACCGCCGCAAGGCCATCGCCGAGGCCGGCTACAATACCTTCCTGTTGCGCAGCCGGGACGTCTACATCGACCTGCTCACCGATTCCGGCACCAGCGCCATGAGCGACAACCAGTGGGCCGGCATGATGCGCGGGGACGAAGCCTATGCCGGGTCGGTCAATTTCGAACACCTGGAGTCCGCCGTCCGGGACGTGTACGGATACCGCTACGTGGTCCCCACCCACCAGGGCAGGGCCGCCGAGCATATCATGAGCCAGTTGCTGATCAAGCCCGGAGATCAGGTGCCGGGCAACATGTACTTCACCACCACCAAGCTGCACCAGGAAAAGGCCGGGGGGCGTTTCCGGGACGTGATCATCGACGAGGCCCATGACCCCCAATCGCCGCATCCGTTCAAGGGCAATGTCTCCCTTGCGAAGCTCGAAGCCCTGGTGAAAGAGGCCGGGGCGGCCAAGATACCCTATGTTTCCCTGGAAGGCTGCGTGAACATGGCCGGCGGCCAGCCCTTCTCCCTGGCCAACCTGGCGGAGCTGCGGCGCTTCTGCGACCGGCATGGCATCGCCATCATGCTGGATGCCACCCGGGTCTGCGAAAACGCCATGTTCATCAAGATGCGCGAGGCGGAATACGCCGATGCATCCATCCGGAAGATCGTGCACCGGATCGGATCCCTGACCGACGGCTGCACCATGAGTTCCAAGAAGGATCATCTGGTCAACATCGGCGGTTTTCTGGCCATGAACGAAGAGGATTTTTATCTGCGGGCCAAGGCCATGGTGGTGGAGTACGAGGGGTTGCATACCTATGGCGGCATGGCCGGTCGCGACATGGA
>JBNKDU010000029.1:0-48318 GCA_050288425.1 Desulfobacteraceae bacterium | reverse complement strand
CCGGCCCGGGGATTCGTCCGGCGAGGAGACCGGAAGTCGGCGGCCTTTACGCGCGGAATGGCGCTGGCTCAGCCAGACCCCGGCGATGACCATGGCCGCGGCGAGGTACTGGCCCCAGGTAAAGGTCTCCTCGAGGATCAGGCGGCCTAGAATGACGGTGAACACCGGTATCAGATTGACGAAGGCCGTCGCCCGGTTGGCGGGCATATGTTTCATGCCGTAGTTATACAGGCCATAGGCCCCCAGGGTGATCACCGCCCCCAGGTAGATCACGGCTCCGCCGGCAACCGGGTCGAAATGGACGGGCAGGTGGGTGCCCGGCAGGAATAGCAGGGGGAAATAGAAGAAGCTGCCCACGAAGGCCTGCATGGCGGTGAGGAACAGGGGCGACAGCCGCTGGGTCAGCCGCCGGAGGGTGATGGTATAGCCGGTGGCGCAGACCATGGCCAGGAATTCGAGAAAATTGCCCAGTACCGGGTTGGGCGCTTCGCGGGCGGGCACGGCCTGGAGGGTCAGCCAGCAGACGCCGGCCAGGGCGATCAGCGAACCGGCCCAGGTGTGGATGCTGACCCGCTCCTTGAGAAGCCAACTGGCCGCCAGGGCCACCAGGATGGGCAGCATGGCCGCCATGATGCCCGCCTGGGAGGCGGTGGTATTTTCGATGGCCATGGCTTCGAAGATGAAATAGAGACAGGGCTCGCACAATGCCATGAAGAGGATGGGCTTGATGTCCTGCCGGAGCATGGCGAACCCGCTCCGCATCCAGCGCCATAGCCCGAGGAAACAGAGGCTGGCCACCAGCATACGGCCGAAGATCACCACCATGGGGTCATAGACACGAAAGGCGATCTTCAATGCCACGAACGAGCTGGCCCACAGCAGCATGGCCAGGAGCAGGCCCAGGAAGGGAAGTCGGTTTCCGTTGGCCGGCAATGGCATCTCCCTTCCGGGAGCGACGTCGAGCCGGCAGCCGCCCCGGTAATTCGGATTGAATATCTCCCGGCGAAGAAATCAGGGTCCGGCGGCGGTGGGCAGACCGCGCGCCTTCCAGAGGCTCCAGCCGTTTTTCAGGTGAACCACTTTCTCGTACCCCAGCCAGTTCAGTTTTTCGGAAAGTTGGAGACTGAGGGTGCAGCGTTCGCCGTCGCAATAGGTGATGATGGTGGCCTCGGCCGGAATCCGGGAGAAGACCGTCTCGGACCATTGATCGAAGAGATCCGGGTCCAGGTTGATGGCGCCCTCGATATGGCCGGCCCGAAACTGCCCCTCCGGACGGGCATCGGCAAAGACGGCGGTCCCCCGCTTGTAATGCCCGGCCGCCGCTTCCAGGGATATCTCGGTTCCCGGTCCGCCGTCGGCGCTACCGTCGCCACCGGTTCCCATGGAGAGTCGCTGGGGCCATAACCAGTACGCTCCAACTGCCAGCACCGAGGCCGTCAGCAGGACCCACAACGCTTCCTTGCCCACCGTTCGCATCCTCAAATTCATAGAATTGGCTCTCGAGGGTTTTCTTTTCGGCCCACGGAACTCTTTTCAGGAGTCCTGCGACGCCGGAAACCGTCCAGCCACGTTTAGCAGTTTTCAAAGTTCTTGCCCATGAAAAATCACAACTCCGACACGATGTCCCCGTGGGGAACCGCCGCCCGAAAACCAATGCTCGCATTTTGGTTCATGTTGTGATAAATAACCGGGTTAATTCCAGCTTACCGATGAGCAAGTCCCAATGATCCACATCTCGGGAAAAGCCAACCGATCATGACCAAGGAGCATATGAATGGCGATTGAGGAGAAAAGAAGATACCCCAGGTTGACCTTGGGAATCGATGACGGCTATTTCGGTAATTTCAGACTGGGGAACGGCGAATCCCTGGTGGCCCCCATCGTCAACATCAGCGCGGGAGGCCTGAACATGGCCGCCCCCCTGAAGGCCGGCAAGCTGTTGAAGCAGGGCGACCGGCTCACCCTGGCCAGCATCGCCGGAGGCGCCAACTTCGCTTTTCTCAACGATATCCGATCAGAAGTCCGCTGGGTCAAATCCCTGGACACACCCGGTTACATATCCGTGGGCTGCAAATTTCAAAAGCTGTCGGAATCCGTGCGCGATCAATTGCTCAAATTCGTCGATACCGAACGCAAATCGCGCGGCCAGTACGACGGGTAGACCCCCGGAGCATCCACCCTATCTCAGTTTCACGGCCTCCAGATACTGCCGCACCCGCTGGCCGGCTCCATTGAACATCTTCGAGCCGGCCAGGGCGGCGAAGATGTTTTCCGCGTCGCCGCAGGCCTTGGCAAAGGCCGGCCCGATGACCGTCACGGGGTCGGTTCCTTCCGCGGCCTCGGTCATGATGGCCACATACATATCCAGCCGCTGTTTCACGATTTCAAAATAGTCGATATCCTGCCCGATCATCAGGCCGGTTGTTTCGGAGAGCCCCTTCGAAAATTCATTGACGGCCGTCCAGTATTTTTCGGCCAGTTGCGCCTTGCGCCTGGGCGTACCCTCCAGAAAGAAGGACAGGCTCCAGCCGACGGAGATGATCTTCAACAATTGCAGCTCATATTCCACCGTGGTGGGTTTGACCGCTCCATCCTCCGGCAACTGGGCCAGCAGCCATTTGACATCCTCGCGTTCCACGGCGAAGTTGAACAGATCGTCCGCCGCCTGATCCACCGCCGACAATTTCTTTGGATTCTCGTTCATAGCGCATCCCGAATATCTTTCTCTGCCGCGCCGGCCCGACCCGGACGCGGATCGATGTTTGGTTTCCATCCCATTTTCGACACGCTCCACGGATACCGGCTACCCGGCCCGATTGTCAAGCACGTGCATCCTACTATCAACATCCGGTCGTTGTAATTTCATATCACAACGGTTATAGGATGGTCATCTTGCGACTTCCCCACAGTACGACGATCTGAAATGTCAATGGAGGCAACCATGCGCAAACCGATCATCCGAGCGACCGTAGTTTTGATGCTGGCCCTGGTGGTCAGCGGCTGCGGGTACAACCGCCTGCAAACCATGGAGGAGGCTGTCTTCAGGGCCTGGAGCGATATCGATACCAACCTGCAGCGCCGGGCCGATCTGATCCCCAACCTGGTATCCACGGTCAAGGGATTCGCCGCCCACGAAAAGGAGACCCTGCAGGCCGTGGTCGAGGCCAGGGCCAAGGCCACCAGCATTCAATTGTCCCCCAAGGATTTGAGCAACGCCCAGGCCATGCAACAAATGCTTCAGGCCCAGGGCGGACTCTCTTCGGCCCTGTCCCGGCTCATGGTGGTGGTGGAGCGATATCCCGATATCAAGGCCAACCAGAACTTTCTCGACCTGCAGAACCAGTTGGAGGGGACGGAGAACCGCATCAACGTGGCCCGGCAGCGATACAACAAGGCGGTGGAAGTATTCAACGGCGCCATCCGCAAATTTCCCGCATCCCTGACCAACAGCCTGCTCCTGCACCTGGAGCGCAAAGAGTATTTCACGGCCGACAGGGATGCCCGGCAGGTCCCGGAAGTCAAATTCTGATCGGGGGGAACGATGCCTTTTGACGTATGCCGGCGCGTCCGGCGCCTGGTTCTCCCGGCGATTCTTTTACTGCTCGCCCTCGGGATCCCGGCGGCCGAAGCCCTGGAAGTCCCCCCGCTCAAGGGACGGGTCAACGACCTGGCCGATCTGATCGATGCGACCACCGAGCACCAGTTGGATGCGGCCCTGGCCCAGCTGGAGCAGACCGACGCCACCCAGGTGGTGATCCTGACCATCCCTTCCCTCCAGGGCGACAGCCTGGAGGACTTCTCCATCCGCGTGGTGGACCAGTGGAAACTGGGTCAAAAGGACGTCGACAACGGCGTGCTGCTGCTGATCGCCAAAAACGACCGCAAGATCCGCATCGAGGTGGGCTACGGCCTGGAAGGCAAGCTCACCGATCTCATGGCCGGACGCATCATCCGCAACGTCATCTCCCCTGAATTCAAGATGGGCCGTTTCGACCAGGGCATCGTGGCCGGCGTCGGTGCCATCGTGGGGGTGGTACGGGGGGAATACCAGGCCCCGGCCGCCCCCAGGCGCCGCGGCCGCAACCGGAATGTTTCTCCCGGATTCATGGGTCTCATCGCCCTGCTGGTATTCGTCAATATGCTGGGACGCGCCAACCGATTCCTGGGAGCGGCCGCCGGCGGGGTCCTGGCTCCCATCGCCGGCATCCTCTTCCTCAACCTGGGCGTGATGGCCCTGCTGGCCCTGATCCCATTGGGTCTGGGGGCCGGATTTCTCATGAGCCTCATGGGCGGCCCGCTCTCCTTCGGCCACATGGCCACCCATCGGGGCCGCGGCACCTTCTGGGGTGGCGGGGGGTTCGGAGGCGGAGGGTTTGGTGCGGGTGGTTTCGGTGGTGGTGGGTTTGGCGGGGGCGGGGGCGGATTTGGAGGCGGCGGCGCCTCCGGAGGTTGGTAAAAGCTGTCGATGCCGGAGGACCCCAGAGCCGGCGTTGCCGGGGGTTCGCAGTAGTTTAACTGCTCCGGCGTACCTCCTGCGCCTTGGCTCTGGGGCCCACCGGCATCGACAGGGGGAACGCTCGATTTTCTTTCAAGCGAGGGAAGATGGTCTTCGTAGGGCGGGGCTCCGTACCCGCCGATCGGCTTTGATGGCGAACCCCGACGCCATGAAGGACGCAAACAACGATTGGGTAGGGTAGGATTTATGCGTGATTTGGCGGAGAGGTTTTTGACTTCCGATGAGCAGAAGCAGGTCGAGAGGGCCGTGGCCGAGGCGGAGAAAAAGACTTCCGGTGAAATTGTCTGCCTGATCTCGTCGGCCAGTTACCACTATCCCATGGCGCTGGTGCTGGGGGCCACCGCGCTGACCCTGCCCCTGGCGCTGGTGCTCACCCCGCTGGTGGGCGGTCACTTCTGGCTGGGAACCCAGAACATGTGGCTCTTTCTCAGCCTTTTCGGCTTGTTGTTTTGTCTCTTTTATTTCGTGGTTCGGCAGACGCCGGGGATCAAACGCGGGTTTATCTCCCGGCGGGAGATCGATGAAGAGGTGGAGGAAGCGGCCGTGACCAATTTCTTCCGTCACGGTCTGTATCGGACCCGCGATGCCACCGGTGTTCTGATTTACATCTCCGTGTTCGAACGCAAGGTGTGGCTGCTGGCCGACCACGGCATCAACGCCAAAGTGGACGCCGGCCAGTGGGACGGCATCGTCGCCGACGTCACCGCCGGCATCAAGGAAGGCCGGCCGGCCCAGGCCATCTGCCGGGCCGTCGAATCCCTGGGCGATGTTCTTGCCGTCCATTTCCCGGTCCGGCCGGATGATATCGATGAACTGGACAATATCATCATCGACAAAAGCTGAACCGGGATTCGAGGCGTCTGTTGATAACCCTGTCGCTAATTATGTTCGGGGTGCCCGTAATGCTGGACGATCCGGGGGCTCTGGGAAGTTTCCGCCATTGCTTCCCCTGCTCCGGCTTCCATGGAAGACTCCACGAATTCTACTTCCGACGTTACCTTATCGAATAGAATGATAGGTTCGGAATCGTCGTCGTCCGTGGATTCGCCGTCGGACTCCGCATCGGCGGCATGGAAATCGTCCATGGTTTCCATCCAGAGATCTTCCGGGGCCTGGGGCACGTTGAATTGATGGGCCGCCGAAAAGGTGATCAGATCGGATTCGTTGCCCAACTCGTCCATGGCCGTGATGCCGAATTCCACGGCACCGCCCGAGGGGCTAAAGCCCTCCACATCATCGGGCAGAACGACTTCGGTGACATTTCCCAATGTCACGCAATGGGAATGGTACCCGACCGTTTGGTTTTCGGCCCAATAAAGCTTGTACCCGATCACCTGAGGCGACGTAGAGGCCGCCCAGGCCAGTTTGCGCTTCTTGATCCTTGCCATCGTCACCTCCTTTTGTCTGACCGGAAAACTGTTCCCCCTTACCATCGCCTCCGCCGGCAAGTCAATCCCAAAACCACACCATATTGTGTAAAAATAGAATTTACGGCCAAGATATAGCGTTGTCGAGCACATTTCCCGGTCATTGGCCGGCCATCTTTCTTGTAATGCGCACCGTATCTTGTTAGGATTTCCAATTAGTGGCGTCATCGACGATGGCTCCCCAACCCCGCTGTGTAATGGAGGGATGGATGATCAAATCCAAAGCGCTGGAGAGCAATCTGGCCCAGACCCAGGTCGAGGTGGCCATCGATCCGAAATATGACTGCCTGCGGCAGATCGTGGCCCAGTATTATGGTCTGCTGGAACGCCTGGACACGTTCCTGCTGGAAGTGTCCCATCCGTTGAAGAACTGGCAATTCATCCTGGAAAGCGCCCGGGGATTCGCCCTGGATTATTTCCATTTGTTCAAGGCCCACTCCGACGGCCCCGACGCGATACGCCAACTGATCGATATCTTCTGCCAGGCCCTGAAAGCCGACACCGAAGAAGCCGTCAAGGTGGACGCGGCCGACAATCTGATTCTTTTTCTGCAACAGATCATCAAAGCCGCGGGAGCCGAATACCAGCGCTTTCTACCGACGGTTTGTGACACCCTGGCGTTCATCGACGATCTGGACGACACCGACCTGCGTAGATTCGTACGCAGCTATTACGGGCTCAAACCCCTGGTCCGGCTGCTGGCCGAGGTCATGGACGGCGGTGACGATACCGGCCGTCTCCTCTGCCGACTCATGGTGCGGAACCTGCAAATCAGTCAGGCCGACTGGCTCAAGGAACCCGATCCGCTCCCCGAATTTCTCGAAGAGATCGGCATCGAAACCGCACCGGAGGAGTTGGAAGAGATCTTCGGGCCCATCGGCCATGCCGTATTGAATTCCCAACGCGGGCGCCTGGAGGCCATGGGAAAAGACATCGCCGCCGATGCCGGCTCTCGTCTCCCACAATTATTGGCCTTGACCGATCACCACGAAATCACCCGGAGCTACCGCAGGATCCCCAAACAATTGTACGAAGCCGGCGGCCGCAGCGAAAACCGCAACCAGTGGAAGGTGGTCTTTCTCATCCAGACCATGAACATCCCCGGCCTGGCCATGATCCATGAAGAGACCCTGCACGATATCAACCGCACCTTGAGCTGGCTGATCGCCAACCAGCAGCCGCGCTACGTGCACAATTTGATCCAAAAGACCTTTCGGATCCTCGAAGCCAACACCCGGCGCTTTCCGTTGACGGCCATCGCCTGCGTGGACAACATGGGCCGCGAGATCTTCCGGACCGGACACAGCGAACTGATCGCCTACTTCATCGAAGCCGTCATCGACCTGGGATTTCAATCCCCCGGCATCCAGGGCGTGGGCAACGACTGGCAGCTCAAGGTCAACAGCGCCCACATTCAGAATATCCGCACCTGGATGAACCTGATCGGCATGCAGCCCGACCAGTCTACGCGACTGCTCTCCAACCTGATCATCCACCTGGCGGTGAGCGGGGTCTTCATCAAGGATACCGATCTCTTCGGCCGGGACATCACCGCATTTCTCAACGGCCGGATCGGACCGGTCTACAACCTGTCCAAACAGCTGTGCCGGCTCTTTCCGGTCTATTTCAACGATATCGGCGCAGAGGGAGAACTGCGCGATATCTCCACCCGCCTCGACGAGATCTGCCATCGCCGGGATCCGCTGGTTCACTTCCTGCGCAAGCAGAGTCACGTGGAGAGCAGCAGTCGCATCATCGGCTTCATGGATGCCATCCTGGAATTCTGGGCGGCCCGGGACAAGGCTCCCCTGGCGCCCTATCTGCCACCGGATATCTTCGACCGCATCGAGACCCAGGGACCATACGTGAACGGGATGCACGCCATCGTGCGGCACCTGCGGGCCAACAAGGCGGGCCGGCCCGAGGATCTGCTCAATCAGGATGCGGCGGCCCTGCAGGGGCTGATCGGACAGGCGGAAGGAACTCCGGACGAGGACCGGGAGCGTGTGGCCCTCTTTGCCCAACTCTACAAGCTGCTCAACATCAAATACAATCTGGCGTCCCGTAATCTGAAGCCTTATCTCGACCAATTGTCCCCCAACGCCTTTCCCAAACTGAACCGCTTGAAAAATGCCCTGGCCGAAAAAGACCTGGAAAGCCGCACGTTCCAACTGCTGGATTACATGGAGTTGCTCAAGGAACTGATTCTTTCTCCCCGCAAGTTCGAAGTCCGGGAAGACATCTACAAGAAGCGCCATTTCACGGTGGACATCCCCTCGATGTACGGCAGCTACCGGGAGATGAAATTCGACGCCATGGGCCTGACCCTGCGATTGGAGGCCCTGGTGAACACCCTGCTCGATGAACTGGTCAACGACATCGACCTGAGCCTGATCACCCGGGCCACCTGCGATCTGATCTACGGCCGGCTGATGCTGTTGAACAAGGCCCTGCGCATCGACGGAATCGAATCGGCCGAATTCGAGCACTACCTCGATCTGCTGGCCCATTCCATGGATATCCGCGGCTTCAGTTTCACCCAGTACCTGGACATCTACAAAGGCCTGGCCCAGGCCGTCCGGAACATCATCAACGACTATTTCAACAGCATCCACGGCGAACACCTAACCCGCGTGCTGTCGGGCCTCTCAACCGACCAGATCCTGCCGCGTTATCAGCCGGCCAACGGTCCCCTGGACGACGACCGCCTGCGCCACCGGGTATCGGAGATCTTCCTGCGCGACCGCCTGGCCTTCTCCCTGGGGCTGCAGCAGGTGGACCTCTTTCTGGGCCGTATCCTCAACACCCTGCACCAGCAGGCCAACCGGCTGCCCGAGGCGATCCTGAAGCGGCTGCTGAGCTACGACCCCCAGCGCACCTTCTCGGCCCTGGCCGATCCCTCCGAAAAGGCCACCGGCATCATCTACCTGGGCAACAAAGGCCTCAACATGCTCCGGCTGCACAACTTCGGCTTCCAGGTGCCGCCGGGGTTCATCATCACCACCGAAGTCTTTCGCTGTTGGGAAGTCATCGCCCATTTTCCACCGGCCTGGGAAAATTTTCGCGAGCAGTTGATGACCCACATCCGCCGGATCGAGAAGATCACCGGCAGACGCTTCGGAGGCAGTTCCAACCCGTTGCTGCTTTCGGTGCGCAGCGGCTCGTCCATCTCCCAGCCGGGCATGATGGAGACCTACCTCGATGTGGGCATCAACCCCCAGATCGCCGGGGGCCTGGCCAAAAGCAGCGGCAATACCTGGTTCGCCTGGGACAACTACCGTCGTTTCCTGCAATGTTACGGCATGGCCCTGGGATTGCAGCGCAACGACTTCGATGAAGTCATCGCCGGCCACAAGAAGAAATGGGGCGTCCTGCTCAAGCGGGAATTCTCCGGATCCCAGATGCGCACCGTGGCCCTGGCGTATCAGCAACGCATCGCCGACGCCGGCTTCCGCATCCCGGAAGATCCCATGGACCAGTTGCATGCCGCCATTCAGGCGGTGATCGTCTCCTGGGGCTCTACCAAGGCCGAAGCCTACCGGCGGATCATGGGCATCTCCGACGACTGGGGCACGGCCATCACCATCCAGGCCATGGTCTTCGGCAATCTTTCCCCGAACGCGGGCAGCGGCGTGGTGTTCACCCACAACCCACGCTGGGCCGGCGACCGCATGGCGCTGTGGGGCGACTTCACCGCCGGGAACCAGGGTGAGGACGTGGTCGCGGGACTGGTCACCACCATGCCCGTCTCCCTCAAACAACAGGAAGTGGAAATGCGCAGCACCGATATCACCCTGGAGACCCACTTCCCCGAAATCTACCGCGCCATGGAACGGATGGCCGGCACCCTGGTGGTAGAGAAGGGCTGGGCGCCCCAGGAGATGGAGTTTACCTTCGAAGGCCCCTCCGCCGACCAGCTCTATCTGTTGCAGACACGGGACATGGCCATTCGCGAACACCACGAAGTATTGACCTTCAATCCCATCGGCAAAACCCCGGACCGTTACCTGGGACACGGCGTGGGCGTCAGCGGGGGCGCCATGAGCGGACGCCTGGTATTTACCCTGGAGGAGGTGGACCATTGGCGCAAGGCCGAACCGGACACTCACCTGATCCTGGTGAGGGGCGACACGGTTCCCGACGACATCCAGGAGATCCACGCCGCCGACGGGCTGCTCACCGCCAGGGGCGGCGTCACTTCCCACGCCTCGGTGGTGGCCCACCGGCTGGGGAAAACCTGCGTGGTGGGCTGCGACGACATGGTATGCAAAGAGACCGAACGTTCGGTGGTCTTCAACCAGCGGGAGCTGGCCACCGGTGACCTCATCAGTATTGACGGCCGGGAAGGTTCGGTCTATCAGGGGAGTCTGACCATCGAAACCACCTGACCGGCATGCGGCGGTCAGCAAAGAGGAGGCCAAAACAATGACTCCGAACACCCACAGGCAACTGGACATGGCCATCGGCATCAACGGATTCGGGCGCATCGGCAAGCTCACGCTCTGGAACCATCTGGCGCGCAAATCTTTCCCGCGCATCGTGGTCAATATCGGCCGCGAGGCCGGCACCAGCCTCGCCGATATCGCCCATTATCTCCAGCGCGACTCCACCTATGGCCGGCTGCACCATTTTCTCTACGGCCAAAGTGCCGATCCCCTCGTGGAATCCATGGACGAAGCCCAGGGCCGGATACGCATCGACGGCGTGGATATCTACTTCCTGCGCAGCCATCGCGATCCCCGGGCCATTGATTGGCAGTCCCACGAAGTCTCCCTGGTGGTGGACACCACGGGTCGTTTTCTCGACCCCTCCCTTCCGGCGGAGACCCCCGGCGGAGCCCTGCGCGGTCATCTCGCCGCCGGCGTGCAGCGGGTCATCGCGTCGGCGCCGTTCAAACTCAAGAGCGCCGACATCCCCATGCCCGAAGATGTGGTCACCACGGTGATGGGCATCAACGACAACGACTACAACCCCCGGCGGCACCGTATCATCTCCAATGCCTCTTGCACCACCACCTGCCTGGCGCACATGTTCAAACCCCTGCTGGATGTCTTCGGCGCCCAACGGATCCTGTCTGCCTCCATGGCCACGGTGCACGCGGCCACCGGCTCCCAGCAGGTACTCGACCGGCTGCCCAAGAGTGCGAAGACCGACCTGCGGAAGAACCGCAGCATCCTCAACAATATCATCCTGACCACCACCGGCGCGGCCAACGCCCTCGCCCTGGTGATCCCCGAGATGAGCAGCATCGCCTTCATCGCCGAATCGGTGCGCGTGCCCATCGGTTCGGGTTCGCTGATCATCCTGGTGCTCAGCGTCCAGGAGGGCCCCGGAGGACGGGCCGTCACCCGGGAAGCCGTCAACGAGATCTATGCCCGGGCGGCGGCCAACGACCCCAAACGCTACCTGCACTTCACCGAAGAGCAGAATGTCTCCGGCGATATCGTGGGTTTCCCGAAGGCGGCGGCCATCATCGAAGGCCATGAGACCCACACCCGCACCGCCGAGCTGACCATCGACCTGACCCAGGTACCCGGCCTGGACAGCAAGGTCTTCGAGGCCTTGGAAAACACCATCATCCGCCCCCAGGTCACCCAGGCCGTGATCTACGGATGGTACGACAACGAAATGGGCAGTTACGTCAATATGCTGGGAGACCGAACGGTGAGCGTAGCCGAAAGCATGGCGTAACCCGGCGTTGCAAAAGCCGGAGGGCTCCAGATCCGGCGTTGCCGGGGGCTTGCAGTAGCCTTACTACGGCTTCACCTCCGGCGCCTTGGCTCTGAAGCCCTCCGGCTTTTGCAACGTTAGTGAAGAAAAGATGGCGAAAGAGTGATGAGCCGTTGTGAGGCCCTTTCGCTTTTGCGACGATAGGGGTGCCCACTCGACAAGGGAAACCGTCGATGATGATGTCGGCATCGGCGGTCAGACTTCGATTTCGTAGCGTTCTATTTTTTCGTACAAAGTCTTTCTTGAAATCCCGAGACTCTGGGCGCTCATGCTCTTGTTGCCGCCGAACTTTTGCAGGGTTCTGCGGATCAATTCGCATTCCATTTGACGCAGGGTGATGCCCTGTTCGGGAATCCTGGGCAAAAGCGTTGCGTCCGCATCTTCGACGGCAGGGGAACTTGCGGCGGGCAATTTCTGGGGCAGGTCTTCCAGTCTTATCGCGGTGCTTTTGGAAAGAATGACTGCCCGGGCGATGGTGTTTTTCAATTCGCGGACATTTCCGGGCCAGGGATGGTCGATCAACGCCTGCATGGCGTCCGGGGATACTTTCTGAATCGGCTTGTTGTACTGCAGGGCGAACTGGCGCATGAAGTGGTCCACGAGCAGGTAGATGTCGTCCCGGCGCTCGCGCAATGCGGGCAGGCGCAGGGGCACGACTTCGATGCGGTAGAGAAGATCTTTGAGGAAGCGCCCCTCCCTGATCTCTTCCTGCAGATTCAGGTTCGTCGCGGCGATGATTCTGACATCCACGCTGCGGGCCGTGCTTCCGCCCACCGGTTCGAAGGACATCTCCTGGAGGAAGCGCAGCAGTTTCGTCTGCATGCCCAGGCTCATATGCCCGATTTCGTCCAGGAACAACGTTCCCTGGTGAGCCGCCTCCAGTCGTCCCCGGCGGTCGCTCAATGCGCCGGTGAAGGCCCCTTTGACATAGCCGAACAGTTCGGCCTCCAACAGGCTCTCCGACAATGCGGCCGAATTGATGCAGACCAGCTTCTTTTCCCGGCGGGAACTCTCCCGGTGCAGGGCGCGGGCCAACAGCTCCTTGCCCGTGCCCGTCTCGCCATAGATCATCACCGACGCGTCCGTGGCGCCCACGGTCCGGGCCCGGTCGAATATGTCCCGCATTCCGGGGTCCGATCCGATGATTCCGTGGAAGCTGTCCTCCCGGCTGATCTGTTTCTTGAGCGCTTCGAGTTCCCGGGAGAGGGCGTATTCATTCACGGCCTTGTTCAATACGATGGCCAGTTCCTCATAATTCAGAGGTTTGATCAGGTAGTTGGCCACACCTTCTTTCAAGGCCTGGACGGCGGACTGGACCGTTCCGTGGGCGGTCATGATCACGAACGGCGGAGGCGAAGGAAATCTGGCCAGATTCCGGAAGAGCTCGATCCCCCCCATGTTGGGCATCTTGAGGTCGGATAAGACGGCGGCGATCCTTTTGCCTTCGTCGCCCTGAAAAATATCGAGGGCTTCTTCGCCGCCGGTGGCGGTCAGCACGGTAAAGCCTTCATCCTGCAGGATGGCTTCCATTACTTTGAGGGTACTTCTGCTGTCATCCACGATCAGAACGGTCTTGGAGGTGATCATTTTATGCCTCCTCTATATCCGCTGCGGAACTCATGGGAAGATCGATGGTCACGCTCGTCCCGCCAGCCTCTTCCGAGACCACGGACATGCGGCCCGAGTGGTTTTCGATAATGCCCAGGCTCAGCGGCAGGCCGAGGCCCGTGCCCGACTCCTTGGTGCTGAAGAAGGGATCGAATATGGATTGCAAATTTTCCTTGGGGATGCCGATTCCATTGTCCCGTATCTCCACGCGCACCATCGGCGAGGATTCTTCTCCTTCCGGGGGATCGATGACGGATGTGGTGAAGAAGATGTCGCCCCCGTCGGGCAGGGCGTCCATGGCATTGATGAGCACATTGACGATGACCCGCTCGATCTGGTTGGGGTCCACCCGGAGTTGCCCCAGATGCGGGTCCCATTGATTGTGAAACCGGATTCCCTTGCGACGGGCCTGCTTGCGAAACAGATTCTGGGTCTTGAGAATCAATTGATTTCCATCGACGTACTCCGGTTTGGGCTCGGCCTGGCGCGCGAAGTAGAGAAATTCGGCGACGAAGGCGTTCAACCGATCGATCTCTTCGGACACCAACTGGGTGTATTCCTTCACCAGCGGGTCATGGGGCCGCCGCCGCTGGATATGCACGATGGCCCCCTTGATGGCGTTGAGGGGATTTCTGACCTCGTGGGCTACGCCGGCCGAGAGCCGCCCCAGGGAGACCAGTTTTTCCGAACGCACCAACTCGTTCTGATAGTGGGACAGGTTCCGGACCATGTCATTGAAGCTGCGCGTCAGGTCGCCAAGTTCATCCCGGGTCAGCACCGGGATGGTGTGGTCCAGGTCTCCCTGGGCGATGCGATGGGTGGCCGCCACCAGTTTGCGCACCGGCCGAAGCAGATAAAGGGTCATCAGGGATACCCCCAGGACGGCGCAGATCAGGACGATGGCCCCCACCTGGATCACCCGGGTCCTGATGGCGTCGGCCTCCTGGTCGAACTCTTCCATGGGGATCGTTACGGCCAGGGACCACCCCATGAACGAGATCGGCGCGAATGCGGCCACCTTCTCGATATTCTGATGGACGTAGGTTTTCCAGCCGCTGTTGCCCGTGAGCATCTCCTCCACCAGTCTTTTCAGACTCGCATCGGGATAGGTTTCCAGGGTATACTCGTAGGGTGCATAGAGGGGATGCGCCGTCACGCGCCCCCGGCCGTCGATGACGAAGGCATACCCGTTCTCTCCCACCCGGATTTCGTTGATCATTCGAATGATCCTGGCAAAATCCATGTCGATCACCACGCCGCCCAGATACTCCCGCCAGCTGGAGTAGATGGGAATGGCCCAGTGCATGAGATACCCTTTCATCGCAGCGGACATCAGGATATCCGAAACATACAACCGGTTGGGGTCGGTCTGGTAGAGGGGGGCGCGCAGCCCCTCCCCTGCCCGTCCCAGTTCATACGTCGGTCGTCCGTCGGCCCCGACCTTGATCAATTCCCACCCCTGGTTGTCGAGGATGCGGATCTGGCGGTAGAATGGCGAACGGGCGATAAAATCCTTGAGCAGCCCGCTGATTTTTTCGCGATTGAACTGGGTTTCCGCTTCCAGCCGGAAGGACCGGGCGATCTGATAGTCTTCCATGACCGGCAGGCCGGCGATGGTTTCCAGATCGATGCGGCATCCGTAGAAGATATCTTTGATTCTTTTTGCGGCCGCCTCGACCTTCACCATCTGCTCGTGGCGCACCAGACGGTTGACCCGATCCTCGGATGCCTGGATGGAAAAATAACCGAGGATACCGATGGGAAGACATACCAGGGGCAGGATGAACAGCAGCAGCTTCAAATAGATGGGGAATACGAATTTCATCAATCACGGCTTGCGAATTGACAAACATAAAAAAATATGAACGCGATCTGCCTCGATACGAGCCATCCAAGGCAGACGGGCTGAAAAACAATAGAAGGACATGCCTCGTACTGTCAACAATCAAAAGGCGGCCCTGGTTTACCGAACCACCCTGACCGTCACGCGATACCGGGATCGAAAATGAGCAAGCGGCGCCTGATTCTTATCTTCGTATGCGGGCTTCTTGCAGCGGCCACCGATGGATTCGCCCAGGAAAGAATCCTCCTGGGAATCGCCACCGGACAGACCGCCGTGGAGGGCCGCGAAAGCATTCGCGCCGTGAACCTGGCCGTAGAGGAGATCAACGGACGGGGCGGGATTCACGTGGGGGGGCGCAATCTGACCATCGACCTGATCAGCATCGATCTCAAAGACGACCGCGCGCCGTTGCAAAAGGAAGAGGTCCTGAAGCGTCTGGAGACATTCATCGGCAAACAGAAGATCCATGCCCTGATGGTGGGTCCTTTCCGGTCCGAAGTCCTGCTGCCGGCCATGGATATCATCGCGAAATACAAAGTCCCGCTGTTGGAAACCATCGCCATGACCCCGGCCGTGGAGGCCAAGATCATGGGAGACCCCCGCTACCGCTACGTGTTCCGCATCGGGCTCAACACCAAATACCTGGCGGACGTGCTCATCAATACCATGACCTTTCTCCACCGACGGTTCGGCTATACCCGCGTTTCCATCATGAACCAGGATGTGGCCTGGGCGCGGTCGACGGCCTCGCTGATGATCAAGCTCTACTTCAACCGCATGGGCTGGCAGATCGTGGGTTCGGAACACTTTGCCTATGGCACCACCGATTTCAGCGTCGCCTTGAAAAGATCCGCAGCCCAGGGGGCCCAGGTGATCGTTCCCATATTCGATATGCCCAGCAGCGGAGCGCTGGCGATGCAGTGGAAGCAGATGCAATCGCCGGCCATGCTGTGCGGCTTCATCTCGCCGATGGTAGGGCCGGGGGCCTGGAAAACCTTTGACGGCCACATCGCCGGTGCGCTGAACGCGGTATTCGAGCTGGGCAATATCCCCTCGGACCGTTATCCGCCGGCGGCCGCGTTCTATCAAGCCTATAAGGCCCGCTACGGCTTCCCCATCGAGTCGGGCCACGGTCCGGCTCCGGCCTACGAAGCGGTTTACGTGCTGGCCGAGGCCATCGAAGCCGCCGGCAGCCTGGACGCGGACAAGATCGTGACCGCGTTGGAGGCCACCGACCGGGCCGGCGTCATGGGTCGCCTGCGGTTTCATCCCAGTCACCAGGCGCTGTTCGGCAAGGACCCGGAACGGGAAGCCGTGGCCTGCCTGATTCAGTGGACCCGCGACGGGCACCGCCGCATCGTCTACCCGCCCATCATCGCCGAAGGGGATATCGAAGCTCCCGCCGTGGCGTCCAAATAGTGTCACCTTTCGAAACACATCCATAATACCTTGATACGAAACGACTATTCCAGGAATGGACCTCCCATTTCAATGGAATGCATATCCGGACTGTTACCAAACGAAACATCCCGCCTCCTCGGATCGAAGTCCAATTTTGCGAATTTTGCATTAAATCGGACTGTTGCCATGTCGGCACACCTGATGCATAATAGCCACTATCTACGGTCATCGATCTCTTCATCGCCGAGACGATCGTCCCCGCCCCGAACCCGAGGATCCGGCTTCCCGCGCGATCCTCAATGTCAGAGGAGGTTGTGCCATGCGCATTCGAAAACCTTCGGCCCGTCACCTGTTCCTGTTTTTAATCCTGATGTCAGCTTTAATCACCGCCCTGCCGGTCATGGCCGCCGAACCCATTGTCATCGGCGTGCCGACTTCCACCGGTTTCCTGGAGGGCAAGGAATGCCTCAATGCCGCCCAGTTGGCCGTGGAAGAGATCAATGCCCGGGGCGGCGTAACCGTGGGGAAAGAGAAACGGCCGTTCAAGATCGAATCCATCGACATCCGGGACGCGGCCCCCGGGGTACCGGTGCCCGAAGCCCTGCTGGGCATCGAAAAGCTGATACTCTCCAAGAAGCCGGCCGCCCTGGTGATCGGCCCCTTCCGTTCCGAGGCCCTGATGGCAAGCATGGATATCATCGCCAAGCATAAGATCCCGCTTTTGGGGACCATCGCCATGTCTCCGGCGTCGGAAGCCAAGATCAAAGAGGATCCGGAGAAATACAAATATATCTTCCGGTCCTGTCTCAACGCCAAGTACCTGGTGCAATACCTGGCCGGCACCATGGCCTTCATCCAGAAGAACTACGGCTTCAATAAGGTCTATATCATGAACCAGGATGTGGCCTGGGCGCGCAAGACCGCAGAGATCATCACCAAAGTCTTCTTCGAAAAGGCCGGTTGGACCGTGGTGGGACAGGAAAGTTTTCCCACGGGAACGACCGATTTCTCTTCCACCTTCCTGAAAATCCGGGCGAAACAAGTCCAGGTGATCCTGCCGATTTTCGATATGCCCCAAAGCGGCACCCTGGTGAAACAATGGAAATCGATGCAGGTCCCCAGCCTGATGGCCGGGTTTATCTCCCCACTGGCCGGCCCCGCGGCATGGACCACCTTCGACGGCAAGATCGGCGGCGCCATCAATTGCAATTTCGAGATGGGCAGTGCCATCTCCTCCGCCAGGATGGCCAAATCCGCTGATTTCGAGAAGGCCTATATCCATCGCTGGGGCAAGCCCCTTGAGGCCGGCCACGGGCCCGCACCTTCCTACGAGTCGGTCTACATCCTCGCCGAGGCCATCGAGCGCGCCGGAACCCTGGATGCCGATGCCGTGGTGGCCGAACTGGAGAAGACCGACCGCCTGGGCGTCACGGGCCGGATCAAATTCGACGAGGGGCACCAGGTCGCCTACGGCATGGACCCTGCGGAGACCTCCGTTGCGGCCGTTTTCCAATGGACCGAAGACGGCGGCCGGACCATCGTGTTCCCCCCGTCGCTGGCCGACGGGGAAATCGTGCTGCCCAAGGGCCTGGCCCCGGCGAAGTAACCCCTACCCTCGGCTAGGAGAACCGCAATGCTCGCCGGAACCTTTATTTATGCCATCATCAACAGTGCCATACTGGCCATCACCGCCATGGGGTTCAACCTCACCTTCGGAATCAGCGGCGTGGCCAATTTCGCCTATGGCGCCTTCTACGTCCTGGCGGCCTACGGGGTCTGGATATTGATCCACCTGGTCGGGCTGCCCTATTTCGTCTCGATCCCCATCGCCGTGTGCGTCTGCGCCCTGCTGGGAGCCCTCCTGTATCGGTTCGTGCTGATGCGGGTCAAGGGCCAGGCCCTGTCCGAGGTGATCGCCACCTTCGGCATCGGCCTCATCATCCTGGAGATGTTCCGCTACCTGGGGTTCGTGGGCTTCCAATACACCCTGCCGGTCTTCAGCGACAGGAGCTTCATCGTCGCCGGCACCTATGTGGACATGCAGCGGCTGATCATCGTGGCCATGGCGGCGGCCCTGATGCTGGCCCTGTGGCTGTTCACCCATCACACCTCCCTGGGACTGGCGTTCCGGGGCATCGCCCAGGACGAACGCACGGCGCTGACCTTCGGCATGGACCCGGACCGCATCGGCGCCATCGCCGTATCCCTGGGGGCCGGTCTGGCCGCGGTGTCGGCGACGGTGATCGTCCCCCTGGGCAGCATCTCCCCGGGCGATGGCTACGATGTGCTGATCAAGGCCCTGGCCGTCTGCATCATCGGCGGCCTGGGCAGCAGCGGGGGAGTGATCCTGGCCAGCGTGGTGATCGGTTTTGCCGAGCGCTTCACCGATTCCTACATCGGATCCCAATGGACCATGATCGTCAGCCTGGCCGCCCTGCTGGCGGTCCTGGTGATCAAGCCCTCGGGACTGTACGGCAAACAGAAGGAACTGGAAGAAAGGATTTAACGGCTGTGGAAAGACGCAAAGAACGACTCGATCGGGGGATCAAGGCGAGATCCGAAGATATCTTCGCCCTCTGCTCCTGGCGCGAAATGCTCTACCTGGCCGGCCCCCGGCTGATCCCCGTCGTCATCTGCCTGCTGCTGCCGCTGGTCCTGGACGATTACTGGCAGAAAGTACTGCTCTCCGTGTCCGTGTTCGCCCTGCTGGCCATCTCCTGGGACATCCTGGCCCAGAGCGGAATGATCTCCCTGGGCCAGGCCCTGTTCTTCGGCATGGGCGCCTATTGTTCCGGCGTCATGAATCACTACTGGGGGCTGTCGCCGTTGATCGCCATGCCGCTGGCCGCCGTCTTCGGCGGCGCCATCTCCACCCTGCTGCTGCTGCCCGTGCTGCGGCTGCGGGGCATTTACTTCTCCATGGTTACCTTGATCCTGCCCCTGATGCTGGTACGGATCATCGAGGCCACCAAGATTTTCGGAGGCACCGAAGGGCTCAGCGGGATGACGCCGCTGCCCTCGATCTGGATCGAAGTCTACCTGATCGTGGCGCTGATGCTGGCGGCCCTGTTCGGCTTCCGCCGTCTGCTGGACTCCGACTACGGCCTGGTACTGAAGGGGATCAACGACAACGACCGGTCGGTGATCAATGCCGGCATCAATATCTACTGGTTCAAGGCCCAGGCCCTGTTCATCGCCTCGGCCACCGCCGCCTTCGCCGGGGCCTTCATGACCCATGTCTACATGTTCGTCGGCATGCCCGTCTTCGCCCTGGATTACTCCATCCTGCCCATTGCCGCGGCCGTGGTGGGCGGGCCGGGCGGTCTGGCCGGGGCGACCCTGGGCGCATTCATCCTTGTGCCGCTTTCCGAGGTGCTGCGGGGCGTCGGCGGATTGCGGGTGGTGTTCTACGGTCTTTTTCTGGTGATTTTCATCGTGGCCCTGCCCGAAGGCATCTTCCACTTTGTCCAGAGGAAGTACCACCAGTTCGAACGTTGGGTGGAGGTGTCCGAATGAGCACACAGCCGTTGCTGGAGACCATCGATCTGTCCAAGTCCTTCGGAGGGGTGCACGCCCTGTCCGAGGTGAATTTCAAGCTGCAAAAAGGCGAATTGTTGGGGGTCATCGGCCCCAACGGCTCGGGCAAGACCACCCTGGTCAACTCCATTACCCGCTTCGTGAAACCGAGTTCGGGGGAGGTGCGGTTCAAGGGAGCGCCCATCCATCACCTGTCGCCCCACAAGATCGTGGGCCTGGGCATCGCCCGGACCTTCCAGATGGTGCGGCCCTTCTACCAATTGCCGGCCTTCAAAAATATGATCATCCCCCTCTACTCGCCCCGGGTCAAGGGGCTGGTGGGGGGGCGCTACGGCGACCGCAACGCCAAGGCCCTGGACCTTCTGGAAGAGGTGGGTTTCGAACGCGACGCCTTCGTGGCCTACAAGCCGGCCGGCGCACTTCCCCAAGGCTATCTGAAACGGCTGGAGCTGGCCAAGGCCATCGCCCTGCAACCGGAGCTGGTGATCCTGGACGAGTTGTTCTCGGGCCTGAGCCTGGCCGAAGTCGCCAGCATCGTGCCCATCATCGAGAAGATGCGCCAACAGGGCAAGACCATCATCATGATCGAGCACCGGCTGCGGGAGCTGTTCCGGATCGCCGACCGGGTCATCGTCATGAACTACGGCCGCAAGATCGCCGACGCCACGCCGGACACGGTGATGGAGGACGAAGCCGTCAAATGCGCCTACCTGGGCAACGAAGAAGAAAGCGGAGCGGAAACATGCTCAAAGTAGAAAACCTGATGGTCTTTTTCGAAAACGCATTGGCACTCAACGGCTTCAGCATGCATGCCGACCAGGGCGAAATCATCGGCGTCATCGGGTCCAACAGCGCCGGCAAGACCACGTTGATGAATGCACTCTCCGGCCTGATCATCGACATGCGGATCAAGGAGAAGCGCCGGGGCGGCGAGCGCATCACGGTATACGGCAGTGTGAGCTTCTCCGGAGAAGAAATCGTCGACGACCCGCCCCGGCGGCGGGTGCAGCGGGGGATCGTGCTGTGCCGGGAGCGCCACCCTGTCTTCCCGGAGAGCAGTGTCATGGAGAATTTTCATATCGCCGGCTACCTGCGCACCAGGGAAGAGATCGACGAGGCCATGGAATATGCGTTTTCCCTCTTTCCCAATCTAAGCGACCTGCGAAGGCGCAAGGCCGGTTTCCTCAGCGGGGGGGAGCAGCAGATGCTGGCCATCGGCATGGCCCTGACGGTGCAACCGACGCTGCTGCTGCTGGACGAGCCGCTGCTGGGGCTGAGTCCCATGATGCAGAAGGTGGTGATGGACGCCATCATCGACCTGAACAAAACCAGGGGCATCACCGTGATCCTCAGCGAACAATTCGCCCGGCCGGTGCTGCCGGTGATCGACCGCGGCTATGTCATGGAAAACGGCATGCTCACCCTCAGCGGCACGGGCACGGAACTGATGATCAATCCCGAAATCAAAGCGGCGTACTTTGGAGTCTGATCCATGAAAAACCAGTCCGTACACAATATCTACGAAAAATTTTCCCGGGTGGCCGACGAACAACCCCACAGGACGGCCGTCATCTTCCTGGGTACCCGCTACCGCTATGGCCGGCTCAAGCAGATGGCCGAGGATTTCGCCGCTGCCCTGGCCGGCATCGGCGTCGAAGCCGACGAACGCGTCATGATCTACCTGCCCAACTCCATCCAGTGGATCGTGGCCTGGCTGGGCATCCAGCGCGCAGGCGGCGTCTGCCTGCCCATCACCCCCATCTACACGCCCCATGACCTGAAGTACATCGCCAACGACAGCGGCACCGCCACCATCATCTGCGCAGATACCAATTTCGGCTATGTCCGGCGCGTGCTGGACGAGACCGGCATCCAGCGCGTGGTGGTGGCGAACATGGCCGACCTGCTCCCCTGCTGGAAACGCTGGTTCGGGCACCTGTTCGATGTCATTCCCAACGGCAAGATCGCCCTGGGCGGCAATGTTCACGGCATGCGGCGGCTGCTCAGGCGACATCGCCGCGACCGGCTCCCCCCGACGGCGACCGACGGCAGCAAAATCGCCCAGATCCTCTATACCGGCGGAACCACCAAATTTCCCAAGGGCGTGCCCATGTGTCACGACCTGATCCTCTCCTCGGCCCTGGAGCAGATCCGGGTGAGCGAACCGCTGATTCCCGTCCGGGAGAACGTGATCCTGGGCAACGCCCCCCTGTTCCACATCCTGGGCCAATGTTGCAGCCTGGCCGCCCTGCTGGTGGGCGGTGCCCTGCTGGTGCAGCCGCGCATCAACCTGGACGCCACCTTCGATGCCATCCGGCGTTTCCGGGTCCGGGCCATGGTGGGCGTGCCCGCCCTCTATCGCATGATGCTGGACCACGACCGGCTGGAACAATACGACCTGAGTTCGGTGGACTACTGGTTCAGCGCCGGAGACGTGCTGCCCGCGGAGGTGGGCAACCGCTGGAAGGCCTACTTCGGCAAACCCATCTACCAGGGGTACGGGGCCACCGAGACCTGCGGCGGAGTGACCATGTGTCCCACCGACCGTGCCAACCCACCCAAGAGCGTGGGCCGGGTGATGCCCAGCAAGCGCGTGCGGATCATCGATGCCTACGACCTGAAGCAAGTGGCCCCGAACGAGCCGGGGGAACTGATCGTCTCCTCGCCCCACATGGTCAGCGCCTACCTCAACAAGCCCGAGGAGACCGCCGACGCCTTCATCCAGTTGGAGGGCCGGCTCTGGTACCGCACCGCCGACATCATGCGCATGGACGAAGCGGGGAACCTCTACTTCGTGGATCGTACCGTGGACACCATCAAGCACAAGGGATACCGGGTGTCGGCTTCGGAGATCGAATCGACGCTCCAGGAACACCCGGCCGTGGTCGCCTCCTGCGTGGTGGGGGTGCCGGACGAAAAAGTGGGGGAGCGCATCAAGGCCTACGTGGTGCTCAAGGAGGACATCAAGGGCATCACCGGCTACGACCTGCTCAAGTGGTGTCGGCAGTCGCTGGTCTCCTACAAGATCCCCCACTATATCGAGTTTCGCGACATGCTGCCCAAGTCGAAGGTGGGCAAGCTGCTGCGAAGGGAAATCCGCGACGAAGAAAAACGAAGGGCGGAAGCATAACCAAGGAGGAACCATTTGGATTTCACACTGAACAAAGAACAAGTCCAGATCCAGAAGGCGGCCCGCGAATTCGCCCTGGCGGAATTTCCTTCGCGGGCGGTGGAATTCGACCGCGAGGAGAAATTCGACCTGGCCATCTGGAAGAAGGCCTGCGAGCTGGGTTTCGTGGGTGTCTTCGTCGATCCGGCCTATGACGGCGCCGGGTACGGATTTTTCGAACACTGCCTGATCAACGAGGCGTTCTGGGCGGTGGATCCGGGCAGTGCCGCGGCAGTCCTCTCCACCACCTTCGGCGCCGAGCTGATCGGCCTGTTCGGAACCGAGGAACAGAAATCGGAAACCCTCCCCCGCCTGGTGAACGGCCTCGCCATCATGGGCACGGCCATTACCGAGCCCGACGCCGGCTGCGACGTCACCGGCGCGGCCACCACGGCGGTCCGGGACGGCGATCAATGGGTGCTCAACGGCACCAAGATGTTCGCCACCAACGGGACGCTGGCCGATTTCGTCCTGATCTTCTGCCAGACCGATCCGCAAAACCCCAACCGCCACCGGCGCTTCAGCTTCCTCCTGGTCCCCACGGATGTTCCCGGTTTCCGGGCCACCAAGATCCGCGGCAAACTGGGCATCCGCGCTTCGGACACGGCCGAACTGGCCCTCACCGATGTGCGCGTGCCGCTCTCCAACCTGCTGGGCAAGGAGGGGGAGGGTTTTTACGAATTGATGGCCTTCTTCAACCTGACCCGCCTGCATATCTGCGCCCAGGCCGTGGGCCTGGCCCAGTCCGCGCTGGAAGAGTCGATCCGCCATACCAAGGCGCGCAAGCAGTTCGGCGCCCCCCTGGCCTCCTTCCAGGTGACCCGGTTCAAGCTGGCCGAGATGGCCACGGAGATCCGCGCGGCCCGGAACCTTTATTTCGAAGCCGCCTGGAGGGCGGACCAGGGCGAACCGGATCACGCCCTGACGGCCATGGCCAAGTGGTTTTCGGCCAAGGTAGCCGTGCACTGCGCCGACGAGGCCCTGCAGATGCACGGCGGCTACGGCTACATCGACGAATACAAGGTCCAGCGCCTGTACCGGGACGCGAAAATCCTCGAGATCTACGAAGGCACCAAGGAGATCGAAAAGACCATCGTGGCCAACGCGCTGCTCGGCTGAGGGTTCGCACCCTTAGCCGATGTCGTATTTGCGGCCATAGCCCCGGGGCGTGTAGATGAAATCCCCGAAGGTGCGGGTGTTGCTGTTGCCGATGAAGACGATGGTCTGCATGTCCACGTCCATGGTGTGGAGCCGGTCCAGGGTGTTCACGCGGATGCGCTGCTCCGGCCGCATGGCGCGGGTGACCACCCCCACCGGTGTCTTGCCGTCCCGGTGGGCCAGGACGATCTCCTGGGCCTTTTGCAACTGCCAGTGGCGCTTTTTGCTTTTGGGATTGTAGATCACCAGCACGAAGTCGGCCTCCGCCGCTGCCGCGATGCGTTTTTCGATGACCTCCCAGGGGGTGAGCAGGTCGCTGAGGCTGACGGTGGCGAAATCGTGGGTCAGGGGGGCGCCCAGCAGGGAGGCGCCGGCGCAGAGGGCGGGGATGCCGGGGACGACTTCGATGCAGAGGCCCGGATCGCCGGTGCGGCCGGGGGGCACGGCGTCGATCTTGCGTGCCGCGCAGATCTCCAACACCAGCCCGGCCATGGCATAGATGCCCGGGTCGCCGCTGGATACCAGGGCCACGGATTTGCCGGCCAGGGCCTGATCCAGGGCGGCCGTCACCCGCTCCACCTCCCTGGTCATGCCCGTACAGATCACCGGTTTGTCGCCGATGAGGGGCCGGATCAGGTCGATATAGGTCTTGTAGCCGGCCACGATCTCCGCCAGCTCCAGGACTTCCCTGGCCCGCCGGGAGAGGTGGTCTACGCTTCCCGGCCCGATGCCGACGACATAGAGCGGTGACGGGCGATGGCCGCCGTCACGTTGGCCGATTTGTGCTTGGGAACCACGAGGGGACCGTTGTGGGCCGCCAGTATGGCCGCTGCTTCGCATACGCTTTGGACTCCTATGTGTTTGGCCACCATGGCCGAGGGATTGGGCACCTGGCGGACCTGGTGGAGTTCTTCCCTGGTATACAATCGCAAGGGCAGGTCCAGGGTCTCCGCCAGGGCCAGCAACCCGGGTTCGTCCGCTTTCAGGTCGACGGAAGCGATGGCGCGCAGGCTGTCCACGGAGAGACGGAAGGCGGCGCATACCTCTTCCAGCAGGGTTTTGATCTCCGACAGGGGGGCGTTGCGGTTGCACCCGATGCCCGCCACCAGGGACCGGGGCCGCAGCACGAGATCGCGACCCGAAGGGGGCGCTCCCGTGTCGTCCACGTAGACGCCCGCCAGGGACCGGCCCGCCGACGCCCACCGCCCCGGAGGAAACACGGGGCCGGCCGTTTCCAGCGCCTCCGCCACCAGTCCATAGGGATCGTGGATGCGGAGGCCTTCCCCGGTGATCAGGGCCATGTTCACCGCCTTGAGGGCCTCTGGATTTTCGATGTGCAGCCCCTGCCGGACGGCGATCATGTCGATGGCCGGTTTGTCGTTGACGTCGGTGGCCGTGGTGATCACCGGCGTGGCGCCGATCAGGCCGGCCGTCTCCGCGGCCAGTGCATTGGCGCCGCCGATGTGACCGGACAGCAGGCTGATGGCATGGTTGCCCCGGTCGTCCACCACCACCACCGCCGGGTCGACGGTCTTGTGCTCCAGCCGGGAGGCGATGGCGCGCACCACGATGCCCGCGGCCATGATGAAGATGTGGCCGTCGAATTGGTGAAACGCCTGTTCCACGGCCGTGGTCAGATCCTGAAACGGCCGCAGGTCGGGGGGCTCGGATGGATCGGCCCCGGCGGCCAGCCGCCGGGAGCAGCGCAGGACCACATGGGGCCAGTGCTCCCGGATCCTGCAGGCCAGGTTCAATCCGTTGGGCGTGACGGCCCAGACGGCGAGCCTATGATCCGGGCCGATAGCCATGGCCGAATTCCTTGTCATAGAGTTTGGACCGCAGCGTCTCCAGGCCGGCCGGGTGGTCCAGGGCCGGTCCCACCAGGATCACGGCCAGACGGGTGATCCCGCTCTCCCGGGCGGTGGCGGCCAGTGCGCCCACCGTGGTGACGAGGATGCGCTCCCCAGGGTGGCTGACACGATAGGCCACGGCGCACCGGGCGTCGGGTCCGTAGGCCTTGGCCAGGATCCGGGCCACGTCGTCGATGAGGGCCATGCTCAGGTAGATCACCAGGGAGGCGCCGTGGCCCGCCAGGGAGGCCAGGGATTCGCTCTCCGGTACGGGCGTCCGGCCGGCCATGCGGGTCAGGATCAGGGTCTGGGTCACCCCGGGCACCGTGTACTCCAGGCCCATGGTCGCGGCGGCGGCGAAGGCGGCGGTCACCCCGGGGATGACGTCATAGGGGACGCCGCGCTCCCGCAGCAGGGCCATCTGCTCGCCGATGGCGCCGTACAGGCTGGGATCGCCCGTGTGCAGGCGCACCACCTTTTCCCCGGCCCCATGGGCATGGGTCATGGTATCCACGATCTGCTCCAGGGTCATGCCTGCGCTGCTGATGCGGCGGGCCTCGGCCGGCGCCCAGACCATCACCGCCTCGGGCACGAGGGAGCCGGCATAGAGCACCAGGTCCGCTCTTTCCAGGGCCTTCTTTCCCCGCACCGTGATCAATTCCGGGTCCCCCGGACCGGCGCCGCAGAAGGTGACGGGCTGCTTGGGTCTGGTCATGATTCCTCGGTTTCGGACGATGGCGGGTCGTCTTCTGTTTCGGTTTCGGTTGCAGGGGATCGGCGCTCGCCCACGACGATCCAGACCGGATTCCGGGCCTCGAAGCGTCTGCTCCAGGGCATGGATCTGCCGATGCCGATCTGAAGCTGCACCACGTCGGTGGAGAGCCCCGATGCCTCCATGGCGGCCGCGGCGGCCGTCAGGTTGTCCATCAGCACGGTATTGGCCGCCAGGACGCCATCCGCTGGAAGATATGCGGCGGCCTTTTGGATAATGGCCGCCAGATCGCGGCCGCCACCGCCGATGAAGATGCGGTCCGGCCGGGGCAGGCTCTCCAATCCATCAGGAAGGGTGGCCCGGATGACGTCCAGGTTGTGAACCCCCAGGTGCCGGGCGTTTTCCCGGATCTGCCCTGCGCGCCGGGCATCCTGCTCAACGGCGACGATCCGGCCGGGCCCCAGCAGGACGGCCGCCTCGATGCCCACCGAGCCGCTGCCGGCGCCCAGGTCCCACAGGGTCATCCCCGGCCGAAGCCGCAGCCGGGCCAGGGTGACGGCGCGAACCTCGGACTTGGTGATCAGGCCCTGTTCATGGTCGAACACCGTATCGGCCATGCCCAGGTGGAGTTGCTCCGCGGACGCATCCGCCCTGCGTTTGAGGATGACGACATTGGGCTGGGCAAAGTCCACCCCCCCGGCCTGCGCCAGGTCGTACCAGCCCACCCTTTCGTCATCGCCGCCCAATCGCTCGCAGACCGCCATGCGCCACCCCCCGACGGCCCGGTCCAGCAACCACCGGGCCAGCCAGGCGGGGGACTGCCGCCGGTCGGTCAACACCATAACCAGGGACCGGGTCCGCATGGCTTCCAGCAGTTCGAATCTGCGGTCCCGGGCGTGCAGGCTGATCACCGCGGCCTCGCCCCAGGGTTCGCCCATCCGCGCACAGGCCGCCGCCACGGAGGAGACATTGGGCACCAGGGAGACCCGATCCGGTCCGAACCGGGACACGATCCGCGCCCCGATGCCGAAAAACAGCGGGTCTCCGGAGGCGAGCACCACAACCCGGCGCTCCTCCATGGCCCCGCCGATGGCCGCCAGGACCGCCTCCAGATCTCCTGCAATCGCCATCTTCTCCACGGCCAGGTCATCGAAGGCCTCCAGATGCCGGCGACCGCCCACCAGCAGATCCGCCGACCGCACCATCTCCAACTGCGCCGCCGTCAGATCCCCAACCGACATCCCCATGCCGATGACGATAACCTTATGCATACCTTGCTTCCTCAGATTTCACCCCATTTCCCCGCCTCATGAACCCCGGCAAGTATACCCCGCAGTAAATCCGGATTTGGCGTCTGTTCAACGTTCATGATGGTTCATTTTCCTTTTGCCATCTTTTCTATGAAATATTGAGACATACTGACAATAGCGGAGCATCAACAACATGAGGTGCAGGTGAGGGTGAGTCTGTGCCACGTCAGCAATGAATTTTAGTGCTGCTTGGATGCAACGGAGGATCAGCGGCCCTGACTGTTTGAGCGCAGCGAGTTTCAGGGCCGCCCGGAGTGCATCTTAGCAGCACTTAAATGAAATTGCGTGTGGCGCAGACTCACCCTCACCTGCGCCGGCTCAGCAAAAGTTCATACGAACAAATTCAGATCATCATTTACGACCTGGGTCCGAATCATAGCGCACCTTGCCGTCGAATCCGAAGATGATCGCGCGCACGGCCACCCTTTCCTTACCAAACCCGGCCGCCGCCCGCACCACCTCACGCCCCACCTTGGCGATCAATTGCGGGTGGTCGCGCCCCACCAGGTCGAAGGCATGCCGGGCCGTATTGGCTCCGGCCACCTGCCGGGCCAGTTCCCGGTTTCCGGTGACCTCCAAGGCCCATCGACCCAGCCTCTCCAGGGTGAGACGCGCCGAGCGCGCATGGGTGTGGGGAATCCCCTGGGCCATCTTCACGGCCTTGCCGAAGAAAATAGCCAGCACCACCTGGGCGAACCCCATTTCCGCGGCCATTTCCATGGATCTGGCGAAATAATCCCCTATCTGCATGAACCCCTCGGCCGCCAGGTCGGGCCAAAGTTCCTGGGCCAGCCGTTCGCTGCGCCGCCCGGTTGCCAGCACCGCCCGCTCCAGACCCGCCGCCCGGGCCACGGACAACCCCGCCCGGATGGTGGCCACGTAGGCCTCATGGGAGAGAGGCTGGACGATCCCCGTGGTTCCCAGAATCGAGATCCCGTCCACGATGCCCAGCCGCCGGTTGAGGGTCTTGCGGGCCAGTTCCACCCCCCGGGGAACGAAGATTTCCGTCGTCACCCGACCGAAGCCGTCGTACGCGGCCAGGGCCTCCATTGCGGATCGGCGAATCATCCTGCACGGTCCCGGGTTGATGGCCGGCCCGCCCGGCGCCACCTCCAGTCCCGGCTTGGTCACGCGGCCCACCCCGGAGCCGCCGCGGATCTCCACACGCCGATCCCCTTGGCCCAGTTCCCATGTCACCCGGGCGCCGATCTCGGCACCGTGGGTGATGTCGGGATCATCGCCGGCATCCTTGATCACCGTGCATCGGGCGGTGCACGCATCGATCCGGCGGCAATGGTGCACCTCGATTTCCAACCCATCGCCGGTGAGCAGTTCCACTTCCACCCGCTGCGGCGGACGGCCGCTCAAAAGGAGGATCAGGGCCGCCTTGGTGGCCGCCGCCGCCGCCGTTCCGGTGGTAAACCCGCGGCGCAATTTCCGATGCCGTCGCCGGGCCATCCCCTATCCGTCCTGCAGGGCCAGCAGGATCAGGGCGTTCACCACGCTGGCCGCCACGTTGGAGCCGCCCTTGCGGCCCACGTTGGTGATGAAAGGAATGTCCTGCTTGGACAGCTCGTGCTTGGATTCGGCGGCATTGACGAAGCCCACCGGCAGGCCGATGATGAGGGCCGGCGCAGACGCCCCCCGGCGAATCCGTTCCAGAAGCCGCAGCAGGGCCGTGGGCGCGTTGCCCACCGCGTAAATCGTGCCGGCCAGGTCTTCGGCCACGGCATCCACGGCCGCCAGGGCGCGGGTGGTACCCGATGCCGCCGCCTGCCGGGCGATATCGGGCGACGCCATCCGGCAGACGACTTCGCCGCCGAATCGGGCGAGATCCCGCTGGCGAATTCCGGTACGGACCATGTTGGTATCGGTGTAGATCCTCGCGCCGTTGCGAATCGCCTGGAGGCCGGCTTCCACCGCCCGGGGATGGAAGCGGACGCTGGTCAGGTACTCGAAGTCGGCCGATGTATGGATCATGCGGCGCACGATCCGCCATTGGTCATCGGGGAACGGATGGGGCCCTGCCTCCTCGTCGATGATGGCGAAACTCTGCTGTTCAATTTCGTGGGGTTTCATGACCCGGACTCCTTCCATGTTGATATTTCCGACAGGCATCGGCAAACGCACGGGTGCATTGGGGGTGGCTGCCGAAATGCAGATGGACATAGCTTCCCAGGGTGCGGTCCTGGAGATACCCTTCCGGCCGGGTCGCCCCGGCCCTGCGGGCACCGACGGTGTATGCGGTGGACACCCGGGAGGCGGCATCGGCATCCACCAGGTCGGAGTAGTGAAACTCGTGCCCCCGCAGCCGGGTCGATCTGCTTCCCAGAATCGTCTCCCGGTTCAATTCCACTTCCCGGTACCCCAGGGTTCTCAACCGGGAGTGCATGCGGGAACGAAAGGGAAAGCAGCCGCACATGGGATGGACCCGGCCCTCGCGATCCTCCAGTTCCCGGCACAAATACATGAAACCGCCGCATTCGCCGTAGATGGGCATGCCCTGCCGGCTGCATCGGCGGACGGCCTCGCGCATGCCGCTGTTGGCCGCCAGGGTTTCGGCATGCAGCTCGGGGTATCCGCCGCCGAAGTAAAGACCGTGCAGATCGACCGGCAGCCGTTCGTCTTCCAGTGGGGAGAAGAAAACCAGCTCCATTCCCGCTTCGGCCAGCAGGTCCAGGTTGTCGGGGTAGTAAAAGCAGAAGGCCCGGTCCCGGGCCACCCCCAGGCGAACCTTTGTCGCGGGAGACGCTGCGGCGGCCGGCGGGGCCGTCCGGGCCGCCGTGGCGAACGCCAAAGCCGGCAGCCGTCCCAGCAAACCATCCAGATCCAGCCCGTTCTCCACTTGATGAACCCAGGAGTCCAGCTTCTCCGCGACCAGGGGTCGGTCCTGGGCGGTGACCAGCCCCAGGTGCCGTTCCGGCATGCGCAGGCTTTCGTCGCGCAGGATGCCGCCGATCAGGGGCATGTCCACGTAGGCGGCCATGGCCTCCTGCAGGTATCGCAGGTGGCCCGGGCTGCCCAGATTGTTGAAGATCACCCCGGCGAAGGTGACTTCGGGATCGAAGCGTTGGAATCCCTGCACCAGGGCCGCGGCGCTGCGGGCCATGCTGGCCGCGTTGACCACCATCAGCACCGGCAGGCCCAGCCATTTTGCCATCTGGGCCGTGGAACCGGCTTCGCTGTCGCCGCGGAACCCGTCGAACAGGCCCATGACTCCCTCGACCACGGCCACATCCGCTCCGGCCGCATGCCGCTCGAATACGGCCTGGTTGTAAGCGCGGTCCAGCATCCAGCCGTCCAGGTTGCGGCTGGGCCGCCCCGTGACCCGGGCGTGATGGCCCGGATCGATGAAATCGGGCCCCACCTTGAAGGGCGCCACGGTCAGCCCCCGGCGGGTCAGCGCCGCCATCAACCCCAGGGACAGGGTGGTTTTTCCGGCGCCGCTGTGGGTGCCTGCGATGAGGATACCTCTGGTAATGGTCTTCTCCTAAAACAATACGTAATACACGGTCCCCACGAGAACCAGGCTGAAGATCCGGAACCCCTGGCCCAGCAAGAGCAGCTGCAGGCCCAGTTTGGGCGCGAAGATGCCCATCAGCCTCGGCAGCTGATGGCGCAGGGCCCGGATCGGAAAGGCCACCACGTTGCCGATAAGCAGGGCGACGGCCGCCTGCTTGATGCTCAGCACCCCCTCCTGCATCAGGGCGCCGGCCGCGGCGAACCCCGAGGTGAACTCGGCGGCGAAGCTCAGCACCACCAGGGAGAGCGCCTCCACCGGGATGAAACCGGTCACCACCCAGCGGGCCATCCATTGCCGGGTCCAGTCGAATGCGCCGGCGGCGTTGAGAAGAAAGACGGCGATATAGATCGGCACCACATAGGTGGCCACCCCCATCAGCCGGCGGGGCAGCTTGCGCTTCAGGGTTACCCAGGGTCCGGGCCGATCCTTGTCTTCGGTTCCGGACAACCACATCCGCCGGGCCTCCGAATCCTCCAGGGCCGGACGCCAGCGGCCGATCAGCAGGATCAGCGCCAGCCGCAGCACCGCGGCCAGGAAGGTGATCCCGAAATAGATTCCGCCCGCCCAGCCGGTGAGGGGCAGGACGATGAAGACGGTGGTGGGCAGGTGCAGAAGAAACGCCGGCAGTTGGTTGGCCAGGTTGGTCATAACCAGCTGGTAGCGGCTGATGCGGCCGTCCTGCCAAAACTCGTAGAGCATGGCGTTGGCCGCCGCCCCGGAAAAAAAGGCCGTGGTAAAGGCGGCGCTGCAATGGGGCCCCAACCGGGCGAAGCGGAACAAGGGTCTGCCCAGGCGTCCCATCCGGGCGGTCCAGCCGGACGATTCGATGATCTGGCCCACGGCCAGTCCGACGGTGATAATGACCAGCAGCCGCACCAGGGGCCAGGCCAGCCGCCGGCCCGCGACGACCGCATTCAGATTTTCGAGGAAGTAGAAGCCGGCCGCCAGCAGGGCCGCGGAGACCGCCAGGGCGACCACCAGTGCCCGCACCCGGGAGCTGCTACTTCTTCGGGAGGCCATTTTTCTTCTGCTTGGCAATGATCAGGGTCCAGTAGTTGGGCGGCTGGTCGGCCAGCGACCTCAGATCCGCGAAAATGGTTTCATTCTCCCTTGAGCAATTGGCCACGGCCACGCTGCGTTCCAGCATGCCGGCGTTCTCCAGGGCATCGCAGATGCCGGCCACGTTGCGGTAGGCCTTGAGGAAAACGGCGTTGTCCGGTTTTTCCGCCAGCCGCTGCAATCGCTCGCCGCCGTGCACGCCGGACATGATCATCAACGACTCTTCCCCCTCCACCAGCACCTGGTTGGTGGCCGCGGCCGCGGCCTGGTAGGAGGTGATGCCCGGTATGGTGACGATGGGCAGATGGGGCCAGCCGGTCCGCAGATGACGCAACACGTACCCGAAGGTGGAATAGGTCAACGGATCCCCCAGGGTGAGGAAGGCGGCGTCGCGGCCGGTCTCCAGGACCCCGGCAATGCGCGCGGCATTGCGGCGCCAGGCCTCCTCCAGCACCGCACGGTCCTTGCTCATGGGAAAGCCCAATTTTTCGATGGGCAGGTCCCGCCGGATATGGGGCCGCACGATCTCGACGGCCAGGGAGTAGTCGTTCCGGGTGGAGGCCGCGGTGAATACCTGCTCGACTTCCCCCAGGATGCGGACGGCTTTGAGGGACAGCAGTTCCGGATCTCCCGGGCCGACGCCGATGCCGTACAATGTTCCTGTTTTCATGGGTTCGGTTCCTTGTTGCGTGTTCCGTCTTCAAGACGTGTCGCGGTCATTTGCGATGCCCCTCCACGGGCCTGGGTCTGCCCCGTGCACCCCGGCACGGCGGGCGCTGGGGCGAACGCCCGGGGATAGAGAATCTCTCCGATGCGACAGATGCCCTCCAGCATGCGCAGGGTCGGCCGGGACACCAGTTCCTCGTCGATGAAATAGATCCGGTCTTCCTCGATGGCCCGGATGGCGTGGTATCCCGGCTCGCTCTTGAGCATTTCCCGGGTGGGCCGGTTCATGGGCCCGTACTGGGCCAGGTAGACATCTATTTCCCGGGCATGGGACAGGATCCGTTCCTTGCCGTAATCGGCGATGTTGGTCCCCCGCCGCGGCCGGGCATCGGCGGCCACATTGATGCCCCCGGCGGTCTCCAGTGCGAAGATGGGCATGGCCGTGGGGGCGAAGGTGCGCATGCGGTCATGGATGGCTTCGAAATAGACTCTTTTCTTGACCCCCACGGAGGCCGTGCGACGGCGCATCTCCGCCACGGCCTCCTCGAACCGGGCCACCATCCGCCCGGCCTCCGCGCCGCGTCCGGCGAGGCGTCCCAGGATCCGCCAGTAGATGAACATTTCCTCCACGGTAGCCGGCTGCAGGGAGACCACGACGATCCCGCGGGCCTCCAGCCGACGGATCAATTGCGCGTAGCCCCGGTCGATCATGGGTCGGATCAGCACCAGATCGGGACGGGCCGCCAGGAATTTTTCCAGATCGTCATGGTAGGAGAACACGGGTTTGGCCGCGGCCTCCGGGGGGTCATCGTCATGGCGGGTCACGCCGATGAGCCGATCCCCGGCTCCCAGGGCAAAGAGATTCTCGGTGTGGGCGCCGTACAGGGAGATGATGCGGTCGTACGGCCGGTCCGCGAGGAGGTGCCTCCCCGTGGAGTCGACGATGCCCTGTGCGTGAATGGCCAGTTCACCGGCAGCGCAGACGGCCGGCCAACAGGCAAGGAGCAAAGCCGCCGCCAGCAGGTATCTGTTCAGACTACGCCTTGGCATCCGTCTGCCCCCTTTCTGAAGGCCACTTGATGGGCGCCGGAGAACGGGTTGGCGAAGACCTGGGCCTCGACGCGAAAAACGGCCTCCAGCATCTCGGCGTTGAGTACCTCGGCCACCGGACCGCTGGCGTAAATCCCGCCCCGGCGCATACATACCATGCGATCGCAGTACATGGCCGCCAGGTTCACGTCCTGCATCACGGCGATGACCAGCGCGCCGGCGGCCACGCGACCGGCGGCCAGGTCGAGCAGGGCCAGGGCATGATGCATGTCCAGGTTGGAGGTGGCCTCGTCCAGCAGCAGCACCGGCGTGTCCTGGGCCAGGGAACGGGCGAACACCACTCTTTGACGCTCGCCCCCGCTGAGTCGATTGACGAAGCGCTCCCTGAAATCCGTCAGGGCGGTCTTCTCCATCACCGCCCGCACCAGCCGGCGATCTTCCTCTCCGGGGCTTGAGAAACGCGGAATGTGGGGGTAGCGTCCCATCATGACCACTTCGCCGCAGGTGTAAGGAAAGTTGATGTGAAAGTCCTGGGGGACCAGGGCGACGGTGCGGGCCATGGCCTTGCGGCCATACCCGTCCAGGCGGCGACCATGGAGGCGCACCGTACCCTCATCGGGCTTGCGATGGCCGGCCAGCAGATCGATGAGGGTGGTTTTGCCGCTGCCGTTGGGACCGATGACGGCATAGAAATGGCCCGCCTCGAACGACTGGCTCAAATCGTCGAGGACGGTCTGGGGGCCGTAGGAAAAACGGATATGGTCCAATTGGTAAGCCGGCATGGTTACCCGAATTGCCGCGTCTGGCGCTGGCGGTAAATATAGCAGAACACCGGCCCGCCGATGAGGGCGGTGATGACGCCGATGGGAACCTCCTGGGGCAGTACGGCGCGCGTCACGGTATCGGCGCAGAGCAGCAGGCACGCGCCGGCCAGGGCCGCCACCGGAATCAATCGGCGGTTGTCCGGCCCGGTGGCCATCCGCACCAGATGGGGCACCAGCAGGCCCACGAATCCGATGATGCCGGAAACGGCCACACAGACGGCCGCCACCAGCGAGGCGGTCACCAGCAGGATCAGGGAAATCCGGCGCGGCGACACCCCCAGGGAGCCGGCCGTGCGGCTGCCCAGCGCCAGCAGGTTGAGATCGCGGCTGAAGAAGAGGGACACCGCCAGCCCCAGCCCCACCGCCGCCGCCGTCAGACCGGCGTCGGCCCAGGTCTTGGAGGCGAAACTGCCCATCAGCCAGAAGACGATGATGCCTACTTGTTCGTCGGCCAGGTATTTGATCAGGCTCACGCCGGCCGACAGGATCGCGGCCACGATAATCCCGGACAGAATCAGGCTGCCCGAAGAGAGATCGCCGCTGCCGGCGGTCAGGTAGATCACCACCATGAGGGTGGCCACCGCACCGGCAAAGGCCAGGGCGGGCACCGACCAGGCGCCCAGCAGGGTAAAATTGAATAACAATGCCAGGGAGGCGCCGAAGGCGGCGCCGGCGGAAACCCCCAGGGTGTACGGGTCGGCCAGGGGATTGAGCAATATCCCCTGGAAAACGGCCCCGCTTACGGCCAGTCCGCCGCCCACCAGGGTGGCGGTGAGAATCCGTGGCAGGCGAACTTCCAGCACCACCACCGGCGCCAGCTTGTCCAGGTGCGCCGTCAACTCCTGCGCGCCGGACCAGTGGGCCAGCAGGATACGAACCACATCCAGGAAAGAGATCTTCAAAAACCCGGTACCGGTGGAGACGACGATCACCACCGCCAGCAGCACCGCCAACACCATGGACAACAGCCAGGCGGGTTGTCGCCGGATCGTCGGAATCGGCTTGCCTGTATCCATGGTGGGTATCCGTTCGTCCTGCCCGCCATCGGCGGACGCATACGCTGTGTCGATCGCCGGGCATCGGGACGCTTCGGGCCGTCAGGGTGGCCTGTTTGGCCCGGCGCAACTAAAAACGCCCTTCAAGCGGAATGCTTGAAGGGCGTTACCCGGTTTCTCGGCCCTCGCGTCCATTGCATGTGGATCCCGCGTTACCGCACGAAATCCAGATTACTCGTCAGGCAGGTCTTCTGGCTTCCCCGCCCTTGCAGCAGCCTTCCCATTTCGTTTCGACGAAACAGTGGCGCACAGGGGCTGCAAAGGTTGTCCCCACCCATCGCCGCGAAACGACGGCGCCGGGTCCGGGGACCGGGGTTACAGCGGCGGGACCACTCCCGAATCTCACGGGATTCCCTATTATGCCCGTTGGGGCACCTGAACCGTTCATCGTATAGGACAATTCGGCGGACGGGTCAATCCCTGAATTGGCGCATCGGAAAGGAGGTAATCCGCAATGCAATTGGTCAGATGGACGAATTCCGTCACCGACAAGGTCTCGGCCCGCCTCCGGGAGTCGATTTCCGCCATGGCCAGCACGCCGGCCGCGGCGTCGCCGTCGAGGGGCAGGAGTCCGCCGGACAAGGCGTTGCGCAGGGTCTTGCGCCGCTGTCCGAATGCGGATTGCACCACCCGGGCGAAGAGACGCTCGTCGTTCACCGGATGGTCGATCCGGGTCTTGAAGGAGATGCCCAGAACCGAGGAATCGATTTTGGGTCGCGGGTAGAACTGGTCGGCCCGCAGGTCACGCAGACGGACCACGTCGGCGCAGTACTGCAGCATCACCGACAGCCGGCCGTAGGCCTTGCTTCCCGGATCGGCGCAAAGCCGCTGGGCCAGTTCCTTCTGGAACATCAACACCCCACGGTGGATATGACGGCGCTCCTCGATCAATTTTACCATCACCTGGGAAGAGATATGATACGGCAGGTTGCCCAGCACCACCAGATTACGGCCCTCGCGCGTGCGCAACTCCTCAAGGTCGATGGTCCGGATGTCCCGCTCCACGATCTCCACGTGAGCGAGTCCGTGTACCAGCAACTCCGCCCGCAGCAAGGGTACCAGATGGCGGTCTTTTTCGACGGCGATCACCCGGCCGGCCCGGAGTGCCGCCGCGATGGTCACGGCCCCGAGACCCGCGCCGATCTCCAGCACCACATCGTCGGCGGTCAGCCGGGCCTGGGTCACGATCTGATCGGCCACGGCCGGATTGCACAGGAAATTCTGGCCCAGTTCTTTTCGGGCGCGCAGATTCCACGCTTTCAACAGGGTCTGGGGAGAGGTCATGGGAGTCGATTTCCAATCCGCCGGGCGGCGTTATTCCGGTCCGTTTTCGGCAGGGCTTTCTTCGGCGCCGGCCTTCCCTCTGTCCTTTACAGCGGATCGACGGTGCGCGGCTCGGATTTTGCGAAACAAAAACAGGGTGCCGAAATAAAAAACCACCGCCGCAACCACTCCCAGGACGGCGCCCCCGGCCACCATGGCCACGGTCACATCCAATCCATGGTGCAGCAACCCCCGGATGGTGATCTCGCCCCTGTCGAAGGGCAATTCGCGGCCGAGCAAGACGATGCCCAGCTTGTAGCTGCTGTAGTAAATGGGTCCGACGGTGAGCGGATTGCTGAACCAGGACCCGATGAGGGCGGCCGGCTTGCTCGCCCGCAGCATGATCGCCAGGGCAATGGAGATGATCATATGGAAGGGGATGGTGGGGGTGGCCGCAACGAAAACGCCGATGGCCATCCCCGAAGCCACATATTTCGGGTCGCCTTTCAGAGAGCGGAACCGATGATACAAATCATATGGGATTTTTTTGATGTTCCAGCTTCTGCCGGTATCGGTGATGCTTTTTCTGGACATGGCGGGCCTGCGGCTGGCGATCCGTTTCTCTGATCGGGTGACGCTACCACGGTTGCACCGGGAATTCAATGCCGGGCTGCCGGCCATGGGCCTTGCGCCGCCGCATGGCGTTGCACGTGACACCGCAATCACCCCTGCAGGTGGACGGCCCGGTGCTTTTGCTTGACTTTTCGATATCGATTCATTAGGAAGTCCACATATATTCAATAGTTATGGCATATTACGCGGGAACGTCCCCGCCGCCGATATTCCCGGAGGTCTGCATGGGTCGAAAAAAGGGCAAATCAGTCAGCTTCGACGCGATGGTCAAATTCTTCATGCACACCTACAACATTCCCACCAAACAGGATATAGACCGCCTCGTCGCAAGGTTGGACCGAATCGAACGACTCGTTGTCAACGCCGGGCCCAACCGGGGACGCCGCACCCAGGGCGCCAAAAACCCGGGCAGGGCTTCGGCGGTCACGGCGGCGGACATCGTCCTGGAGATCGTCCAACGTTACGACGAAGGCGTGGGCTTCGCGGAGATTCAAATCCAGACCGGATTCGGCGAAAAGAAACTGCGCAACATCATCTACCGGCTCAACAAGTCGGGCAAGATCCGGCGCAGGCGCCGCGGCATCTACATCAAGGCCTGATTGCGGCGCCCGGACCCGGCCGCCCGAGAGGCGGCCCACTTTTCTTGAAGACACCATCCACCACGGACAGGAGTATCCCATGACCACCCCCATCGACCCGAATAACGAAGGTCTCCAAGTCAACGGCGAGTATTCCGGCTACCGCATCGAAGACATCATCCGTTTGAAGGAGATCGACGGATTCCTCTACAAGCTGATCCACCTCGGCACCGGCGCGCGCCATTTGCACGTGAGCACCCACGACCGGGAAAACAGCTTCGGCGTGACTTTCAAAACCGTGCCCGACGACTCCACCGGCGTGGCCCATATCCTGGAACACACGGTGCTGTGCGGGTCGCAGAAATATCCGGTGCGCGACCCGTTCTTTTCCATGCTCAAGCGCAGCCTGAGCACCTTCATGAATGCATTCACCGCCTCGGATTGGACCATGTACCCCTTCTGCACCCAGAATGCCAAGGACTACTACAACCTGATGGATGTCTACCTGGACGCGGCATTCTTTCCCGACATCGCCGAACTCAGCTTCAAGCAGGAGGGCCATCGGCTGGAATTCGGAACCGATTCCCAGGATACCGACAAGGAGCGGCTGGGGTTCAAAGGGGTGGTCTACAACGAAATGAAAGGAGCCATGTCCTCCCCCGACCAGGTCATGGCCCGCTCCATGCTCAACGCCCTCTATCCGGACACGACGTACTGCAACAATTCCGGCGGCGATCCCCTGGAGATACCGCAGTTGACGCACCGGCAGCTCACCGAGTTCCACCGCCGCCACTACCACCCCAGCAATGCCTACTTTTATACCTACGGCCACCTGCCCCTGGAGGAACACCTGGGTTTCATCGCCGACAAGATCATGAGTCGCTTTACGCGCATCGATCCCCGGACCGATGTACCGCCCCAGCCGCGGTGGTCGTCTCCACGGCAGGCCGCCTACACCTATGCCCTGGCCCCGGGCGAGCCGGCGGAGCGCAAGTCCCAGGTATGCATCGCCTGGCTGACCTGCGATATCCGCGACACCTTCCAGGTGCTGGTGCTCTCGGTGCTGGAACAGATCCTGCTGGGAAATGCCGCCTCCCCCCTGCGCAAGGCGCTGATGGACTCGGGTCTGGGAAGCGCGCTCAACGATTCGGCAGGGTTTGACGCCGATAACCGCGACACCCTGTTTGCCTGTGGACTGAAGGATACGGACGAAGCATCTGCAGAGAAAATCGAGACGCTCGTGTTCGACGTATTGAGCCGTCTGGTGAAGGAAGGCATCGATCCGTCCCTGGTGGACTCGGCTATCCACCAGATCGAATTTCACCGCAAGGAGGTGACCAATACCCCCTACCCCTATGGACTCAAGGTATTGCTTTCCGTCATCGGCACCTGGCTGCACGGCGGTCAGCCCGAACGGATCCTGCGGCTGGATGCCGACCTGGACCGGCTGAAGACGGAGACCGCCAAGGGGCCGTTCCTGGAAAACTGCATCCGGTCCTTTTTCATCGACAATCCCCATCGCATCCGCCTGATCCTCAAGCCCGACCAGCAGCAGGCCGAACGGGAAGCCCGGGACACCGAGCAGATGTTGCAGGAACGCCAGGCCCGGCTGACGGAGGACGCCATCGCCCGGATCAAAGCCGATGCGGCGCGACTGAGGGAACTCCAGGAGAGCGAGGAGGATGTCTCCTGCCTGCCCACCCTGACCCTCAACGACATTCCGCCCCAAGTGCCGACCTATGCACCCAGTCAGACTTCGGGCGCCGTGCCGCTATGGGGCTATGACCAACCAACATCGGACATCTTCTACCTGAACGCAAATGCCGGCGCCGGCCTGGACGACGACCTGCTGCCATGGGTTCCCTTCTTCTGCTATGCGTTCACCAAAATGGGCACGCGCAAAAGCGACTTTACCGAAATCGCGCGTCGGATCGATGCCGTCACCGGTGGACTCACCCTGTCCGCCAATGCCCGGGTCCCCCGGGCACATCCGGAGGTATGCCTGCCCCTGGTCACGCTGAACGCCAAATGCCTGAGCCGCAATATCGATCCCACGGTGGCGCTGGTGGAAGAATTGATTGCCGATTGCGATTTCGGCAATCTCCATCGGCTGGAGCAATTGCTGGGTGAATACCGGGCCGGCCTGGAGGCGATGATGGTGCACAACGGCCATCGGTTGGCCATCTCCCTCTCCTCGAGAACCTTTTCGGCGGCCGGGGCCGTGAACGAGTCGTGGAGCGGCGTCCATCAGATTCGCACCATCCGGGCCATGACCCGTGACGAATCAAAGAACAAACTACAGGGACTGGCCCAACGCCTCACCGCCATCGCCAAGGGTGTGTTTCAAGCCCAAAATGTGGTCATGGCCACCATCGGCGAAACCGACGCCCTGGACCGGACCATGCGCCGCATCGAGACGAGCCGGGTCCTGTCGGCTTTGGGAGACAGCCGCCGGGAGCCGAAACTCGCCACCATGCCGGTAAATCTGCCTGCCGTGAAGCTTCGCGAAGGATGGAGCACATCGACGGCGGTGGCCTTTGTGGCCCAGACCATTCCCACCGCCCCCCTGGAACATGCCGATGCGCCCGCATTGGCGGTCCTGGGCAAAATGCTGCGATCGCTCTACCTGCATCGGGAAATCCGGGAAAAAGGAGGCGCCTATGGAGGGTTTGCCCTTTACAATACGGAAAACGGGTTGTTCAGCCTGGCCTCCTACCGCGATCCGCATATCGCCCGCACCCTGGGAGTCTTCACCGGCGTGGCGCAGTTCATGCGCACGAAGAATTTCGATGAGACCGATATCACCGAGGCTGTGTTGCAGGTCTGCTCCGAAATGGACAAGCCCGATCCTCCCGGACCGGCGGCGCGCAAGGCGTTTTCCAGATGGCTGGTGGGTTTGTCGGATGAGCAGCGCCTGGCGTTCAAACGCCACCTGGTAACGGTGGACCGCGAGAAGGTGATGGGAGTGGTGGACAAATATTTCGAGGACGGGAAATCGGTCCCGGCGGTGGCGGTCATCGCGTCCGAGGAGCATCTGCGGCGCGACAACGCCCAATTGGGATCAGACGGGCTGACGACCAAATCCATCTGAGGCGCCGTTACGGCAGGTCATCCGCCGATCTCCGCCATCAGATGGCGCAACCGCCGGGAAAATTCATCGGGCATGGCGGCGGTCTGCATCTGCCGGCAGAGCGCCACGGTCCGCTTCAGGGAACTGAGGCAGGCCTGGCAGGGAACGCATTGCTGTATGTGCCGTTCGATCACCTCGCAAAACGTTGGATCGAGTTCCTGGTCGATGTACTCGGAGAGTTTCTCGAAGAGTCGACGGCATTGTTGATGGTCATGCATGATCGGAGTTTCCTTCAAAGGCCCCGGGGCCTCGGCCGGCGGGAGCCCCCACTGAATTCCCGGTGTCGTCCCGTCAGGCTTCGAAATAGGTCTTGAGCCTTTCGCGCAAAAAGAGCCGCGCCCGGTGGAGTCGGACCTTGATATTGGCCGCGGACAGATTCAGTATCTGGGCGCTCTCCTCGGTGGTAAATCCTTCAATATCCCGGAGCACCAGGACGACCCGGTAGTGATCCGGCAACTCTAGAATCGCGCCCTTCAATATGCGTCCCAACTCCTCGTTGAGCACCTGGTCCAGCGGAAGCGTCGCCCAAAGGGGCGGTTCATGCTCCACCGCACCCTCTTCCCGGGGCATGAATTCATCCAGGGACAGCTCCCGTTCGGGAGCGTACTTCGATTTGCGCCTCTTCTTGATGCAGGTGCTGGACGCGACCCGGTAGAGCCAGTTCTTGAACTTGGTTTCGTATCGGAAACCATCCAAATATTTGAATACATTTAAAAAAGTATCCTGGACCACATCCTGGGCGTCGCGGGGTTCGCCACACATCTTCATGCCGAAGTTGTAGAGCTGCCGTTCGTAGCGCCGTACCAACTCGGCGAACAGATCCTTGCGTCCGTCCTGAATCTGACGGACCAGTTCGAAATCCCGGTCAGCTTTCTTTGGAGTGTCGCTCGGATCGGTCATGCTTTTGTTTGCGTGTCACCTGACACGCATCACGCACTCAGGTTGAGATTCCCAGTCTGGGCAGAATCACGGCCTGCAGCAAATACCACACGACCACGATTCCGATGATGAATAGTATGGGTTCCATGGCTCGCTCCTCGGATGCGCCGTAGAAATCATTCACCGGCCGCCGTTGCCGGCGCCGGTCACCGGATGCTTGGGGCACATTGTTTAGGGAGCCTGGACCTTCCCAATGGTTACGAATTCGAGATGGAGCGCCGCCAGGCAGCCGTTCACCTTCGGTTGCGCAGCCCACTGGAGTCGATATCATATTTCTTGATTTTATAATGAATGGCCCGGCGGCTGATGCCCAGCAGTTCGGCGGCCTCCTTCTGGACGCCGCCGGTCTGTTTCAAGGCGCGGATGATGGCATTGCGCTCGGTGTCTTCCAGGGAAAAAGAGTCTGATGTCTCTTCGGCGACCGCTTCGTCCATGGCGGGAAGGCCGGAAAGGTGAAGGTCCTTGGGCCGCAGCACATTGCTGCGGCATAGCACGATGCCGGCTTCGATGGCGTTTTTCAATTCACGGACATTGCCCGGCCATGGATAGTCGCTGATGTATTGAACGGTCTCGGACGGCAGCTTCATGGCGCGCGTACCATGCTGGCCGGAATAGGTCTTGGTGAAGATCTCCGCCAGAATCGGGATGTCGTCCCTGCGTTCGCGCAGGCTGGGAATGTTGAGGGTCACCACCCGGAGCCGATAGTAGAGGTCTTCCCGGAAATTACCCTCCTTGATCTCCTTGACCAAGTCCGAATTGGTGGCGGCGATGACGCGGCAATCCACGGAATTTTCTTTGATGTCGCCGATGCGCCGAATCTTGCGTTCTTCCAGAAAACGCAAGAGACGCACCTGCATATCCAGGGAGATGTTGCCGATTTCATCGAGGAAGAGGGTGCCTCCGTCGGCGGCTTCGATCAGCCCTTTTTTGTCGTTGACGGCATGGGTGAAGGATCCCCGTACATGGCCGAACAGCTCGCTCTCCAGCAAACCGGCCGGAGTGCTGCCGCAGTCCACCACGACGAAGGGCTTGGAGCTGCGATCGCTCAATTCATGGATCAGGCGTGCGATGCGCTCCTTGCCCACGCCGCTTTCACCGAGGATCAGGACGCTGACATTGGTCTCCGCCACCCGGCGGACCAGGGTGTAAAGTTCCTTCATCCGTGCGCTGACGACCCAATCCATATCCCTGCGGACACCGTCTTCGTCGCCAGGGGCCTTGAAACCCGGGCTGTCCTCCAACACCTTGCGAAGTTTGAAGACCAGTTCCCGCCCGTCGAAGGGTTTGGCCAGATAATCCACCGCACCCGCCTTGACGGCTTTGACCGCGTCGGGAATGGTGCCGTAGGCCGTCAGGAAGATGATCGGCAGGCCGGGCTGCAGGGTGCGGGCCTTGCTAAGCACCTCCATACCGCTCATACCCGGCATTTTCATGTCCGAAATCATCAGGTCGACCTTGTGGTCCTGAAGCAACCGCACGGCATCGCGGCCATTCTCGGCCCTTAAAATGGAAAACCCGGCCGACTCCAGCCGCGCTTCCAGAACTTCCAATACATTGAGGTCGTCGTCCACAATCAGAATGGACGTATCGTTCTTGGTTTTCTGCGCCATTTTGAAACACTCCTGTCGGTCCTATTCCGCCGAAGGAATTGCATTCTTCTTTTTCTGGATTTTCTGGTCGATGGCTTCCAATGCCTTGATCTGTTGTTTAAGGGTGGCGATCTCTTTTTTTAGCCTTTCGACCTGGGTCTGCTGTTTTTTCAGCTTCGCCTGACTCTCTTCGAGTTGCCCGCGCAGGCGGTCCATCTCCAGCTTGGTGCGGATAAAGAGCCAATTGGGGACGGCGGTATCATCCGCGACGGGAGGTGTCTTTTCCGGTGTCCCGGGGGGGATGTTGGATAAGAGCATTTTTTCCTGGACCAAGGCATCGAACAAGGCGGCGTTTTCATGATCGCGAACATCCGGAGCGACCTGGATCCAATTTTCCCACAGCTTCAGTGCCTGGAGGTGATCCTCGGGGGTATCCGCCGCAACGAGCCGCGAAAGGGCCAGACCGAACAAAGCCATACGGGCCACCCGCTTGTCCGCGGAATGGTCCCGGAGGTTGGCAAATTGATTGGCGGCATCCTCATAAGCGCCGGCCTGAAATTTCGCCGTCGCGGCCCCATAGGCTTTTAACGCCTCCGGTGCGGGGCCAACCTCGATAATGCTGGGCTGGGCGGTCCAGGGGAACCGGCATCCCGAACCGAGCAACACACCGACACTGATGATGAAAAAGACGAGATGGCGCCCGCGGCGCCGAATAATCTGCATGGTGTCTACCCGATCAAGGTTAATGGGGCCTATCTATATCAGTTTCTTGCCCGTAGGCAACAAGATATCGTTTTTTCCGCAAACGGCATGCTCATTCATCGGATAACCTGGGGGGCCGGACTCCATGCGTAGCGGTTGGGATGCTGAACAGGAAGGTGCTTCCCTGTCCCAACTGACTTTCCACCCAGATATCGCCGTCGTGCGCTTCCACGATATTTTTGGTGATGCTCAGCCCCAGGCCCACGCCGTCCTGGTGGTCCCGAACGGATGGAGAGCGGTAAAATTTGTTGAATAGTTTGGCCTGATCCTCCTCGAGGATTCCGGGACCATTGTCCTCGACCCGGAAGGTCACCCGGTTTCCGGACGCACTGTTGCTGACGCCCACCCGGACACGCGATCGCGGATCGGAAAATTTGATGGCATTGCCCATCAGATTCAGGAAAACCTGCTGCAGATACTGCGGATCGGCCAGTACATCCGCGGTGTCCGGTGGAATCGACGATTCGAGCTGGATCTCCTTGACCTCCGCCGCCGGTTTCAGGCTCTCGATGCAGGCATTTACCAGGGCATAGCTGTCAACCGCTTCAAAATGCAATTTCAGGGCACCGGGCTCCAACCGCGAAGCCTGCATCAAGTGGTTCAAAAGATCACATATGCGACCGATCTCACCACCGGCGATCTCGAGAAAGCGCCGCTGGCGATCGGTGATGGGCCCCATCACCTCTTCCCCCACCATGTTCACCGATTCACGAATGGAGGTCAGGGGGGTGCGGATTTCGTGGCTGAGCATGGAAATGAAATCGGACCGCAGTCGCTCTTCCTGGCGCAATCGGTCGGCCATTTCATTGAAGGCCGTCGCCAGTTCCCCCAGTTCGTCCTTGGAATGGATCTTCACCGGTTCACTGTAACGGTCCTTGGAAACCGATCGAATGCCCTGCATCAGCTCTTTCAGCGGCCGGATCATGGAGTAGGCCAGATAGACCACGCCGATCAGGCCGACGACACTGGTGATCCCCAACCCGATGAGGGCGTTGTGCACGGAAACCCTGCCCCGGCGGTTCAGCTCACGGGTGGCCACCTCCACCTCCTTCTGGTTTTCCTGGCGGGCGGTGGATATCATCTCATGCCATTGGTTGATCACCTTTTCGGGAATCCAGGCCATGGTCTCCTCGGATGGCGGAGTGTCCGGGCGGCGGTCATCGTTGACCTCATATTGCCGGTATGCTTCCGCCACGGCCTGCCAGTTCGGTGACAATTCATGCCCCAAGGACCTCAGGGCCATGATATTTTCGAGGCTGGTTCCGAACTCCTGCTGCGCATCGTAAAAAAAACTGAGGTAATCCTTCTTCTTGAGCAATCGATATTTTTTCTCGTTCTCCTCCATGCTGAGGAGGCTTTCGAACAGCTTCTTGGACAGACTGGAAATTGCGTAGTTCTTGTTTACGATTCTTTCGGAAATATGCACCACCTGCTGGAAATTGAGATACAGCACCAAGATCGTACCGTAGAAGATCGATACGATGGCAAAGAACCAGATCAACAATTTGCCGGTGATTCCGTAGCTGGGATCCATAATGACTGATTCGGCGTTTCCAGCCTGATCGGCTGGACCTTCGTGATGCACAACGGGATTTATTACATGGCTTCCATATCGATGCTACACGTAGCAGATAATAAAATCCAAGTAAATGGCCGGCGATACACCATCGATCCTTCCACGGACCATGCCGGCCACCATGAAACCGATACCCGTGTATGCGCAAATATCGAAGCGCAGAGTGCAATAAATGTAATCACGGATCTGTGGACTGCGGCACATGCACGCGTCAACCAATGTCACTGCCCACCTAAAACCCAAAGACTACATGGTATGTAAATTGCGTATCACAATGTCCATTGGTATTGGGCACAACCATCGACACCATAGAACAAAACCCTTTACTTTGAAACCGGGATGGGCTAAATGGGCAGACTGATTATCCAGCCAGTTTATAAGGAAAGGCGTCTTTCCACAGAAAGGCGCCGATTTCAATATTCAGCCTGTATTCCAGAAAAACGATCGGGTCGAGATCGGCGAATTTCGGCCCAACGGCCACAGCCGGCCAAAGTGATACGGTTAAGAGATCGAACGGTGTTGGGGTTGCAGTTTGAGCGGTTAATCCAAGACACGGAATTCGAGGAAGCTCCCAAGACATGATCCTGGGAATTCGGATCGGCTGATCAATAAATGAAATATTCCTCTATTACCTGGACGCGTCTGATTGTCGTACTGATCTTTCTGATGATGGGGGTGCCGGTGGATGGCGCCGCCGATGCGCAAGTCACCCTGCAATGGGATCCCAATAGTCCGGATCCGGATGGCTACGTGCTCTACTATCGAGCGGATGGTCAGACATACGACGATGAACGATCCTTCGATGTCGGCCTGGAAACCACGCAGACCGTCTATGAACTTGCGGAGAATATCACCTACTATTTCGTGGTCAGGGCTTACGTGGGCAGTGATTTCAGCGGCGATTCCAATGAAGTGGCTTTCAACAGCAACGGGATAGACACTGGATCCGGGGACGGAGCGGGAACCGGATCCAGCAGCGGCACCCTGGCCACAAATGGCGGGGATTCCGGCGGCAGTTGGGGCCCCGGAGCCGGATGCCTGATCCAGACGCTTCTTGGCCATTGACTCCCGGCCAATGGATGGCCCATCCCGCCGAACCGATTGACCGCAATCCATTGTCGGTCAACCTACAACCTGCCTGAATCCCACCCTCCACTGCGGGCCTTCCGGCCGATGTTCCGACACCAACCCATTCTTGACTTGCAGGGGCGAAAAAGCTACTAGGGGCAGATCCTGTTATTCCTGTGGATCTGAATACAGTGCCAATGCGCCAGGAAGGATAGCCCCTAAATGATTCGACTCGGATCTTCCCACGGCCAGTCCCGTGAAATGGACCTGGATGACATCTTCCTCTCAAGACTGAAATTGCTGGTGGTGATGGGCAAGGCTTTCCTCGACGGCGTTCCGCTG
>JBNKDU010000028.1:0-11365 GCA_050288425.1 Desulfobacteraceae bacterium | reverse complement strand
AGGGCCGGCGCCGAATTGGCGGACAGATCGGATGCGTACAGAATTTTTGACAATTGCGGTACCATAGGTCACCTCTCACGTTTGGGGTTGGTGTCGGTTGATCCCTATCCTTCTGTCGGTGGTCGCTTTTCCATTATTAGCATTCTTTCGTGCCCAGGCAATGGAAATCGAAAACCGGCCGGCGTCATCGATTCCGCGACGACGACGATGCCGCCATCAGACGCCCAAATGCTGCCGGGCGCTGTCCAGCAGGAAACGGGCCAGGCCGGCGGTGGCCCCCAGGTGGGGTGCGATGTGTATCTTCAGGCCGGCATGCCGCCGGCCGACGGACCGGATCATTTCCGGCACATCGGTTCGCACATGGCTGCCCGCCGCCAGGAAGAGCGGCAGCACGGTGATGTCGGAAACGCCCCGGCCGGCCAGGTCGTCCACCACCGCGGCGAAATCCGGCCGGGCGAACTGCTGGAAGGCGAAGCGGACGTGGGCGAAGGGATTGTCTTCGAGATCGCCCAGCCTCTTCGCCAGGTCCGCCATCTCCTGGTTGGACCCGGCCATGCGGCTGCCGTGGGATAGAAGAATGAGTGCGTTCACGTCTGTTCCTCCCGTAAGCCCCAATGTTGCATAAAAAAGATGGCAAAAGGTGAATAAACCGTCATGAACGTTGAACAAAAGCCAGATCCGAAGCTGCTGCCAGCAATCAACCCCAGGTCAACTGTAGGATCGGGTCTATTATATGCCATCTTTTTTCCCCTTCGGGAAAGCCGGAGGACGTAAGTAACGGCGTTGCCGGGGGTTTGCAGTAGACATGCTACGGCTACACCCCCGGCGCCTTGGCTCTGAAGCCCTCCGACTTTTGTAACGTTGGGGCAAGCTAATAACGAACTACTTCGTTTTCCAATCTTATTCCGAAGCTGCGAAAGACTTCGTCTTTCACCGACTCGATGAATTCGATCAGTTCCCGGGGAGAGGCCTGGCCGTAATTGACGATATTCAGCGGCTGGGTGGGCCAGATGCCGCAGTCGCCGACCCGTTTTCCGCCCCACCCCATGTTGTCGATGAGCCAGGCCGCCGGGATCTTCACCCGCTCGGGAATCTCCTCCCGGTCCCGGTCCAGCCGGGAGTAATCCAGGTGTTCCACCGGGTAGTAGTGCAGCCCCGGGCAGGTTTTCGCCAGGGCCCGGTATTCGGATCGGGACACGATGGGATTCTTGAAAATGCTGCCCGCCGATCCGACGGTTTCGATATCGGGCAGCTTGCGCCGCCGGATGTTGCACACGGCCTGGAAGACATCTTGCACCCGGTAGGGCCGGGTGGCGATCCGGGCCAGTTCGTCTTCCACCGACTCGTACCGGGACCGGTAGTGGGTATTGAGAACCGGCACCTTGTCCAGGCGCAGGGATATGGCCGTGATGATAAAACGGTTCTTCAGCGCATGTTTGAAGATGCTGTCGCGGTAGCCGAGTTCGCATTCTTCGGCGGCAAAGGTCCGATGTTCGCCGCTGTCCAGGTGCAGGCCCTGTACCGACACCAGGGTATCCACCAGGTTGTGGCCGTAGCAGGCGATGTTCTGGATGGGGGCGGCGCCGGCGGTTCCCGGTACCAGGGCCAGGTTCTCGATGCCGCCCAGGCCCTGATGGACCACGCGCTCCACCAGGGCGGGCCAATCCTCCCCCGCCGCGATCTGCAGTTCCACCCGGTCGCCGGTTTCGCGGTCCATGCGGATGCCGGCCAGCTCGATCTTGAGCACCACGCCGTCGATATCCCCGGAGAGCAGGACGTTGGATCCGCCGCCGAGGATGACGAACCGGCGCTGACCCAGGCATCGGCTGTTGATGAGTTCCCGAAGTTGCGCGACGGACCGGATCCGCAACAGGTAGGCGGCCCGCACATCCATCCGCAGGGAATTCATGCCGCGCAGCGGCACGTCCCGCTCGGCGCCCAGGGACATGATCCGGTTATCGTATTTCTTCTCGAGGGTCATTGTCCTCCGTCACGCATGGTTGCGCAGTTTGAGCGCCACCGAATGGGGGTTCAAGTAGGTCTGCTGTTTGAGATAGGACGAATCGTATTTGCGCACGTAGTGGCCGAAGAGGGTCAGCGGCACGATCAGGGGCACGTAGCCCCGGCGATAGGTATCGATCACTTCCAGCATCTCCTGCTTTTCGTCCCGGGTGAGCGACTTCTTGAAGTAGCCCAGCATGTGCTGCATCACGTTGGTGTGTCTGCGCACAGTCGCCATGCAGCGCATGGCCCCCAGAAGCAGTTCTTCATATTGGGCGCAGCGTTCGGTCGGGGAGATCTTCTTGCCCCGGGCCACGATCCGGCCCATGGCGGTGTAGTGCTTCTCGCTGTGGGACCGGATGAGCAACTTGTTGCGGGTGTGAAAATCCACCAGGTTGCCCATGGTGAGTCCCTTTTTCCGGCAGTCGCGCCACCGTTTCAGGGTGAAGATCTGCTCGATGAAATTCTCCCGCAGCAGGGGATCGTTGAGACGGCCTTCTTCTTCCACGGGTATCAACGGGAAACGCTTCATGAACATCCCGGCGAATATTCCGCTGCCCTTCTTGGACGGCCGGCCTGTTTCGTCGTACACCTTCACCCGGGCCATGCCGCTGCTGGGAGAATTCTTCTTGAAGATGAAGCCGCACAAATCCTCCCGGGCCAGTTCTTCCAGGCGTCCCCGGGCCCAGTTCTTCATGCGGCCGGTATGGTCGGTCCCGGTCCTGGTGGTCACCAGGCGCGGATTGCCGGGGTCGCCGCGCAGATGCATGGCGGGCCGGGGAACGGGCAGGCCGCATTCCACCTCGGGGCATACCGGAACGAACTCCACGTACCGCCCCAGGGTATCCGTGAGGAAACCGTCGCGGCAATGGCCGCTGTCGTAGCGCACCTGGTTGCCCAGCAGGCAGGAGCTGATCCCGATCTTGATGGCATCTTCCATGATCTTCTCTTTCGTTCGGGCCCGGCGGCTTCCGTGAGGGGCGGTTACGAGCCGCCGGCGGTGCCGCCATACCGGGCCACCTTGTGGACATAGGCCCGGATATCGCACTTGCGCTCCAGGCCCGAGGCGGCCATGTAGCGCACCTTACCAAAAATCGGCCGTTCGAACCATGCCCGATCGTGCAGCCCGAAAACCCAGCCCACGCCGGCGAACGAATTGGGGTCGCGTCCGTCGAGAAAGTACTTGTTGTTGATGGCCAGGGCGGTATCGAAGGCCTGCCTGGGCGTCGGCGACCATTCCAGGATTTTTTTCCCCCAATACATGCGCATGTAGTTGTGCATGTACCCGGTATGGCGCATTTCCGCCATGGCCGCGTTCCAGTACAGATCGTGGGTTTCGCCGGCTTCCAGCGCCTCCCGTCGGTAAATCCGCGGCCGTTTGTCGCGGGCGTGTTCCTCCAGGGTCTTGCGCGCCCAGCCCGGCAGGCCCTCATATTGGTCGTATGCCTCGGTGTAGTGGACGAAGTTGGCTGCCAGTTCGCGGCGGACGATGAGTTCCTCCAGGTAGGCGGCCCGATCGATCCCCTGCCCCTGGGAAGCGTCCCGGACGGCCAGGGCCACGATCACCGGCGAAATCTGCCCGAAATGGAGGTAGGGACTCATGCAGGACACATCATCGTTCTGGGGCTGGTTGCGATGGGCCTCGTATCGATGCAGCTTCCTGCGGATAAAATTCCGCAACCGCCGATTGGCCTCCCGGGGGCCACCTTTGAAAAATTGGGGCACCGGCGCCACGCTGCAATCGATCTCCAGTCCGGTCAACAGCCCGTCCAGGTGGTCGAGATCCAGTCCGCGGATTTCCAGATTGCGGGAATCGTGTTTGGGACGATAGCGGGGGCAAGGCACCAGGAAGTCCTCCAGATGCCGGTTGATCCTGGGACGGATGGTGCGGGCCGCGTATTCGGCCTTGGCCGACACCAGGGTCACGGGCACCACCACGTCTCCCTCCACCGCGACCACGCGACAACCCGCCGCGCGGGCCACCTCCCGCCGCCATTGTCGCTGTATCCGGGTGTAACCGACATCGCACACCACCATGGCGGCCTTGGGGGCCAGTTCGCGGACCACCTCCGGCGGCTCTCCCCTGCGCACCACCAGCCGGATGCGCCGTCCGGCCAGGGTCCTGGATGTCTCGGCCAGCCCTTCCAGCATGAAGCGGTAGTGGCGTGCGTTGGCCTGTGGATACGTATCTGTCAGTCCAAAGACCACCAGCACGGGCAGCTCCAGGCGGTTGGCCTGTCGGATGGCATATTCCAGGGCCGGATTGTCGTGCGCCCGCTGGGACTGCTGCATCCAATAGAGGACCCAGCGTCCCTTGCGGATATCGCCGTCGCCGAGGACGGCGATGCGTTCCTCCTGTATTCCCATGCGGTCTCCCCGGACCACCGGCGGCTTGGAACGAGCCATGACAAGGGCTCTCCTTCACACCCCGCCGGTCAGATATCCCAAAAATAAAATCGGCAGAATACCGCAACTATAGATCACTCGAAACTCTAGCTCACTCCAAACTGCCCTCCGGCCGACAAACCCCGCAAATTTGGCATTTGTCGGGATCCATGGGACACGGCGCGGTGGTCCTGGCGTCGAGCGCCCGCCGATACTCGCCCCACAGGAAATCCTTGTCAATGCCGTGGTCGATGAAATCCCAGGGCAGTCTCTCCCCGCGCGATCTCTCCCGGCGAACGAAGAAATCGGCGTTCACCGGTGCATTTTTATAGGCCTGGGACCAGTTGCCGCCGTTTTCGTGGGCCAGGACCAGCAGCCGGGCCGCCCGCCGGTCACCGCGGGCCAGCAGGGCCTGGAGGTAGGCCCAGCGCGGCACATCGGCGTGCACGCGGACGTTGGCGACCTTCCCGAGACCGGCCTTGACCTTTTTGATCTTCTTCTTGAGGTCGGCCGCGCCCTCCATGGCGCACCATTGAAAAGGAGTGAACGGCTTGGGGACGAAGGAGTTCAGGCTCACCGTGATGGTGCCCATGCGCCCCCGGGCGCGGCTCGATTGCAGGAATCCGTGTTTGATCTTCCGGACCAGGGCCACGATGGCGTCCACATCCTCCTGCGCCTCGGTGGGCAGCCCCACCATGAAGTAAAGCTTCAGGTTGGGGATGCCGCCGGCCACCAGCTTTTCGGCGGCCGCGAGGATGTCCGCCTCGCCCAGGCCCTTGTTGATCACCCGGCGCATGCGACCGGAGCCGACCTCGGGTGCGATGGCCGCGGTTTTCAGGCGACCCGATTTCAGGGCCGCGATCAGTTCGTCGTCCAGGGCGTCGGCGCGCAGGGAGCTGAAGCCGAGCTGCAGGTCCTGGAGACGGCCCTGGGCGCACAGGGCCTTGAGATCCGGCAGATCGGAAACCGCCGTGCCCACCAGCCCGATCTTGGAGGTTTTCGCCGCTCCCTCTTTCAAGGATTGCAGAAGGCCCGGCAGGGCGCGGCTGCGGGGCGTGCGGTAGAGATAGCCGGCGGCACAGAAGCGGCAGCCGTGGGGACACCCGCGGCTGACTTCGATCAGGTGGGCGTCTTCGAAACTGGTGTGGGGGGTCACCACGACACTCTGGGTCGGACACCCGTCCAGGTCGGCCGCAAAGGGGCGCCGGACCCGGGCCGGCACCGGCGCCACGGGTTCGAACCGGTCCAGGGCGCCGTCCGGCCCGTAGCCCGGTTCATAAAAAGCGGGCACATAGAAGCCGGGGACATTGCGGGCCAGGTCCAGCAGCAGTTCCCGGCGCTCCCGCCGGGGATCGAAACGTTCGATGAATTGCGGCAGGGCGGCTTCGGCTTCGCCGAGAAGAAAACAGTCGAAAAAGGGGGCCAGGGGTTCGGGATTTAAAAAAACGGCCACTCCCCCTGCCAGGACAAGGGGGAGGGAGGGCCCACGATGGGCTGCCGTCAGGGGGAGGGCCGTTTTTTGCAGAATGGTCAATACATTGGGGTAATCATTCTCGAACGAAAGGGAAAAGGCCACGCAATCGAAATCAACGAGCCGCCGTCCCGATTCCAGCGACACCACGGTGTCTCCTTCTTCCGGCGACGGCAGGAACGCGCGTTCGCAAACCATGTGCCCGGGGAGATTGAGCAGGCGGTAAACGGTCTGGAATCCCAGGTTGGCCATGGCCACGTCATAATGGTTGGGATACACCAGGACGATCCGCACCCGGTTGTTCCAGCGCTTGATGAGGGTTCCCTTTTCCGCATCGAGCCTTTCTCTTCTCAGTTTTTCGGTGACAGATGCCATCAACCCGCTCCCCATCCCGGAGACGCCTCCGGGAAGATTCCGGGGCGTCGGCCGACAGCGTAATTTAAGCCCGATGGATGGCCCGGGCAATGTCCCCGTGGCGGCCGGCCCGGCGGTCCGAATCCACCGGTACGGACGGCATGGGGCGGCGCGGTCTAATCCGCCTTGCGGCGCAGGAACGTGGGCACGTCCAGGTCGTTGTTGTCGATGACCATGCCCTTGTATCCTTTATAGATGGAACCGGACGCTTCATTGGCCACATGGCGCCGCTGAATCCGCTGGAAGGTGGGCTCATCGAGGTCGGGTTCGCCCAACGCCGCCATATCGGCCGGGGTGATATCGCGTACCTTGCCGCCGAAAGTAGGGTCCTTCTTCGTCTCCGGTTCTTTCTCTTCGATACCGCCGCCGATGCCGGTGGCGATGACGGTCACGCGCATCTCGTCGCCCATGTCGTCGTCGATCACCGCACCCCAGATGATGTCGGCCTCTTCGCCGACCTCGTGGTAGATGCGCTCGGAGGCTTCGGTCATCTCTTCCATGGTGATGTCGCTGCTGCTGGTGATGTTCATCAGCACGCCCTTGGCGCCGTCGACGTTGATGTCTTCCAGCAGCGGGTGCGAGATGGCCCGTTCGGCCGCGTCCACGGCCCGGTTTTCGCCCGAGGCCACGCCGATGCCCATGATGGCCATGCCGGCCTTGGACATGGTGGTCTTCACGTCGGCGAAATCGAGATTCACCAGCCCCGGCCGCATGATCAGGTCGGTAATGCCCTTGACCGAGTGCAGGAGAATCTCATCGGCCCGCCGGAACATGTCCACCATCTTGGCGTTCTTGGAGGCCAGGCCCCGCAACCGGTCGTTGGGAATGGTGATCACGGTGTCGGCCAGTTCCTTGAGCCTGGCGATGCCGTCATCGGCCTGGCGGGCCCGCTTCTTGCCCTCGAAGGAGAAGGGACGGGTGACCACCGCCACGGTGAGGATCCCCAGCTCCTTGCAGATGCCGGCGATCACCGGGGCCGCACCTGTGCCGGTGCCGCCGCCGAACCCCGCGGTGATGAAGACCATGTGGCTCTCGCCCAAAGCGGCCTTGATCACGTCGTTGCTCTCCTGGGCGGCGTCGCGGCCGATCTGGGGATTGGCGCCGGCGCCCAGCCCCTCGGTGAGCTGTTCGCCGATCTGGATTTTTACTTCGGCCTTGGAGACATCCAGGGCCTGGAGATCGGTATTGGCGGCGATGAACTTGACCCCCTGCAGGTTGCAGGCGATCATGTTGTTGATGGCGTTGCCACCGGCGCCGCCGACCCCGATCACCTTGATCTTGGCCGACTTCTCGGAATCAACGTAGCTGAACATTTTTCTCCCCCTTATGGTTTGTTGATTTGTCGATTCGTTCATTTGTCGATTGGTTGATTGGTTGATTTGTTGATTTGTCGATTGGTTCATTTGTTTATTCGTCGCTTTGTTGATTGATGGATTGTCCGGAAATCGCAATTGGCGAAATAATTGTTTCACCGTTGGGGGGTCCGAATCTACGAATCGACCAATCATCGAATCAACATGTCCTCGTATGAACAGGCCTTCTTCAAAGGCCGCACATCTCCGCGTATCCGCGGAACGTCGATCAGATCACTTCCTTGAACCACTTCTTCATCCGCTGGATGATGCTGTTGAAAATATTCTTGTCCCGGATGCGGAACTTGCGCTCCGGCGTCTTGTGGGCACCGTAGAGCACCAGGCCCACGCCGGTGGCGTACATGGGATTGTTGACCACATCGGTGAGCCCGTTGATGTTGCGCGGTTTGCCCAGCCGGGCGGGCAGCCCGAGCACGGCCTCGGCGATTTCGGCCACGCCCTCCAGCAGCGCGGTGCCGCCGGTGACCACCACCCCGGAAGATACGAAGTGCTCCATCTCGGCGCGGTAGATCTCGCGCTTGATCAGGGTGAAGATCTCCTCCATGCGCGGTTCGAGGATCTCCCCCAGGATCTGACGGGGAAGCTTGCGCGACTCGCGGCCCCCCATGCCCGGCACTTCGATGGCCTCGTCCTTGTGGATGGCCGCCGAGAGGCAGCTCCCGTACTTCTTCTTGATCTTCTCCGCCTCCCCCAGGGGGGCGCGCAATCCGATGGCGATGTCGTTGGTCAGGTTGTCTCCGCCCAGGGCGAGTACGAAAGTGTGTTTGATGTTCTGCCCGGCGAACACGGCCAGGTCGGACGTGCCCCCGCCCAGGTCGAGCAGGGCGGTGCCCAGTTGCCGTTCCTCGTCGGAAAGCACCGCTTCGCCTGAAGCCAGCGACTCCAGGACGATGTCGCACACGTCCAGTCCCGCGCGGTTGGCGCACTTGACGATGTTGTGGGCCGAGGTCACCGCGCCGGTGACGATGTGGATCTTGGCTTCCAGGCGTACGCCGGCCATGCCCACCGGGTTCTGGATGCCCGCCTGGTCGTCCACGATATACTCCTGGGGCAGCACGTGGATCACTTCGCGGTCCATGGGAATGGCCACGGCCCGGGCCGCGTCGATGACCCGCTCCACGTCTCCGGGGGTGATCTCGGTGTTCTTGATGGCCACGATGCCCCGGCTGTTGAAGCCGGTGATGTGTCCTCCGGCGATGCCGGCGTAGACCGACGAGATTTCGCATCCGGCCATCAACTCGGCCTCTTCCACCGCCTTCTTGATCGATTCCACCGTGGATTCGATGTTGACCACGACGCCCTTGCGCAGTCCCACCGACGGATGGGTGCCGATGCCGATGATGTTCACATCGTGTCCCGAGACTTCGCCCACCACGCAGCAGATCTTGGTGGTGCCGATATCGAGTCCCACAATGATGTTTTCCCGGCCCTGGTTCATATGCCTCCTTATGCCCCCGCCCGGGGGGCCGTGCCCAACTGCACCACCACCCGGTCCGGGTCGTTCACGTCGATGGACTGGAAATCGCACCATTCCCGGTTCCGCTTCAGATGGGGCAGCAATTGTCGCAGTCGTTGGTATTTGGACGCATAATCGGCAAACCCCATCCTGATCCTGCGTCCCTCCTTCCAGGCGGTCAGCGTGATCCCCATCTCCGGGTCCAGGTCGACCTTTCGAATCTGCTCATAGGAGACGCCGGCCGCGGTGCCGCGGCTGGCGGCCAGCACATCCAGCACCGTGGCCACCGCCGGTGTCGGCGCATCGTCGCCCAGGCTGATGTCGGCATAGCCGATGCCCGTCACCAGGGGCAGCGCCTGGGGGTCGTCCGGCGACTGCTCCTTGAATATCCGGCCCTTGTCGTCGAGGAGGAACCGCTGGCCCATATCGACCACCGCCAGGGGGGTGTGTTCCTTCACCTCGATGATGATGGTTTCCGGAATCTCCCGGGCCACCCGGGCCGCCTCGATCCAGGGATGGGCCAGCAGCCGCTTGCGGACCAGGCGCAGGTTGACGGCCAGCATGTTGTCGCCCGGCGCGATGCCCGACTGGATCAACACCGCCTGGCGGGACAACCGCTGGTTTCCGCTGACCTGGATGGCATGGGTCTCGAAATAGGAGGCGCGGGTCACCGCCGCGTAGCCGGCCACGAAGAGCGCACTGATGGCCAGCACCAGGGCCATCAGTGCGACGAGCTTCAGGCCGGTCAGCAATCGCCCGCCCCATCGCCGCCGCTCCTGCGGTGCGCGCTTTTTATAACGGTTCTTTCGCGGTGCCTTCTTGGTGCCCATCCAAATGAACCTCCGGGTACGAAACCATGGATCTATGAATCGCCGGTTCCGTCGGCGAATTTTTCCAAAAAGGCCTCTCCCACCTGGTAAACATTGCCGGCGCCCAGGGTGAGCACCACGTCGCCGGCGACGGCCAGCCGGCCGAGTTCATCCAGGGCGCCTTGCATGTCGTTCACGTAGCGCACGTCCTTGTGACCGTGGGCCTCGATGCTGCGGCTCAGTTTCTCGCCGTCGACCCCCTCGATGGGATCTTCGCTGGCCGCGTAGATCCCCATCACCCGGACCACGTCGGCCTGGTAGAAACTGCGCGCGAAATCATCGAACAACGCCCGGGTGCGGCTGTACCGGTGGGGCTGGAAGACCACCACCTTGCGCCTGCCCGGCCACCCCCGGGTCAGGGCTTCCAGGGTGGTCTTGATCTCGGTGGGGTGATGGCCGTAATCGTCGATCACGGTGATCCCCCGGACGCTGCCCTTGGTCTCCAGCCGCCGCTGGACGCCTTCCACTTTTTCCAGGGCGGCCTTGATCTTCTCGAATTCCACCCCCAGTTCCAGCCCCACGGCGATGCTGGCCAGGGAGTTGTAGACGTTGTGCTCGCCCGGCAGGCTCAGGGCCACCTTGCCGAGGACTTCGCCGCGATCGGCCACCGTGAACCGGCACACCTGCCCGCTGCAGTTGGTGTCGCGGGCCTGCAAATCGGCCTGGGGGCTCATGCCGTAAGTGACGAAGCGGCGGCGGACATGGGGAATCAGGTCCTGCACCGCTTCGTTGTCCAGGCAGAGCACCGCCAGCCCGTAAAAGGGAATGCGGTCGAGAAAGTTCAGGAACACCGCCTTGATGTCGTCGAGATCCTTGTAGAAATCGAGGTGCTCGCGGTCGATGTTGGTCACCACGGCGATGGCCGGAGAGTATTTGAGGAAAGACCCGTCGCTCTCGTCCGCCTCGGCGACGATATAGTCTCCCCGGCCCAGCACGGCGTTGGATCCGATGCTCTTGAGCTTGCCGCCGATGACCACCGTGGGATCCAGTCCCCCCGCGGCCAGCACCGACGCCACCAGCGAAGTGGTGGAGGTCTTGCCGTGGGCGCCGGCCACGGCCACCGAATATTTCAGCCGCATGAGTTCGGCCAGCATCTCCGCCCGCGGAATCACCGGCAGGGCCGCCTTCAAAGCCGCCTGGACCTCGGGGTTGGCATCGTCGATGGCCGACGAGACCACCACCACATCGGCGCCGGCGATCTGGACGGCTGCATGGCCCTCGTACAGGGTTCCGCCCAGCTTCTCCAGCCGGTGGGTGATGTCGGATCGCCGCAGGTCGGAACCCGATACCCGGTAACCCAGGTTGAGCAGCAGTTCGGCGATGCCGCTCATGCCGATACCGCCGATGCCTACGAAGTGGATGTGGTATTTCTTCTGGTACATGGCTCTTCCTGGTT
>JBNKDU010000027.1:0-2436 GCA_050288425.1 Desulfobacteraceae bacterium | reverse complement strand
CGAGACCATGAGCACCCACTGGTTTCACGACCACATGCTCGACGACACGGCCACCAACGTGTACAAGGGCAACGCCGTGATGATGAACTACTACAGCGCCATCGATCGCGGCAACGAGGAAATCGACGACGGCGTGAACCTGCGCTTTCCCAGCGGCACGGCCCTGAGCTGGGGCAACCGCGACTACGACGTCAACCTGGTCATCGCCGACAAGGCCTGGGGCCAGCTGCAACCCGACCAGGGCCAGCTCTGGTTCAACACCGGTAACTTCAACGGCTTCCTGGGCGACCAGGTGCTGGTGAACTGGCTCTGGCGGCCCTATTTCAACGTGCGGGCGCGGCGCTACCGTTTCCGTATCCTGGACGGCGCCGTATCGCGCTATTTCTCCTTCGCCCTGGTGCAACAGGTCAACGATACCAGCGGTGAGATCCAGGGACCCACGGGTTCGGGTATATCCTACAACCGGGTGCCTTTCCACCTGATCGCCAACGACGGCAACATCATGGAACACACGGTGCCCTTCGACGGCACCATGAACCTCAATCCGGCCAACAACCCCAATCCGGATGACTACAAGGGCCGGCTTCCCACCCAGGGCATCGCCGAGCGCTATGATATCATCGTCGACTTCAGCAAGCACGGCATCCAGCCGGGAGACAAGCTGTACCTGCTCAACGTGATGGAACACACCGACGGCAAGGGCACCAACGGCCGGATCCCCATCGCCGACATCCTGAACGAAACCTACAAACCCATTATGGTGAACAACACCTGGGTCAACGGCGACCCGGGGGTGGGCAAGATCCTGGAGCTGCGGGTGCAAGCCTATGCGGGCACGGACCTGAGCATGGATCCGGCCGACTACGAGCCGGGCAAGCAGAAGATGATCCCCCTGGCCATCGACCGCAACTCCCCGGCCGTTCAGGCCCAGCTGGCCGGTGCCATCCACCACACCTTCGAATTCGTCCGCTCCCAGGGCGGCAGCATGCATCCCTGGCAGATCAAGACCGACGGCGGCAGCGCCTTCCCCATGGATCCGGCCCGGGTCTCGGCCCTGATCGGAAACCAGGTCGAGGTCTGGAGCATCTTCGGCGGCGGCGGCTGGGACCATCCGGTCCACGTGCACTTCGAGGAGGGGGTGGTCCTGTCGCGGGACGGCCAGGAGCCGCCCGAGTGGGAGAAGTGGGCCCGCAAGGACCTGTACCGGATCGGGCGCGACGACGAGAGCACCCGCGAAATCACCATCGCCTACCGTGCCCGGGAATTCATCGGAACCTTCATGGAGCATTGTCACAATACCCAGCACGAGGACCACGCCATGCTGCTGCGCTGGGACGCCCAGAATCCGGGCAACCTGGATCTGCTGCCGGCGATCTTCCCCGGCTGGGACGGGGTCGAATACGGCACCTCCTTCCTCGGCGACTCCGTCGGAGATACCGGCCGGCGCTAGACGCGGCGGCTTTGGAGGCGAGTCCGGTTAAATCGGCCTGGCCGTAAAAATGCAGGGTCCGGGGTAGTGCCCCCGGACCCTCTTGACTTTTCGGATGGAGTCATGTCAGCTACCCTCATGAATACGAAACGATCATGGAAGATACATTGGTTTTATATTTCGCTGATCGTGCTCATCCTGGGTGCATCCTGGGGAATTGCCCGTAACACCCGGCCCACCCATCCCGGCGGGGACGAGTCCGCCGGGATGCAACGGAAGATTCTCTATTACGTGGATCCCATGAATCCGGCCCACACATCGGACAAGCCGGGGGTCGCCCCCTGCGGCATGGACATGGAGCCGGTCTACGCCGACGGCCGGGGGGCAGGCCCGGGGAGTTCCCTGGAAGGCCTGCCGCCGGGCACGGTCCGCATCACGCCCGAAAAACAGCAGATGATCGGCATCCGCCTGGCCCCGGTGAAGATGTCGGCCTACCGCCATGCCCTGCGCGCCCTGGGGCAGGTGACGCCCGACGAGAAGCTCACCTATCGCCTGACCACCGGCGATTACGGATGGGTGTGGGATGCCGGCGACGCCACTACGGGCAGTATCGTGGAGAAGGACCAGTTGGTGGCCCGGGTCTACTACAACCAGTTCCTCACCCGGGTGGAGGATTATTTGCGGGCCCTCGAATACGACGATCGCCAGAAAAGCTATGCCTCCCGGGGTGCCGACCGCAAGGAAGCCGGTGGGGAGCGCCCCTCGGCCTCCCGCCTGGGCGCCCATCGCGGTGAACAGGATATCATGTCGCGAAAGCCCGTCCCGACCTCCTCCTTTACCAACGGCCCCGGCACCAAGTACGGCGGGCTGAATGCCGCCGGCCGGGTGCTTTACAACGTGAAGGACCAGCTGGTGCTGGCCACCCTGGAGCTCCTGGAGCTGGGGGTCACCGATACCCAGCTCCAGGAAATCGCCCTCAGCCGGGAACTGGTTTCGGACGTCGAGAT
>JBNKDU010000026.1:0-60619 GCA_050288425.1 Desulfobacteraceae bacterium | reverse complement strand
ATCTTTTTTACCCTACGGGAAAGCCGGAGGACTTAAGATCCGGCGTTGCCAAGGGCTTGCAGTAGGTTGACTACGGCTGCGCCCTTGGCGCCTTGGTTCTGAAGCCCTCCGACTTTTGCAACATTGGGGTTTATACTCACCTGCATATCGAATTGCCCAAGATCGAGCTGGATGTAACCCATTTTGGTTTGCCGATTTCAATCAATGGCATCCAGCGAATCATCGATCATCGGTTGCCATCAAACCCATATACAATGCCATCGCCAATCAAGCCCTGATACAAAATGTCAACGGCATCGATAAAACCTCCTGGTTCAAATGCGGCTCGTGACCGGTTGCGGGTGCGCTCATGGTTCGATCCCCGGACGAATTGTTTTTCTATGGTGCGTTGTCGGATAGGTTCGCTGCTTCGCTGTCGAGACATCGATGCTGTAGCATTGCCATGGGGGGTGGGTCAAGGATGTGCTGTCCTCAACCTCGAGCGCATGCCAAAGATGAAGACGCAACAGACCCCAAAAAATAGAACCCGGCTTTTTCGCTACCGATATCGGGACGATCCACTTACTTGTTGGCATTATCGGAACTGACCGGCATTTTAAACCATTCGTCGGCACCGATGTCAGGAAAGCGAATCCCTCGACATACGCACACATAAATGTGTACGATAGGGTTCCATGAAACGGAAATTGCTTGAGACAGAGCTGAAAAGACTGGGTTGGTGGTTTCTGCCACATGGAGGGAATCATGATATCTGGACGGATGGCGATCGACAGGAGCCTGTCCCCAGGCATGACGAAATTAATGAAATACATACACGTTCCATTTTGAGAAAAGCAAAAAAGAGGGATGAAGGATGAGATTCTCCGGGAAAATATATAAAGACGGAAGATTCTGGTTGGCTGAAATTCCAATCTTGGATTTGATGACCCAGGGCCACACGAAGAAGGAAGCGTATGAGATGGTGTCGGATATGCTGGAATCTTTGGCGAACAAGGAAAATTTTAAGGTTCAGGTATACAAAAAATCGAAAGATTCCTTCGAAGTCGGTTCTTTGGAGCCGAGACATATGATTAGTTTGTTATTGCAACGGAAACGGGAGCTTAGTGGTCTTTCACTTTCTCAGGTTGCCAATCGCCTGGGGGTGTCATCCCGCAATACCTATGCACGATATGAACAGGGTCGATCAGTTCCGTCGGTGGAAAAGCTCGATGAACTGCTTCACGCCGTATGTCCGCATACTGATTTTGTAATTGAAGAAACCTCGATTTCCTAGCCTTCGCAGCAACCACGGACCGTTCATTTCAGCCTGAATTTTTCCAGGACCGTTGCGATGCTGCGCAAGAACAACGCGGGTTTGAGACCGGACTTGGGTAGAAAGTCGTAGACTCCGTATTCGATGAATCGAGCCGCGGCGGCGGCGTCGCCGTTGCCGGCCAAGACGAGTGCCGGCTTTTTCACCCCGGCGGACGCCATCCCGGCCAACAGGTCGAGACCGCTGCCGGCATCCAGGATGACGATTTTCACCTGCTTGTGTTGGACCCGGCGCAGGCCTTCGTCGATACTCCCGGCCCGGATCAGCCGGATCCGGGGTTGTTCCTGAACGAGGGCCTGCAGCATCTGATAATCGGCATCGGAGGCTCCGTCAAAAAGCAGATCGATGGCCTGGTCGAGGTCGATGATCGACGCACCGCCGGGATAGGGTTTCACCTCATCGGTGCTGATGGTCTGGATTCTCCTGACGATATCCGCCATCCGCTGGCCGGCGGTTTCGATATTTCTCAACCGCCGCATCCACTCGGCGGGATCGCCGGGAGTCAACCGGATCAGATCGATATTGCCGAGGAGACTCGTCAGGGGTTGGTTCAGTTCGTGGGCGGTGGCACCGGCCATCTGGAGCAGCACCTTGAGCCGTTCCTCCTTGATCAGCGATTTTTGCTGCGCGAGAATCTTGCGGTTGGCGGCCTGGAGTTCCTCGTTGGTCTTGGCGATGATCGTTTTTTGCCTGTCCAGTTCCAGAAAGACGCTGACTTTGCTTTTCAGGATAACCGGATTCAGCGGTTTGAAAAGGTAGTCCACCGCGCCGGAAACGTATCCTGAAAAAATGTGCTCCCGATTTTTGCTGATTGCGGTCACGAAGATGATCGGGATGTGGCGGGTATCCTCGTTGCCGCGGATCAGCGTGGCGGTTTCCAGGCCGTCCATGTTCGGCATCTGGACGTCAAGCAGGATCAGGGCGACGGTCTGCCTCAGAAGATAGGCCAGCGCTTCTTCACCGGACAGGGCCCTGACCACCTCCGCATCGAGATCGGCCAGGGTTTTTTCCAAGGCAATCAGGTTCTCGAGCCTGTCATCGACAATCAGGATCCTGGGAGTTGGAAGGAATTCCGTAGGTGAATTTGATTTGTCCATTTTCCTATTTCGACCTTTTACGGTCAGATATTAGTCCGGCAAATGGACAGAAATCAACCCTTAATCAAAGTATGAAAAGCGGGATCGGCGATGGACGTGGATGGTTCATTTTATTCTGAATTTATCGAGGGCAGTTGCCATGCTCCGCAAAAACAGGGCGGGTGTGAGACCGGATTTGGGCAGAAAGTCGTAGACCCCAAATTTGACGATTCGAGCGACAGCGGTTTCATCCCCGTTACCGGTAATGACGAGTACCGGCTTTTTAATCCCCGCCGATTCCATCCCGGCTAAAAAATCGAGACCGTGTCCATCCCCAAGGACAGCATCCAGAATGACGATATTCACCTGTGACTGTTTGACCAGGCGCAGGCCTTCTTCGATGTTCCTGGCCCAGGTCAGACGGATTTGGCTCTGATCCTGAATGAGGTCCTGCAGCATCTTGTAATCGGCATCGGATTCTCCGGCAAAAAGAAGATCGATGGTTTGGTCGAGGTCAATAATCGATACTCCACCGGGATATGGTTTCACTTCATCTTTTCCAATGGTCTGAATTCTCCTTACGATATCCGCCATCCGGAGGCCGGCCTCTTCGATATTGTCCAACCGCTTCTTCCATTTGGTAGAATCGTTCGGGGCCATCCGGATCATATCGATATTGCCCAGGAGACTGGTCAGGGGTTGGTTCAATTCGTGGGCGGTGGCGCCGGCCATCTGCAGCAGTACCTTCAGCCGTTCCTCCTTGATCACCGATTTCTGCTGTTCAAGTATCTTGAAATTGGCGGCTTGGAGTTCCTCGTTGGTCTTGGCGATTATCGTTTTTTGCCGGTCCAATTCTAAAAACACGCTGACTTTGCTTTTTATGATATTCGGATTCAGCGGTTTGAACAGGTAGTCGACCGCGCCGGAGGCGTATCCTGAAAAAACGTGCTCCCGGCTTTTGCTGATTGCGGTCACGAAGATGATCGGGATATGCCGGGTATCCTCGTTGCCGCGGATCAGCATGGCGGTTTCCAGGCCGTCCATATCCGGCATCTGGACGTCGAGCAGGATCAGGGCGACGGTCTGCTCCAGAAGACTGGCCAGCGCTTCTTCTCCGGACATGGCTTTGACGACCTCCGCATCCAGATCGGCCAGTGTTTTTTCAAGTGCGACCAGGTTTTCGATCTTGTCATCGACGATCAGGATCCTGGGAGTTGGAAAGTTTTCCGTTGGCAAATTTGATTTGTCCATTATCTGATTTCGACCTCTTATGACGATTAAATATTCGGCCGGCGATTGAACGGAGATCAATTCGGTCCAGGGCGATTTCAGCAACCTCCGAAGGGCAACTTCGGGGTACCATCTGTGGTCGATTCTGATCAGTCGAGAGGCAATCGGGGTGCAGGGGCTAGGTTACAAGTCGTTTCATTGCATCCAAAAGTTGTCCGACGGCCACCGGCTTGGAGAGATATTCATCGGCGCCTGCGGACAGGCATTTGTCACGATCACCGGCCATTGCTTTTGCCGTCAGGGCGATTATCGGCAATTTCTCGAACAACTTGATTTTTCTTATACTCCGGATGGTTTCATAGCCATCCATTCCGGGCATCATGATATCCATCAGCACCATTTCGATGCCGGATTCCTTATCCAGAATGGCCAATGCTTTTTGTCCGTCCATTGCCTTGCAGACCTTCAATCCGTGACCTTCGAGGATTTTAGATATGCTGAACAGGTTGCGGGCCTCATCATCCACAACGAGCACCTTTCTGCCGGCCAGCATCGTATACGCCTCCGCAGGTACTTTGGATGCGTTCTTCCACTCGGATACGGCGGCTGCAAACAGATCACCCGCCCGGCGTTTCTTTGGGGCGGATCGATTTTGCTCGTCATCAGAAAGCTCCAGTTTTTCAGGAATAAAGAGGGTAAATGTGGATCCTTGCGCATCCGTCCCGGTGAGGCGGATTTCCCCGCCCAAAAGCATCGCCAGCTTCCTGGATATGGCAAGTCCCAGGCCGGTGCCGCCATACCTTCGGGAGGTACCGCCTTCCGCCTGGATAAAGGCGTCGAAGATCCCATCCCGGCTTTCGGCCGGAATGCCGATGCCGGTATCGGTGACGACAATTGCAATGGTCGCTGCCGGATCCAGCCAATCGGGCGGCTTCGAGTCGGCCGGCGGTCTCAGAAATTCAACCCGGATGCTTCCCTGGTGTGTGAATTTAATGGCGTTGGCGATTAAATTCCGGATAATCTGCTCCAGCTTCTGGTGGTCGGTCCGGATAGTGACCGGCAATGCATCATCGATGACGAAATCGAGTGCAAGTCCCTTGCTGTCCGCCATATGGCGGAACAGCGATTGGGCATGATCCACCAAAGCGGACAATTTCATTTCGGTGACATAAACATCCGTGCGGCCGACCTCGACTTTTGAGAAATCCAGGATATCGTCGATCAATCGAAGCAAAATAGTGCCGCTATTGTGGATGAGTTCCAAGGATTCTATCTGATCCGTGGTCAGGTTGCCCTCCTTGTTGTCCACCAGATCCTGTGCCAGCAACAACAAGGCGTTTAACGGGCTTCGCAGCTCATGGGACATGTTGGCCAGGAAATCACTCTTGGCCCGGCTGGCCCGCTCGGCTACCTGTTTCGCCGTTTCGAGCCCGCGGACCAATTGTTTGCGCGCGGTAATGTCGCTCAAGGTGATCAAACGGGCCGGTCGATTTTCCCAATGGGTCTCCACGACCCGCATTTCGCCTGTCCCTTGTTCTCCGGCGTCGGGGCGATAAATGTTGATCTCCGTGGGAAAATCCGCAACCACCGGCAAGGCGAACGGTTGGCCGACAAGTTGTTGCACCGGTCGTCCCAGGAAGGTGCCTGCCATCGGGTTGGCATAATGCACGACCTGGGTCCCGGCATCCAGCACCAGGATGCCGACGGCGTTTTTTTCAACGATGTCGTGGAAATCGGCGCGACTGCGCTCAAGGGCTATTTCAGCCTGCTTGCGGCCTGTGATATCATGCAGCATGGCAATCACCGTATGATATTTACCCGCCGTGAACGGTACCAGCTCGCCGGCCACCATGCGACCGTTTAACAAGGCGGGATCGTCCTCGCCAATCTCCCGAAAAGCTGTTTTCTTCCCTTGGAGCGCTCCTTGGATCTTCCCGGCGCTGGCAGGTGAAAACAGATCCAGGAAATCCGAACCCAGCAGTTCAGAATCGGATAAGCCGGCCAGGGCGACGGCGCTTCGATTGGCGTATACGATGTGGCCTTCGTTGGTAAGCTCGAAGAGCGGTTCCACCATGTTCTGCAGAATGAATTCCAATCGATGCTGCACGGCAAGCAGCTCTTTGGTGGCCGTGCGGTTGCTGAGGCTGTCAGAACCAGCGGATTCTCCGGCAATGGCTGGAGGGCCGAGTTCATTTCCATGTTGCAAAAGGTCCATGAGAAGGACGATGAAATTCGGATCTCCTTTCGCGATGCAGGCATCTGCGCCGAATTTTGAAGGGTCGAGCGCGGCTTCGACGGCTACCCCTGAAATGATCACCAGCGTGACCTGTTGCAGGGGCTCTATCTCGCGAATGATCTGGCACAGCCGATCGCCTTTCAGGTAAGGCATGATCAGATCGATGGTCATCAGGTCCGGAATGAAATCTTTGGCCAGGGTCAAGGCTTCGATGCCGTCCTGGGCGGTCTTTACGATACAGCCGGCCGAATTGAAAACGTGAGCCATCATTTGGCGGCTGATGGGATCGTCATCGACGACCAGAACCTTCTTGGGATGTTCGTATTGAGTTTTCATGGTTGCGGATTTCCAATTACCTAAGTCATGACCGGACCCTACGGATGGGTTGTCGTGACAATCGAAACCACCGGTGCGCCGGCTGAGCTCGTTTTCGGTATGTATCGGTGAATCCGTCCTGAAATTGAGTGTACCGGCGGAATTATCATCCGGTCAACGGAGGATTTCGTTTTGCCTGATGTTTTCCCGGGAGAAGCAGCCATATGGCGGGGCTGACCCGCATCGGATATCTTAAGAAAATTGACGGATAATTTTCACAATATCAACAAAATTATAGATGATATCCCATCCATGTCGCTCCTGGCCGTGCGAAGGTCGGGGTTATCCCCGTCAGATCGGGATTGCGGAATTCCTACTATATTTGTATAGTATTGGCAGCGGTTCAGATCTTGCGGCTTGTGCGGATGAATGTGAGACTTTCCTTCCTTTCGATCGACCTGGACGGTTTGCCGAATGAACTGCTGCCTCTGATACGGGTTGCAAAGTTTATCACAAAGCCTGCGGAATTTTCACTGCTCTTGAGGTTTGTATGAAAATATTCCGAAATTTATCGATAAGTTGGCTAACTTTTCCGCTTTTCATCGGCACACTTTGGATATTCATATTCGGTTGCGGCAGTGAGGACAGCCACAAACAGGTGAATTTTTCCAAGACCATATCGGTCGCCTCCCCCAATTTCGATCGGCAGGAGGGCCGTCACCTCAAGGTGGCGGTGGCGGCCATGATCTCCCCGAAAGAAACGCTGCGGTATTATAAGGAATTGCTCTCCTACCTGGCCGGCAAACTCGACTATCAGGTGCGTCTGATCCAGCGCCGGACCTACCGGGAGGTCAACGAACTGTTTTTCAAACGGCAGCTGGATCTGGCTTTCATCTGCACGGGGCCTTATGTGTCCGGCCGGCAGCGGTACGGCTTCGAAGGGCTGGCCACACCGGTGATCCGCGACCGGCACGACTATCAATCGTATCTGATCGTAAACAAGGAAAGCACCATTGCCTCTCTTGAGCAATTGCGCGGCAAGACCTTCGCCTTCACGGACCCGGACTCCAACACCGGGTCCCTGGTGCCCCATTATTGGCTGGCCTTGATGGGGGAGCAGCCCTTCTCGTTTTTCAGAGAGTTCACCTATACGTACAGTCATGACAACTCCATCATGGCCGTTGCCCGCTCCCTGGTGGATGCCGCTGCCGTGGACGGCCACCAGTGGGAGTATTTCAACCTGCGCAATCCGCAATACACCCGGCTGACCAGAATTATCAAAAAATCAGAGCCGTTCGGTAATCCGCCCCTTGTGGCTTCGGTTGATTTGGCCGCCGAATTGAAAGCGGCGATCCGAAAAGTGCTTTTTGCCATGCACCAGGACCCGGAGGGAAAACGAATTCTGGACCAGTTGCTCATCGACCGGTTCGAAATGCCGGTGGATGCATGGTACCAGCCGGTCCGGGACATGCGTTTGAAAATTCAGGCCATCGATGAAAAAAACAATGCGAAAAATATGGCCCCGCACTCTTAAACACACCTTGCTGCTGGCCATGGCGTTCATCGTGGTGTCAAGCGGTGTGGTGATCTCCCAGATCGTCATCCACCGGTACAGCCGCAGTCTGGTCCAGGAGGCCGTGGCCAGGGCTGAAAAAATCGCCCACAATCTGGCTCTGGACGCGGCCGACAAGATTCTGATCAACGATCTCGTGGCGCTGCAAAAACTGCTGGACGACCAGATGTCCAGTGAACCGGCCATCGGCTACCTGTTCGTATCGCGGGACGATCGGATCCTGACCCACACGTTCAGCGCCGGCGTTCCTGTCGATTTGATTCAAGCCAACCAGAGCATGGATACCCAGAAGGGTCACATGCAGAAGATCATTTCCGACCGTCAGGAGCGGTTTATCGACATCGCCTGGCCGATTCTGAACGGCGAGGCCGGAACCCTGCGCCTGGGTTTTTCGGAGAAGCCCTTCCGCCAGCAGGTTTCCAAATTGAAATTGCAGATGGGTCTGCTGACCATCGCCATATTGCTGGTCACGGCGCTGTTGATTGGCCATTTCGTGGATCGGTTGACACGCCCGCTACAGGATTTGGCCACCGCCGTGGGCGCCATCGATGAGGGGCGCCTGAGCACCAGGGTGCAGGTGCGGGGCCGCGCCGAGGTCAGCCGGCTGGCCCAGGCGTTCAACGGCATGCTGGAGCGGCTGGAGGAACATACCCGCAGATTGGGAAAATCCAATCGTCAATTGGAGGACAAGAACCGCGATCTGGACCGTGCCCACCGCCAGTTGCGAACCACCTTCATGATCTCGCGACAAGTCGCCGCCATTTCCGATCTGCACGAGCTCTGCTTTTTTTTGATCACCAGCCTGAAGGATATCGTGGAATGCCGGCAGATGGTCTTGCTGGTGCTCGGCGATGCCGGCAGAAACAGTCTCTGGTTCTCCCAGGGTAACGAGACTGCACTGGATCCGCAAACGGATGAGTCCGTGCAGGTTTTGTTGTCTTCCGCACGGGAGATGATGTTTGCCAACCCGCAAACGCTCAGGTTTTCCGGGATGCCGGATGAACTGAGGGAAGCCAACAAGTTGGCGCTTTTCCCCATGCGCCACAACGAGGATATCATCGGCGCCCTGGTGGTGGGCTGCCCCGGTGAATGCAAGTGCGTCGCCACCGAATTGGACGTCATCCGCATGATCCTGGTTCAATCGGCCGGGGCGATCCGGCGGGCCCTGCAACAGGCCCGGGAGATCCGCGACCTGCGTGCCCGGCTGGAATCGGCGAGCGAGTTCAGCGGTTTGGTGGGGCGCTCGCCGCAGATGCAGGTGGTCTATCGCCTCATCGAAGATGTGGCCCCCTCCGATGCCACGGTTCTCATCCAGGGAGAGAGCGGCACCGGCAAGGAACTGGTGGCCAAGGCGATTCATGACCGGAGTCTGCGCAAGGGCAAGCCGTTCGTGGTGATCAATTGTTCGGGCTATCCCAGCACCTTGCTGGAGAGTGAGCTTTTCGGCCATGAGAAGGGCGCCTTTACCGGCGCCGTACGCCGGAAAATCGGTCGCTTCGAACAGGCCGACGGCGGCACGGTATTCCTCGACGAGATCGGCGAGATTTCTCCCGCGGCCCAAATCAAGCTGCTGCGGGTTCTGCAGAGCCAGCAATTCGAGCGTCTGGGAGGAGAATCCACCATCTGCGTCGATGTCCGCGTCCTGGCAGCCACCAACCGCAACCTGATGGAGGGGGTCCAGGTCGGCAAATTTCGCGAAGACTTGTATTACCGGCTCAATGTCATCCCCATCCAGCTGCCGCCCCTGCAGCGGCGGGGCAACGACATCCCCCTGCTGGCCAGCCATTTTCTGAAACGTTTCGCCTCGGAGCAGGGCAAACCCATCGAACGCTTCAGCTCCGAAGCCATGCGGTTGCTCATGATGTACCCCTGGCCCGGCAATGTGCGGGAACTGGAAAACAGCGTCGAGCATGCCGTCGTCCTGGCCAAACGGCAGGCCATCGAGACGGGGGATCTGCCCGCGGTGCTGGCGGAAGCCCTCGAAGAGCGCCAGCCCCGTGACCAGCAGCAAACCATCACCTACAACGAAGAACAACTCATCCGCAACGTCCTGGAAGAATCCGGCTGGAACAAGACCTCGGCGGCCGCACGCCTGGGAATCAGCCGCAGCACCCTTTATGAAAAACTCAAAAAATATAAGATCGGCCTGCCGACGCTGCACTGACTTGCGGTCCGCAGTCAAACTCAATCGGGAAAAACCCTCTGGATTTCACCATCCAACCGTCCGTCATGTACGGTTGTCGAATCCTCCCCGACGATCGTTCAGCCTCCGGACATCCATAACCTACCAAATAAATTAAGTTTATCAGATCCGTCTCCCGCGAAGCGTCCGGATTCCGGACGCTGTTTCCGACGATCCCGATCCAATGTCCCTGACATGCTGCAACGCAGGAGACCTAGGACTCGCGCGCGATCGTCGGGGTTAGCTTAAAAAATAAATTAAAACAATATGTTGTAGCGAAATTCGCATTCGTGGCGGAATCTTCCGCCTTTGCGTAGTTTCCCGGCATACACTTTGCTCAAGAGGAACTGTGTCGGATATGTTGATCCCCTATCCCATTTCGAACACAGGATTTGTATGAATCCCAAGGTGTTGGTGGTCAATGGAATCGAGAAGGAAGCCGACGGCATCGCCGACATTCTCCGGCCGGCCGGATACATGCCTTGGATCATAAATAACATGGAGGCGATGGAACCGGCCCTTAGAGCCGGCGACTGCATGGCGGTGCTGCTGGATCTCGATTCTTTCGAGGTTTCCAACTCCTTCGTGCGCCGGATGACGGTCAGATTTCCCCAGGTTTGTTTTTTGTGCACTTCCTGGAAGCCGTTTCATCCCGAGCTGCAGGATGCCATTTGCTATCACATATTCGCCTGCGTCCAGCAGCCCATCGATCCGGATGAGCTGTTGTACTGGATGAAGAGTGTTGCCGCGCAAGCCGACCGTGACCACCCGAATCACCCGCCGTAAACAAGACCCAGGCGAGTGCAATGCATTTCCAGGAGGGATCGGCCGACGGAATCCGCCACGTCGCGCATCCCTGGAAGCAGTAAAATCGTGGCTCGATCATATTGCCCCGGAAGATCGGCAACCGCCGGTCGGAAAAGGGGCGGCCCACATATTCAATACACAGGAGCAGGATCATGGACCAACTTCGTACAACTGCAAAAGAGGAGAAGACGGCCCAGCCGTGCAATCCGTCGTCCAATGGATCGGCGACGGCGCAGTCGCCGGAACCGAAAGGCAACGGAACCCGGAATCCGCGCCGCCAATTCATCCATCGTACGCTGGCGGCGGCAGGAGCGTTGGCGACGGCCGGCATCTGGCATGCCCCGGCCTCCGCCGCGGAAACGGGCCCGTCCGCACCAGATTCGTATCCGGAAGCCTTCGCCGACGGAAACCAGCTGGAGCGCATGCGTCTCGAGCTTTTGCGTGCGTTGGAGAAGAAGCCGGGAGAGCGCAAGTGGGTGATGCTCATCGACCAGCAGAAGTGTATCGGCTGCACCGCCTGCACCATCTCATGCTGTGCGGAAAACAACCTGCCGCCGGGGGTCGTCTACCGGCCTGTGCCCAGACGGCAGGTGGGAAGATTCCCCGCCGTCAACTGGGTTTTTACGCCCCGACCCTGCATGCACTGCGATAATCCGCCCTGTGTGCCGGTATGCCCGGTCACGGCCACCTGGAAAGACGCCGACGGCGCCGTGGTCATCGATTATGATATCTGCATCGGTTGTCGCAACTGCGTGGCCGCCTGTCCCTACAATGCCAGGACCGCCGATTTCGGTGACTTTTACGGCGATGACACGCCGGAAATCATGGCCTATGAAACCCGGCCCAATTTCGAATACGGGCGCCAATGGCGGCGCAATCCGCAAAAGGAATCCTCGCCCATCGGCAATGCCCGCAAATGCCATTTCTGTCTGCACCGCGTCAAAGCCGGTCTGCTGCCGGCCTGCGTGACCACTTGCCTGGGGGGCGCCACCTATTTTGGTGATGCCAACGACAGCTCCGGGCTGGTGTACAAATTGATGGGCAGCAACCGAGTCCGGCGGCTCAAGGAGGAACTGGGAACGCGGCCGTCCGTCTATTACCTCGTTTGACCAAGGAGTGGGGCAATGAATAAAAATCTGAAAATAGGTGCATTCATCATTTGGCTGATATTGATGCTGTGGGGGCTTTCGGGCGTGTTCCAGCGCATGACCACCGGCCACCAGCTGGCGCATTACGGCAGCTATGTTCCCTGGGGCCTGTGGGTCGCCGCGAAGATCTTCTTTGTCGGTCTGGCCGTGGGGGCGTCCAGCCTGGTCTGGGTGACCTGGGCATTCAACCTGCGGCGCTTCAAAGCCTTCGTCCATACGGCTTTATGGATCTCCGTGGCCTCCATGATTTCCGGGCTGCTGGTCATCGTCTTCGATCTGGGCCATATGGCGCGGCTTTACGAGGTCTTCACCCGGCCCAATTTCTCCTCGCTTTTGGCCATCGCCTCCTGGCTCTCCATGGCCTACCTGGTCTACCTCCTGCTGGCAATGCGCGCTGCGGCCGGGCAGGACGGAGGCGGGGAGGGCGCCCGCCGCGGCATGGGTTATTTCGGCATCTTCTTCGCACTGCTTTTTTCGGGCGCCAACGGAGCCGAATTCGCCACCTTGATTTCAACCAGCTATTGGCACTCCTCCCTGGGACCGATCCTCTCCATCGTCGAGGCGCTGTTGTCCGGGACGGCCCTGGTGCTGGCCCTGGTGGCCCTGTCCCCCGAAGAAAATGAAGCGCCGGATCCCCAGGCCATCAAGACCTTGAGCTATACAGTCGTCGGGTTGATCCTTCTCCTGGCGCTCCTGGAATGGTCGGAGTTTTCCGTAACCTTATGGTACGGGCAGGACGACGGTTTCCGCGCGGTTCTCTTTGGTCCCTATTGGTATGTCTTCTGGATATTTCACCTGCTCATCGGCATGGTTGTGCCCCTGGCGATCCTGCTCCGCCGTCCGGCGGAACGCCATATCGCCGGGTGGGCAGCCTTTCTGCCCGCCGTGACCATAATGGCCGCTCGCTTGAACCACGTCATTCCCGGCCAGTTGACGCCGGCCATGGAAGGGTTGAAACAGGCCTATCAGGACCAGCGCCTGCGCTTTGAATATTTTCCATCGATGAATGAATGGGCGGTATTTGCCTTTTCCATCGCCATCTGCATGGCCCTGTTCTACCTGGGCACGCGTTTATGGCCTTTGACGCCCCCCGATTCGGTCAACCAAGGAGGCAATTAGAAAATGAGAGAAAACACGGAAATAAACAGAGAGCCCATCGATGCCAGGACCTCCCTGTCGCGCCGGCAATTCCTGAAATCGACCGCCTTCGTGGGTGGATGCGCCGCGTTGGCCGCTCAGGCGGCGCCACATCTCATCGGTCTGCCGGGCCAGGCCCGGGCCGCCACGGCAACAGAAGCGGCCTACAAGCTGGCCATGCCGGAAAACCTGCTCTACAGCTCGTGTCTCCAATGCCACGTGGCCTGTCAGATCAAGGCCAAGATCTGGGACGGAACACTCGCCAAGCTATCGGGAAGTCCTTACAGCCCGCAGAATTACCTGCCCCATATCGACTATGCCACGCGGCCGGAGCAGGCCGCGCCCATTGATGCCAAGCTGTGCGCCAAGGGACAATCCGGCGTCCAGACCTATTACGATCCCTACCGTATCCGCAAGGTGCTCAAGCGGGCCGGCGCCAGGGGATCCAACCAATGGAAGAGCATCGATTTCGACCAGTTTATCCTAGAAACGGTTGCCGGCGGAAAGCTGTTTGGCGACATCGGCGACAACCGGCACTATCCCGGGTTCGACGAAGTGGTGGCCCTGCGCGATGCCGCGCTGGCCAAGTCCATGGCGGAAGATGCCAAGAAATTCGGAAAAGGGGAGCTCTCCCTGGCCGATTTCAAGACCAGGTATGCCGATCACCTGGACGTGCTCATCGATCCGGATCATCCGGATCTGGGGCCGAAAAACAACGGGTTCGTCTTCATGGCCGGACGGATCGAACACGGTCGCAAGGAGATCATGAAGTGGTTTACCAACAAGGCCCTCGGGTCCCAGAACGCCTTCGAGCACACCACCATTTGCGAACAGTCCCATCACATCGCCTATGCGGAGATGACCGGTCACAAGACCAGTCATATGAAGCCGGACCTGGCCAATGCGGAATTCGTGATCTTCTGGGGCACCGGTGCGTACACGGCCAATTTCGGCCTGACGCCCATGGCCGAAAAAGTCACCGCGGCCAAGCGCAGCGGCAGGATGAAGACCGCAGTGGTCGATACGCGGCTTTCCAACGATGCCGGCAAGGCCGATTGGTGGCTGCCGGTGCAACCCAACGGCAACGGCGCCCTGGCCATGGCCATGATTCGCTGGATCCTGGAAAACAACCGCTATGACCAGCGCTACCTGGAAAATGCCAACCAGGCGGCGGCCGCGGCGGACGGCGAACCCACCTGGAGCAACGCCGCTCACCTGGTGAAAATCGTCGACGGGCATCCCCTCCGGCTGTTGCGGGCCGACGAGGCCGGCGTGGGCACCGAAGAGCAGATGGTGGTGTCGCGCAACGGAGAATTGGCCGCGGTGGACCCCAAGGACAAGGTCAACCCGGTGGAGGGGGACCTGCTGGTGTCCACAACCATCAACGGCCTCCCGTCCAAAAGCGCGTTCCAGCTGCTCACCGAAGAAGCCTTCAAAAAGCCCATGGAATTCTATGCCCGGGAGAGCGGAGTGGACCTGCAGACCATCATCGAAGTGGCCCGGGAGCTGACCGCCCACGGCAAGCGCGCCGCAGTGGAGATGTACCGGGGACCGGTGCAGCAGACCGATGGGTATTATTCGGGCTGCCTGGTCATCACCCTGAATGTTCTGATAGGCAACGCCGATTACAAAGGCGGCCTCATCAAAGGCGGCGGGCACTGGCACGAGTTCGGCGGGAAAAAAGGCAACGTCTACGATTTCGCCAAGATGCATCCGGGCGCGCTGAAGTCCTTCGGGCCCCGGATCACCCGCGAGAAAAGCCGTTACGAGGACTGTTCGCTCTTTCGGGAAAACGGCTACCCGGCGCGTCGGCCCTGGTATCCGTTTACCGGCAATGTGTACCAGGAGGTCATTCCCTCTTTTGCCATGGGGTATCCATATCCCGGCAAGATTCTGCTGTTGCACAAGGGGACGCCGGCCCTGTCGATCCCCGGCGGCAACCAGCATGTGATCGATGCCCTCCGGAACCCCGACCGCGTGCCGCTGTTCATCGCTTCGGATATCGTCATCGGTGAAAGTTCCATGTATGCCGATTATATCGTCCCCGACCTGACCTACCTGGAACGGTGGGGCATGCCCCATACCACGCCGGATGTGCCCACCAAGGCGAGCAAAATCAGGCAGCCGGTGGCCGCTCCGCTCACCGAAGAGGCCATGGTCGAAGACGAGAAGATGCCCATCTGCATGGAGACCTTCCTCATCGCCGTCGCCACGAGCCTGAAGCTGTCCGGATTCGGCGAGAACGCCTTCGGACCGGGCATGGATTTTACGCGGGCGGAGGATTGGTTCCTGAAACAGGCCGCCAACCTGGCCTATGGCGACAAGTCCGGCGAGGAGGTGCCCGACGCCGATGATGCCGAGTTGGACATTTTTCGCAAGGGACGGCGCCATCTGCCGGCTTCGGTCTTCGATGAGACCCGCTGGCGAAAGGCCCTGCGGTCGGAGACCGAATGGCGCAAAGTGGTCTACGTTCTCAACCGCGGCGGACGTTTCAATGCCTTCGGTAAAGCATACAAAGGCCAGAAATACGGACATGGCTTCGGCGGCATGTTTCAACTCTTCGTGGAATCGGTGGCCGGCCAGAAAAACAGCATCAGCGGAAACTACTTCAGCGGTGTCCCCATCATCGGCGGTGAATACGACGCAGGCGGCAAGCCCCTGGCCCGCTCGGACAAATTCCCGTTCCGGATCATCACCTACAAAGATCCCTACAGCGGCCACTCCAGGACCATCTCCAACTACTGGTCCAACATCAGTCTGCAGCCGGAAAATAAGATCCTGGTGAACAGCGACGATGCCCGGCGCCTCGGCTTGCGGCCGGAGCAGAAGGTCCGCCTGGTCTCGGCGGACAATCCCGAAGGACGGCTGGAATTGCACGACGGTCAGGAGCGCGTGCTGGATATGGTCGCCCGGGTCGAGCCCATGGAGGGGATCCGACCCGGCACCATCGCCGTTTCCTGGCACTACGGGCATTGGGCATACGGCGCTCATGACGTGATGGTGGATGGCGCCGTGATCGCCGGGGACAAACGGCGGGCGGGCGGTATTTGCACCAACCATCTGCTGGCCGTGGACCCGGTGCTGGGAGATGTCTGCCTGACCGATCCCATCGGCGGCAGTGCATCGTTTTCCAATACGCGGGTCGACGTGATTCCGCTGGTTTGAGGCGGCCTCTCGAACCAGCGGCGAGCCGCCCATGGGACCTGAGCTCCAACGAGGGCCATGGGCGGCTCATTAGCGACGGTATTTACGATAACGGGCGTCTATCGCCATGCGAATGAAGCGCATCATCATCGCCGTGTCCGTAGCCGCCGTTGCCATTATCGCGGCAATGGCGATTTTCTCACCATCGGGCCCGCCTTCCGGAAGAACTGAAAATAAACCGCCGGAACCGAGGATCGATACCTCGAGGCCGGGACGGGTGATTCCCATCGACGTCACCGTCCTGCAACGACTGATGGCCGTCGATCCCAACCTGGTGATCATCGATGTACGCGAGGCCGAGGAACGTTCCGGGCCGCTGGGGTTCATTCCGAATTCGCTGAACCTCCCGGTCCGGACGTCGATCACCAATCCGGACAGCCTGCCGAGGGGCAAGACCCTGGTATTCATCTGCCGCTCCGGCCCGCGCAGTCTCGAGGCCGCCCGCAACGCCGCCGCCCTGGGCTTGACGAGCTATTATGTCCAAGGCGGCATGAAAGCCTGGCGTCAAATGTTGCGCCTCCAGGATAAAGAGAATCGTCCCGCCTCGCCCGATCCGGCGGCGCCCCGGCAAGTGCCGGAAGAAACCCCATTCTTCGGCAGAGACATGGGCTGTTGAAGTAAAATGGGGACGTCCATGATTTTATGACATTCTCTGTATATGAAATGATTTCGGGGAACTTATCCTATCATCAGGACTGTCGGGCTTGCCTGGTTTCATCATGGATCCAAATGAATGGTTTTGGCGCATAGAGTGCGTATAATGTGTAATCACACGTTGTATCCGCCGGAAGGGCGGACGGTGCGTTGCACCGACGCTAAATGGAATTCAACTCCAACACCTTGAAAAGGATTCGGATGATGAGTGGTCGGATGAAAATTCTGCTGGGGCCGTTTCTGGTCCTGTTGCTGGCGGCCGGTGCCGTTTGGGCATCGGGCTATCAAACCATAACGGCGGAAGCGTTTCGGGATATGCTCTCCCGGAAGGATTTCTTTCTGCTGGACGTGCATATCCCCGAACAAAATCACATTCCGGGAACGGATGCATTCATCGACTTTCGCAGGATCAAGGAAAACGCCCATCGTTTGCCGGACGACAAGGACGCGAAAATCGTCGTCTATTGTCTCAGCGGCGGCATGAGCCGCAAGGCAGCGTATGACCTCATGGAGATGGGATATACCCGGGTGTTCGACTTGTTGGGCGGCACGCTGGCATACAGGCGGCTGTCGCAGCCATAGGTTCTCCATGGGCCCCGGCCGGACCGGATAAAAAGGCATGTTCTCTTTCTTGGAAAGAAAAAAGGATTCGGATCCAGTTTCGAATTATATCCTGCCCCATGGGAAGCAGATCGGATCCTGGCGCAAGGCCAGTCGCCGGATGAAATGGGGCATCCGCGAGGAAGAGTTTGCATCCGTCGGCCCGCCGCCGGACCTCACGTCACAGGACCTGGATGATGGTTACATCGGCGCCATTCTTTCCTACGGTTTTGGAGAGGAGGACCGCGGCCATTCCGATGCCGTCCTCTCCGGCCGTCGGGCGTGGTCCTATGCATGCAGGCGGCGCGGCCGCAAGACATGGCAGTGCCGGTATATCGATTTCCATCAGGCGGACCATTTCCGCCTGCGGCCCGGGGCACCCTTGCGCCCGAGGGGCTTTTACTATGCCAAATTCCGTCCGGGAGATTCCTTCCTGTCCATGACGGTGGCGTCCTATCTTAAACAGTTGAAGACAGACACCGGTTGCGGCCCCGAAGGCATACAACTGCTCACCATCACCCATCCGCATCTGGCCGAGCGGATGAATCGGCGCGAGATCGCCTTCATGGCCATGGCCGACTACGATGTGGCGCCCCATGGCTTCAACGATTTCTTCGACGCCCTGCAGATGTTCTGCAGCAACGGGATTCTGGGGCTGGGCATCGGCAATGTCGATCAGAACTACCCGCTGTTCGGCATTCCCTCCCTCAGGTTCACCCCGGCCTAGGCCATCTTATCGTTGCAACGAGAGGGCATCTCACTTCAGGGCATGAATGAAGCAGCCGCCCCCTCCTCCGCCGCCGGAATTGCTGTTCGACGCGGGATTCACGGGATTCGTGTTGTTTACGGGGCCGATGGCTCCCTGATCCGTAAAGCTCAACGCCATCAATTCTCCATCGCTGGAGAGGTATCCTTCGAATTCCGGGGCGGGGTTGGCGGGCTGGCCATCGATGGTGTCGAGGGTGATAATCACCGTCCCGCCGCTGTCCAGCGAGTAGGTCCCGCTGGCGGTTGCCGCTTCGGTCAGGCCATCGGACCAGAATTCATCCAGGGTGAGGTTGGTGACGTTGCCGGCGCCATCGAAGCTCATGTTTCCCCAAATCAGTTCCCCGTCCCGGCTGGGATCCTCCATCCTGTGGACGACCAGAAACGCCATGTGATAGTCGCCGGACAGGCTCGCATTGGAATAGCCGCTGGCCTCTTTGATGCCCACCACCATGGCGTTGTGGGGTCCGTGGGAGGATGTCCGGCCCATGCTGATGAAAAATACATTGTCATCCGCGGAGAGCTGGCCGAATGAGTCCGGTTCGCCCACTTGCTGCAGGACGATGCTACCATCGGCATTGACCGTATAGGTGCCGACGCCGGTCTTCTGCGCGGATGTGGTTCCGTCGCTGTCGTAGCTGAAGATCTCGAAGGAAAAATCGGGATCGCTGAAGGTCAGGACACCCCACACCACGGAGGCCGATCTGCCCGCATCGCTGGCGTCGAAGAATTCCAGGTCCCGGATCTGATACCTGCCGTTCAAATCGGCATTGGTCTTTGCGGTGCTTTGTCTGATGGCCACATTCATCCGGAACTGAAGGTCGTTGGGAATGGGGGTGGTCCACTGCGTCCCGTGGGCGCCCACGAAATATTGCCGGTTTGCGGACAGGTAGCCCAACGGGTTGGTGGTGCTGGGACCGGCGTCGGTAGTGGGAAAATCCACGACGCCATCGGCGTTCACCGAAAATGTATAATCGACGGCAAAGGAGGACGACCCGGGAATGGACGTGTCGTAATCCGTGCCGTTCACGGTCATGGTCCAGGGTGCGCCGGCGCTGTCGAAGAGGACGGGTCCCCACCAGGTATGGCCCTCCGGATTGGCGGTTTCATAGTTTTCCAATCCCAATGAACCGAAATACCAATTGCCGTCCAGGTCCGCGTTTGCATAATTGGCGGCCGCGTCTTTCTTCACGCAGACCATCAATCCCTGATCCGGTGCGGCCATGGCCGCCGCCGGCACCGTCAATGTCATCAAGCCTGCAATCAACCAATGGAGAAACCGTCTCTTTTTCATCGTTCGCCTCCTACTCTAAGAACATATCAGAACAACACCTCGACCAAGGCATTCCACCACAGGATTCCGGAACGGGTGATCTCCGTAACTGTATGAGATCAAATTAAAAAATGGCGTTTTGGATGAAGATGGGGACTAATTCTATATACTTGCGTATATGTCAAACCCAGGTTTGCGTGTCAATCGCGATTTTTCTTCGGTGGGTGTCTATCGGCGCCCGTTCTCCGGGTCGGGGTATTTGACGCTCAATTCGATAAACTCGGCGCTGTGGTCCAGGAGGATATCCACCAGGCCCGGGTCGAACCGCCGGCCCCGGTTGTCCCGGAAATAATCCATCACCCGATCGACGGGCCAGGCCGGTTTGTACACCCGTTTGTGCAGCAGGGCGTCGAAGACATCGGCCACCGCGGTGATCCGGCCGAAGATGTGGATTTCCTCGCCCCTGAGCCCCAGCGGATAGCCCCGGCCGTCCCAGCGTTCATGGTGTTGGCGGGCCGCGAAAACCGCGGCTGTCAAGATATCGCGGTTGGAGTTTTTCAGGATCTCATAGCCGATCTCGGTATGGGTCTTCATGATTGCCAACTCTTCGGGGGCCAGTTTGCCCTCCTTGCGCAGCACGGCATCGGGGATGCCCACCTTGCCCACGTCGTGCATGGGAGAGATGAGTAGCAGGAGGTCGGCCTCCTTTTCACTGAGACCGGCCTTCAGGGCCAGCAGGCGGGAGGCCTGGGCCACCCGGCGGACATGGTTGCCGGTTTCCCGGGAGCGGCGTTCGATCACTTCCCCCAGGGTGAAGATCACCTCTTTTTGGGTCTCGATGATTTCCCGGTTCAACGCCAGGTTTTCGAATGCGGCCGCCACATTGGTGGAGAAGATGCGGATCAGGCTCTTGTCCGTTTCGGTCAGGTTGCGGCACCCCTTCAGGTAGAGAAGATGCCGGCCGTCCTCCTGGGTGGCGAAGCAGCCGGCGAACATGTCTCGCCGGAAGCTGATGGCGTCGTTTTCGATGGTGGTGGACAGATATTCCATGAGATCATCGGAAACCGCCTCCTGGACCGATTGTCCGACACAGGCCTCGTATTTGCCCGTGCCGGCCAGGATGACGAAATCCCGGCGGTCGATCTGGGAAGCGGTGAAACCCGATCCGTCGAAGAGCGCCGAGTGTTCCTCCAACTGGAGAATGGAAACCAGCTGCATCAGGACGCCCTGGGCGAACTTTTGCAGGGACGGCGCTTCCAGCAGATTGGCGGAAGCCTCGATGATCTTCTCCAGCCCGCGCCGGTTCTGATCGATGATTTTCATGTCCCGGAAGGTGCGCAGGGAGGATATGATGGTAGAATAGAGCTTCTGGGCGGTGAGTTCGGTCTTTTCTTTGTAGTCATTGATATCGTATTTGGCGATCACCTGGGTTTCGGGCGCCTTGCCGGGCTGTCCGGTGCGCAGGATGATGCGCACGAACGGATTGGCCAGCGGTCCGCGGATCTGCCGTACCACCTGCAGGCCGGAATCATCCGCTTCCATGACCACATCCAGGAGAATCGCCGCCGTATCGGGATGACGGCGGATGAGATCCAGGGTCTCCCGGCCGGAATAGGCGCTGAGGAGCTCCACGCCCCGGCCTTCGAAATCGAAGTCCGAGAGCACCAGTCGCGTCATGGCATGTACTTCTTCTTCATCGTCGGCGATGATGATCTTCCAGGCGTGCCGGGCTTCCGGGGAGCCGGCCGGTTCCGGATGCCAGGGTCTCACGATCCGGCACTCGTCCTCCATTCCCACATCAGGCTCTTTTTCTCTCCACGCGGTTTGCAATCCCATCCTGGCAACCTGCCTTGTCTGAAATTTGTCGACCTCTTGCGGTCTTTTTTAATGCAACCATCGGGTTCCTTGGATCGCTGCTTCGGAATGTAACCATCAACGGGTCATGGGCAAACTGATGGTGAACGTCGTGCCTTGTCCCGGAGCGCTTTCGCAATGGATCTCCCCATTCAGTCGTTGTGTGACCAGGTTATAGACAATGTGCATGCCCAGCCCGGTGCCCCCCCTGGACCGGCCGGTGGTGAAGAAGGGATCGTAGATCCTGGCCAGGTCCGTGTCGGGAATTCCCCGGCCGTTGTCGCTGTATCGGAGGATGCACCGATCGTCGCGGCGGGCCAGGTCCACGGTGATCCTGCCTTCTTGGATCCCGGCGAAGCCATGGGTCAACGAGTTCATCACCAGGTTGGTGACGATCTGGGAGAATGCACCTGGATAGCTCATGATTTCGAAGCCTTGGGGGCATACCACCTCGACGGTGTGCCCGGTCTGCTTGTATTTCGGTCTCAGGCTCAAGAGGACCATCTCGATATAGTCTTTCAGGTTGAACCTGCGTTTGTCTTCGGTGGCCTGGTCGACCGCCACCTGTTTGAAGCTCTTGACCAGTTCGGCGGCCCGCTCCAGGTTGGTGAGAATGCTGGTCAGTGCATCGGATGCCGTCTTCAGGTATTTGCCAAGCCGATCCGGATCGATTTCGCCGTCGGTCATCCGTCCGGCGATTTCCCGGGTCCTGAGTTCAAGGTAGGAGCCGGCGGTGATGCAGACCCCCAGCGGGGTATTGATTTCATGGGCCACCCCCGAAACCAGGGCGCCCAGGGCGGCCATTTTTTCAGTCTGCACCAGTTGGTTCTGGGCCTTCTTCAAATTGGCCAGGGAAACTTCCAGGACCTGGTTCGTCTCGTGGAGTTTCGCCGTGCGGTCCGCCACGCGCTGTTCAAGCTCCTCGTTGAGCCGATGCAAATCGGCTTCTGTCTGCTTGCGTTCGGTGATATCCCGCAGGATCCCGATGAATCGTCGTTTGCCGCGCACCTTCATTTCACTGACGGCCAATTCCAGGGGAAAAAGCCAGCCGTCCTTCCTGCGCCCATGGACCTCCCGGCCGATGCCGATGATTTTGGCCTTGCCGGTGCGCAGGTAGTCGGCCACATACGTGCCGTGACGGCTCCGATGGGGTTCGGGCATCAGCATGGAGACGTTTCGTCCGATGACTTCGGAGGCCTCGTACCCGAAGATGCGCTCGGCGGCGGGATTGAAGGTTTCGACGATGCAATCCTCGTCGATGCTGACGATGCCGTCGATCACGTTGTCCAGGACGGCCTGCAGATAGGAGTCGTTTAGACCGGACTGGCCGGTATCGTTGTCGTCGGAATCCACGGCGCGTACCCCTCGGATGAATTCAGGCTGAATTCAGAAAGTAGGCCCCGACCCGGTCAAGTCAACGTCGACCGTCCGGGCAAGCCTCCGGACTTCCGTCCGCCGGTCCTTCGGGCGATTGATTTCAAGGTCCACCGTTTTATATTGGATCTATAACCGCCAACCCAGGAGGGAATGAATCATGAAGAAACGATATACCTATAAGAGTTTCAGTTCGTCGATTTCTACCTTCGACCATGATTTTTCCGGCTTCTTGAACGATGAATATTCCGACGACTGGAAAGTGAAAAACTGCACCTTCCACCAGGAGGGAGATCAGAAAACCGCTTCCTGCCTGTTCAAGAGAAGATAGGAAGTCGGCCCGATAGCCGTTCCATTCACGATGTTGCATGATTAGATGCCTGTCCCGCCATTGGCGGGACAGGCGGTATGGCCGACATGGAGGTCGGCTCTACGTCTCCGAGACTCCATTCAAGTTCAAGTACCATGGTTTTCGCAGGGCGGGCTCCGGGCCCGCCGAAACCTTTTTTAGCATACGCCCGGCGTCCGGGCGCGGAAGCACTTCGGCGATTGCAGTTGCTCCCTGTACCCATTTCGATACAGAGGGGGAGGCGCGTTTATGCCTGCAGAGATTAAGGATGACATTCGTATTCAAAAAGGGTTCTCCCCCATCGCGGTGGTGGGCGTCGGCGCCTTGTTCCCGGGGTCTTCCAGCGTGGACGGATTCTGGCGCGACATCCTGGCCGGCCGGGATCTCATTACCGATGTGCCGTCCACCCACTGGATCGCGGACGACCATTATGACCCCGATCCCCGGGCGGCGGACAAGACCTACAGCAAACGGGGGGCCTTTCTTTCCCCCATAGAATTCGATCCCGTGGAATTCGGCGTCCCGCCCGCCAACCTGTCGTCCACGGATACGGCCCAGCTCCTGGCCCTGATCGTCGCCAAGCAGGTCCTGGAAGATGCGGCCCGGGGAAGGTTCGAACAGATGGACCGGGACCGGATCAGCGTGATTCTAGGGGTTGCCGCGGGGCTGGAGCTGCTGGGAGAGATGAACAGCCGGCTCCAGCGGCCGGTATGGGCCAAGGCCTTGAGAGAACACGATATCCCCGAGGATCGGGTTCAGAAAATCTGTGAATCCATCGCCGCCAACTACTCGGAATGGAAAGAGAGTACCTTCCCCGGATTGCTGGGAAATGTCGTGGCCGGGCGGATTGCCAACCATTTCGATCTGGGGGGCACCAACTGCACCACCGACGCGGCCTGCGCCAGCGCCTTTTCCGCCCTGTCCATGGCGCTGAACGAGCTTCGGCTGGGGCAATCCGACCTGGTGATCACCGGCGGGGTGGACGCCACCAACGGCCCCTTCCTCTATACCTGTTTCGCCAAGACCCCGGCCTTGTCCCCGTCGGACGATTGCCGGCCCTTTTCCGATGGGGCGGACGGCATGTTGCTGGGCGAGGGGATCGGCATGGTGGCCCTCAAGCGGCTGGCGGACGCGGAACGCGACGGCGACCGGATCTATGCGGTGCTCAAGGGATTGGGGACCTCTTCGGACGGACGGGGCGCGAGTGTCTATGCACCGGTTCCCAAGGGGCAGGCCAAGGCCCTGCGGCGCTGCTACGCGTCATCCGGCTATCGCCCGTCCACGGTGGAACTGGTGGAAGCCCATGGAACAGGCACGGCGGCGGGCGATGCGGCTGAGTTCAAGGGACTGTGCATGGCCTTCGGGGAAGCCGGGCGCCGGCAGGGGCAATGGTGCGCCCTGGGATCGGTCAAATCGCAGATCGGCCACACCAAGAGCGCCGCGGGGGTGGCCGGCCTGATCAAGGCCGTCATGGCTTTGCACCATAAGGTGCTGCCCCCCACCATCAAGGTGGATCGTCCGGACCCCAGGCTGGACCTGGCCCACAGCCCCTTCTATCTCAATACCCGAACCCGGCCCTGGATCCGGGACGCATCCCATCCCCGGCGGGCCTCGGTGAGTTCGTTCGGTTTCGGCGGGACCAATTTTCATGTCACCGCCGAGGAATATGCCGGTCCCGGGAAACGGGCCCGCCGCCTGCGCACCTTTCCCAGCGAACTGGTTCTCCTCGGCGCGGCGGACGCCCGGGAACTCGCGACGCGCTGCCGGGAGACGGTCGCGGAGCTGGAAGGAGCGGATGGGTTGCCGTTCCTTGCCAGGACCGGCCAGGAAGGCTTCGAAGCCGGTGCAGCCGCCAGGGTCGCCATGGTGGCCGACGATGTACCGGATCTGAAGATCAAGCTGGAACAGGCCGCGGATCTCATCGTCCGAAATCCGGGAACCCCTTTTTCCCTGCCGGCCGGCATCCACTACCGCTCCGGGAGGGTGCTGTCCGGCGGGCTGGCCTTTCTTTATCCGGGCCAGGGCAGTGAATATATCGGCATGGGCGCAGACCTGGCCATCCATTTCGACGCGGTGCGGGAGATCTGGGACCGGGCCGCGGCCCTGGACACAGGGGAACCCCCCGGCCTCCATGAAATCGTCTTTCCAAGACCGGTGTTTACGAGGGAAGAAGAAATGTCATTGGCCGAGAGACTCGCCTCCCCCCCATGGGCCCAGCCGGCCGTCTCCGTCACCGGCCTGGCCATGTCCGCCTTGCTCGACCGCCTCGGCATCCATCCGGATGCCGTGGGCGGCCACGGGTTGGGCGAGGCGACGGCCCTCTGCGAGGCCGGCGTCCTGGATTTCCAGGGCCTCCTCCACGTCACCCGCCGGATGGCCGCGGCCCGCTCGCCCTGCCGGGATATCCTCGATGATATTCCCTTTGAAAAGCCCCGGTTGCCCGTCTTCTCCAATACGGAGGCCGGTCCCTATCCGCACCGGGCGGACCGGGTTCGCCAGGTATTGTGCCGGCAGATCGATGGCCCCGCACGCTTCGAAGAAGAGATCGAGGCCATGCATGCCGGGGGGGCAAGGATCTTCATCGAGGTGGGGCCGGGTTCGGCACTCACGGAGATGGTGGACCGGTGCCTGGACGGCCGCCCCCACGCGGCCGTGAATGTGGACGCCAGGGGCATGCACGGGGTCACCGCCCTCTGGCATGCCCTGGGACGGCTGGCCGTCGAGGGGCTGGACATCCATTGGGCGCCCGTGTGGGCACCCTATGCCCCGCCGGCCGAGCCGCGGCGGGAGAAGAAGCCCGGCCATTGCGTCTCCATCCTGGGATGCAACTACGGCAAGCCGTACCCGCCCCCGATGGATTGCAACCTCCCGACCGTCTCCGGCCCGACCCCCAGAAGCAAACCCCGGAAGGAACCGCTGCCCATGAAACCGACACCTTCAAATCAATCGATGCCTCTTCCCGCACCGGCAGATCCCCCTGCACCGGATGCCGCCGGGAAGGCCGAAAACCGCCGGTCTTCTCCGTCCGAAAACGATCCGCTCTCCTCCCACGGGCCGCAACCAACCGCGGCACCACCGGCCAGGCGATTCCATGGAAGGAACGCGCAATGGTTGCAGGCCTTCCTGGAAATTCAACGCCAGACGGCGGAAACCCATGCCGCCTACCAGAAGCATATGGCGGAAACCCACATGAAATTTCTCCAGTCCGCGGAGGCCGGCACGCGCACATTGCGGCAATTGATGGCTGGAGACTTGCCAATGGAGGGGCGTGCCATCCCTTCGGAGATGGAACCTGTCCGGGATGACGTTCCTCTCACCCAGCCACCACAGGTACCTCCATGGCCGTCCGAAAGGGAAGATCGTGGCCGGGACCAAAGCCTGCCGGCGACGGAATCCGGGCCGCCGGTCCCGCTCGCCCGGGATCCCGCGCCGCCGGACGAAAGCGCGGCCGGGGCGGCGGAACCGGCCCATCCCCAAATCGATTATGCGGAACTGCTGCTGCGGGTAGTCGCCGAGAAGACCGGGTATCCCGGCGAGATTCTCAACATGGAGATGGACCTGGAGGCGGATTTGGGGATCGATTCCATCAAGCGGGTGGAGATTCTCTCGGCCGTCAGGGACGAGGCGCAGTGGCTTCCGGAGGTGGATACCGCCGCAATGGCCGACATCCGGACCCTGGGAGACGTGCTGGCCTATATGGTGCAGGTCGAATCCGAACCCGCCGTCCCCGAGCCATCCTGCGCGCCCATCATTGAAACCGCCGGCACCGGGACCGCCGATATCGGCCGCTTCATCTTGCAGAAGGTCCCGGCGCCGCAGGCGGGCGTTGCCATGAAGGGATTGGTCCGCGCCCGATGCGTGGTGATCACGGACGATGGAACGGGAGTCGCCCGGGCATTGCAGGAGAGACTGGCGGCGCGTGATGTCGCGGCCCGGATCGTGGAAGAGATCCCGGAGGAGGCGGATGCCGTCCTGTTTCTCGGCGGGCTCCGGCCATGCGCGGATCGGGAAGCGGCCGCGGCCGTGAACCGGGAGGCGTTCCAGGCCGCCCGAAAAGCGGCCGTCCGTCTGGCAGGATCCCGCGGCGCGTTTATCACCGTTCAGGATACGGGCGGGGATTTCGGTATTTCCGGCCGACAGGGAATCCGCGCCTGGCTGGGAGGCCTGCCCGGCCTGGTAAAGACCGTGGCTCTGGAATGGCCCGGGGTCTCGGCAAAGGCCATCGACATCCAGCGGGGGACCAGATCGGCCGACGCGCTGGCGGCGGCCCTCGACCAGGAGCTCTTCTCCGGCGGGCCGGAAATCGAAGTAGGTCTTTCCGAAGAAGGCAGGCGCGTCCGTCCCGATACCCTTCCCGTCGAAGCAACCCCTTCGCAATATCCGCTGGACGATGGGTCCGTCATCGTGGCCTCGGGCGGGGCGCGCGGCATCACCGCGGCAACGCTCCTGCAGGTGGCCCATGCGTTTCATCCGCGCATCCTGCTCCTCGGGCGCACCCCCCTCACCGACGAAGCGGACATCCATCCCCAGGCGGTCGGAGACGGCGACCTGAAACAGGCCCTCCTGGAGGCGGCCCGGGCCGCCGGGGAGACCCTGACGCCCGCGCAACTGGGGGCCCGGACCCAACATATCCTTGCCATGCGGGAGATCCGGGCCACCCTGCAGGGCCTGCAGGCGTTCGGCGCGCAGGCCCGCTACCTGACCGTGGACGTGCAGGACCGGGCCGCCCTGGAAGCGGCCCTGGCTTCGATCCGGGATTCCTGGGGACCCATCGGCGGCATCATTCACGGGGCGGGTGTGTTGAACGACCGGCGCATCGCCGATAAAACCCTGGCGCAGTTCGATGCCGTGTTCGATACCAAGGTGCGCGGCCTGCGCAACCTGCTGGACGCCACCGCCCAGGACCCGTTGCGCCTGATCTGTCTCTTCTCGTCCGTCGCGGCCCGCTACGGAAACATCGGCCAGTGCGACTATGCCATGGCCAACGCGGTTCTCAACCAGGTGGCCTGGACCGAAGCCCGGCGACGCGATGGAGACTGCCTGGTGAAGTCCATCAACTGGGGACCGTGGGACGGCGGCATGGTGTCGCCATCCCTGAAGAAGCATTTTCATGAGAGAGGGATTTCCCTGGTGCCTTCCGCACTGGGGGCCCAATTGCTGGTCCGGGAAATCCGCACGGCCGGCGCCGGCGATGTCGAGGTGGTGATCGCATCGACCCCTGCGCCGTGCCAGGTCGAAATGCACGGGCTGCCCGATTCCGCGGCGGCGGGAGACTGAGGCGTGACCTTCGAACCCATCGCCATCATCGGGCAGGCCTGTCTGCTGCCGGGCGCGCTCAACCCGCGGGAACTTCGGGACCTGGTCCTGGCGGGCCGCGACGTCCTGACCCGGGTGCCGGAAAACTACTGGCGGGTCGATCCGGAACTGGTCGCCACACGATCCGCGAATAGCGTCGGGGACCAGACCTGGTGCCTCAAGGGCGGCTATGTGAAAGGTTTCGGGGAAGCATTCGATCCCCGGGGGTTTGCCATATCCTCCGCGGAAATCCAGCGCCTGGACCCCCTGGTCCACTGGATATTGCATGCCGGGCGCGAAGCCCTCAAGGATGCCGGAGATCATGGCGGTCCCGACTTGAACCGGGGGGCCGTCCTCGGCAACTTGTCCTATCCCTCCCACGCGCTGTCCCAATTCGCCGAATCCGTCTGGATCGAGGGGCAGGGACCCGATTTTTTTCGGGAGTCGGCCCGCGTTCCGGTCGCCGACCCACGTCCGGATCCCATCAACCGGTTCATGTCCGGACTTCCCGCCCATATCCTGGCCCGCGCCTTGGACCTGAACCGGGGTGCCTTCGCCCTGGACGCGGCCTGCGCCTCCTCCCTGTATGCCGTGAAACTGGCCTGCGACCAACTCCACGACCGACGCGCCGACCTGATGCTGGCCGGCGGCGTGAACCGGGCGGATGACCTGATCCTCCATGTGGGGTTCTGCGTGTTGCAGGCCATGAGCCGAACCAGCCGCAGCCGGCCCTTTCACCGGCGGGCGGACGGCCTGGTTCCGGCCGAAGGCGCGGGATTCGTGGTGCTGAAACGGCTGGAGGATGCCGTGGCCGCCGGCGACCGCATCCGGGGGGTGATCCGGGCCGTGGGGCTGTCCAACGATGGCAGGGGCCAGGGGCTGTTGGCCCCGTCCGTGGAGGGTCAGGTGCGGGCCATCCGCCAGGCATATGCGTTGTCCGGTCTGACGCCGGCGGATATCAACCTGGTGGAGGCCCATGCCACGGGTACGCCGGTGGGCGATGCCGTGGAGATCGAAAGCATGGGCCGGGTATTCCAGGGCCTGCGGGACATTCCCATGGGCTCCCTCAAATCGAACATGGGCCATGGCATTACCATGTCCGGGGTGGCCGGTCTGATCAAGGTATTGGCGGCCATGGAGGCCGGCATCCGGCCGGCCACCCTGCACGCGGAAGATCCCCTGGAGGCCATGGCGGGCTCTCCCTTCCGGCTGCTCGCCGAGTCCGAACCGTGGAATTGCCGGGGTCCGCGCCGGGCGGCCGTCAACAATTTCGGTTTCGGGGGCAACAATGCGCACCTGATCGTGGAGGAATGGTCTGGATCCGTCCAGCGGGGGAGGGCGGAGTTGCCGCCGGCTCCGTCCAGGGAACGGGTCGCCATCGTGGCCGTGGGCGCGGTGGTGGCCGATGCCGGCAGCGCCGAAGCGTTCGCCCGGGCCCTCTTTCGCGGCGCGTCCGGGCTGCAGCGGGAGCCTGACGGCCGGCCGGCGGGCAGGGCCCGGCCCTTCGATTTGCCGCTGACGGGCCTGCGGTTTCCACCCGCCGACCTGGATCAGGCCCTGGCCCAGCAACTGATTCTTTACAAGGCGACCCTGGAGGCCCTCGACCGGGTGGATCGCCTCCCCGCCCGGCGCACCGGCGTGCTGGTGGGCATGGGTTGCGATGCCGAGGCGGCCCGCTGCGCCATGAGTTGGCGGCTGCCCCGGTATGCCCGGGACTGGGCCGGGGATCTTGCGCCCTCCGACCTTGCGGCCTGGGTTTCCCGGGCACGGGACCGGATCGTGCCGGTGCGCAAGGCGGGCGCCGTCGTCGGTGCCATGCCCAACATAACGGCCAACCGGCTTTGCAGCCAATTCGATCTGGGCGGACCGAGCTATACGGTCTCTTCCGAAGAGCTTTCCGGCTTGCGCTGCCTGGAATTGGCGGCCCGGGCGCTCCGGCACCATGAGCTGGACGCCGCCGTGGTCGGCGCGGTGGACCTGTGTTGCGAGCCGGTGCACACGGCGGCGGCGGCGGCGATTTTAGGTCAAGACCAGCAGGTCCCCGGCGATGCGGCCGTCGTCCTGATTTTGAAGCGCATCGAGGATGCCCGCCGGGACGGCGATGGAATCTATGCCGTCCTGGCTCCGGCGCGATCCGGAGAACCCGATCTGATACTGGGCCGGGGTGCCGGGCGCCTGGACCTCACCCCCCTTTTCGGTCATGCCCATGCCGCATCCGGATTGGTGCACGTGGCGGCGGCGGCCCTGGCCTGCCGCTATGGGGCCTTGCCCCAAGGGGCCGGGGAGCGCGCACGGGTTTGGCGGGATACCCGGAATCCCATGTGCCTTTCGGTGTCCATCCAGGCCCTGGGCGGAGAAGCGGCCCAGGTCGACCTGGTCCAGGATGACCGCGACCGATCTCCTTCTCCGGATGATGAAGACCTCATCGGACAGCGCCTTGGGGAGAATGGCGGGCTCGACCAGGCCTCCGGCAGGCGGGACCTGCGGACCTATGCACCCCACCCGCCACCCGTCCGGTTGCCTCTCCTCGTTCCGGACGAAGAAGACCCGGCGGTGAACGGGATACTCCGGGGGCTGGTGTCCCGGCACGCCCATACCGCCGCGATCCATCGGGATTTCCTGGCCCGACAGGACCGGCTCCAGCAATACTTCCTGCAGGCCCGCCAGGCGGCCCTCCATGCGCTCCTGGCCGCGGCCCTGGCGGATCCGGTAGAGGAAGGGCTTGTTTCGATGCCGGACGGCGAAGTGGCGACGGTATTGGATTCCGGTGGGGAAATTTTGCCCCTCGGTTCACAGGCGCCGGGGTCCCGGGTGGATTCCCCCGGCGATCCGTCCCCCGCATCCGAGGTCCTGGCCCCCAGGGGCCCCGCCTTTTCCCGGGAGCAGCTCGAGGTACTGGCATCGGGGAAGGTGTCCGACGTGTTCGGCCCCTTCTTCAATAGACAGGACGGGTTCCGTCGCCAGGTGCGCCTGCCCCGGTCCCCCTTGCTCCTGGCGGATCGCGTCACCGGCATCGATGCGCAACCCGGTTCCATGGGCAGGGGCGTCATCTGGACCGAAACGGACGTGACATGGGACGGCTGGTACCTTCACGACGGGTTCATGCCCCCCGGCATCACCGTGGAGGCCGGCCAGTGCGACCTGGTGCTGATCTCCTGGCTGGGCGTGGATTTCGAAAACCGGGGCGAGCGGGTCTATCGTCTGCTGGGCTGCGATCTGGTCTATTATGGATCGCCGCCCCGGGCCGGAGACACCCTTTGCTACCAGATCCACGTGGATGGGCATGCCCGGGTGGGCGGGGTGCGCATCTTCTTCTTCCATTACGATTGCCGCATCGACGGAGAACTGCGCCTGCGCGTGCGCAATGCCCAGGCCGGGTTCTTCAGCGATGCGGAACTGGCCGCCTCCAAGGGCGTCCTCTGGACGCCGGAAACCGGGGAGTATGCGGCCGGGGCTCCATTGGATCCCCCCGCGATGACCTGCCGACGCGACGCCTTCACCCGGAGACAGGTCAAGGCGTTTTCGGAAGGGCGGGTATACGAATGTTTCGGGGAGGGTTTCGAAATCACCCGGACCCATATCAGGACGCCCCGGATCCAGTCCGGACGCATGCTTCTTCTGGACCGCGTGGCCCGGCTGGATCTTGGCGGCGGCCCCTGGGGCCGGGGATATCTGCGGGTGGAGAACGAGATCCCAGCGGATGCCTGGTACCTGGTCTGCCATTTCAAGAACGATCCCTGCATGCCGGGGACCTTGATGAGCGAGGCCTGCCTGCAGGCCATGTCATTCTACCTGACGGCCATGGGATACACCCTGGACAAGGATGGGTGGCGGTTCGAGCCCGTGCCCGGGGAGGTTTATCATATCCGCTGCCGGGGGCAGGTGACTCCGGCAAGCCGGCGGTTGACCTATGAGGTATTCGTCGAGGAGATCCACAGCGGGCCGTATCCCACGATATACGCGGATATCCTGGGTACCTGCGACGGGCGCAAAATCCTCCACATCCGCCGCATGGGATTGCGCCTGGTGCCGGACTGGCCCCTGGACGGCTGGCCCCACCTTCTCGCCGGATATACGGAAAAAAGGCCCGTGGCCCGTGTCGGGGACCTGGAGTTCGGGTATCAATCCCTGCTGGCCTGCGCCTTCGGCCGCCCTTCGGACGCCTTCGGCGACCTCGGCCGTCCCTTCGACCTCGGCCGTCACATCGCCAGGCTTCCCGGACCGCCCTATCACTTCATGAGCCGGGTTTCCCGGCTGGAAGCGCGGATGGGGGCCATGAAACCCGGGCAGACCGCTGAAGTGGAATATGACGTCCCTTCCGGTGAATGGTATTTCGGTGCCAACGGGTATCCCGTCATGCCCTTCTGCGTTCTCATGGAGACGGCGCTGCAGCCCTGCGGCTGGCTGGCCGCCTTTGCCGGCATTCCAACCAGTTCCGAAAACCCACTCTATTTCAGAAACCTGGACGGGACCGGCACCTTCGCCGGAGAGATCCGGCCCGGGGCGGGAACCATCCGTACCCGCACCACCCTGACCCGCCTGTCGCGGGTCTCCGGCGTGATCCTGGTCAACTTCGATGTCCAGTGCTTTCTCCACGAGACCACGGTGTTCACCATGCAGACCGGTTTCGGCTTCTTCTCCAAGGAGGCCCTGGACCAGCAGGTGGGCCTGCCCGTGAGCGACGGACAACGCGCCTGGGTGGACGAACCCTGCGACTTCCGGGTGGATCTCACCCAGGGGCCGGAACGGTATTGCGGCGGCCGGCTCCGGTTGCCGGGGACCATGTTGCTCATGCTGGATCGCGTCACCGGGTACTGGCCCGAGGGGGGAACCAAGGGCCTGGGCCGGCTGCGGGCGGAGAAGACCGTCCGGATGGAGGAGTGGTTTTTCAAGGCCCATTTCTTCCAGGATCCGGTGCAGCCCGGCTCCCTCGGGGTGGAGGCCATGATCCAGCTGCTTCAATTCTACATGTTGCACCGGGGGATGGGGGAGGGGATCGAGGACCCGCGCTTCGTACCGCTTGCCCTGCACCATACCGTGACCTGGAAATACCGGGGACAGGTGACCCCCGACAGGCAGCGCATCACCGTGGAGATGGATATCGTGGCCCGGGGCCGCGATGACCAGGGTCCGTATGCGGTGGCGGAGGCGTGGCTGTGGGCGGACGACCTGCGCATCTTCCACGTCGAAGATCTGAAGTTGCACATCGTCTCCGGAAACCGTGGCAGCACCCGGCAGGCGCCGGATATTGCCGCCCGGCTTGCGAAGCGAACTGCGGATGAGGCCGATGAGCAGCCGGTGAAGAACCGGGTGGCAGATGGAATTCAGGTCCCGGTGGAATCGGTCCGTTTGACGGAAGATGGAAGAGCGGCCATTTGCGATCACATGCCTTTCAATATATTCCCGCTGTCAAAAAAGAACGAAGTCCGGACCGTCGCCGTGGACGATTCCGGTCTCGATCTCGGGCGGGTCTTTGAATATACACGCCGGTTGCTGGGCGCGGGGCCATGGTTCGGGGAGGATTTGGTCCGGGGCCTGTGCGATCTTTTCGTGCGCCGTCTCATCGTGGAGGACCCGGCGGCCCTTGCGGCGGTCAGGGGCCGCAGCCTGCTTTTTCTGGGGAACCACCAGGTACAAGTCGAGTCGATCCTCTTTCCCCTGCTGGCGCAGACCCTTTGTGGAGCGCGTGTGGTCACCATCGCCAATACCACCCACCGCAACGGCTGGATCGGACCTCTCGGCGACAGGATGTTTTCCCGTCCGGGGGTGGCCGATCCCGGAAATATAGTTTATTTCAACCAAACGGACCGGGCCTCCATGTTCGACATCATCGCGGGGCTCAAGACGGCGGTCGCCGGTGAAGGGATCTCGGTATTCCTGCATGCGGAGGGACGGTTGGGACTGGGCTGCAGGCGCCCCGTGCGCAACCTGAGTTCCGTTTTTATCGATTTCGCCCTGGACGCACGCCTGCCCATCGTACCGGTGCGCTTCGCGGGCGGACTGCCGGTTCGGGAAATGGAGGCCCCGCTGGACTTTCCCGTGGGCTATGGCAAACAGGATTATTATGTCGGCCGACCCATCCTCCCCGGGCGACTGGAAGCCTTGCCCTATGCCGAGCGCAGAACCCTCGTCATCGATGCCATCAACCACCTGGGGCCGTCCAACGCCGCCGAGGTCCCCCAGGTGCCCAATCGGGCTTTCGCCGGGAAGGTGTCCGCCTGGATCGCGCAGACCGGCGTGAGCGAGGCCAAGGCAGTACTGTTCAAGGCCCTGGAGACCTCGCACCATCCCCCGGCCGGGGAGACCCGGAAACTGATCCAGGCGGCCTCCGGCCGGCAAAAGGTCTTCGGCGGCGATCCCATGGGAGGGTGGCTCCGTCGATTGGCCGATTGGCTGTTCCTCCCGTAAAATCATCAAGCCCGTTGCCGACGGGGAGCAGACCACCTGACCACTCCGCCTCTGGCCCTGTGACCGGCGATTGCCTTGCGGTAATTCGGGTTTCCGATTGCAAAATCTGGCGAAACTGTTAGAATATTTTATTGTTCCAATATGTTATCAATTGTCGTCCCATCCGTTCGGTTCAGGAGAGGATTTGGCTGCCCGGGGACTGAAAACGAAGATTGCCTTCAACGTCGCCTTGCTTCTGCTGCTTTCGGCGCTGGTTACGGACATCCTGGTCATCGTGGTGGTCCAGAATGTGATGGTCCGGGAATCCATCCGACGGTTCGAGGCCTTTGCCAGGATCAATGGTTCGATCTACCTCGACGCCGATCCCGGGGGGCAGGACCGAACCGCCGCCGCCGACTTGCTGGGCCGATTGCGAGAGGGATTATGGCCGGGAGGATTCTTCTCCCTGTGGGATCCAGACGGCCGGAAGCTGTTGGTCCACCCCAAGGAGGACGATTTCGCAGGCTTCACGGTGGAAAAGATTCAGAAGGCCATGGGGCGGGAATCCGCGCATGTGGAAAAGGCCGGCCTTGTCTGGTCCGCCTTCTGGTGGCGTGCCGAATCCATATTCGTCTATCAGCCCATCCGCAAGGACCACCGGCTGCTGGGGCTGGCGGTCGCTCACATGCCGCTCACCCCGATCTATGAACTGCTGAGTGGCTATAACAAACCGATTTTCCTATACATATTGATAAACTCGGCGGTTTTGACCCTGGTGGGCCTCTATCGCATCTTCCGCCTCTACCTGCGCCCCATCGACCGGATCGTGCGCCAGGCCGATGAATTCCAGGACGACGCCGATCTGCTCTTCGCCTTCCGGCAGGAGGACAACGAATTGAATCGCTTGTCCATCTCCCTCAACCGGATGCTCAGCCGCATTTCATCCGACAAGAAGAAATTGCGCAGCACCGTGACTTCGCTGGAACAGGCCAATGTCGAGCTGCAGAATGCGCAAAAGGAGATCCTTCGTGCTGAAAAACTGGCCTCCGTCGGCCGTCTCGCCGCGGGAATCGCCCATGAAATCGGCAATCCCATCGGCATCGTGCTGGGTTACCTGGATATGCTCAAGGAGCCCGACCTGGACAATGACGATAAAGTCGATTTCCTCCAGCGGACCGAAAAGGAGATCCAGCGCATCAACACGGTGATCCGCCAACTGCTGGATCTGGCCCGTCCGCACTCCGACAGCACCCGGCAGATTCATGTGCACGAAGTATTGACGGACATCGCGGAAGTCATGCGGCTGCAGCCCATCTTAAAGGAGATTCCGATTGCCCTCGACCTGCGGGGGGACCACGACGAGATCATCGGCGACCCGGATCAACTTCGCCAGGTATTTCTCAACCTGATCCTGAACGCCGCCGATGCCATCCGGGGCAAGGCATCCTCAGGGGACGGGATGATCCGGATCGCAACACGGATCGTCCAGGGCGACGCTTCCTCCGGTACACCCCGATTGCAGATTCGTTTCGAAGACAACGGCATCGGCATGGATCCGGAGCAGTTGTCCAATATCTTCGATCCTTTTTACACCACCAAGGAGCCGGGCAAGGGAACCGGCCTGGGCCTCTCGGTGAGCTACATGATCATCGAGGGGGCCGGCGGAAGCCTGGCGGCCGAAAGCCCCGGGAAAGACGGCGCCGTTTTCACCATTCATTTGCCGCTGGCACCCGCCCGGGCTGGGTCCGGCGGCCAGGAGCGACAACTCCATAGCGAAGGTGACCCTCATGGATGACACGGTCCGGCGCGATCCGGCACCCTTGACCGTGCTGGTGATCGACGATGAAGAAAACATGCGCCACATGCTCTCCAAGATGCTGGCCCGGGAGGGTTATTCCGTCCAGACCGCCGGCGACGGCCGGGAGGGTCTGGAACGGCTGGGTGGTACGGACTGCGATTTCGTCCTCTGCGATATCAAGATGCCCAGAATGGACGGCATGGAATTTCTGGAAGCCTCCCGGGAGAAGTCTTCCCGGGCGACGGTGATCATGATGTCGGCTTACGGCACCATCGACCTGGCGGTAAAAGCCATGCAACTGGGCGCCTATGACTTTATCTCCAAACCGTTCAAGCGCGACGAAGTGCTTTTGGCCATCAAGAAGGCCGAGGAGCGCAACCAGCTCCGGCAGGAGAACCGGTTGCTCCGCGATCAGATCCGGCAGATTCAGGGGCGCGGCCAGTTCGGCGACCTCGTGGCCAAAAGCGAGGCCATGCAGGCAGTCTTCACCATGGGCACCAAGGCGGCCCAATACGGGACCACCGTATTGATCACCGGCGAGAGCGGCACCGGCAAGGAACTGCTGGCCAGGGCCATCCATTCCACGGGACCGCGCAAGAGAAACGCCTGGGTGCCGGTCAATTGCGGCAGCATTCCCGAGAACCTGCTGGAGAGCGAGCTCTTCGGGCACGCCAAAGGCGCGTTCACCGGAGCCGACAGCGCCAGGAAAGGCCTGTTCGTGGAGGCGCACCGGGGAACGCTTTTCCTGGACGAGATCGGCGAACTGCCCCTGGCGCTGCAGGTCAAATTGCTGCGGGCCTTGCAGGAAAGCGAGATCCGGCCGGTGGGCGCCTCCCAGGTCCGGGAGGTCGATGTCCGGGTCATCGCCGCCACTTCCCGGGATCTTTCCCGGATGGTGGCCGAGAATTCATTTCGCGAAGATCTATACTACCGTCTCAACGTGCTGCCCATGGAAATGCCCCCTCTCCGGCAGCGGACCGAGGATATCCCCTTGCTGTGCCAGCACTTCATCCACAAACTCAACCAAAGCCTGGACAGCCGCGTCCAGGGCATCGCCCCCGATGCCATGGCCCTTCTGCTGCAATATAACTGGCCCGGCAACGTGCGCGAGCTGGAAAATGCCATCGAACGCGCCATGGTGTTGACCGGTGCCAAGATGCTTCCTGCGGAAAGCTTTGCCTTGGGGGGCATGCGCAAGCCGCCGGCAGGGAGCGTGGACCAGATGTTCGACGGTTTCTCCATGAAGAAGGCCCAGCAGGTCATGGAGAAGGCGATGATCGTCAAGGCGCTGAAGGCCACCGAGGGCAATCGCACCCATGCGGCAAGGCTATTGGAGATCAGCCATCCCAGCCTGCTGAGCAAGATCAAGCGTTACGAGATCGACTTGTAGCGGCTGGTTGGGCCCGGCGAGACGGTGCCGGGCCGCGCAGTGGCGCCGTCCAGTCTCCACTCCGGGCGGAAATATTATCACTTGCGGATTTTCATTTTTCCCGATATGGAGGGCGTGACTGAAAGATCAAATAATGAATTAATATCATTTACTAAATCAGATCAAATCGGCGACGAAGGTTCGCATGCAGGGGGCATGCATCGGGCGTCGATAGGGGAACCACCAGAGGAGATAGGAGGGGAGCTCATGAAAAGTCTAAGGTTTGGTGTCATCGCGGTCATTATCGTCACCCTGGTTTGTGCCGCGACGGGGATCGCGGGAACCCTTCAGGATGTGAAAGCCAAAGGTTATATTTCCGTGGGGGTCAACGAGGGCCTGTTCGGCTTTTCCAAGCCGGATGACAAGGGTGTCTGGCGCGGTCTGGATGTCGATACGGCCAGGGCCGTTTCCGTGGCCGTTTTCGGTTCGCCGGATAAGATCAAATTCGTGCCGTTGACCGCCAAGACCCGCTTCACCGCCCTGCAGTCCGGCGAGATCGATGTGCTGACCCGCAACGCCACGCGCACGCTGACCCGGGAGACCGCCTTGGGACTCACCTTCGTCCATACCAACTACTATGACGGCCAGGGATTCCTGGTGCCCAAAAAGCTGGGGGTCAAGAGTGCCAAGGAACTGGACGGCGCCACGGTTTGCGTCCTGCCGGGTACCACCACCGAGCTCAACGCCGCCGACTTCTTCCGGGCCAACGGCATGAAAATGAAACCGGTGGTCATCGAGAGCACCCCGGAATTGGCCAAAGCCTATTTCGCCGGACGGTGCGATTGCCTGACCTCCGATGCCTCCCAACTGGCCGGCACCCGCGCCATCGCTCCCGACCCCGACGGGCACATGATTCTTCCCGAGATCATTTCACGCGAACCGCTGGGGCCGGCCGTGCGCCACGGAGACGACAATTGGGCCGATATCGTCGATTTCGCCACCATGGCCCTGATCGAGGCGGAATATCTGGGCATCACTTCGAAAAATGTCGACGAGATGATGAAGAGCAAGGACCCCAAGATCCAGCGATTCCTCGGCGTGACTCCGGGCAACGGCAAGGCCCTGGGGCTGGACGAGAAGTGGGCCTACAACATCGTCAAGACGTTGGGCAATTACGGGGAGGTTTTCGAACGCAACGTGGGCATAAGCACGCCGTTGAAACTCGCCCGTGGCCTGAATGCCCTCTGGACCGATGGCGGGCTGATGTACACGCCGCCCTTCAAGTAGGTCCGGGGTAAGTCTATAGGTGCTGAAAATCGCCGGGGCGGCCCTTTCGCTTGACCGGAAGGGCCGCCCGGCAAACTTCTTCGGCCGGCCCCGAATGGCGCCCGGCCCGGGGGAAGACCCACCCGTCCGACGCAAGTGAGTGGATAAGATCGCCATGTCCCCATCCTCCAATGCGGCTCCAACCAATGGCTCGGCCAACGTTTCCTTCTGGTACGATCCCGACAAACGATCCATTGTCTACCAGATCGCGACGCTGTGCATGGTGGGGCTGCTGAGCTACTATCTGATTTCCAACACCCTGGCCAACCTGGATCGCCAGTCCATCGCCACCGGATTCGGCTTCGTCGAGCGGGAAGCCTCTTTCGAGATCGGTGAAAAGCTGATTTCCTATACGGCGGCGGACACCTATGGCCGTGCGTTGATCGTGGGTGCCCTGAACACCCTGCTGGTCTCTTTCATCGGCATCGCGTTGACGGTGATTCTGGGAACGATCATCGGAGTTGCCCGGTTGTCGTCCAACTGGCTGGTTTCCAAACTGGCCGCCATCTACATCGAAGTGTTTCAGGATATCCCGGTCCTGCTGCAACTTTTCTTCTGGTATGCCTTCTTCTATGAAATACTGCCGTCCCCCCGGCAGGCGCTCGCGCCCTTTGCCGGCGTGTTCCTGTGCAACCGGGGACTGATCCTGGCCGTGCCGGCCGCCCATGCGGCCCATGGATACATGGCCCTGGCCCTGTTCGTCGCCGTGGTGGTGACCATGTTCATTCGGCGCTGGGCCAGGCGACGGCAGGCCAGCACGGGCAAACCGTTTCCCACCTTCAAGACCGGCGTGGCGCTGGTCCTGGGGCTTCCGGCGCTGGCCTGGTTGCTGGGAGGCGCTCCCACCCAGATGAGCGTGCCGGTGCTCAAAGGATTCAATTTCCAGGGCGGCATGAGCGTCAGCCCGGAATTTACCGCGCTGCTGCTGGGGCTGGTGCTCTATACGGCCGCCTTCGTGGCCGAAGTGGTGCGGGCCGGTATCCAGTCGGTCAGCAAAGGGCAGACAGAAGCGGCCATGGCCATCGGCCTGCGCCCCGGGCATGTACTCAACCTGGTGATCCTGCCCCAGGCGTTGCGGGTGATCATACCGCCCCTGACCAGCCAGATGCTCAACCTGACCAAGAACAGTTCCCTGGCGGTGGCCATCGGGTACCCGGACTTCGTTTCCGTGGCCGGCACCACCATCAACCAGACCGGCCAGGCCATCGAGGGAGTGATGCTGATCATGGCGGTTTACCTCATCTTCAGCCTCTCCACCTCGGCCTTCATGAATTGGTACAACAAGAAAATGAAACTAGTGGAGCGTTAGGGCCGCCATGCCGGAGGCAAAATCCATACAGAATCCTTCCCCGTCGAGCATCAAGCCGCCGGTCGCCAGCGTCGGTGTCATGGGCTGGATGCGCGCCAACCTGTTCAGCACCTGGTACAATTCCCTGCTGACGGTGGTCGTGCTCCTGATCCTCTGGAAGACCGCGATTCCATTTTTCCGCTGGGCGATTATCGACAGCCTCTGGTTTTCCACCAGCGAGGCCTGCCGCGAGACGGACGGCGCCTGCTGGTCCATCATCCCGGCCAACATTCGTTTCATCCTTTTCGGATTTTATCCCTATGCGGAGCAATGGCGTCCCTTCCTGGCCATCCTTCTGCTGGTTTGCCTGCTGATCTTCAGCCAGTACCCGCGTTTCTGGAAGAAGAGTCTGGCGTACTACTGGGTGGGTTGCCTGGTGCTCATGGGCATCCTGCTCAAAGGCGGCGTCTTCGGCTTGTCCTCTATCGAGAGTTCTCAATGGGGCGGTCTGCCGCTTACCCTGCTGCTGTCGGTCTTCGGACTCACCGCGGCCTACCCGCTGGGAATCTTGCTGGCCCTGGGGCGCCGATCCAAGATGCCGACCATCAAATCGCTCTGCGTGATCTATATCGAGCTGATTCGCGGCGTGCCCCTGATCAGCCTGCTGTTCATGTCATCGGTGGTGTTTCCCCTGTTCCTGCCCGAAGGGGTGACCATCAACAGCATCCTGCGCGCCCAGGTGGCCATCATTCTCTTCACGGCCGCCTATATCGCCGAGGTGGTCCGCGGTGGATTGCAGGGCATGAGCAAGGGGCAGTACGAGGCGGCCGATTCGCTGGGGCTCAATTACTACCAGACCATGCGGCTGATCATCCTGCCCCAGGCGTTGAAGATCGTGATCCCGCCTTCGGTGAGCATCCTGATCTCGGCCTTCAAGGACACCTCCCTGGTGGTGATCATCGCCTTGTACGACCTGCTCAAGACCACCCAGAGCACCCTGCAGGATCCTCACTGGATGGGATTTTCGGCCGAGGCGTATATCTTCGTCGCTTTGATCTATTTTATCTGCTGCTTCTATTTGAGCAACTTCAGCCGTAAGATTGAAAAAGAACTGCATACGGGGCATTGACCCCAGCGACATACAAATGAGATAGATAATAAAAGGCCAAGAAGACATCATGAAGAACTGGGGCAGCAAGGCCGGCGCGGAGGCCGGCCCTACATTTTGGGTTGAATTCCTTCGAAGAGGAAAGGGTTTTCGTAGGGCAGGGCTCCGTCCCTGCCGCGTCTGGAACGCCGACGCCCGAACCGATGCTGCTTGGCCGGCGTGGAGGCCGGCCCTACATTTTTGGCTCGATTCCATCGAAGAGGAAAGGTTTTCGTAGGACAGGGCTCCGTCCCTGCCGCGTTTGGAACGACGACACCCGAACCGATGCTGCTTGGCCGGCATGAACACCGGCCTGCGTTAGGAACGAATCCAATGATCAATAATGCCCATGGCACGCCGGAAGACCTCCAGGATCAGGACCCCATCATCCGTATCGCCGGGATGCACAAGTGGTACGGGGATTTCCATGTGCTGCAGGATATCAACCTCGATGTCCAGCGCCAGGAGCGCATCGTCATCTGCGGGCCTTCCGGGTCGGGCAAGTCGACCCTGATCCGCTGTATCAATCGCCTGGAAGAACACCAGCGCGGTCAAATCATCGTGGACGGCATCGAACTGACCAACGACCTGAAAAACATCGAGAAGATCCGGACCGAAGTGGGCATGGTGTTTCAACACTTCAATCTGTTTCCCCATCTGACCATCCTGGAGAACCTGACCCTGGGGCCCGTCTGGGTCCGCAAGACTCCCAAGAAGGAGGCCGAGGAGACCGCCATGCACTACCTGGAAAAGGTTCAGATCGCCGAGCAGGCCCGCAAATATCCCGGTCAACTCTCCGGTGGCCAGCAACAGCGGGTGGCCATCGCACGCAGCCTCTGCATGGCCCCCAAGGTGATGCTGTTCGACGAACCCACATCCGCCCTGGATCCGGAAATGATCAAGGAGGTGTTGGATGTGATGATCGATCTGGCCCGGGAAGGCATGACCATGCTGGTGGTCACCCATGAAATGGGATTTGCCAAGAGCGTGGCCCACCGGGTATTGTTCATGGACGCCGGCCAGATCGTGGAGCAGAACAGCCCCGATGCCTTTTTCGATAATCCGCAAAATGACCGGACCAAGCTTTTCCTGAGCCAGATCCTTCATTGAGTCTTCATGATCCAGGGAGCGATGTCGGTCGCATCCGCATGGTCGCCGGGAATGCGGCGATGGCAGGTCGCCGGGCACCATCCCTCGATTTTCGGAGAATGACCCCATGGCCGTGGATGCCTTGTCGCCGATGATGTTTTCGGCGCTTTTTCTGGCCGGACTGCTGGCCGGATTCGTCGATTCCGTCGCCGGCGGCGGAGGCCTCATCGCGCTCCCCGCGCTGCTGTCGGTGGGGTTGCCGCCCCAACTGGCCTTGGGAACCAATAAGTTTCAGGGCTGTTTCGGCACGTTGTCGGCGTCGTACAACTACATTCGCAAAGGCAAGGCCAGCCTGGAGGAAGCCTGGGTGGGGATCCTGTTCACCTTCCTGGGAGCCTTGCTGGGGGCCTGGCTCATCCAGCGGATGGAGGCCGCCTTCCTGGAGCGGCTGATCCCCATCCTGCTGGCCGTCGTCTTCGTTTATACTTTGCTGACCCGGCGATTGGGATTCGAACCGCGGCCGCCCATTGTCTCCAAGGGATTGTTTTTCAGCCTGACCGGCCTGTCGCTGGGATTTTACGATGGTTTCTTCGGCCCGGGGACCGGGTCGTTCTGGACCGTCGCCCTGATCTTCTTCCTGGGCTATGACATGACCCGTGGTGCCGGCACCACCCGTATCATGAACTTTGCCAGCAACATCGTGGCCCTGGCCGTTTTCGTGGCAGGCCATAACGTGCTTTGGTCCGCGGGTCTCTGCATGGCCGGAGGCCAGTTCCTGGGTGCCCGGCTCGGCTCCAACCTGGCCATCCGGAATGGTGCCCGCTTTATCCGTCCGCTTTTTCTCACCGTCGTTTTTCTCACCCTCGTGCGGTTGGGATACCTTTATTATTTGTAACCTGGGAGGAATACCATGGGATTGAAAATCTTCACCACGGGCGGCACCATCGACAAGGTCTATTTCGATCAGAAGAGCCAATACGAGATCGGCGATCCCCAGGCGGGTGGATTGCTCCAGCGGGCCAACGTGACTGTCGATTTCCAGGTGCAGTCCATCCTGCGTCAGGACAGCCTCGATATGACCGACGATGACCGCGAACTCATCCGCAGGACCGTGGCGGCGGCCCGGGAAACCCAGATCGTCATCACCCACGGCACCGACACCATGTTGGCCACCGCGGCCGTCCTCCGGGAAATCGGCGGCAAGACCATCGTACTCACCGGCTCCATGTATCCCGCACGGTTCCATGAAAGTGACGCCGTTTTCAACCTGGGTTGTGCCGTGATCGCCGCGCAGACGCTGCCGCCCGGGGTCTATATCGCCATGAACGGACGGATATTCGATCCCGGACGGTCGCGCAAGAACGTGGAACTGAATCGATTCGAAGAGATTGATGGGTAATGCCGCGTCCGGTCGGCCTGGAGGAACCCGAGATGAGTTCACACGTTGCGCGTATCCGTGCCGCTTCCCCCAAGGATATCGATCTTCTGGCCGGTTTGATCGCCGATGCCTACGGTGACGTGGCCCTGCGTTTCGGCCTGACCCCCGAGAACTGCCCCAGGCATCCGTCCAATTGCACGCCGGCGTGGATCGAACGCGACATGGAGCGGGGCGTGGCCTTTTTTATCCTGGAGCAGGACCACGCTGCCGCGGGTTGCGCCGGACTCGAGGTGCCCCGGCCCGGCGAAGGCTATCTGGAACGGCTGGCGGTACTGCCGGCCTTGCGGCGGCGGGGCTGCGGCACCCGGCTGGTACGCCATGTGATCGACGAAGCAAGCCGCCTGGACGTACGTGAATTGGGCATCGGGCTCATCGCCGCCCAGACCGAATTGCGGCGATGGTATCGGGGATTGGGTTTTACAGACGGCGAGACCCGCAGGTTCGCGCACCTGCCCTTCGAGGTGGCCTTCATGCATTACCGCATCGGGCTAAGGCCTTCCAGTCCATGACCTGGTCTTCCGCTGCCGTTTCGGCAGAATCGAATTCTTCTTCCGTTTAAAGTTGGCATGCGAACTAAGAGGGCGCACGTTTATTTTTTGCCATCTTTTTTATGCAACGTTGGGGTCAGGTCAGATCGCGGAGCAGGCGTTTGAACAGGACCTGCTCTTCCTGGCTGAATCCGCTGAGCAGCTCCTCATTGGCCTCCACGCGCACCTCGATGAGGCGGTCCTTGAGTTCCGTCGCCTTGTCGGTGGTATAAATGCGAAAGATGCGACCGTCATCCGGGTCGCGACGTTTACGGATCCACCCCGAGTCGAGCAATCGATCCAGGACGCCGGATAGGGTGGCCTTGTCCAGCACCAACAATTTGCCCAGTTCCGCCGCCGTAACCCCCTCCTTGTACCACAATCCTTCGAGGACCAGATGCTGGATATTGGTCAGCTGGTAAGGCTTCAGCTTGGTTTTCATCCGGCCATGGGCTTTCTGGTACGCCTTGGCCAGGAGGAAGATGGTGCAATCGGGAATATTTTTTGGAATTGGTGACATGACAATATCCTTCGCACGCGAACAATGTACGGACCTTTCCGCTTATTGTCAACCATATTGGCAGATGATCGCGGTTGCACCGATTCAGGACATGGAAAACCGTCCGGGTGGGGTGCGGCTGGCGGGGTTCGTACCGGCCTTGATAACGGCCGCTTCTCAGGAGATCAGGGCGGCCCGCTGAAACAGCTTGTACAGATTGAGTTGATTGACGGCATCGCTCAGGATATCGCTGAACACCGTGTCTGCGCCCTTGCGGCCGACGATGCGGACGCGCTGGGCATTGCCGCTGACGCGTTCCGTTACCGTGGGATGATCATCGCGGCTGAGGCTCGCTTCCAAGGTCAGGACGGCTTCCCATTGGTGATCCTTGAGGTCGATGATCAACCGTTCCATGGTAATGGTGAGCAGGGGCATATCGGTTTGGCTTGCTTCGGCGACTCGGGCGCCCATCCGCTCCAGGCGCTTGGCGAAGGTGGTGCGGACCAATTGGATCAGGTCGTGCTCCCCGGCCAGGATGCGCTCCTGATCGGGCATCACCCATGCCAGGCTGTACTGGTCCTCGAAATCGCGAAAATGGTGGCGGGCCCCGGCGGCCATGATCCTGGGTTGCATGCGTCGATCGACGACTTCGAGGCGTACGGTCTGGCCGGCGAGTTGTTCGCCTGCTTCCGGTACCTGGTAATCCACGATCAAATAGGATCGTCCGGTACAGGCGCAGATGGCAGCGGCGACGAACGCCAGCACGAGCGACCTCAGACAGCAATTCTTTTTCAGATAATTCATGGAGCCTCCAGGATAGAGTGTAGCAAGGATATCGAAAGCCAAGGAAGCAGGCAAGATCAGTCGGTGCATGACCTAACACACCACAGCGGGCGGGGCAACCTCGAAGGCAGTCCTGGGTTGTTGAGCCGGTGAGGCCGGTTCAAGCTCACAAGGTATCCCCATGGGGCGGGAATGGGGACCTCCCTGCGATGTCCATCGGTTTGGCGTTTGAAATGCCCCTGAAACGCAGGGCCGGCCTGTGCGGAGGGTTGACGTCGGGTTGGAGGTTCAAACGTGGCGGGCACGGAGGCCCGCCCTACGAAGACCATTTTACAGACCAGGTATCTGTCCAATTGCCTGCCTATCCGGATCGGCTTCCGCAGGTAGCGCGGACCTCAGGGCGCCAGGACCCTTTCCAGTCGATCGCACAGGTAGTCCAACTCATCGTCGCCGATGATCAGCGGCGGGGAGATCCGGATGGTGTGCCCATGGCTGTCGTTTGCCAGCAGGCCCATTTTCAGCATCTCCTTGCAGAAGTGCATGGCGTTGCCCTGGTTGACTTCGATTCCGATAAACAGCCCCTTGCCGCGGACTTCCTTCACGTAGGGGGACCTGGCGGCGATCTTTTCGATCCGGGCCTTCAGTTGAAGGCCTTGCCAATGCGAACGTTCGGCGAGATTCTCCTCCTCCAGGACTTCCAGGGCGGCGATGCCGGCCACACCGGCCAGGGGATAGCCGCCATAGGTGGAGCCGTCCGATCCGGGCCGGAAGACCAGGTCCATGATGCGGGCGTTGGTGACAAAAACGGACAGGGGAACCAGTCCCCCGGACAAGGCCTTGCCCAGGATCAGACCGTCGGGAACCACATTCTCGTGCTCGAAACAGAACCGTTTGCCGGTGCGGCCCAGCCCCACCTGGATCTCGTCGAAAAGCAGCAGCAGATCGTGGCGGTCGGCCACATCGCGCAACCCTTGGAGGAACCCCTCGGGCGGCAGGTTCATGCCGCCTTCTCCCTGCATGGGTTCCACCAGGATGCCGCAGGTGTTGGGCGTGACCGCCTTTTCCACGGCCTCCAGGTCGCCGAAGGGAACGGAAACGAAGCCCGGTGTCAGGGGGCCGAATCCGCGACGGTATTTCTCGGTGGATGAAAAGGAGATCACCGTGACCATGCGACCATGGAAATTGCGGTCGAAGACGATGATTTCCTGCTTGCCGTCCTCGATGCCCTTGGCCTTCCATCCATAATAGCGCGCCGCCTTGATGGCGGTTTCCACCGATTCCACGCCTCCGTTCTTGGGCAGGGTCTTGTTCCCGTAGGTGCCCATGCGGGGCGCCAGCTGGGGGACCAGGCCGGAGATTTTTTCGAGGAACAGCGCCAGCGGATCGGTATAGACCACGTTGGAGATCACCGAGGCATAGTTGCCCTGCAGGGCATTCACCATGGCCTGGACGATCCTGGGGTGGTGGTGTCCCGGATTGGCCGCGGAATAAGCGGCCAGGCAATCGAGATAGGTGCGGCCTTCCAGGTCGGTCAACCAGCATCCCCGGGCCTGGCGGATGACCACATCGAGCCGCTGATAGTGATGGGCGCCGTACCGCTTCTCGCGTTGCAGGATGTCGGGGTCGTCGATCTGGGAATACCCGCTGCTGGTGGGAAGAATGGTATCGAACATGGCAAAACCTCCGTTATGGGCGGATCGGGTCAATTGTCCGCCTTGATAAACGCGTAGATGCGCTGGTCCTCTTCGTTCAAGGCCCGGCCGCGCTCCACGATCTTGTCCAGGAAATAGTGGTAGAAGTCGTGGCGCAGGCTGTCACGGTTGGCGATGACGAACAGACGGTTGCGGGTCCAGTTGATGGGCGAGACATCCTCCTGTCCCTGCTCGAAAATTCCCACCAGGGCCTCGGATTTGTCGGCGATGATGTCGAAGGATCTTCCCCCGATGGTGTCTTTCAGCCGGTCGGTTTCCGGATGGCAGACTTGTATCTCGAATGTGGGCGGCATGTCCCCCATGGCGATATAACGGATGCCGACCCCTCGGGAATGGGCCTCGCGCAAGGCCTTGCGCAAATGCCGTCCCGATTCGGGAAAGAGACGGACGTAGAGCTCCGACCGGGCGGCCTCGATCATTTCCCTGGCCTTGGCGATCACCTGGTCGTACCCCCGGATCGTCCAGATAAATTCATAGGCGGCCTCGGCGGAGGTGCCGTTGAGCTGTTCCTTGAGCTGTTCCAGGCCATCGTCGAATTCCCGTTGCAATCGCTGATAGAGTTCTTCCGGGGGCAGGGGAACGTAGAGTCCGTCCCCGACCTCCAGAACCAAGCCTTTGCGCACCATGTTGCGCAGCACGTCATACACCCGCGAGCGGGCCATCCCCGAAATGCGGCTGATCTGCGATCCGTTGATGGGATGCTGGGCGGCCAGGGTCAGGTAGCAGGAAATCTCGTACTGGCTGAATCCCAGGGTTTTGAGTTTCTCGTAATCGGTCATGGCAACCTCGTTATCGGCACTTTGTCGCTATTACATTAGCAACATCTAGAGTAGAGCCAAATATCCCGCCTGTCAATACAAATGGCATTCATTAATGGTATTACTTACAGATGGTTGCGCTGATATCGCCGATGGTTTGTGCCGGGGGGGTCTCAGGTGTTCCTGCCGGCCAGGTCGCGGAGGAGGGCATACAGCCGTCGGGTCATGGGGCCGGGACGGCCACTGCCCACCGGCCGGCCGTCGATGACGGTGACGGGCAGCACTTCGGTGACCGTGCCGCTGAGAAAGACTTCGTCGGCCGCCGCCATGGACGCCTTGCCGAAGGTGGTTTCCTCGACGCGAATGTCCTGGTCCGCGCAGATGGACAGCAGATGATGGCGGGTGATCCCCGGCAGGATCCGCGTGGTCAACGGGTGGGTTTTCACGGTGTCGTTGGTGACGATAAACAGGTTGGAGGAGGTGCCTTCCCGCACGACTCCCTTCGTCGATACGAAAATCGCGTCGTCGGCCCCGGCATCGACTGCCTGTTGTTTGGCCAGGGCATTGGGCAGCAGCTGTACGGTCTTGATGTCGCAGCGTTTCCAGCGGATATCCCTCACGGTGATGGCCCTGGCGCCGTTGGTGCGCAAGCCGGAGTCGATTTCGGGTTGCGGTCGCACGGTGATGATTACCTGCGGTGGTACGTCCGTGGGGAAGAGATGGTTGCGGGGGGCCGCTCCCCGCGATATCTGCAGATAGAGGCCGGCCCGCCGGTATCCGGACCGGTCGAAGGTCGTCAGGATGGCCGCGCGGATCTCCTGCCGGTTCATGACGGGAAAGGAGAGGGCCTCGAGGGAGCGTTCCAGGCGGTCGAGATGATCCTCCAGGGCGAAGAGCCGGCCATTGTAGCTGGCCAGGTATTCGTAGACCGCGTCACCGAATTGGTAGCCGCGGTCCTCCACCGGCACACGTGCCTCTTCCAGGGGGACGATCTTTCCATTCACATAGGCCAGTTCGGGCATGGGGCACCTCCTTGCCGGGTCGACCCAACGTTAGGGTTTACACCGCACCGCCTCGCAATATACATAATGAGACGCCTATGGTGCGGTGGATTGCCGCTGTTCCATTATCCTATCACCAGTCGGGGGAACATCCAAGGACGCACATGCTCAAACGAATTCTCAATTTCATCAAGATCGAACACACGGCCTTCAGTCTGCCCCTGATCCTTGCCGGTGCCTGGATGGGGGGGGCGTCCCGATGGCCTTCCACCGGCGTGCTGATCCTGATCGTGGTCGCCAGTGCGGGGGCCCGCACCTTCGGGATGTCGTTCAACCGCATCATCGATCGGAACATCGATGCCCAAAACCCGAGGACGGCCAATCGGGAACTTCCGGCCGGCAAATTGGACCTGGCGACGGCCCTGACCATCGCCTTCGCCGGTCTGGCCATCTATCTGGGCGCCTGCATCGCCCTGGGGCGCTGGTGCGTGTACCTGTCCCCGCTGCCCCTGATCCCTCTGCTGGGCTATTCGGTGCTCAAGCGCTTCACCCCTTTGTGCCATTTCGGAATCGGATTGTGCCTGGCGCTGGCGCCCCTGGGCGCCTTCGTCGCGGCGGCCGGACATCCGCGCTTTTCCCTTGCCGTCATCTTGTTCGCCGGCTTCGTCTTCTTCTGGCTCAGCGGAGCGGACATGATTTACGCGATCCTGGACATCGACAGCGATCGCCGGCACGGCATCCACAGCATTCCGGCCAAATTCGGTGCCCGGGGGGCCTTATGGGTGGCCGGGGCCACTCACATTCCGGCGCTGGCCTGCCTGGTCCTGCTGATCATCCTCCAGGGGAGTTCCCGGGCCTCCTTGGGGGCGCTGGTGCTGACCCTGGCGTTGTTTGTCGTGATGTATCTGCCCTCGGTGCCCGTGGCCAAGCGCTTTTTTCCCCTTTCGACCCTGGCGGGGGTGGCCGGCGCGATTACGGCGTTGCTGGCGGGATAGGGCGCTTTTCCTTCCCGGAAGCCTTTACGCGCTTCGTGGCGGGACGGTATACCGCAGAATGGGAATCGGGCCTTTCGATCCGGGGTCAGTTGCGCGCGTTCTGGATTTCCTGTTCGGGCGGGGCATCGCTGTCGGCGACAATATGCAGCCATTGGCTCAGGCAGCGCCGGACGAATGCCACCTCCATTTCGACACCCACGGGGATCAGCCCCACCCGCATGGAGACCTTTTCGTCGCGCCCCCAGGGCCACCAGGCCACGCCCAGGACCAGATTGTCGACCATGTGGGAGGTAAACAATGCCTGACCCGGCATCAAGCCGAACTGGGTATGAACGAATTCGGTGACCTCACGGGCGGCTTCGTGGATGGAGGTGAAATTCCAATGGCTTTGAAACTCCTTGAACAGCGGGTAAAAGACCATTTCGGCGTCGTCGGAGGCAAGGATCATCACCGCCATGTTCCGCTCCCGATCCCATTGCCACTGGTAACCCGGGGGTATGTTGAGGCAGATCTTGCGACAGATTTCCTGAAATGATTCCAGCGATTGCGACCCCATGTACGATCTCCTGCCCGGTAAAGTGAAGAACAGATCGGCGAATTTTTACCTTCGCTATCCAGTTCATCGAACGTCGCGCCAAAATCTTTAATCCGGCCCCATCCCATTGCGGAGATTCTTGGGCTGCCGCTACAACCGATATGGGCCGGCAGGCGATGGTTCGTGTATCGCGGAATCCGCATCGACGACGTATCATTCAGAAAGTGCCGCCCATGAAGACGAGCTTCGATCCCTTCAGTGACCGCACGGCCCGGGATATCCGCAACAGCATGTCCGCGGCCTTCGTGGACCGGCTTACCGTCAAAAGCGGTCCGTCCGTGGAGGAAGTGGCGGCATCCTGGCTGGCACGGGTCCGGCAGCCGGTCTATCGCGACTATATTGTCCGTCGCCGATGGAAATACAGGAAGATGATCCGGCATATCGCCGCCCTCGGCGTCAGCGAGCCGCGTTCCCAGTCCCTGGAATTGTGGAATGCAGGTCTGTTCTTCGAATTGCATGAATTGCTGGAAACGGTATGGCACGGAACCCGGGGGAACGAACGGATGGGACTGAAAGGCCTGATCCAGGCCGCCGGCGCCTATGTGCACCGTGATCGCGGCAAGCCTGCAGTCGCCATTGGCCTGGCCCGCCGGGCGCGGCGAAATCTCTCTGCCGGCGCCGATAGCCTGATGTTTGTCGCCAACCTGGACACGTTGATCGATGGTCTGAAAAACATATCCGATCCCCCGCCGGTATTGAAATCAGGAAGAGAATGAAAGCCGCGGCGGCCAGGAATATTGCCGCCGTCGACGACTTTTTCGCCGCATTTTGTCTGGTATGCCCATTGCAGAGAGTCGGGCAGGGCATTTTCGCGCCCTGTGGCGTCAGAACCCGCGGCTCTTATGGTTTCCCCTTATTATGCGGTTGGACATATTGCGCCGACTTTGATATGGGATCATGCGGCCGCGAGTCTAACGTGAATGGGACCGGTATTGTCGTCCGGCTGAAATGCCGGCCGACACCTTCCCTGGTCAAGTTGTGTTGTGTAGTGTGCGAATCGGATACCTTATGCTGGAGTTGAATCATGCGCCATGGCCTGAACTCGGACCACGTGGAGAGGAAACAGGAAAAAGAGAACGATGACGAGAAGCAGCGCTGGATACCGGTAAGATGCAAGTGCTGCGCGGAGGAGCCCTATTGCGACTTTGACTTTTGTCTGCGCTGGTGGCACTGACGCCTGTGGCGGCCGGCAAAGGATAATCGCTCTTCCGGAATTCAATTTCCCTTCTATCCGGGCGCTTTCCGCCTCGCAGGCGGCGATGCCGCCGTATCCGGAAATGCGGAAGAAAATTGCGACCAGTTCCCGCCGGGCGACCATGGGGCTGCAATAGGCCTATTTCATCTTCGAGGCCAGGATACTTTCTTCCCCTTTGTCCAGGTCATCCAGGGCGAATGTCAGGGCCATTTCCAACAGGGCCGATTTGTTTTCGATGGCCCGTCCTTCCAGTTTCATTTGATGAAACCGGCGGTTGAACCGTTCGAGCAAGACTTCGGAAATATAAAAACCGGCCTTTTTTTTGGGTATTGATTTGGCGGCGGCAGGACGAAGCCCACCAGCCGTGGTGACAGGGTCCAGGTCGTGGTCCTCAAAAAAAGCGGGGGACTTCTTGCCCTCGGATGGTGTCATCGATCAACCTCCTCGATAGTTGGCGATAATCCTCGGCTCCCGGAGCCTCGGCGGCGTATTCGAATATGGTCTTGCCGAGGGTGGCCGCCTCGGACAGGCGGACGTTATTGCGAATGGGTGTGCAGATCTGCTTGGCGAACAGGCGCTTGAGTTTCCGGTAAATCTCGAAGCATTGGCGGGTGCGGCGGTCGAACATGGTGGGCAGGATGTATTTGAGGGTCAGCAACTCGTTTTCCTTTTGCGCCGAGATGAGATAACCGAAAAAGGTCTTCAATCCCTCCAGCGCAGGGCCCTGCAATGCCACCGGGCACAAGACTTCCTCGGCGGCCATGAGCACGTTGACGCTCAGGACATCCCATCCCGGTGCACAATCAAAAAGAATGAAATCGAGGCGGTCGCCTCTGGGCACCATGGTTTTCTTGAGAAAGCCGTGACGCTGCCCGCGCGGTTGCTCCCCCAGCCAGTTCTTGAGCTCCACCAGCCGGATGCCGCCGTCCAGGACCCAGAGGTTCTTGCGGGCGCTGAAGACGGCATCCTGTTTGGTAACCGGCCGGCCGTCGCTGGTGCGGCCGGTGACGAATTCATACATCCCATAGGGGGGCTGGACCCCCAGGAATTTGGATGCCTGGGCCTGGGTGTCGCAGTCCACCAACAGGACCCGCTGGCCCTGGCGGGCCAGTTCGTGGGCCAGGTTGACCGCGGTGGTGGTCTTGCCGACACCGCCTTTGGCCATGGCAACGGCGATCTTGCGCATTGGGGAACCTCGATGGATTCAAAATAGAAAGCCTGAATTCTTCTGTTCGACTATTATTCTATTCTGTTGGATGCGGCAAGGATAATTTGTCGTGCTTTGTTACCGGGGGGCCGTATGAAAATGAGGAGCGGCCAGCAGGGTGCGCTTTGCAATGCTGGCCGCTCCAACTTATAAAGGCGTACCATTCAGGGGGGAATTTCAGCATCAAATTCCGCTGGTGGAGGAGATTCAGCTTCGGATGAGATGTCGGTTGTCCGGGTTCGATTCAGTAGCGTTCAGTTCTGGGGGTCAACTCGATATCGAATGAAGTCGAGATTCCACTCGAATTCCGTGTCATAGTCGTGTCGTTATCGCTCAGTCCAGCTTCAAGCTTCGCTTGCCTCTACAAGTTGCGATCCTAAGTCTGCAACCGTTGTGCCAGAATAACTCTACAAAAGGACCCGCTCAATCCTTGAAGAAAAGTGACGCCGCTGTCATTTGTCGGGTTTTCACGCGCGAAATAACACGGTCATTTGCCCCACATGGGTGAATTGACCCATATATTTTGAGGATGTTCGGTACATGTCACCGGCGGCCCTTGTGCAATACCTGAATGACATGCTAAAAACGTTGATTGTTATCGACTGTCCAGAAATTCGAACCGGAAGCGAATGCAAAACCGACCAGGGCGTGACATGCCGGAGATTATTCCGATTGGTGGTGGCAAAGGCGGTGTGGGCAAAAGCTTCATAGCAGCCAGTCTGGGTGCCTTGATCGCCGCCAAAGGACGCAAGGTGCTGCTGATCGACCTGGATCTGGGGGGGTCCAATCTTCATACACTTCTGGGGATCAAATCGCCCCCCCGCGGGCTCAACGATTTTCTCAGCAAGCAGGCCCACACCCTCGATGACGTTGCGGTTGCCACCTCGATGCCCAACCTGTCTCTCATCAGTTCCAGCCAATGTTCCATGGAGATCGCAAACATCGCCTATGCGCAGAAGGTCAAGCTGATCAATGCCGTGCGCAATCTCGATCTCGACTACGTCCTCATCGATCTGGGGGCAGGGACCAATTTCAATACCCTCGATTTTTTTCTGACGGCCAACAAGGGCCTGGTGATTTGCACGCCGGAGCCCACATCGGTTGAAAACAGTTTTCGCTTCATCAAGGCCGTCTATTTGCGACGGCTCAAGCAGATCATCAAACAGCATGACTTCGCGCCCATGGTCAAAACCGCCGTCTCCCAGGCGGGTTCGACCCTGTTCTCCGCGGGAGACCTGATCGAACGGGTCCGCACCCATGATCCGGATAAATTCTCCTACCTGAAAGAGCGCATCGGCCGATTCGAATTCAAATTCCTGCTGAATCAGCTGCGCAAGCAGACCGATGTTGCCTTGGGAAGCAAAATCCAGACGGCATGCAACCGTCACTTCTATTCCCCATTCGATTTTCTGGGCAACGTCCATTTCGATGACCGGGTCCATGATGCCGTCTATCAAAAAGAACTTTTCGTCAACGGATTTCCCGGGACCACCACCGTCCTGGAACTGCAATCCATCGCCGATCGGATCACCCGACCCGCGGCGTCTGCCACCGGGCAGTAATTCAATATGAAGACTTTCAAAGGTCAAACCCACTACGAGATTCTCGATGTTTCCATCGATGCCGATGTCGGCGAGATCAGGCGTGCCTACCGGGATGCACTGGCCCTCTACGATGACGATGCCCTGGCGACCTATGCCCTCTTTTCCGATGCCCAGCGGGCCGAGGTGCTCGCGGCGGTGGAAACCGCCTATCAAATCCTCGTGGATGAAACCCGACGGGCCGCATACAACCAGGAATTGCTATCCAGCGGCGCCGTGGAACCTTCTTTCTTTTCCGTCAAGGACCAAAAACACCTGGCCGCCAGGGCCGAAAATCTGTCCGCCCGGGAGAGCCTGGCTCAATGGGTCAAGCGAAAATCGGGTGAGCCCGTGATCAGGGAACGTATCGATGCACTGCTTTGCGGCGAACGCATATCGGGTCTCGACCTCAAAGGCCTGCGGGAAGCCTTGGGCATCGAACCCGGTGAAATCTATGAGCTCACAAGGATCAGCAACCGTATGCTGGCGGCCATCGAGAACGATCGCTTCGAGGAACTGCCGGCGGAAATTTTCGTCAAACAATTTCTTTCGTCGCTGGCCGAAATATTCCAAATAGACTCCCGACACGTGATCAGCGGCTATCTGGGCAACATGTCTGCGAATACGTGATTTTCGCCGGAACGGCAATAAAAGCCCGCTTCCTTGCGGATCGGCGACGAGCGCACTCCCCGATATCGGGGTGCATCGACCGGCGGATGCCGCTTAGATCAGGATTTTTAAAAAAATCTCGACTCCTGCCTGCAAATGAGCGATAATGTATGAAATTTTGCTCTGGCCGCGAACGATGATCGAGCCCATACTCCCCCGCCTGGCTGACATCTGCCTGATTGGTCGCGCGCACCTTTGATGCCGTCGTTTGTTCGATCAAAGAAGTTATGCATACAGGAACCGAAATGAGAACCCCAATGGCCGACGTATCCAATGACGCCAAAGCGGAGGAGATGCTTCGGCGCTATGCTTTCATCGTCAATACTTCCAGGGACTGGCATACCCTGATCAATCGCGATTATCGCTACGAGGCGGTGAACAGGGCCTTTTGCGTCGCTCACGGCCGGGTGCGCGATGAGCTCATCGGTCGTTCTCTCGCCGAAATGTGGGGCGAGGAGATTTTCAACGGCATCATCAAGGAGAACATGGACCGCTGCTTCGCCGGTCAGGAGGTGAACTACCAGGCCTGGCTGGACCTTCCGGACAAAACCGCCCGTCACTACGACATCACCCTGTATCCCTATGAGGATGAAGATGACCGTGTGACCCATGCGGTGGTGGTTACCCGCGACATCACGCAACGGACGATGGCCAATGAGGCCAAACGCAAGCTGGAGGTCGAACTGCAGCATGTCCGCCAGATCGAAGCCCTGTCCACCCTCTCCGGCGGTATCGCCCATGAATTCAACAACGCATTGATGGTGGTCGCCGGCAATATCGAATTGCTGCAGATGACCCAGGGCACCAATGCCGATGTCCAAAGGTTTGTGACCGCCACCAGAGATACCATCTACCGGATGTCCAATCTGACCCAGCAATTGCTGGCCTATGCCCGCGAGGGCGATGTCAGTTTGAATCGAATCGACCTGAGTCGATTCGTCCGACATACCCTGCCGCAGATTCAAAAGGAGATCGACCCGGCCATCCGCATCGACGTCGATTTAAGGGAAGATCTGCCGGCCATCCAGGCGGATACCAACCAACTGCAAATGGTTTTGACGGCCATCCTCCACAATGCCGTGGAGGCCATGGAGGGAAAAGGGCGTATCCGCATCGGAACCAGTCACGATACGGTGGGCCGGGACGCGGCATCGACCCATCCCGAGATGGCCGCCGGCGAATATGTCCGCCTGTCCATCGAAGACGATGGACCGGGAATGAACACCGATACCCTGAAGCGTATCTTCGAACCGTTCTTCACCACCAAGTTTCAGGGGCGGGGGTTGGGAATGGCGGCGGTCTACGGTGTGATCAAGAATCATCGCGGGTATATTTATGTGGATTCCGCTCCGGGAAAGGGCACACGGGTACGCGTGCTGCTGCCGCCGGTGAAGGCCAAGGCCGACCCGATACGACGGCTCGAGACAGGTGTGCTGCCTGTGTCCAAAACCGTGCTGGTCATCGATGATGAGGAACAGGTGTTGATGACCATCCAAACCTTGATCGAAAAGCTCGGCTACCGTGTGCTGGGCGTGCGCTCGGCCAAGGAGGCCATCGACCTGATTCGGAGCCATCGCGGCGACATCGATCTGGCCTTGCTGGACATCAAACTGCCCGACATGGAAGGCGGGACGCTTTATCCGCTCATCAAGCGGGCCCGGCCGGAGATGAAAGTTCTGGTTTGCAGCGGTTATTCGCTTGACCGTCGCGTTCAGAGCATCCTCAAGGCCGGGGCCCATGGATTCATCCAGAAACCATTTACCTTCAAGACCATCTCCGCCAAAATCAATCAGGTGCTCTCAGACAAGTCCTCTGAGTGAGGCTGCCCCCAACGTTTCCTACGTCTTCTCTTTTCCGGTCAATGCATCGCGGACACATCGGGCCACGGAAGCGATGCCGTAGGGTTTCTTGAGATAAGCGCGGGCGCCCAATTGAAGAACCCGGCGGATTTTGGCCGAGTCGGCATATCCGCTGGCGATGACGATCCGCTGACGGGGCTTGAAATCGAGAATCCGTTTCATGGTCTCGAGACCGTCGATGCCCGGATCCATCTTCATGTCCAGAATCACCAATGCGGCATTATTGGCGCGCAGGTATTCGACGGCCGCTTCGCCGCTGGACACGGCCCGGGCCGCGTATCCGATCTGTCCGAGAATCTGCGTGGCGATCAACCGCTGTTCCGCCACGTCGTCCACCACCAGGATGGCTTCCTGTCCGCCCGTGGGTATATCCGCCGGCTCTTCGGCACCGGGGGTCACCGCTCCATCCGTCATGGGAAAGTATAATTCGAAGGTGGTGCCGGACTGGGGAGTACTGTGCACGTCGATATGGCCATCATGGTCCTGGACGGTTCCCCAGACCACCGCCATTCCCAGGCCCGTTCCGCTACGGCCCATCTTCTTGGTGGTGAAAAAGGGCTCGAAGATCCGTTCGAGAATCTCGGGAGTCATGCCGGCCCCGGTATCGGCAACCGACAATTTGATATATCTTCCGGTTTTCAGATCGCCGGGACCTGGATGTTCTTCGTCGAGCATCACCAGGTCGATTTCGATCTCCACCTTGCCTCCCCGGGGCATGGCCTCGACACTGTTGGTGACCAGGTTCATGATGGTCTTGCTCAGGTGGACGTCCGAACCCATGATGACGGCTTCCGGCACAAGGATTCGTTTTTCCACGCTCACATCGGGCTGCAACGAGATCATCTCCATGAATTCGGGGCTGGCCAGGTAGTCGCTGACCACCTTTCCAAGGTCCACGCGTTGGAAGATCGCCGTGTTGCGGCGGGACAGGGTGAGCAGGTCCTGGACGATGGTGACGGCCTTCTGCCCCGACCTTTGGATGACTTCCAAGGGGTGGCGCATCGGATCGTCCTTCTCTATCTCTTGCAGCAACAACTCGGGGTAACTCGTGATTCCCGAAAGAATATTGTTCAGGTCGTGGGCGACCCCACCGGCCAATGTGCCCACGGCCTGCATCTTCTCGGCCCGGAGCAGCTGGGTCTGCAGCCTGCGCCGTTCGGCCATTTCGACACGAAGTTCTTCGTTGGATTGCCGCAGTTCCCGGGTACGGGCTTCCACCTGGCCTTCAAGGTCGTCGCGCGCCCGCTGCAATTCGAATTCCTTGCGCTGCAATACGTCGATGGTTTCCTTGAGTTTGGCCTGCTTGTTCTGCAGTTGGTCCAGGGTTTTCTGGCGGATACCCTCGAAGAGTACGGCATAAAAAAAGATGCATGTCACGGAAGGGATAAAACGCAAGATGAAATCTTGTGTGTACGGCGGAAGGTTGGCGGGCCATTTGGAAAGCAGATAGATGAACGATGGCAGCAGCAGGAGTGCATTGAACATCGAGCCTTTTTTCCGGCCCATGATATAGACGGAAAAAAGCGGGTAGGTATAATACCACAGGTGGCCGGTGCCCCCGGCGCCGCCGGAAAAGAACAAGAACCCGTAGAGCCCGGTCATGACGCTCATGCCGAAATAAATGAGGAGCTCATATCGTACCGTGCGGCGCACAAGGAGGTTGCATAGCGAGAGGAGCAGCGCGGCGGTCAAATCCAGGCTGCCCAATAGGAGTTGACCGCGGTTGCAACTGATGACTCCGAGAATCGCCGCGAACATGATGCCCAGCAGGGAAAGAGCGTTGATCAGGACCAGTCTGCGGGCCAGTTCGGCATCTTGTAGGCGGCTGTAAATACCGAGCATGAAGATCGCATTGACCCAGCGCCGAATCAATTCTCCAACTTTGGTATTTTGCATGCTTCTTCACCGCCGGCCGTCAGGCCGGACACCGCTTCCGGAAATACCGCCCAGTCCGATTCGCCTGCCTTTCCCAAAACGGATTCGGTGCTCCTTGTCCCACGCTGTCTCCACTACCTTCACAGGCGACTCGTATTAAGCATAAATCCATCATCAACCATTGGCAATCTTTATCAAATCTTTATACCCCTCCTGGCATTGCGCCTTATATTGACTGAAGATCAATGCCGGCGACGGCCGTCGATTCGATTATGCCTCGTACGGAGGTCGCCTGACCGAGAACGGCACGCCTAATGGCCCGCCGGCATCGCAGTGTGGTTCCCGGAGAAAGGAGAGCAACATGACATCCGCATTCCGATGGATCCTCATCCTGTTCCTGGCGATACCAGGGTTATTGGTTTGGTGGATTGCCTGTTCCCGGGAATCGACGCCGGAATTCCCTCAACTTCAGAACCGCTCGGAGGAAACCATGACCAGCAACGAAACGTCCGCAACATCCGGCCCGGCCATCCCCCCCATCGATGCGGCCGCGCCGTCCAGCTATGAAACGGCCACATTCGGTTTGGGCTGATTCTGGGGAATCGACGCCCAGTTTGGGGTCATCGACGGGGTCATCCGTACCCGGGTCGGCTATGCCGGGGGCGAAACGCCCAATCCGGATTACGGCAACCTTGGCGACCACACCGAAGCCGTGCAGGTGGATTACGATCCGCGGCGCATCTCTTATTCCGACCTGCTGCGCATTTTCTGGAAGAGTCATCGTCCGGGGCAGCGCGCCTGGAAACGCCAGTACATGAACGCGATCTTCTATCACGACGAATACCAGCGCAAGTTGGGAGAGGAAACCAAGGCCGCCGTGGAAAAGAAGATGGGGCGCACCGTGCATACCCAGGTCCTGCCGCTGCGTGCGTTCCACCAGGCCGAAGATTATCACCAGAAGTATTTACTCAACCGTCATGCATCCATCGCCGGTGAGTTGACCCGCATCTATCCGCGCAGAAAGGACTTCGTCGATTCGACGGCCGTGGCGCGCGTAAACGGGTATGTCGGCGGGTATGGCCAGGCCCAACAGCTGGCGCGGGAAATCGAAAGCCTGGGTTTGAGTGCCCAGGGCCGG
>JBNKDU010000025.1:0-16306 GCA_050288425.1 Desulfobacteraceae bacterium | reverse complement strand
GCCATTCGCACGGCGACACCGTTGGTCACCTGGTCCAAAATCAGGGAATAGGGGCCGTCGGCAACTTCGGGAGCGATTTCCACCCCCCGATTGATGGGGCCCGGATGCATGATTACCGCATCCGGCTTGGCCAGCGTCAACCGTTGGGTGTTGAGTCCGAAACAGCGTGCATACTCCCGCTCGCTGGACATCAGGAATTTTTTCTGGCGCTCCTTTTGAATCCGCAGCATCATGATCACATCGGCATCTTCAAGGGCTCTGTCCACCGACTCGGCGACGGTAACCCCCAGCGTCTCGATGCCTTGGGGAATCATGGTCGGCGGTCCGGCCAAGACCACCTGGGCTCCCATCTTGGTAAGTCCTTCGCAATTGGAGCGTGCCACCCGGCTATGCGCGATATCACCGATGATGGCCACGCGCAGGCCCTTCAATCGACCTTTGTGCTGCCGGATGGTCAACATATCCAACAGGCCTTGGGAGGGGTGCGCATGGGTGCCGTCGCCGGCATTGATCACCGCGGCCTTCAGACGCCGGGCCAGAAAGTGGGGGGCACCGGAATACCCATGGCGCAGGATGACCACATCGGGCTTCATGGCCTCCAGGTTGCGGGCCGTGTCCAGCAGGGTCTCCCCCTTGACCAGGCTGCTCATCCCCGCGGAAAGCGAAAGGCTGTCGGCGCTGAGCCGCTTGGCGGCGATATCGAAGGAGAGCCTGGTGCGGGTACTGGGTTCATAGAAAAACAGAATGACCGTCTTGCCCCGCAAGGTAGGCACCTTCTTGATGGGGCGCTCCGAAATCTCCCGCATGTTGTCGGCCGTGTCGAGGATCAAGCGGATCTCCTCCGGGGACAACGAAGCCAGATCCAGGATATCCTTGCTTTGCAGCGCCATGTTCACCTTGCCTCGATTTGGGATGACGAATCCGATCTTCCTGCGGTTGATACCCGGTGGTCAACGCCTCGATTGGAATCCAGGAATCAGTGAATCAGGTCGCCCAACCGGTCCCAGCGAACGCCGATTTTCTTGTTCTTGTTCCACGACCAATAGATGATGAAGGCCTTGCCCCGGACAGCCGCCACATCCACCAGACCCCAGAAGCGGCTGTCATTGCTTTCGTCCCGGTTGTCACCCATGACGAACAACTTGCCCGGCGGTATCTCCCTCGGCGCCATGTTGTCACGTCGGACAAAATTTTCCGGATAGATATCGGGGTCCGAATAGATGTGCGCGTCGGAATGAACGGCGGCTTCGTTCTTTTGCGGGTCGCCGTTCACGTAAACCTCTTTATCGCGGATCTCCACCGTATCCCCTCCCACCGCCACCACCCGCTTGATGAAATCCTTGCTGGGATCCCTGGGATATTTGAAGACGATGATTTCACCCCGCTTGGGGTCTTTGATGGGAATGACGGTGTAATTGGTGAACGGAACCTTCACACCGTAAATGAATTTGTTCACCAGGATGTAGTCGCCCACGAGCAATGTATTTTTCATCGAACCGGACGGAATCTTGAACGCCTGGACCACGAAGGCCCGGATGAAAAGCGCCAGGATGACGGCGATGACCAGGGCCTCCAGATTTTCGCGAATTTTGCCTTTGGGCCTCGATGCCGGGGCCTGGATTTCTGCGGGATCTTGTTTCTTCAATGTCTAGGTCACCTCTATCTCGGATGGTACCTGGGTGAACAGCCAATCTGTCATCTAAGCAGCCATAATCCCATTCGAATCGCAATATTGGCCATGATACCGGCCACCACATCGTCCATCACCACGCCCCAACCGCCGGGGAGCAGTTTCTCCACCTGCCTCGCCGGCGGTGGCTTGACGATGTCGAAAAATCGGAACAAAAAAAAACCGGCAATGCCGGTGTTGACGGTCAGGGGAACGGCCAGCAAGGCCACGCACATGCCGGCGATCTCATCGATGACGATACACCCGGGGTCCTTGGCCTGCAACAATTTTTCCGCCCGGCCGGCCACCCAGACCGCCGCCAGCGCCAGCGCCCCGGTGAGCAGGGCGGCAATGGGCCAGCCGGCCATGGCGAACAGGTATACCAGGGGAAGGCCGACCAGAGATCCGAATGTCCCCGGCGCCACCGGGATATCGCCGACACGGCCGCCGGTGGCCAGAAACATGACGCCTTTGGGATTCGAAATCATGGCCCGAGTCGTATAATTTGCCTCTATTTTTGTCAAGCCGTTGTTCACCCCAAACCCACGCAAACCCATCAATTTATTGGCAACACGGCGAGTCCGGATCTTGGGAATCAGTCGCCAGGCGAATGGAAACCCGGATAGAAGGCAAAGGAAAAGTCGTTCCGGCGGGCATGGAATCCTGCCATCGGAAAAACATGATGGTCAGGGTGATCCCTGACGGGGAAAGCGGTTGACAAAATCGGCCAGCCGAATAAAATTGAAAACCATATCGCGGAAGTGGACGGCTATCTGGTGTGGCCCCTGGTCTTCAAAACCAGTGTGGCGGGCTAATACCCCGCCGGGTGGGTTCGATTCCCATGCACTTCCGCCAATTTCGATTGTATCCCCCCCACCCGCGTATGACATACGCAACCGGCCTCCCGACCCGACCTACGATCTAAGGTTTCGGCGCATCAGCCTGAGAGCAACATTTAGATAACTACTCAATTTTACATTAGAACGCGGCTAATCCACCCCTCAGGAATTCCCTACGCCGATTTCAGGCGAATCGCTCCCGGAATTAAGGAATTACCGGATTGCATTAAACGCCGTTGTGTTGGAAAATCCAACCATAGGCAGTGCCGGGATTTATCAGGCCCGCCGGTCGCAATGAAATGGCGGCGGCCGATGGTCTTCCCGGCCGAGGGAAATCCAGACTCGGCATTTTCGGAATCCGAGAGGATCGGAAACCCGACACCCCGAGGCGGAAACGAGCGGAGCATGGTGAAAAGGAGGCGAGAAAATGCTCAGTATCAACAGGAGGCAGTTCATCAAAGGTGGCATGGGTGCCGTAGCCGGTCTGGCGATCGGGTCGGCCTTGCCCTGGAGATTCAGGAGCGAGGCGCAGGCCGCGGTCCAGAGTTTCAATTTTACCATCACCGACGCCATCAAGGACATGGCGACCCACAACATCGTCAACCCGGGGCAGTGCTACTTCTGGGTTTTCAAGGAAGCCACCGTCCCCGCGGAAGTTCCCGGTCCCCATATTTTCGTCGTCCAGGGCGATACCGTGAACCTCAGCGTCACCAACACGCTGGATGAAGACCATGCCTGGTCCATACCGGCCCTGAACGTCACCACGGGCAACATTCATCCGGGCGAGACGGCCACCCTGTCCTTCGTACCCGAGCTCGCCGGCACCTATCTCTATTATGACGACCTCAACGAACCGGTGAACCGGGTGATGGGCCTGCACGGCGCCTTCATCGTCATGCCCTCCGCGGCGGCGGCCGGTCACAAGTTCACCCCTTACACCAATCCCGCAGCAAAGACGCAGCTGCTCTTCGACGACCTGGGATCCCAGCCCTGGTGGCCGGGTTTGGCCTGGGAAGAGGGCAATCCGGCGACAAACACCGAGCCCTTCCGCCAATACATCTGGCTGCTGCATCAGGCCAGCCCCAATCTCTTTGCCGAGGTGGGCGACCATCCGGCCGGCGAGGAATACCCGGCCGACCAGTTCGTGGAAAAATTCCTCCACGACCCCTTCAGCCCCACCAACGCCAACGGCATCCCACAGTACTTCACCATCTCCGGGCAATCCGGCCATTTTTCCCATAACACCCCCTACATCAACCCCAACCGGCGGGTGGGCGAACCGGTTCTCGTCCGTCTGCTCAACGCCGGGTTGTGGACCCACTCCATGCATCTGCACGCCAACCACTTCTTCGTCACCGACGTGCGCGATGTAGCCGCCAGCGTCATCGGAACCCTCGGTCCGGGCAATCCGTCCACGGCATCCGTGATAAATCCCGGTGGAGGCGGTGGTGGTGGTGGTGGCGGCGGCGGAAACGGCGGAAACGGCGGAGGCACCACTTCCGGAAGCGGCGGTGGCGGCAGCAGCGGCTGTTTCATCCAGACCCTGGCCGGCAACCCCAACACCTTCGTTCCCTTCGCTGCGTCGGAACAGGGCAACCTTATCTGGCTGGACGTATTCACCCTCGGTCCCATGGATATCGTGGATTACTTCATTCCCTACATGCGTCCGCCGGACGTGCCCAACGCGCGCGGCATCGGAAGGGCCGATGCCCCCATGGCCACCCTCACCGGCGGTACCACCTGGCCGCCCAACGAAGAGTTGGCCACCCTCCTGCCCGACGCCCTCACCGGACTCAATCAGCAGGGAGGCGTCATCAGCCTGGCGGCGGAGCTTTCCCCGCTGTGCTACCCCATGCACGACCACTCCGAGCCTTCGCAGACCTCCCAGGGGGGCAATTACAACATGGGAATGATCGCCGGCATGAATGTCATCGGCGACAATAGCAATCCGGCCAATCCCATCGATTTCCCCAACCAGCCCGTGGTCTTTCCGCCCGGGCCCATCGGAGCCTTTGTCCCGGCCGTCAACCCGCCGTGGTACGACCACTCGTAAGGACGGCCGACCGGTTTGAGACTGGAACCGCATAACCACAAAGGAGAAAGACCATGACTTTTTCAAATCCTGCAAATCATATCGACCGTATCTCGGTTGTCGGGGAGGAGGCGGAATTCGTCAAGATGTTCGACCCCCATCCGGTGGGCGCCAGTCCCACCCTGCCCGAACCCGTCAACCCCACGAGCCCGGTCCCCGAAGTCATGCAGGCACTGGGCCTGGCCGCCGTGACCACGCCGCGCACCAGGGTATTCGACCTGCTCAACGGTTTGACCCTGCGCACCTGGGACAACGCGAAGAACCTCAACTTCATGACCATCCGCGACGGGATCGCCAACGGAGTCGGCGGGGTGCCCCAATATCCGGCGGCCACCATCCGTACCCCCCGCGGGGCGGTCTACCATGCCGAGCTCACCGGGAAGGGGCCTCCTCCCCATACCATTCACTGGCACGGCATCGAACCCACCCCCATCAACGACGGCGTGGGCCATTGCTCCATGGAGATCGGCGGATATCTCTACCAGTGGCAGCCCAACTTCATCGGCTCCTATTTTTTCCACTGCCACCGCAACACCATGCAGCATTTCGAGTTCGGCCTCTTCGGCAATTTGTTCATCCTGCCGCCCGATGCCTTTTTCGCATCGGTGACGGGCGCCGACTGGCGTACCCAGACCCTGCCGGCCGGACCGCTGGTCCTGAACAACATCCCGGTGGGTGCCTGCGAAGACGGCAATTTCCGCGCCGCCGCCAACCTGCTGACCCTGGATCCCGCCATCCAGGCCCGGTTCCCGGGATTCGTGGCCGGTGATCCCACCTTCGGCGTGGGCACCGCCGACGACACGGGCGTCGGCGATCCCCATGCCTTCACCGTGCCCTACGACGTGGAGGTCATGTGGGTGTTCGACGACCGCGACTCCAACTGGAGCGACGTCGCCAGCAATGCCTTCACTACCTTCCCCCAGTTCGGCACCACCCCTGGCGTGAACGACAATTTCCACGCCAACGAGGTAAACGGATTCTTCGCCTTCAACGACTTCCGGCCCGACTACTGGTTCGTCACCGGCGTGCCCGTTCCCGCCCCCAGGGGCGGCACCGGCGAACTTCCCACCGGCCTGGTCATTCCACCGGAACTCAACTCCGGGGTCACGGGCACGCGCATCGACGTGGCCGCCCAGGTGGGACAGACCATCCTGTTCCGGGCCCTGGACGCGGCCTACAACAGTGCCAAGGTGACCTTTCCCGTGGATGTGATCCTCATCGCCTGGGACGGCCGGGCCCTGGGCGTGCCGCCCTTCGCCCGGTACAACGAAGCCAGTGTGGTGCCGGCCGGCGTGGCCATCCCCTTCAGCACGGCCCGCCGTTTCGACGCAATCGCCAAGCCCACCGAAACCATGAGCGACTTCGTCAAGGTGGAATTTCTGGATACGCGGGGCGGTGACCTGAACCTCACCGCCATGATCCCCTTCAACATCACCGCGTAGCAACCCGGCCCGGACCGCCACGCCCCCGGCGGTCCGGGCCATCCCCACATTCCCTCGCAAGGTGCGGACGAATTCGACCTGAAGCGGAAAGGTCCATTGCAGCCATGAACAAGACCACCTACATCATCCTCGTCGCGGCCCTGGTCGTCGGTTCATACCTGGTGGGAAGCCGGCATTCGGTTTCCGAGACAGCCTCCGATCAAAAGATCGCGAAAGCCCCCGGGCGGCAAGTCCTATATTATATCGATCCCATGAACCCGGCCCATACCTCGGACAAACCGGGCCCGGCCCCCTGCGGCATGCCCATGGAACCGGTATATGCCGATGATCACCGGGCCGGCGGTCACCAAATGCCTCCGGGAACCGCCCGGATCACCGCCGAACAGAGACAGCTCATGGGCGTGCGGGTGGCGCCGGTGGAAAAGCGGGAGTTTGTGCACCATCTGCGTACCCTGGGCACGGTGACGCCCGATGAAAACCTGACCTACCGCATCACCGCCGGCGACAAGGGCTGGGTCTGGAACGTCAACGCGAGCACCACCGGCAGCATCGTGAAGAAAGACCAGCTCATGGCCACGGTCTACAACTACGACTTCCTCACCCGCCAGCAGCAATATCTCTATGCCATGGAGTTCGAGGAGCGTCGCAACCACAACAAAAAAACCGTCGACGAGGAGGCCCAACGCCTCGCAATGCAACAGCAGAACGGAGCCGCCACTTCCACGCTGCCCACGGCTTCCCACGGCCAGGGACATGACGGAAGCGGCAGCCAGCCCCAGGCAAACCAGTTCATCGCCCAGTTGACCTCCTATTCCAAGATACCGTCCACCGTGGGCGGATACAATCCATCGGGCAGGGTGGTCTTTTCCATCCGCGACCAGTTGGAGATATCGCGGCTCGAACTCTTCAGCATCGGGGTATCCCAATACCAGATCGACCAGATCGCCAAGAGCCGCAGCATCGCCGACGACCTCGAAATCCGGGCGCCCACCGAAGGAATCGTCCTCCGCCGCAATGTCTCCCCCCAGCAACGGTTCGACAAGGGCGAAGAACTCTTCGTCATCGCCGACCTGCACAAGGTATGGGTCCATGCGGATCTATTCGAAAAAGAGGCCCGCTACATCCATCCCGGCATGCGCGCCACCGTATCGCGGCCCGAAGACGGCGAGGTCTTCGAGGCCATCGTCACCGACGTGCCCCCGGTATTCGACCAGCTCACCCAGACCCTGAAGCTCCGCCTGGACGTGGAAAACCCCGATTTCCGGCTGCGTCCCGACATGTTCGTGGATGTGGAGATCCTGCTCGACTTCGAGCCGACCGTCTCGGTGCCGGTGGATGCCGTCATCGACTCGGGCCTGCGCCGGACCGTGTTCGTCGAGCGGGGCGAGGGCTACTTCGAACCGCGCCAGGTACAGACCGGCTGGCGGTTCGGCGACCGGGTGGAGATCACCGCCGGACTCACGCCCGATGAACGCATCGCCGTATCGGGCAATTTCTTCATCGATTCGGAAAGCCGCATGCAGCAGGCCGCCGGCGGGAGCCGACCTCCGGACATCCGGTCCGACCACCAGGACCATTCGCCAATGGACGATTCCGCGGACCGCCGCGATGGAGATCGGACACTGCCCGGTATGATTACCCCCCACGATCAAGGCCGTCCCATGTCCATGGAGGCGGAACCGGCAACCCTGACTGGCAGCACCAACGCCATCGATCCGATCTGCGGAATGCCGGTGGATCCCCTCGACGCCCGGGAAGCCGGACGGGTCAGCCACGACAATGGAAAGACACATTTTTTCTGCTCCGATGCGTGCAAATCCAAATACGACCGCGCCCGTTCGCAGCAGATGAAGTCGCCGACGCGAGCCCCCGGACCGGAGTCCATGGACCACGGCCACCGGCAGTATCTCCAGCAGCAAGATTCTTCCCAAATGAATATGCACCATCATCCCGTGGGGCCGCCGGCCCACATCGCCCCCGCCGACCACCCGTACCAGCGAGGGGGTGCGGACCATGATTAACCGCATCATCGACTTTTCGGTCAACAACCGCTTCATCGTCTTCGCCCTGGCCATCACCGCCTGCATCGTCGGCTGGTGGTCCCTCCAGAAGGTGCCCCTGGACGCCTTCCCGGACCTGGGCGACACCCAGGTCATCGTCTATTCCCGCTGGGACCGCAGCCCGGATATCATCGAAGACCAGGTCACCTACCCCATCGTCAGCGCCATGGTGGGCGCGCCGGGGGTCAAGACCGTGCGCGGGATCTCCGACTTCGGCTACTCCTTCGTCTACGTGATTTTCGATGACAAGACCGATATCTACTGGGCGCGCTCGCGCACCATGGAATATCTCTCCAGCATCCTGCCCAACCTGCCCGCCGGGGTGCGCACTGAATTGGGTCCCGACGCCACCGGGTTGGGCTGGGTCTATCAATACGCCCTGGTGGATGAAAGCGGCAGCCACAGCCTGGCCGAACTGCGCTCCTACCAGGACTGGTATTTGCGTTACTACCTCAAGGCCGTGCCCGGCGTGGCCGAGGTGGCCCCCGTGGGCGGTTTCCGCAAGCAGTACCAGGTCAACGTGGACCCCAACCGCCTGCAGGCCTACAATATCTCCATCCGCAACGTGGCCAAGGCCGTGCGCAGCGGCAATGAGGAAGTGGGCGGGCGCACCCTGGAGTTCGGCGGCACAGAATACATGGTTCGCGGACGGGGATACGCCCGCTCCATCAGCGACTTCGAAAACATCCTGCTGGCCACCAGCGAAGACGGCGTGCCCATCCGGGTCAAGGACGTGGGCCAGGTGGTGATGGGGCCCGACATGCGCCGGGGCGTGGCCGACCTGGACGGCGAGGGGGATGTGGTTTCGGGCATCGTGGTGATGCGCCAGGGGCAGAACGCCCTGGACGTCATCCAGGGCATCAAGGCCAAACTGGCGGAGATCGCCCCCGGCCTGCCCAATGGAGTGAAGGTCGTACCGGTGTACGACCGCAGCGAGCTGATCCACCGCTCCATCGATAATCTGCGCTCCACCCTGATTCATGAAATGGTGATCGTGGTGCTGGTGATCACCATCTTCCTCTGGCACATTCCCAGCAGCCTGATCCCCACCATCACCATTCCGGTGGCCGTGCTGCTCTCCTTCATCCCCTTCCGGATGATGGGACTCACCGCCAATATCATGTCCCTGGGCGGCATCGCCATCGCCATGGGGGCGCTCATCGATGCCTCCATCGTGGTGGTGGAGCAGACCCATAAGAAACTGGAAATATGGCAGGCGACCGGCCGAGCGGAAAACTACCGCGACGTGGTGGTGCGGGCGGTCAAGGAGGTGGCCGGCCCGAGCTTTTTCGCCCTGCTGGTCATCGCGGTCTCTTTTCTTCCCGTGCTGGCCCTGGAAAACCAGGAGGGCCGCCTGTTCAAACCCCTGGCCTACACCAAGAATTTCGCCATGGTGATCGCCGCGATTCTGGCCATCACCCTGGACCCGGCCCTGCGGATCACCCTCACCTCCTTTAAAAACTTCCGGTTCCGCCCCGCCTGGCTCTCCCGTGCGGTAGGCGCCGTGGTGACGGGCAATGTCCAGCCGGAAGAGAAACACCCCGTCAGCCGCGTGCTCATCCGCCTGTATCAGCCCGCCGCCCGGTGGACCCTGACCCACAAACCATGGGTCTTCGGAGGCGCCCTGGCCCTGATCGTGGCCACCGTGCCGGCCTACCTGCATCTGGGGTCGGAGTTCATGCCGCCCCTGGACGAAGGCTCCCTGCTCTACATGCCTTCCACCATGCCGGGCATCTCCATCACCGACGCGCAGAAGGTCCTGCAGGTCACCGACCGCATCATCAAACAATTTCCCGAAGTGGATCGCGTGCTGGGCAAGGCCGGCCGCGCCGAAACTTCCACCGATCCGGCCCCCCTCTCCATGCTGGAGACGGTGATCACCCTGAAGCCCAAATCCCAGTGGCGCAACCGTGAAACCTGGTACTCGGACTGGGCGCCTCCCTGGATGGCAAAGGTGCTGGGGCGCATCTGGCCGGAACACATCTCCACCCGCGAACTGGTGGACCGCATGAACCGATCCTTGCAGATCCCGGGCCTGGCCAACGGTTGGACCATGCCCATCAAGGGACGCATCGACATGCTCACCACCGGCCTGCGCACCCCCGTGGGCCTCAAGATCTCCGGTGACGACGTGTGGGCCATCGAAAAGATCGGCACCCGCATCGAATCGATTCTGCCCAAGGTGGCCGGAACCCGCAACGTCTTCGCCGAACGCACCGGCAGCGGCAATTTCCTCGATGTGGACTGGGACCGCGAAGCCATGGCCCTGCACGGCGTCTCCTTTGCCGAAGCCCAGGCCACGGTGCAGAGCGCCATCGGCGGAGAAAACGTCACCACCACGGTGGAGGGCCGCGAACGCTATGCCGTCAACGTCCGCTACATGCGCGATTTCCGCTCGGACATCGACGCCTTGCGCCGCGTGCTGGTGCCGGCCGAAGTAAAGGGCCGCCAGATTCCCCTGGGTCAGTTGGCCCATATCAGCGCATCCGGCGGTCCCTCCATGATCCGCAACGAAGACGGTCTGCTCACCGGATACGTCTTCGTGGATGTGGAAGGGCGCGACCCGAGCACCTATATCGCCGAGGCCGACGCCCTGCTGCGCCGACAGATCCAGCTTCCTCCGGGCTACGCCGTCTCCTGGAGCGGGCAGTACGAGGCCATGTCGCGGGTACGGGAACGGCTCAAGCTGGTGATCCCCATCACCTTGTTTCTGATCCTCTTCCTCCTCTACCTGAACACCCGTTCCACCGTGAAGACCTTCATCGTCCTTCTGGCCGTTCCCTTTTCGGCCATCGGCGCCGTCTGGCTGCTCTATCTGCTGGACTACAACATGAGCATCGGTGTCTGGGTGGGCCTCATCGCCCTGCTGGGCGTGGATGCCGAGACCGGCGTCTTCATGCTGCTCTACCTCGACCTGGCCTACAAGAAGGCCCGCCGGGACGACCGGCTGCGCAACCGCGGCGAGCTGCGGGAAGCCGTCCTCGACGGCGCCGTCAAACGCATCCGTCCCAAGTTCATGACAGTTGCCACCACCTTTCTGGGCCTGGTTCCCATCATGTGGGCCATGGGCACCGGTGCGGATGTGATGAAACGCATCGCCGCGCCGCTGATCGGCGGCATCCTGACCTCCTTCTTACTGGAACTGCTCGTCTATCCCGCGATCTACGAAGCATGGAAATGGCATTGGGAACTCAAAAAACAGACCGTTCCTGTTATGGACTGACCACCGTGAACCGTCGTCCGCCCGGCGCCGTACCAGGGCGCCGGGCCGCGCCGAATCGGCGACACATGCAAGGTCGGGGAGGATACCGGAAGGGCCTCGGATCGCCGCCGATTAACGAAATACAAAGGCCGTAACTGCGGGAGAAATCCATGGGATCGGGTAGCCGACGAAAATACCATAAGATCGCCAAAAAAATCGGCGTGCCCAACATAATTCTGACCGGTATCGAAAAAAAAGCCAGAATGAAATTTCCGGATGATGATGAAGGTTTCAACCGTTGCGTGATCGAAACCCTCCAGGCAATGACCGAAGAAAATTTCGGAGAATGGTCGCGGTGTGTGGTACTGGATTTCGATGAAATCGATGAGCAGCCGGGGACCGGTAATTCCACCCGGAAATAGGATCATACCGGTCACCCAAAACGTTTTCTCATAACAACCGTTAAGGAGGCTTCAATGATGAGAGTCAATGTTAGGCGTGGCATCTTCCCAAAATTGGGATTGGTCTCGGTTCTGCTGCTGGCAGGCCTCGCGTTCACCTGCTGCTCGGGTGGCGGGGGCGGAAATGGGGGCGCGAACCAACCCGCAGGCGTAGTTGTCGTGGACACCACGGTTTCGGGCGCTAACGGCGGCACCTTTTCCGACGACCCGACCCAGCCGACCTTCACCCTGACCATACCGCCCAACGGCATCCAGGGGGACAGTGAACTGGTTATCGAACGGATGACCGCCCCTCCCGGCGCTGGCGCCAACCAGACCGCCGCCAGCCAGGCCTTCCGGATATCCCTGACCTCCAACAACGGCGCCCCTCCCCGGTTGTTCGGCGACCTGGTGCTGGAGATGGTCGCCGATACGGCGCCGGTGCATCCGCAGCTCGGTGAAATCGCTCAATTGGTGGGCTCCGATTGGGAAGCCCTGGACGCCAACTTCTTCCGGGCATCCCAGAACACCGTCGTCGCCCTCACCCGCCTGACCGACGCCACCTTCCGCGTGATCCTGCGCGACCGCAAGCTGGCCACCGGTCCGGGCGTGGCCGCCGGGCTGGACGTGTTTCTCAATGAAACCTTCGGCAACGAGAATTTCTTCGGTCCGGTGGTCGGTCTGCATACCGTGCTTAATGCCACCACACCTACTGCTGCGGTTGGCCTCGGCGTGCAGGTGGACCTTGCCAAGGTTCCCCAGGCCATCGTGGACGTCATGACCGGCACCGACCTGGCCGCCAAGGACGCCGCCCTCAACGACCCCGTCACGACCCAGCAGCTGATCAAGGCCGGCGCGGTCATCGGCGTGAAGGGCTTTTACGCCACCGCCGATCCCAACGACATCACCCTGACCAGCGCCGGCATCACCTGCGCCTTGTGCCATGTGAACGTGACCCCCACCGATTTCGCATTGACCGCGGGGACCACCGCGCTGCCCATCGGCCCCATGGAGCTGGACGGCAGGCCCAATACGGCCATGGACGCCGGCGCGATCCTGGCATTGACACCCTTCGCCACCGGCGCTGGACAGGCTACCGTCGATCTTCTCAACAGTTGGGGCCCCGGTGCCTTCGACGTCCGCGCCCTGCCGGACAATCCCCTGGAAGATAACGCCAACAACCCCACCTCCAACCCGCCCATCTGGAACTTCCTCGATCTCCAGGACCTCGACTACCGTCTGGGCTGGGACGGCCTGTTCCTGAACGACGGGGTCAACAACAACGCCCTGGCCAGCCAGGCCGAGGCGGTCTACGACCTGGTGATGCACGGCAACGGCGCCTTCGGCACGCCCGGCGGCAACTTCCCGCCCGAGCTGGCCGTCACCCCGCCGGCGGCCCTGATTACGGCACTGGGGGACGCGGAAACCGCCCAGCCGGGCAACGACCTGATCACCCAGGAGATCCTCGACCTGCAGACCTGGATGCAGAGCATTGCCAGCCCGGCCCCGGGTGCCTTCGACGAAGCCATGGCCGAAGCCGGGTTCATGAACTTCTACAGCAAGGCCAATTGCGATTCGTGCCATCTCAACTCCGAAATCCAGGGACCGGGCACCCTGTTCAACGTCCAGCCGCTGGTGGGTGCATTCGTAGACAGCGGGTACCGCATTCCCAGCCTGCGGGGCGTGTCCCACACGGCGCCCTATTTTCATAACCACACGGCCGCCACCCTCGGCGACGTGGTCACCTTCTTCGTGGGCTCCGGCCTGGTGCCCTCCACCCTCACCGCCCAGGAACAGGCGGAAATCGTGGAATTTCTCAAGAGCTTGTAGTATTAGACAAAAACCAAAATCGGTTCTTCTTCGTCGAAGAAGAACCGATTTTGTCTTTTCGTTCTTCCCTGAAAGATCAGGGATCCCCCCGGTTCTATCGAAGATTTGGATTCGGTAATGCTTTCCGTATGGCCTGGCTCCGTACCGGCCCCGCTTGAGATGGTGCAACCCGATCGATGTCACAGTCGCCGCGGAGGGCGGGCCCCTGTGCGCGCCGGTCTCCTGCCTCAGGCACCATCCCAGGACCTCCATTCCTGGATATCCTCCTCTTCAGTCAACACTTCCTCCGCAGTCCAGGCGACGCGGCCCGGCCGCAGCCGCAGCCGGCTGCCGGCGCCGCAAAATACGAAAATCATGGCGATGGCGAACAGGTTGCCGTGGCCGATAATCTCCAGGATGCCCTCTGCCCATTCCCCCATGAAGAAGAAGTACAGGTTGCTGGCGATCAGAAAAAAGGTCAGGGCGATGGTATTGACGCGGGTCACCAGACCGGTGAGGAAAATCAGGCCGAAGAGCAGTTCGGAGAATCCGGCCGACAGCACGAAGAGATGATCGCTGAAGCGTTCGATGCCGACGGCCCGCATGAAGTTGATGTCGTGTTTGGCGATAAAAGCCATGGCCAGTTCGGGCCGGAGCAGTTTTTCCGAAAAGGCCAGCACGGACAACGCCACGCCGGTATGCACCCGCAACAGGGGCGTCGCCCAGACACGGCGACGGCCCAACCAGCTTTCCGGCGACGATTTGAGGAAGATCAGGAAAATGGCGATGCCCAGGAAGTTGAAATACTCCAGGGACATGAGCGGTCCGAAGATACCGGCGCTGGCGAAGAAGATCAGAAACAACAGGACCGCCCCCGGCTTGACCCAGAGATTGCAGATGAACAGAACGCCCACCAATGCCTCCATCCCCTTGAGGCTCAAGGCGATACCGGCTTCCCCGGCCAGATGCGGCGCCAGGACGGCGCCCCGGTACGCCGTGATCAACAACGTCACACCGATGATCAATTGGAAGGTATAAAGGATGCGGTTCCGCCAGGCGCGGCCCTTCTCCTTGAGAAATTCCGGCGGCGTCGGGGCGACATGGTCCACCACGTAGGCCAGGATCAGCATCATGAGCACCACGCTCATCCAGATCATCACTGCCGGATCGCCGATATGATAGGACAAGGTCGGGTCGCGGGTGATCGTCGGGGCGTCGATGAACCATTTGACATGGGCATGGGCCGGAACCGGAATTGTCAGACCCACGGCCAGCACCAAGAAAAGACGATGGATCCTGAACATGTGTCACCTCCCGGATTGGCGGTTGCCGGCACCGGCACGAAAAGAAGAACGTCCGGCGCCTCTTGGTATGCGCAGTTTGAAATCCCGGCCACCCGTTTCATCCGAAGACCGGCCGGCGCAGAGGCCGGCCCCACACCCTAGAAGCACTCACTTCCCGCGCACTTCAGTGGTCTCCGTAGGGCGGGCCTCCGTGCCCGCCTCGTATGAAACATCGTCTGCCGTTTCTTCTTCGATCCGTCCGGCATAGAAGCCGGCCCCGTGCAGGTCTCGGCAGGATAACTGATAAAAGGGTGAGCCGTTAGCCCAGGCTAGAACAATTTAAATTCAGGAACAAGCGGGAAAAACCTGAAATGACGGGGAGAAGATCCTGAATCGGCGCGTCCCGGCGGCCTAGACCCGGGAGGATTCCTGCTGATGCGGACGAAGACCGGCGGGCGCGGAGGCCCGTCCTGCGAAGACCATCCGGCAATGCCGGAGATTGCTCCTGAAATGTAGGGCCGGCCTCTGCGCCGGCCGGTTCGGAGATCGGACGGTGTGTCATTGCGATGGCCGCGGAAATGGCGCCGGGGGCCCTGGTTCCAGGGCCCCCGGGGGAATTGAGGAGGGATGGCCGGTCCCGGGCGTTCGGACGCCCGGGACCGGCCGGTGGCTGCGGCGGATCAGGGCAGTCCGCAAGCGCCCTGGAGAACATCCACGAAGATGTCTCCGGCGGGGCGGTTCGCGAGGTTGTCGTTGCCACTCTCGAAAATTTGGAAGGTACCCGTACCGTTGTTCTGCAGATTGAAGGTGGCCGCCGTGGTGGTGGGGCCGTTGTTGGTCAGCTCCAGGCAGATGGACGAGGTGGCAGCCGTCAGGGCGCGGAACTGGGCGATGGCGCTGTTGTTCAAGGACAGGTCGTTGCCGTCCACGCCGGCGGACAGCGTGCTGGTGTTGTTGCCCTGCAGGTCGATGCCCTCGTTGGCGCTGGCGGTGACGGTATTTCCGTCGATGTGCGCCGTGAATGTGGCGCTGTCGATGATATTGGCATTGATGCCGTCATTGCCGGCGTTGCTGATGGTGTTCCCCGAGACCGTGACCTGCACGTCGGTGGTGGTGCCGCCGATATCCATGGCGATGGCATGGTTGCCGGCGGCCGTGGTGTCGTCGATTGTGTTCCCCGACATGGTCACTACGGCGTTAACATCTGTGGTGGCGGCACCTCCACCTATATTTTCTATATTGGTCAGCTTTATGCCCTCCCGGCCGGTGGCGCTGATGGAGTTGTTCATCACGCTGCCGGTACCGGTGACGTTCAACAGCCGGATGCCCTCCCGGGCCGTGTTGGCGATGATGTTGTCGTGGATGGAGTACCCCCCCACGGCCTCCACAAGGACGCCTTCGTTGGCGGCCGTAGTGATCGACAGACCGGCTGCCGTATTATTCGCTTTGAAAATCAACCCCGCCACGTTA
>JBNKDU010000024.1:0-25781 GCA_050288425.1 Desulfobacteraceae bacterium | reverse complement strand
CGGTTGGCCGGTTGGCCGGTTGGCCGGTTGGCCGGTTGGCCGGTTGGCCGGTTGGCCGGTTGGCCGGTTGGCCGGTTGGCCGGTTGGCCGGTTGGCCGGTTGGCCGGTTGGCCGGTAAGAACCGGAATCAGCTTGCGCCGGCCGTGTCAATTACTTTTTTCTTTACTTCGACGTCAGGGTGAACCCAAATGTTGCAAAAGTCGGAGGGCTTCAGAGCCAAGGCGCTGGGGGTGAAGCCGTAGTGTGCTACTGCGAGCCCCCGGCAACGCCGGATCTGGAGTCCTCCGGCTTTCCCGAAGGGGAAAAAAGATGGCATATAATCGACCCGATCCTTCCGTGGACCTATGGTTGATCACCGGCAGCAACTCCGGATTTGGCCTTTGTTCAACGCTCATAACGGTTTATTGCCCTTTTGCCATCTTTTTTATGCAGCGTTTGGGTTTACGCCCAGGTCAATAATCCGGGGGTATACCGGATCCAGTCATCCGCCCGGGGGGCCACGCGGACCGTGAAGCCGTAGCGGCCCGAATCCTCGCATTGGACGGTGCAGCCGTATAAATAGTTGCCGTCTTCCCGGTCTTCGGCGATGGTCATGGGCTGGGTCTGGCCCGCTTCCAGCTTGCCCAGACGCTGCAACCGGCCGTAGTACAATTCCACATCCACCATGTCCGGCCGGATACTGCCCAGATGGACGTCCACGGTGACGTGGAAGGTGTCCCCCACCTGGAACGGTCCGTCCAGATCCCGAATGGGCGAACCGATGCGGATCTCGTGCCACGACTTCTTCAGGCTGGCGTGCAGCACGCTCAATGCCCGGGCCTCCCCGGCATCTTCGGCCAGCAGTTGCCGGCGGCGCTCCAGCGCCGGGACATAGAACCGGTCGCGGTATTCTCCCACCATGCGGTGGCTGCAGTAATCCTGCATGGCCATTTTCATGGAAGCCTTCATCCTGGCGATCCACTGCAGGGGCACATTGCCGCTGCCGCGGTCGTAGAAGGCGGGGATCACGTCGTCCTCCAGAAGGTTATAGAGCGCCTGGCTCTCCACCGCGTCCTGATAGGCCGCATCGTTGTGCTCCTGTCCGTCGCCGATGCTCCAGCCGGTCTCCGGCGTGTAGCCTTCACACCACCAGCCGTCCAGGACGCTCAGGTTCAACACGCCGTTGATCGCCGCCTTCATGCCGGAGGTTCCGCAGGCTTCGAAGGACCGGCGGGGCGTATTGAGCCAGACATCCACCCCCTGGACCAGATAGCGGGCGATGTGCATGCTGTAATCCTCCAGGAAGACGATGTGACTGCGCACCTCAGGACGGCGGGAGAACTGGATGATCTTCTGGATCAGCTGCTTGCCTTCGTTGTCCGCGGGATGGGCCTTGCCGGCGAAGATCATCTGCACCGGCCGCTGCTTGTCGGTAAGGATGGCGATGAGCCGTTCCGGGTCCCGCAGGATCAGGTCGGCACGCTTGTAGGTAGCGAAGCGCCGGGCGAAGCCGATGGTCAGGAAGTTAGCGTCCAACGCGGACTCGGCCGCCCGCATGATGGCCGAGGGCGCGTTGCGGCGGCCCAGTTGTCGTGCCATCAGTTCCCTGGCCTTGCTCACCAGGCGGGTACGGATCATTTCGTGGGCCTGCCACAACTCTTCGTCGTAGATCTCGTCGATGCGTTCCACGTTCTCCGGACGGCGGCTGGAATAGAACCATTGCGGTCCCAGATAACGGGCGAACAACCGCTCGATTTCCGGTGCCAGGAAACTCGATATGTGAACGCCGTTGGTCACATGGGTGATGGGCGTATCTTCTTCATCGCGATGGGGCCACACATGGGACCACATCCGCCGGGCCACATGGCCGTGCAGCCGGCTGACGCCGTTGCAATACTGCGAAAGCCGCAATCCCAGGATAAACATGGAAAAGGGCTCCTGGGGATTGCTGTCGTTGGCCAATCCCCAGGAAATCAACTGCTCTATCGGCAGGTCCAGTCGTTCGGCCAGCGGCTTGAGGTAGGGCCGAACGGAATCCGCCGGAAACTCGTCGTGACCGGCGGCCACCGGCGTGTGGGTGGTGAAGACCGACGTACGCGCCACCACTTCCATGGCCGACGGCAGGTCGAGTCCATGGGACTGCATGGTGTGGATCAGCCGTTCGATATTGGCGAAGGCGCTGTGACCCTCGTTCATATGACAGACCTTGGCCTCGATCCCCATGGCGTTCAGCGCGCGCATGCCGCCGATGCCCAGCAGTACTTCCTGGGCCAGGCGGTTGCCCGCGTCGGCATTGTAGAGCCGCTGCGTGATGTCCCGAACCTCCGGCGGATTATCGGCCAGGTTGGTGTCCAGCAGCAGCAGGGTCACCCGGCCGACCATGATCTTCCACACGTCGGCCCGGATATCGCCCTGGGGTCCGGGCACGACGACCTGCAGCTCGCTCTGGTTGCTTTTGCGCACCCTGACCATGGGCAGCGTATAGATGCTGGTCTCGGGGTAGGCCTCCTGCTGCCAGCCGGTCTGGTCGAGATATTGCTGGAAATAGCCCTGGCGGTACAACAGCCCTACGGCGGTCAGCGGTAAACCCAGGTGGGAGGCCGATTTGAGATGGTCGCCGGCCAGCACCCCCAGGCCGCCGGCAAAGATGGGCAGGCTTTCGTGGATCCCGAATTCCATGGAAAAATAGCAGATCCCGCCTCCTTCTTCGCCGATGGTGGATCCGTTTACCTCCACGGGGGCCAGCACGCGCGCCTTGTACATCGCCTTGACCCGCTCCAGGTGCGCCAGATAACCGTCGTCCCGGGCGATCTTCTTCAGCCGCTCCTGGGGCACGCGGGTGGCGAAAACGATGGGATTGCAGCCCGATGCTTCCCACAGGCGCGGATCGATGCGCCTGAAAAGTTCGATGGCGTCGGATGTCCAGGCCCACCACAGGTTGCGCGACAACACCCCCAAGAAGCCGAGGGCCTCCGGCAATTTGGGAAATACCTGATAGGTTTGGATGTGCTTCATGAATTACTCCTGTCGATCGACCTGAATCAGGGGAGGAACGACACCGCCCGCGAAAAGCGGCGACGCCTGGCGATCCATCGAATTTATCCATTTTTTCCGATTTGGCAATTAAATTCGCAGCCCGGCTCTCCGAATCCGATGGGGATCACCCGGAATTCTTCAACTTCATCCAGACCCGCAGCAATTCGCTGCCCCCCCAGGCCTGGGCATCACACCCCCGCTGGGCGTGGGGGGCGTCACCGTCTACGATTTCGGGGACATGCCCGATGCAGTGCCGGTCGATCAGCGTGACGGCGCTGGAGAGCCAGGCCCTTGCCGTATCCAAGCCGTCGGCGCCGTATATCGCCGCCCACGCCTCGCAATAGGAGGGCATCAGCCAGGTCCAGGCCGTGCCGTTGTGATAGGCCGCCTTGCGCCGGGTGTCCTCATCCCCGCCGTAGGTTCCCCAATAGGGGGCCAGGGGGTCGTTGAGTTCCACGCCGTCACGAACGATGCGCAGGGGGATGCGCACCGGCCGGTCCGCCAGGCTCCGGATGGCGCCGGGAACCAGCAGGGCCTGGCAGGCCCGGAGCACCTGCCGGCCGATGGATGGGTCGGTCACCGCCCCGAGGGTGAGGGCCAGGAGTTGGTTGGGCCGCAGGGCGTCGTCTGCCCGGCACTCCGCCGCCGGCTGGCCGGGCAGGCCGTGGCGGCAATCCGCCAGGTACCCCGACTCGGGCTGCCAGAACAACTCCCCGATGCTGGCGGCCACCTGCCAGGCCAGCTGCCGCCAGCCATCGCTTCCGGCATCGTCCACGGCCGCCAGAAACTGCAGGGCCGCATACCAGAGGGCCTGGATCTCGACCGGGTACCCCTGCCGGGGAGTGGCGGCCGGATAATTGGTATCCATCCAGGTGAAATGGGCCGGGCTGAAGATCAGTCCCGATGCTGGGTCCATGACGACGCCGTTGGGTGTCCCGGATATGACGGACCGGGCCAGGTCGATCAACACCTGCTTCAGGCTGCGGCCGTTGCAGTCGCGATGCAGGAATTCGATGTTTCCGGTGGTTGCGGCCAGGTCGGCGCATACGGTGAAGATCCACAGGGGGGCGTCGGAGGTATCGCGGTCGCCGGCATCGTCGCCGTGGATCATGTTGGGCAGGGTGCCGTCCATCTCGAAACGGGCGAACTGCATCAAGATGGCCTCCACCGTCTCCCATCGACCTGCGGCCACGAGACCGCGGGCCACGATCAGGGTATCGCGGCCCCAATCGAGGAACCAGGGATATCCTGCGATGACCGTGCGATATGCGCCCCGGCGAACCACGTACTGGTCCAGGGCCGCCTTCAGGGCGGTCTCCAGCGGCAGGCTCGCCGCCGTTTCACGCCGATCTCCCACCGGCGGCGGGGGCGGGTCGGCCACATCATCGACACTCCGGCCCACGGCCCGGGCCGTCAGGGTGACGCACTGGCCGCCCTTCAGGGTGGTCTTGAAATAGCCGGGGCTGAACAGGTCCGAATCGGGGTCCAGGCCCCGCTGCGCTTCCAGGGGACGATGGACCATATAAAGCCACTCCGGTTCGGGGACGAACCGGCCTCGATCCATCCGGACCCGCAGGCCGTGATCCTGCGCCGTCGCAAAGGCGAAGCCGTCTTCGGCAGGGGTCACGGCGGACGGCCATCGTTGTTCCGGTCCCGTATAGGCCTTGGTGGTATGATGGAAATTGCGGTCTTCGATATCGGGCCGCAGGATGAGCGTGACGGGCCGTGCATCGTCCAGTTCCGACTGACAGGGATGGCTGCCGGGTCGATCGACCTGCAGGTGCAACGTGTTGGCGGTCCCGTCGGCCAAGCGGGCGCGGATGCGCAAGACCACATGCTCCCCCTGGCCCGTGGGAATCTGATATTCCCAGCGGGCGCCGCCGCGATAGCCGTAGGCGAACCGTTCGAGGCAATCCAGACGGATCTCCTGGGAGTGGCCCTGGTACACGATCCAGCCCCTGCAGCGGGTGAAAAGCACCCGGCGGTCCTGGGGATGGCGGGGACTGGGATTGGCGGCCAGGAGCGCATCGTAGCGACTGTCCAGCCGGCCCCAATCGCTGTGCACGCGCATCATCGCGCCGCGACCGTCGGTGCCCAGGGCCACCAGCGGCCCGTCGTGACAATCCCGGCGGGAGAAGGCGGTTTTGACCATCGGTGCGTCACCGGCATTCAGATACAGCAGCCGGCCGCGGCGGCGGAGCGTACCTTCGGGTGCAAAGAGACGCAAGGACATGCCGAGGGGACGGGGAAGGCTTTTTCCAATCCCCGGCAACACCAGGGCGAAGTGACGGCCTCGGCGGTCGGCGAGGCTTCGCTCGACGGCCACCACGCGCTCCTCGTCCTCCGATTCCAGACGGACCTGGAAGGGATGTCCGGCCCATACCAGGAGGAAGTGGTCCGGCGGCACCATCACCACCCGTCTCAAATCCTCGGGATAGTGCCACAAGATAACCCGTGTTTCCTCGTTCCGGAAATTGGCGTTGCGGCAGAAATCCTCCGGATCGTCCTGCAATTGCCGGATGGCCCTGGGCAAATCCCATGGCCCCACGGGACGGTAATGGGTGAGGACCTCCAGGGCCTTGGCCTGCATTCGCTGGCGAAATTCCGAGGAGGCGGCGCCCTCGGGGAACGGTTCCCTATCAGGGGCATCGCCTGCATCGCCCAGGCAGAGCACCTGCCCCGGCGCCAAGGTCAGATACTGGCGTTCCCGGTCGGTGTGCACCGGGACGCGGCGGCCGGTGAGCAGGTCCACGGGGGGATCCGGCAGTCCGGCCGCGCGGCTGCGGTCCCAGCCGGCGGTGACCTCCTCCTGCCAATCCAGGTTGGCCAACACCAGCACCAGCCGACCACCGGGTCTGTGGCGGCGCAACAGGGCCATGAAGTTGCCCTCCCCCATGCCGATGAGGGCCATTTCCACTTCGGCGCCGAAAGCGGGATGGGTCTTGAGCAGGCGGGTCAGCCGGACAATGGCTTCCACCTGATTGGTCTCCGCGCCCCAGTTCAGGCTGCAGGCGTCGTGCACGTTGATCTTCTCGGTGGCCAGCCACTCCACCCCGTTGGCGAAGGCGAAGGCTCCGTTGGGAGCCGCCAGGGCACACAGGGCCGTGCGCATTCGGGCATAGACCTCCGATGTGGCGGCCAGGCGGTTGTTGTCATGGGTTTCGGCAAAATGGACCGTGATGCCGTCCGTGGCGGAGATCTCCATGGCCTCCGGAAGATAGCGTTCGATCTGGGCGCGGTCGTAGTTTTGAAACAACTCGGAATACGCCCAGTTGAAATTGCCCCGGTTGAGCAAATCGCGGGTCACCGCAATCTTGCCGCCCAGACCTTCCAGGAAGAAGAGCGTATCGGGAAACTGGTGGCGCACCTTGGCGATCATGTAAAGCCAGGCCTCTTCCGGGATCATGTAGCCGGCATCGCAGCGGAAGCCGTCCACACCGCGACGGCACCAGGTCAGCATCACCTCCGCCATATATTTCCAGAGGTCCGGCTGGCTGTAGTCCAGGTGGGTCAGGTCCTCCCATACGACCCCCCAGGCGCCGGGGTTCTGGATCTGCCCGCTCTCATCCCGGGCCAGCCACTGGGGATGGGTGGCGTGCAATCGGGCGGCCCAGCCGGTGTGGTTGATGGCCAGATCGATGAGAATGCGCCCGCCGCGCTGATGGACGGCATCCACCAGTTCCAGGAACTGCTCCAGGGGGGTGGCCTTGGGATCGAAGGCCGCCAGGGCCGGGTCCACTTCGGTAAAGCTCAGGGCGGCGTAGGGGCTGCCGAAGCGTCCCATGCGGCCGTACGTGGTGGGTGTGGGGTGGATGGGCAGCAGTTGCAGGTAGCGACAGCCCAGCCGGCCCAGGATGAAGTCCAGTTCGGCGATCACATCCCGGAAGGTTCCCGACGGCGGGATCACGGTATACCCGGTCCGGTCGAGTTCCCGGACGCAACGGGCGTCCTCCGGATCGAGGGTCCGGGTGCCGCTCTTGTCCGGTCCGAATTGGCGCACGAAGGCATTGTAGATGATGTTGCCGCTGCAGGTATGGGCCGGCTCCACATTGACCACCGTGTTGGGGCCATCGGGCCAGAGCGGTTCGGAATCGCCCTGGGGAAGGAAAAGGCATTTGGCCTCGAAATGGCCCACTTCGGTCAGGCCGATGACGGCTTCGTAGCGGCCTTCGCCCACTATCCTCATGGGGATATCGAACCACTCCCGGGCCAGCCGGGGCTCGTTGCGCTCCACCCGGCGAATGATTTCCCTGCGCATCACGGCGGCATGACCGATGTTGGTGCGCACGAAGGCGCTGCCCGCCTGCGCGGGAACCACGGTCAGATGAAAAATCGCCAGATCCCCGCGGAACTGCACGCGTCGCTCCCCGGGAAGGGGGCTCTGGATGATGTCAGCTGCATGTGATGGCATGGCCTCGTTCCGATCTTTCGGTGTTCTGCGCAAGCGTGTCACCCGATGGAGTGGTCGCATTTTTCCGTTTGGCCGCCGGGACAATGGACGACTGTTAATATAGCCATGTTCCGCCGGTCGCAAAATATGGGAAAATCATTGGAAATGGTTACGCCGGAAGAATCGAATCCACTCCCCGGATTGGGTGATTTCCCCCAATTTCGCCTGCGTTTTATTCCCCATAACCGTGCCTTCACCATTCCCCCGAGACCACAGATCAATATATCTATCTGATTATAATGCAATATCACAAAGTATGGTAAATTGGTATGCAATATGCTTTCGAATGGCGTTTGATAAAAACGATCCTTTTAGCGGTTATGCATGCCGACGCAACTGAGCCGAGCAGGCCTAGATCGGGAAATGGAAAAAACACTGGACATAATGGTCGTCGATGGCGAAGCGGTTCGCGGAACCGAAATCGGCCAGGCACTGGAAGAGATGAATTGCCGGATCTCCACGGCGACCAATGCGACCGAGGCGTTGGAGGCCTGCCGGTGGAAGTCTTTCCCCATCGTCTTCATCGATTCGGATTTGCCGGAAATGACCGGCTTCGAGTTGTTGGCCGCCTTCAGGAAGTCCGATCCGGACATCCAGGGTATCGTGATGGACCCCGATGCCTGCCTCGAATCGGCGGTGGCCACCCTGCGATCGGGAGGCTGCGACTATCTGGCCAAGCCTTTCGAAAGCAAGGATGCCATCGTGGACGCCGTGCGGCGCGCGGCCGCGAGGTTCCGCCGACGGCAGGAGCACCACAGATCGGTGGCCATGCTCCGGGAGAAGAACGAGTCCTTGACCGAGGCCAACCATCACCTGCGAAAACTTGCCACCCATGACGGACTGACGGGTCTGCACAATCACCGTTTCTTCCGCCAGACCCTGCAGGGGGAGTTGAACCGGACGGCACGGTATGGGAACACATTTTCCCTGATTTTCATGGACCTGGATCATTTCAAGATGGTGAACGACGCCCATGGCCATCTGCAGGGAGACAAACTCCTGGTAGCCCTGTCCAGACTATTGGTGAACAGCTTTCGCCAGACCGACAGCATCGCGCGCTACGGCGGAGATGAATTTGCCATTATCCTGCCGGAGACGGCCGCCGCCCAGGCCGGCATGCTGGCGGCCAGGCTCTACGACCGTGTATCCCGGCATGACTTCGCCGGAAGGGAGATCCTGCCCCGGAAACGGGTGACCGTCAGCATCGGCTTCGCCACTTATCCCCAGGACGGTGCCGACGCCGACACCCTGCTGCATCATGCCGACCAGATGATGTACCGCGTGAAGAAAAAGCGGGGACAGATTGGCGACGGCGCACAACTCCTCCAGCTCTGGAATCCTTCTTGAATCACCGGCCGGGGAAATAACACCGGCAAGAGAAGATCGGTCCTATCCGTCCAGGGGCCGGAAGCGTTTGGCCAATGGATAGCGCCGGCCCTCGCCGAAGGCCTTGGGGGTGACCTTGAGTCCCGGCGCGGCCTGGTGGCGCTTGTACTCGTTGCGGTCCACCCGCTGGATCACTTCGTCCACCATCCGGGCGTCGAAACCTTCGGCCACCAGTTCATCCCTGCTCAGCGCCTGTTCCACGTAGCCTTCCAGAATGGGATCCACCAGTTCGTAAGGAGGCAGATCGTCCTGGTCTTTCTGATCGGGGGCCAGTTCCGCCGATGGGGGCTTGTCCAGAATACGCGTGGGGATGGTTTCCCGTTCCCGGTTGAGCCGGCGGCAGATGGCGTAGACCAGGGTCTTGGGCACGTCGGATATGACCGCCAGTCCGCCGTTCATGTCGCCGTACAGGGTACAATAGCCCAGGGCCAACTCGGATTTGTTGCCCGTGGTCAACACCAGGGCATTGTCGCGGTTGGAGATGCCCATCAGCAGGGTGCCGCGAATGCGGGCCTGGATATTCTGCTCGGTGACGCCGGGATGGCCGGCATCGGCATCGGGCATCAACTGGGTCAGGAATTGGGAGTAGATGTGATCGATGGGCAGCACCGTATAGCGCAGATTCAGGTTTCGGGCCAGCTGCTCCGTGTCTTCGAAATTCTCCCGGGACGTGTAGCGCGACGGCATGAACACCGTGGCCACCTGATCGCTGCCCAGGGCCTGCTGGGCCACCACGGCGGTGAGGGCCGAGTCGATGCCGCCGGAGAGGCCGATGATCGCCTGCTGGAACCCGCACTTGGTGACGTAATCGCGGGTGCCCATGACCAGGGCCTTGAAAACGGCATCTTCGACACGGATCGCCACCGACCGGATATCGCCTTGCCCGCTGTGCGTATCATATACCACCAGGTCCTCGGCAAAATCCGCGGCCCGGGCCTGGACAACGCCCTGGTCGCTGAAGACGGTGCTGGCGCCGTCGAAGAGAATATGGTCGTTGCCTCCCACCTGGTTGACGAAAACCACCGGCAGTTTATACTTGACGGCGATGGTGCGCAGCATGTGGTCGCGAAATTCGATTCTGCCGCGGCAGAAGGGCGATGCGGCAATGTTGATCAGCAGGTCCATTCCCGCCCGAGCGAGTCGGTCCACCGGATCGAAGGCATAGAGCCGGTGTTCGAAGACATCCTTGTCGTTCCAGACATCCTCGCAGACGGTGATCCCCACCTGATGCCCCTTGTAAGGAAAGGGCGGGCTGGGCTGGCCGGGTTCGAAGTAACGATGCTCGTCGAAGACATCGTAGGTGGGAAGCAGTTGTTTGTTGACCTGGTGGAGCACCTGGCCGTCTTCGAAGAGCACGGCGGTATTGTACAGCGGCTTGCCCGATTCGTCATCGTTGCGTTCCACCAGCCCGACAAGCACGCCGATGCCGTCGATGGCGTGCACCAGATGCTCCAGGGCGCGCCGGTTGGCATCCACGAAGGACCGCCGCTCCAGCAGGTCCCTGGGCGGATAGCCGCACACGGCCATCTCCGGGAAGATCACGAGATCGCAGCCTCCGTCCCTGGCCTGTCGCGCCAGTTCGACGATGGTACGGCATTGGTGCCGGAAATCGGCGATCAACGGATTGATCTGGGCCAGGGCGATCTTCATGGGTTCCCTCTCCTGTTGATGAGTGGCGGCAAAAATATCCCACCGGTCCGGCGAAAGTCAACACTGGCTTGATTTGGAAATGAAAAACATTACTTTGATGGGAGCTTTTTCCCACGAAAAAGCAACCCGTACCATCGTCCGGACGGAACCCATCCGTCATGGGCGGACTACCCTTTACCCGAGAGGAGGCAATGATGACCGAAAGAGCGCATACCATAACCATGCATGGCAATCCCTTGACCCTGGCGGGCACTGAAATCAGCATGGGTGTTGCGGCACCGGATGCCGAACTGCTCGACAACGCTCTCAATCCGGTCCGCCTGTCCGATTACCGGGGAAAGGTGGTGGTGATTTCATCCGTCCCCTCCCTGGACACACCGGTTTGCGACATGCAGACCCGGCGTTTCAACTCGGAAGCCGCCGGCCTGGGGGACGATGTGGTGATCCTGACCATCAGCATGGACCTGCCCTTTGCCCAGAAGCGGTGGTGCGGTGCCGCGGGCGTGGATCAGGTGATCACCCTCTCCGATCACCGCGAAGCCGCCTTCGGCCTGGCTTTCGGATTGCTGATCATGGAACTCCGGCTGCTGGGGCGTGCGGTGCTGGTGCTCGATCGCGAGGGAACGGTACGCTACCACCAACTGGTCAAGGAAGTATCGGAAGAACCCGACTATGAAAGTGCCCTGGCGGCGATCAGGGAATTGACCTGACCGCTGTATTGGAAAGCAGGGGCAAGGAGGTCACGGGATATGGAATTCATTTCACAAGCCGAGTCCGGAGATCGCGAGGTATAGGTAACCGACTCCATACACACACCACATGTTGTATCTATTGATGCGAATAGATCAATATATAGACTTGGCCTTTGTTTTGCTTCCGTAATATGATAGGCTACTGGAATCTGGATAGGACCAATGGGAACCGTGTTGAATTTCTAAACGAGCAAGACCGCAGGTGAGTTCCATGGAAAGATGTCCGCAATGCAAGAAAGTGCTGTTCAAGAAGAAGAACGGCGAACTGGTGTGCCCCAACGAATGCGACGCGCACCAGCGCAGGTCGGCGTTCAATACGGTGATCGACCCCACGAAGGAAAGACGGGGCAACGTATCCGAATTCGACCCATGGGAGCATGCCAGATAGATCGAGCAGGTATACCGTAGCCTCAGCCCAGGATCAATCGCTGGGGATCGCAGGTTTCGCGCAGGATCCGGAGTTCGGCGGGTGTGGGCGGCACGGCTTCCCGGGCCCGGGACACATCCACCCGGAACTGCATCCGCTCCAGGATCGCTTCGGGGGCCACTCCGGGATAGCAGAGATCCAGATAGAACTCGCCACGGTCCCCATCCATGCGCATCACCGCCAGATCGGTGATCACCACCTGGACGCCGCCGGGACGCAGGCCGGCGGCTTCCCGGCCGCCGCGGCCGGTGAGTTGCCCCGGGCTGGTGAGATAGTCCAGCCGTTGCACGAACTTGCGTTTTTCATGCTGCATGAAGGCGATACAGCGCGGAACGAAGGAAGCCACGTCACACGCCCCGCCGCTGCCGGGAAAGCGGATGCGGGGATGATGGTAATCGCCGATGGCCGTCGTGTTCAGATTGCCACGGCGGTCGATCTGGGCGGCCCCGAGAATGGCGATGACCTTCTCCCCGGTGATGGGGTTCTGCATGGTGGCAAAGGCCTCCAGCAACCCTGCATTGGATGCCGCGGAATACATTACCCGGGGATCGGCCACGGCCAGCGGCAGCTCCTCCACCCTGGAGTCGATGGCGCCGGTCTCGAAGAAAATCACGCTGTTGGGGGCATTGATGTTCTTGGCCGCCATGGCCGCCAGCATGGAAATACCGGTGCCGGCAAAGACGATGTCACCGTCTTGAATTTCCCGCGCGGCGATGATGGCCATCATTTCCCGCAGGGTATAGGCGGGTTCCGGCATGCTTACCCCCTCTTCATATTCACGGCGTAGCCCGTGCGCGGGTCCGCCAGGATGCTCTCCAGACGTTCCCGGCCCACCCGGGTCAACAACCCTTCGTGATTCTCCACGCCATAGATGAATTCTTCCTGGTATTCCTTGAAACGCCGGTCGTCCTTGGCGGCCTCGGCATAGGCCCGCAGGTAGGCGGCATCATAGTCGTAGCGTCGGTAGACGGCGGTGGGGTATCCGCCGAAGGGCACGTGACACACCGCCGAAACGTGCAGGAAAGGGATCTGATTGCGCTCGGGCCGGTCCCGGAGAACCTCGGGCGCCACCAGTTCCTCGCAGGTCACCACCACCCGCCGGGAAGCCTTGGCCTGCTCCACGTCGGCGAAGGTCAGGCCGTCGATGCGACAGGTACCCATGGTATCGGCCTGCTGAACGTGAAGGAAGGTGACGTCGGGATGGATGGCCGGCACCAGGAGGACCTTGGATGCATCGCCCCAGGTGCCGAATGGATTGTCCATGACCACCAGCTTCCGGTCGGCCATGCGGGGGTCGTCCCGGCGCATCTGCCGGGAAAAGCCCCACGTGGTGGTGATGTCCGATCCCAGCCCGGACAAGGTGGGCATGAAGGGCACGCCCATGGCCCCGGCATGGAAGCGAAGGGCCATCATGAAATTGGAATAGTCCTCCACCAGCAGGGTACCGGCCTGCACCGCCTGACGGAAGCGGATGCAGGTGGCGGCCGTCTTGCCGTTGCCGGCATAGGCGATCTCCAGTTTGTCCACGCACCCCGCGCCGATCAATTCATCCAGACCGGTCCCGTTGGAGTGGGCATAGACATGCAGCCCGGTGTAGCCCTGGCGGATGATCTCATACACGGCGGCCATGGGATTGCGGTTGAGGGTAAATCCGCCGATGGAGATATGCGCGCCGCCGCGCATGTAGCGGCGAACGGCCTCCGATAGAGGCATCACCTTGGATGGATCGCTGGACATGGGGGCTCCCGAATATGCGAAGGACGCTCTCTGCGGAGCGGATCCCGGGCCGCCGGCATACTGCGGCGGCACCTGTCCGCCGGATATCGGCATGGCCTTGTTAGAGGATAATCGTCCGGCCGTCAACCACACACCCTGGTAAGCACAGGGCGGGCGCGACAGGCGAAGCGGGCGAAAATCTTGTTTCTCCGGAAAACAGACTTATAGATATGAATGCATTTTTGGCCGCTCTTTCATGAAAGCAGGGAGAATAGACCATGACGCATCATCGAATCATTTTGCCGCTCTTCATCGCCCTGGTGACACTCCATTGTGCCACCACCCCCACCCCGGACGCGTACAAGCGCACCATTTCCGTTTTCCAGGATGCTCCGGCGGCAGCCTCTTTTTTCAAGAACGCCTACGGCTACGCCGTCTTTCCCACCGTCGGCAAAGGCGGCCTCGTGTTTGGCGGCGCCTATGGCAAGGGCCAGGTTTACCGCAAGGGGGTGCCCACCGGCAGATCTTCGCTGATCAAGGCGAGTGTGGGCTTTCAGCTGGGGGGACAAGCCTTCAGCGAAATCATCTTCTTCAAGGACCAACGGGCCTATGAAGATTTCACCGGCGGAAACTTCGAGTTCGACGCCAGTGCTTCGGCGGTGGTCGTCACGGCGGGCGCCCAGGCCCAGGCCGGAACCACCGGGACAAGCGCGGGCGCCAGTGCCGGACCCGCCACCGGTGTGCAGGCCAATGCCCGGTACCGCAAAGGCATCGCCGTATTCCTCCACACCAAAGGCGGATTGATGTACGAAGCCTCCATCGGCGGCCAGAAATTCAATTTCGAGCCCTATTGAGGGTTCGCGCCCCATCCATCGTCTGCCGATTTCCGGTGCGCGGACCCTGTCGGTGTGTCCGCTCCAGTTCGATGAGCCGCCGTTTGGTCTCCAGCCCGCCTCCGAAACCGGTGAGAGAACCGTCTCTGCCGATGACCCGGTGGCAGGGAACGAGGATGGGGATGGGATTTCTTCCGTTGGCGCCGCCGACGGCCCGCACGGCCTTGGGATTGCCGATGGCCCGGGCGATATCCTGGTAGCTGACCACTTCCCCATACGGGATGTCGCCCAGGGCTTGCCATACCTGGCGCTGGAAGGGTGTGCCCCTGGGTGCCAGGGGAAGGTCGAACCGTTTCCGCTCCCCTCGGAAATAGGCCTCGAGCTGCCGCTTGAGCGGCTTGAAATAGTCCGGCTCATGTTCCCAGCCGTCCTCGACGGCCAGCGGATATTTCGCTTCGGCAAAATCGATTTGCCGTATGCCGGCCGCGTCTCCGAACAGGGTCAGCCTGCCGATGAGGCCGGTCTCGAAAAAATCGTAGTACATGCGATCACTCCCTTCCGGCGTGCCAGAGGCAGATGGCGGCATAGGCCCGCCAGGGCCGCCAGTTCTCCGCCCTTTCGTTAATTTGTCTGCGGGTAAGCCCTGGTCCGTCACGCGACAAGGCCCTGGCAATGCCCAGGTCGGCGGCGGGAAAGGCATCGGGTTCGCCCAGGGCGCGCATGGCGATGACCTGGGCCGTCCAATCGCCGATACCGGGCAGACGGGTGAGCCTTCGAACAAAAGCTTCCAGCGAGCCGGGCACCTCCCAGGCGATCTCGCCGGATGCCACGGCACGGGACAACGCGGCAAGGGTATCCTTGCGCCGGGTCGGCATGCCGATCCCGTATAGGGAACCGGCGCTCAGTTCCCGGGCGGTGGGAAAATATCGGGTCAGGCCCGGCAACGTGTCCCCGGTGACAGGCGGTCCGGCCTGCTCGACGATCCGGCCGGCGATGGTCCGGGCACCCCGAACGGAGATCTGCTGTCCGACGACCGCCCGGACGGCGACCTCGAACGGATCCCAGGCGCCCGGCAGCCGCAGCCCGGGCCGGCGCCGGAGGATGGGACGAAGCACGGGGTCGACGGCCAGGACTTCGTGAATGGCCGCCGTATTGGCGTCCAGATCGAACATGCGCCGCACACGGGCCACCACGTGAATCAAATCGCGGGGGTCATCGATGACGGCGATCAGACGCAACGCCGGGGCATCGGCTACAGGGATCACGGATATCCATCCCCGGGAACGATCCAATCGCACGGTGCGATGGTAGGCCCCATGGACGACCTTTTCCACCCCGGCAATGGCGCGGGACTCGAAAAACGACAACATGGCCGGCCAGTCGAACGGGGGGCGGTAGGCCAGGGTCAACTCGCAGGGAACCGTGGATCCCGCGTCGTCGCCGGGGCGTAACTTCCGGCGACGCAACGAGGAAGGCGTCCGGCCGTATATTTTTTGAAAGGCCGCGTTGAACCGGCGGATGCTGCCGAATCCGGCGGCAAACGCGATCTGGGCAATGCTCAGCCGGGTTTCGTCCAGCAATTGTTTCGCGAACAATGTCTTCTGGGTCGTCACCAGGGCCTTGGGAGAGGCCCCCAGATGGGTCTGGAACAACCGCCGCAGATGTCGTCCCCCCACCCCGAGCCTGGCCGCCAGGTCCTCGATACCGTCCGCATTGAACGTGCCCCGGCGGATCAGCTGCAAGGCACGGGAAACCGTTGCCGAGGTGCCGTTCCAGGCCGGGCTGCCCGGCGCCGTCTCCGGCCGGCAGCGCAGGCAGGGCCGCAATCCGGCCTCGGCAGCGGCGGCCGCGGTGGGGAAATAGGCGATGTTCTCCTCTTTGGGCGCCCGTGCCGGACAGACTGGCCGGCAGTAGATGCCGGTGCTCAGCACGCCGATGAAGAACAGGCCGTCGAAACGACTGTCCCTGGCCAGGCGCGCCCGGTCGCAAATGCGGCGATCCAACTCCATGTCCAAGGCCTCCCTCGCTCTGCCCGGCCGCCGGCCGGGCAGGCATCTCAGATCTTGTCGGGAGCCTCATATTGATGGCTTTGGCTCCTTAAGGCAAGACGTTTTCGGCCATGGATACCGGATCACCCGGTTCGATGAATTGTGTGAGGATCATTCCAGGAAAGGGATCTCACTGCCCGGCGGACTGCCGGCCATGGATTGCGCGCCGCAAACGGCAGCGGTCTTCCACGGCGTAGAAATCGCCGTAGGCCGAAAAGGCGCGCCCCATGCACCCGGCCCGGCAGGAAGCATATGCATGGCAGTCCTGGCAGGCATTCATCCGGACGGAACGCGCGCCGCTGATCCGCTGCAATTCGGACCAGGCCGTGATGTGTCCGTCAATGGAGACCTTCAGGGAGTTTTGATAGGCGTCCGCGGCAGCGTATTCGTCTGCATGCAGCATGACGCAGGGGAACAGCAATCCCCCGGCGGTGACGTAGGGAGATTCGATGAGGGAGCAACAGCCGTCTGCGCAGCTTGCGTTGCCCGACCATTCCAGCGCGGCGATGTTGCCGATGCGGCGATACCGTTCCCGAAACGTTTTGTCGTTCCGAAAGCGGTCCAGCAGGCCTTCGTACTGCTGCGGAGTGGGAGGCGCCAGATGGGCGTCCAGGGCGGCACGCCCCCCGCAGACCAGGGTACCGGTGACGAACTCCGGGATGCCCAGGTCGTCCACCAATCCCAGCAATTGCGGGATTTCGCCGAAATTGTGCCGCATCTCGGTGAAGGCGATGGCGATGCAGTGCGTCAGCCCGTTGTTCGCCAGCACGTGCAGCCCCTGCAGGGTCTGGGCGAAACTGCCCTGCCCCCGGACTTGATCGTGGCTGCGGGCGGTCGCCCCCTCCAGGCTCGTCTGAACGGTCAGGCCGGCTTCGATCAGGGGCGACAGCTTCGCGACATTCTCCTGGGTCAGCAGGCAGCCATTGGTCTGCAGGCGCACTTCATCGACCCCTGGCTGCCGGCAGGCAAATTCCAGGAGTTCGAACCAATGGGGATGCGTCAGGGGTTCGCCCCCGGTGATGACCAGCTTCCGGGCGCCCAAGGCCGCGAAGTCCGCCATGAGGCGCTGGGCATCGCGTCTCGGGACGACGGAGGCCTGTTCTTCCGGTCCGCTCTCGGGCCAACAATGGCGGCAGTGCAGGTTGCAGCGATTGGTGATCGCAAGGGTCACCGTCCGGGGCGGCGACAGGCCGGCCTGTTTCAGGGATAGGATGATATCTGCGGATTTATGTTCCATGGCATGGTTCCCGCCATTGCCGATTCTCCCAATGCCGGGCAACGGACCGGTGCCGCCCCCCATCGTCGCTTCCGGGCCGATTCCGGGCTACGCCGGCTGGCGGATCATCTGCCACAAGGCGATATCCACCGGCGCCCGCGGCATTTCGTCGGCTTTGCCCAGGAAATCTTTCAGATAAGGCATGGCCAGGTGTTCATCCAGGATCGGCTTGCTGACCCGGTTTTCTTACATCCGGACCGTCACCCGGATGAATTCCCCCCCCGATGCCGGCGGATGCCCGCGGTGAATACCCCGGGCTCGCCGGCATCTTGGACCCATTCCGGTTGTGGGAATGCGTGCTATCCCTCCGCGCTGGTGGGATCGATGATCCGCTTGACTTGGGAGATCTTGTTGGCCGGAAAACCACCGGCTTTGGCATGCTGCTCGATCATCGCTTCATTCGGGGCAATGTAGACGCAATAGATCTTGTTGTCGGTGACGTAACTCTCCACCCACTGGATCTGAGGTCCCAGGTCGCCCAGCACCTGGCAGGATTTCTGGGAAATCGCCTGGATCTGATCGTCCCCCAGATCGCCGGCACCGGCTAATTCGCGTTCGATGATGTACTTCGGCATGGGGTTTCTCCTTTCGTGAAAAATGGTTGAATGGGTTGGAACGGTACCTGTCCCCTACGCCATGAGGGCCTCGCCGACGACCGTCATCATGTACGCGTATGGATGATTCGCGGCAGCACCGGTCGATAATTGGTGCTGCGAATACACTCATACCATACGCCGGACTGGTAAGATGCCTGCTCCAATGTGAAAAAAACCAGGAACACCACCGGGTTCAGCGGCGGTTTCCGGACGGCATATTCCACCATGCCGGCGGACAGGTGCATGCCGGCCATGACAGCCGCGGCAAGGGGCGCCACCGGCAGAATCACCGGCAGAACGATAAGATAATAGCGCGATATGAAACTGCAACAATGGTAGACGAAGGCCAGATACCCGCGAACGATGGAGAGGTAGACCCGGTACGGGGCGATGATCACACCGCGCGATTTTAAAAGGCGGTATTTCCTGGCGCCGTGTACCAGCAACAATCCGGCGCCGAAAAACAACGGAACGGCGGTTCCCAGAACCCATGAAAAGAGAATGCTCATCCAGAACAGGGATTCGGTCCAGGGCAGGTAGAGGGTCTTTACCCGTCCGGTATGCAGCCGCTGCAGGGTGGGTTCGGAAGTGCCGTACTCGAACCGCCTTTTGCAGAAGGCACCGATCCGGTTGCGGTGTCTGTGCAATACCCTGCCCATGGGGCGGTATTCCAGGCTGTGGCCGGCATCCTGCAGTCGCCAGCACAAGTCGACATCCTCGCCCACATGCAGGGATTCCCGGAAACCGCCGAGACCCAGGAAGGCCTCCTTGCGGACCAGGAAATTGCAGGCCGGTACGTAGAAAAAGCGCTCGGCCTGTTCGGTACGTTTGAACCAGGAGCCCATCTTGAGGGCCGACTTGACCTTTTCATAACGGTCCAACCCGTTTCGTACACTGGCGGCATCGACCCAACCACCCAACGCCCCCAGGGATGGATCGCGAAAGGCCGGCACCAGTTCCTTGAGCCAGGTGGAATCGGCCAGGCAATCCGAATCGATAAAGGCCAGTACCTCTCCCCGGGCGGCCCGGGCCGCATGATTGCGGCAATACGAGGCCTGGCGGTGCTGCTCCATGACGATCAGACGTGCATCGGAGAATTGCCTCACCACCTGGGGCGTGTCGTCATCGGAGGCATCGTCCACGACGATGATCTCCAGCTTGTGGGCGGGGTAATCGAGATTCTGCAAAGAGGCCAGGCAGGCACGGATCTCTTCGGGCCGGTTGCGGACCGGTACGATGACCGTAACATCGGGGTAGTCGGCTTCGTCGAGCCGGACGAACCCTTCCTGATCGACGTATCCCTTGCGAATGAGCGTGTTGAGAAACAGTTCGATCTGTTCGGAGGGGAGGTCGGGAGCCGCCGCGGCGAGGCGTTCCAGGGGCATTGGATCGCCGTGCGCCAGGCAGTCCACCACGCCATGCCAGGTAGCGTGGATGAATATCGCGCGCAACGGATAGTGCAGCACCAGGGCCGCCTTGCCGTCGGTCATCCGCTGCCAGCTGACGGACGGTCTCAGTCGGTAGGCGAGCGAGTGATCATGACTCCGGGTTTTCGGATTCGAGGAATCCATTGGCTCCCAGAAACGCGATGATGCCGTCGACCTGCGATGCGGGATCGCCGGTCAACATCTCACCCTTTTTCTCCACTTTGCTGCCGGTAAGCAGCTGTAAGACCCGCTCGTAGGCATGCAGGCGACTGTCGGGCGGCGGCACGATCTTCGGCCGGGGGCGGGGCTGGAACCTGTGGGTGCAGACCATGCCGGGAGCACCTGGACCGGCGCCGATCTCGAGTTGGCGCGGCGTGTAGGCATCGACCCACTGCCGCCGGGAGAATTTCGGCAGCCGCAGTTCGGGTCCCAGATCCACGCTGAATACCGCCGGAGATTGACATACGATGATCTCCCGGACGCCTCGTCCGGCGCTGCGCTGCACCTGCAGCTGTCCATCGGCGACGTTCAGGTTGATGTCCGTGATGGCCGAAACAAAGGGCAGATTCAGACGATGCGCCAGCAACGCGCCCACCTGTCCGCTGCCCTTATCCAGGGAGGCCTTTCCGCAGAGTACCAGCTGGCCTTCGAGTTCGGTGATCGCCTTGGCCAGCAGGTCCGCCTTGGTTCGCGGATCGGGCTGGTCCAGTGGATCTTCCCGGGATCCCAGCGGGATCTGGACCAATCCATCGGCGCCGGTGGCGAGACAGCGCTGCATCTCGGCTTGGGCGACCATGGGGCCCATGGTGAGCAGGACCACTTCGACGTCGGCATTGGCATCCTTCAGGCGCAAAGCCAATTCCAGGGCCGCCTCGTCGTAGGGGTTGACACGAAAAATATTGTCCTCGGGAGAGATGTAATTGGATTCCGGCGATTTCCCGGTCCGCGCGTACGTGTGTCGTAGTTGTTTGGTGCAGACGATGATCTTCATCATATCCTCATTCAAAGTCGAAAAAAAGGCGGCTAGCCCAGTGCGTCGGCGACCATATCGATGATGTCGGCGACTTTCGGCGTCTTTTCCAATTCCAGGGATTTCACGCCGTCGTCGAGCATCACCAGACAATAAGGGCAGGCCGTGCCGATTACATCGGCTTCGGTCCTGGCAATCTCTTCGGCGCGCAGCACATTGATGTTGGCGCCCAAATTCTCGTGCAGCCACATCCGGCCGCCACCGCCGCCGCAGCAGAAGCCGCTCTCCCGGTTCCGGGCCGTCTCTTCGAGCCGTCCGCCGGGCAAGGCGTTGCAGACATCCCGGGGTGCCTGATACACTTGGTTGTACCGCCCCAGGTAGCAGGCATCGTGCAGGGTCATCTTTTCGGCGACAGGGTATTTCAGGTCGATGCGCTGATCGCGAATCAGATCCCGAACCAGTTCTGTAGCATGAACCACTTCCAGGGTACAGCCCAATTGGGGGTATTCGTTCTTCAGCGCGTTCATGCAATGGGGACACATGGTGACGATTTTCTTAACATTGTGCTGGTTGAAACGGTCGATGTTGGCCTGTGCCAGCTTGCGATACAACAATTCATCGCCCAACCGGCGGGCCGGATCGCCGCAACACGATTCCTCCGTGCCCAGGATGGCGAAGTGGACATCGGCGGCCTTGAGTATCTTCACCATGGCCCGGGTGGTCTCCTGGTTGCGGGGGTGAAATGCCCCGGAGCAGCCCACCCACAGCAGCACGTCGATATCGCCGGCGCCGGTTTCGGCCGCCTCGGACAGCTGCATCACTTCCCGGTGCATGGCCCAGTCGGCACGATGGGCCAACCCCTTGCCCTGTACATCACCGTATATCTCCAGATCGCGGATCATCGTATGCGCCTCGTGCGGCAGGCGGGCCTCGCCCATCACCTGAAAACGCCGCATGTCCATGATCTTGTCCATGGGTTTGATGCCCACCGGGCAATGCTCGCCGCAAGCCATGCAGGAGCTGCACGCCCACATTTCGTCTGCCCCGATGGCCTGCTCCAGCAGCTGAGGCCCATCGCCATTGCGGGCCGCCTTCATCTGCTCCCCGATCTGTCGCATGACTTTTTTCGGCGACAGGGGTTTGCCCGATATGGTGGCCGGGCAGTTCTCGGTGCAGCGGCCGCAGGAGACACAGGCATCCGCATCCAGCAATTGCTTCCAGGAAAAATCCTTCACCGTCCGGGCACCGATATCGCTGCCTTCGATATCCAGACTGCGCAAGGCGGTGGTGCTGCTATGCCGGCGGTAGAAGACGTTCAACGGAGACGCCAGGGCGTGGCGCATGAAGGTATACGGTATGGCCGCGATGAAGAAAAGCACGGCGAAAAAGTGGAGGCGGATCATCATCTGCATGAAAAGCGGCGATGCCGGCGCCACTCCGGCGAAAAGCGATCCGATGGGAGACGACCATGCGATGGAGGGGGTGTCGAGGATATGTAACCGCGCCCCTGCCGCCAGAAAGCCGGAAACCAGGATCACCAGCATAACGACCATCGGCAGCAGGGTGCGGGGAGGACCATCCGGATCGCTCTGTCCCAGTCGCCGCACCAGCAGGTAGAGCGTACCCACCAGCAGCGCCAGTCCGGCGATGTCCTGGACCAGCGAAAGCACGGCGGCCGGTACCTGGGGGATGATGAAGCCGAATTGAGCCAGGATAATCACCGCCAGGGGAAGGATGACGCCCCAGAAGGCGGCCATATGTGCGCCGCCTACGGAAGGACGCCTCAGGATGGTGCGCTGGCCCAATAGCGCGGCAAACAGCGCCTGCCAGTCTCCGGAGACGCCGGCGGGCTTTTTTTGACGCCACAGCGACCATTGCCGGGCCAGCCCGATTCCCGAAATGAGAAACGCCAATACGATCAACAGCAAATCGAATGAAGTGAACAATGCCTTCAACACGTACTCCTCGATAAATTAATGACCATCTGGTGATGCCGCATCAAATCGGCACGACTACCCGACCGAATCGGTCTTGCCGCCGGTGGGGGCCGAACGTCTTCTGAACAGCCTTCCCACGAGCATCAGCAGCCCGACGATGATGCAAACCTGATAAATGGAGGCGGCCGCAAAAACCGCCGGTTGGGTTTCAATATTCGCCTCTGGATGAATGCGCCCCCACATGGCGCCGTCCAGTTCCGGCGAGAAATGGCATTTGTAGCAGGACTGATCGTTGATCGGTTCCTCCTCGCCATGGGCGCCGGCGCCCTGATGGCACCCCAGGCAATTGTCGTCTTTATAAGCGACGCCGAAATCGCCCTTGGCATGGGAAGAGATCTGCATCGATGGGAACCAGGAAAAGTAGCTTTTCTTGTCGGTCTCAACCGTATGACATTCCCCACAGGTCGCCGCCAGCCGGTCCGGATGGACGGTGGAGGCGGGATCGTCCTTGGCCAGGATGTTATGCCGGCTATGGCAGCTATAGCACTGCGGGCGCGCTTCCGCCTGCCCCTTGAGGCCGTGCTGGTTTTCCTGGTCGTGGCATGCGGTGCAATCCACGGCACCGGAACCTTCGACGCTTTGATGTTCGTCGTCCACTACGCCGGTGTGGCATTCCTGGCATTCGACTTCGCCGCTGTGGGCGGAAGCCTTGAACGCTTCGACCGACATGTGCAGATCGCTATCTTCGCTGCCGGTCTGATGGCAGGCGATACAGTCATCGGTCGTATATTCGGTGTCCGACTCAGCCGCGGACAAGCCGGCGGGGCCGGCCAGCATCAGAACCACGACCGCTGCGGCAGCCGCGGCAGAACGCAACATGTGATTCAAAAAAGTTCGGTTCATTTGCGGTCCTCGATTCGGGAAATCAACAGGGGCAGTATTTCATGGGCATCGCCGACGATGCCCAGATCGGCGAAGCGAAAAATGCGGGCTCTCGGGTTGACGTCGATGGCGATGACTTGCTGCGACTTTTCCATACCCGCGGTGTATTCGTTGGCCCCCGAGATGCCGCAGTTGACGATCAGCCGGGGAGAGACGTATTTACCGGTCTGGCCGATCTGGCGCTCGTACGGCAGGTCGCCCCAGTCGATGATGGGTCGGGTGCCGCCCACGGAACCGCCGATGGCCTTTGCCAACGCGTGGATGGGATCGAAGCCTTCGCCCTTGCCCATGCCCCGACCGCCGGCCACGATGATATCGGCCTCTTCCAGATCGAGGTCTTCGGGCGCGGCGGCGATGACTTCCTTGGTGCGGGTTTTCAGGTTCTCAAAGGCATCCGCCGAAGGCACTTCCGTTACGGTCGCCGATTCATCGCTGCGGGGTTCCGTGTCGAACAGCACCGCGGGCAGAAACAGGACGATGGGCGCTGCTTCGCCTTTTAATTCCAGATCCTCGAACAGATAGCCGTTGGCCACCGGACGGACGGCCCGGGCGGAGCCGTCGGCGTTCATGCTGAAATCGGCGGCCCGGGTCACCAGCACGGTCTCCATCATGGCCGCGAGCCGCTGCGCCAGATCTTCGGTTTCCGCGTTCTGGGCCATGAGCACGCAGCCCGGGCTTTCCTTCTGCACCAGGGAGAAGACAAGCTGGGCAAAGGCCTCGCCTTGATACCGGTCCATCTGCTCTCCGCCGGCGTGCAGTACCCGCTGGACACCATAGTTTCCAAGGGTCGCCAGGGTCGACTCGGAGGCGTTCCCCAATGCCACGCCGGTCACCTGCCCCGGTTTTTCCGATTGATCGATGATCCGCCGGGCCTCGGTGACCAGGCCGAAGGTGGCCTCATCGATTTCGTTTTCTCGAATTTGCACAATTATCCAGATATCCAACGTGCCCCTCCTAAATGGCTCTGCCGATGCGGTGGCCTTCGATGATGGCCATGTCCGTTTTGCGGGGCGCCACACAGTCACCAACGCGGTAGATCTCTTTTACCTGGCCTTTCAATTCATGATAAAGGCTGTCGTTGGCGGCAGTGCCGGCGGCCAGCACGACGGTGTCGTAACCTGTAAATTCAATAATTTCGTTGGAATAGACGTTCAGTCCCTTGACCATGGTTCCCTGGATCTCGAGTACCGCGATGTCGGGAGTGAAGGTGATTCCCTTGTTCGCCAGCCGGTTGCGGCTCAGGTAGAGATCCTGCAGCGGTCCCAGGAGCGACCCCACAAACAGGGCCGCGGTAAGCATATGCACCTGTTTGCCCCGGTCCGCCAGGAATTCGGCGGTTCCCACGGCTTGATGGTGACCGTCCAGGTCGATGAGCAGGACTTTGTCGCCGGCTTCCACTTCTTCGGTGACGATTTGAACGGTGGTGACGACATCCGGCGGACCGTACTCGCCGCCGAAAGGGTGGGTCAACGGTGTCGATCCGGTGGCGATCACCACCGCATCGGGCTTCTCGGCCAGGACCATCTCGGCCGTGGCTTTCACGCCCAACCGCATATCCAGCTCCAGTTTGTTCAACTGACTCACCAGCCAGCGGGTGACGCCGGTGATCTCTTGCCTTCCGGCCACCTTTCCGGCAATGATGTTTTGGCCGCCGACCTCCTCTTCCTTTTCGAACAGGATGACGCGATGCTTGCGAACCGTGGCGCACCGTGCCACTTCCAGACCTGCGGGCCCACCGCCCACCACAACGACTTTCTTGGGTTCATCCGCAGGCTGCAAGGTGCCGATGCCCAGTTCCGCTTCTTTTCCCACGGCCGGGTTGTGCATGCACCCCAGGTGATAGCCGAGCCCCATGCGGGCGATGCATCCCTGGTTGCAGGCGATACAGTTGCGGATGTCTTCTTCCCGGCCCTCCATGGCTTTGTTGGGCAGCTCCGGATCGGCGATGAGCGCGCGAACCATGCCGATCATATCGGCCTGGCCTTCTTCCAGAATCTTTTCCGCCAGATGGGGGTCGTTGATGCGGTTGGTACAGAAGACCGGCAGTTTGAGCACGGATCGCATGCCCGCGGCAAGCGGGACGGTGTAGCCCAGCGGGGTGTGCATGGAGCCTTCCACCAGGAAGAGATTGTAAAAGGTGCCGATGCTGAGATCGAAGAAGTCGAGCTGGCCGGATGCTTCCAGGCGCACGGCCACCTCTTTGGCCCCCTCATGGGTGAGGCCGCCGCGGGGATGCATCTCGTCGGCATTCATACGCACGCCGAGGGTGAACTCGCGTCCGATGGCTTTCCGGCAGGCATCGATGACTTCCAAGGCAAAGCGGCATCGGTTCTCCAGGCTTCCGCCGTACTCGTCT
>JBNKDU010000023.1:0-15575 GCA_050288425.1 Desulfobacteraceae bacterium | reverse complement strand
AACAAGGATTCGACGACCCAGTAGCCGTATTATATTACGGCTAAATAACCGACGAAATCGTTTCGCTTTGCTAAACAGTCCAATAATACCTCTAATAGACGGCCAAATTCGACTGATTAGTCCAATAAAAAATTAACATCTCGTAAAACCTGCCGTACATGTGAACAAATATTCACTTACGTTCCTGTATTTAAATGTCTGGCAAGGTGTTTGTATTGGTTTTTTTTAATAATTCATTTAGCGTTTTTTTCTCAATATGTCAAAGAAATAATTACCAATAATCGAATTCGGGCATGAGGTGGATCAATTATGTTCGCGGGTACAGTTTCGGCTGACTGGTAGTGGGGGGTGGTCAAATGCCTGCCATATGGTTTCGGTACCGCATTCTAGATCAGGCCCGAAATAGGATTCGCTATGGGCATCACGGAATTCGTGCAGGACAGGGGCACATCCAATTGATAAGGCCCTGCATTAATTTACTCAAATGGTATCCCAAGGATCTGTGCGGAGCTCAAATCTATGATTTTATGATCCAATTGGCTGCCGACAAGTGAATGGTTCCACCAAGAACCAGGCATTTTGTTCATTGGTTTTTCTCGATCGTCAGGTTTTTGATTACGAAATCGGTGCGTCTGAGAGCCTGATCCCATGCGGGAGGCCACTATTATTACCTGTCGGGGATGTTGATCACCGTTTGGGCCTTGATGGCGGATTCGGCTCTTGTAGTGGTCCATCAATCCGAAGACCTCAGGTCGTATTTCTGCATTTTGCGCTGGAGGGATCGGCGGGGGATCTTCAGCAGTTTCGCGGTGGCGCCGCGGTGCCATTGGGTTTGTTGCAGGGCCGCTTCGATCATCTTGCGTTCCAGGGATTCGATGGCGTCGTGCAATCCGGAGGTTGTTGGGTCGGTTTCGGCGGAATCCTGGGGGTGCTGGCCCTGGAGGGTGACGGAATCGGTGGCGAGAAAGCGCTGGAGGGTGTTGGTCAGTTCCCGGACATTGCCGGGCCATTCGTAATGGTACAGCATCTGGCGGAGTTTTTCCGGCAGGTCGGCCATTTTGTCTTCGGCGTCATGGCGCATCAGGATATGCTCCACCAGCAAGCGGATGTCTTCGCGCCGCTCCCGCAGGGGCGGCAGGGTGATTTCGATGACCTGGATGCGATAGAAGAGGTCTTCCCTGAATTTTCCGTTTTGCACGAGTTCGCCGAGGTCTTTGTTGGTTGCGGCCACCACGCGCGTTTCGGCCTTCTTGGCGTTCACGTCGCCGACGGGGGTGTACTCGCCGCTTTCCAGCACCCGCAGCAGTTTCACCTGCATGGCCAGGGGCAGCTCGCTGATTTCGTCGAGGAACAGGGTTCCGCCATGGGCGGCGTCCAGGAAACCGGGTTCGTCCCGGACGGCATCGGTGAAGGCCCCTTTGCGGTGCCCGAAGAATTCCCTTTCGAAAAGCGATTCGGTCACGGCGCCGCAATTGACGGTGACAAAGGGCTCGTCGTGCTTGTACCGCAGGGAATGAATCGTCTTGGCGGTCAGTTCCTTGCCCGTACCGGATTCCCCGAGGATCACCACCGGGTATCTGGATGCGGCGGCCTTGGAGATCAGGTCGTACACCCGTTGCATGGCCGGACTGCGGCCGATGATGTCGCCGAAGCGGTAACGGCCCTGCATGGTCATTTTCAAGACGCTGTTTTCCTGCCGCAATTGCTCCCGCTCCTGCTCCACCCGCTTCTGGCGGCTGAGATCGCGGATGGCGGTGACACTCACCTGCCGGTCCCGCAGGGGCAGGTTCCGGGTGCGGAATTCCACGGGGATGCGGTGGTCGTCCCTGCCGATGACTTCCCCCTCGAAGGGGGAGGGCTGGCCGGAGAGGACGCGCCGGTGAATTTCCGACGGGAGCCGCGTTGCCAGGTCGGCGCCCACCAGGGCCGCCTCGGGACTTTGGAACAACCGGCCGGCGGCCGGATTGGCGTCGACGATGACCCCCGCCGAATGAATCAGGATCGCTTCGAAGGCCGCATCGGCCAGGGTCTTGAAGCGGGCCGTCTCCGTGCGCAGCTCCTGCTGGAGACTGGATATCTTCAAGTGGGTCTCGACCCGCACCATGACCTCTTTTACGTGAAACGGTTTGGTGATGAAATCCACGCCGCCGGCTTCGAAGCCCCTCACCTTATCCTCCACCTCGTTCAGCGCGCTCAGGAAGATCACGGGAATATCCCGGGTCCGTCCGTCGGCCTTCAGCTCGCGGCAGACTTCGTAACCGTCCATCCCGGGCATGAGGACATCCAGCAGGATCAGGTCGGGCAGCTCCTTTTTGGAGGTGGCCAGGGCATGGCCCCCCGACGGGGCCGGCCTGACCTTGTGGCCTTGTTTCATCAGCATGTCGGTCAGCAGGCGCAGGTTGTCCGGCATATCGTCGACGATCAGGATACTCGCCTTGACGGTTTGGTTCTCGGTCATCGGTGGACCCTCCGTAAGATATTCGCCGCAGTATAGCACATTTACATTTTTCCGGGACAATTTGTCACATCACTCGGACAATTTGTCATATTATTAATTTTACTTTCATAATTGATATGTTACGCGAATATCGCCTCAAAAACCGGGTCAGTCTGGCCGATTTTTTTTGACCCGGCATCGCACCGACGCAGGCAATTTCCATTAATATATTTTTAATTCAAACAGTTACAATACATGGCCATTTGTGGCACGCATCTTGTTAGACAAATCGGGAATGGATTGTAATTTCAACTTCTGAAAATTTCCCGATGCAACCAGGGGAAACCAAGCGGAGGCAGAATGATCGACGTCAGGCCGTTGCGCAGGATCGGATCGGCAGCGCTCGTGCTGGCATTCGTCGCCGGCATGTGCGGAACCGGAGAAGCCGTACTTCGAATGCCGGAAGCGGAAACGGCGACGCTGGCGCAGACGGAGGCAAGAGAATTGTCCCCCGCAACCATCGATGGGGAGCGCAGCGACCCGCCGCCCGCCTTGGAAAGCGCCCGCGAAGAGGACCGGCGCCAGCTCGAGGAGCTGCTCGAGGTGCTCGATGAAGAGACCCAGGTGGCCACCAAGACGAAAATGAACAACGACTACGTGCCCGGGATGGTCACGGTGCTGCACGGCGACCAGCTCGAGGCCCTGGGGGCGCATACCGTGGGCGATGCCCTGGCCATGGTGCCGGGCATCCAGGTGGCGCGGCCCCTGGCCGGGGAGCCGACCCTCAAAGTCCGGGGCCTGGCCTTTCCATTCAATGCCGGCAACGTCAAGGTGATGCTCAACTCCGTCGCCCTGAGCCGCGAGAGTTCGGGAATCAACACGTCGGTCCTGCTGACCCCGGTGGCCCAGGTGGACCGCATCGAGGTGATCCGCGGCCCGGGTTCGAGCATTTACGGTGACTTCGCCCTGGCCGGCGTGGTGAACATCATCACCAGGAATACCGGCCGCCGCCTGTTCGGACGCGCCGGTGACGACGAATCCCGGGGCGGCGGCGGCCTGGTGAGCTATGGGGACGAGGCGCGGGACCTGCGCCTCGGCGTCAATATCTCCGCCATGGACGACGGCGAAAATGCCGCGGCCCTGGATACGGATCCCGACGAGCGACGGTATCTGGGCGTATTCAACCTCGAATACAAGAATTTCTCTTTTACGGCCGAAGGCGTGCAGAGGAGGCTCGAACACCCTGGAAGGGGCCCGCTCGGCGCTCCTCCGCCGCCGCCTGGCGGCGGCCCGAGCGCCGAGAACCGGGAAGAGGGATCGTGGGCCATGGCGGGGCGGCAAACCATTGAACTGGGCGGCAATGTCACCCTGGACGCCCACCTGACCTATTTGCGGAACGATTTCGAGTCGGTCCAACCGGTGATGGAGTTCAGGGGGGACCGGCTGGAAACCGGGGTCGATCTGTCCATGTCGCCCTGGCGCGGACACCAGGCGCTCTTCAGCGTTTCCTATGCGGATTCGGATATCGACGATGCGCGCCAGGGCGGCCCGCCGGGAATCCCCGTCACCCAGGTTTCCGGCATCGACCGGAAGAACTACTCCCTGGGCCTCCAGGATCAGGTGACGTGGAACGAGCGATTTTCCATGACCTTCGGCGTCCGATACGACGACTACGACGACGTGGGCAGCCTGGTGACTCCGCGGATTGCCGCCGTATATCGCCTTGGCGAGCACCATGTTGTCAAAGCCCAGTACGCCCAGGGATTCCGCGCCCCGACTTTCTGGGAGCTGTACGGAACCGGCAGCATAAACGAAAACCTGGATTTCGAGGTCATGGGCACGACGGAATTGTCCTATATCTACCGCCGCCCGAAATCCGTCGGCCGGGTGACCCTCTACTCTTCCGAGATCGATGACGGCATCTTCCGGCAAATCGACGGCGGCGCCGGCAATATCGTCGATATCGCATCCAAAGGCGTAGAGGTGGAGTGGGAGCAGCAGCTCGGCGAGAAGTTCCGCTGGCAGGCCAACCTCTCGTACAACGATACCTGGGACGGCCGGTCCGACGCCGACGGCCATGAGAGTCCGGGCATCGCCGCCTGGCTCGGCAACCTGGCTTTCTTCCTGCAGCCTTCCCCCAGGCTCCTGTTGACCGGGCGCCTGCTGCATGTGGGCGACCGCTTTGCTTCGGATGGCCACTTCGACGGTTATGACACGGTCGATCTCACCCTTTCCCGCAAGGACCTCTGGAAACCGGGGGTCACCTTGCGCCTGGGGGTGAAGAATATCCTCGACGATGAGATCGTCTATATAACGCAACGCGCCATCAATTTGAACGAGGATGAATTTCGCGGCCGCACCTGGTGGCTGCAGTTGTCGTACGATTTCTAACCGGTGACTGGCTTGATAACCATACGCTTCTTCGAATGCTTCCGGAAATCGGTGTTTGCCCTGGTCCTGCTGGCAACCATCGTGTATGCGGCCACGCCGTCGGTTTCGGACGAATTCATCGAACGCCGGATCACGGCGGGCGCCAAGATATTTCGCGCCCTGCTGGCGGCGGACGTAGATATCGGCCGCAAGGCCGGCGCCGGCGGTGAACTGCGGTTGTGCCTGTTGTATATCGACGACACCGGTAACGCGGAAATCGCGGCGGCGACCCTGGCCAACCGGAACGATCCCCGGATTCGGGAGATGAAGGTCCGTATCGACATGTTGACCTTCGCCGACGGGATCGCCGGGGACAGGGGACAATTCGCAGGCATCTTCCTGACCCAGAAACTGACCGCCGAACAACTCCACTCCCTGACGGCCTTCGCCAACGCGCGGCACCTGGTGGTCTTCTCTCCCTTCGAGGGCGACGTGGAGCGGGGGGTGCAATGCGGCATCGCGGTGGAAGCGCGGGTCCGTCCCTACCTGAACACCCATGCCTTGCACGCCGCCCGGGTGCAGTTGAAATCTTTTTTCATGAAGGTGGCCAAAGCGTATGAAGAATAAGTTTGACGCAAATATCCGGGCCCGCCGGACGACCATATATGTCGGTCTGGTGTTCCTGGTTCTCGCCATCAGCCTCCAGGCCCTCGTCTGGCTGTACTGGAACAAGATTCTGGAGCCCCGCCTGTGGCGCGAGGCGGCATCCCAGGCCGATGTGCTGGCGCACTCCCAGGAGGTGCGGCTGGTGGATGCGATCCTGGGCGGCCCGGAACAACGCCTGCAGGTCCTTGCCGAAACCATCGACGAGATCCTTTTGTTCACCGGGCCCCAATCCGACGAACCGCTCTTTCTCGGGCTCGACCTGGAGATCGATTACGACGTGGTGGCCGCCGCCCGGGGGAGTCTCGATCTCAAGCGCGGGGCGCCGACCTGCCGGAACTGTCTGCTCTCCGAGGTGGGCCTCTACTCTCCGCGCTCCGACGAATTGATCGGGATCGTACGGTTCCGCGTCAGCGATCGTCTCTTCCGGGAATTGAGCGGTGACGTTCGCAAGACCCTCTTCAACCAGTCTCACCTGGCCACGCTGTTGTTGCTGCTGGTCTGGGCGGTGGTGATGTATCTGATCCGGGAGATCAACCGCTCCCGGCAGCAGGCCGAGGCCGCCAACCGGGCCAAGAGCGCTTTTCTGGCCAACATGAGCCATGAACTGCGGACGCCGCTGAACGCCATCATCGGATTTTCCGAACTGATGGGCTTCGATGCCGATATCTCGGAAAAGCAGCGGGACAACCTGGCCATCATCAATCGAAGCGGCGAGTACCTGCTCGAGCTCATCAACGACGTGCTCGAATTGTCCAAGATCGAGGCCGCCCGGGATACGCTGACGGAGACGGCGTTCGATCTCCACGGCGCCCTGGAGAAGGTGACCGAGATGATCCGTCTGCGCGCCGAGAAGAAGAATCTGCAACTCATCTTCGAGGCGGCGGAGGATGTGCCCCGCTTCATCCGGACGGATGAACGCAAGCTGCGCCAGATCCTGCTGAACCTTCTGGGCAATGCCGTCAAATTCACCCAGGAGGGAGGGGTGACGCTGCGGGTGCGGAGCGAAAGGGGCGAAGGGTCCGGAAGTGACGAAGATTTCTTCCTGCTGCATTTCGAGGTGGAAGACAGCGGCCCGGGGATCGCGCCGGAGGACAAGGCCCGGATCTTCGAGGCATTCACCCAGACCCGCAACGGGTATGACAAGAAGGAAGGAATCGGCCTGGGACTGGCCATCAGCCGCCAGTTCGTCTGTTATCTCGGAGGAGAGATCACGGTCGGCGGCGCCGAAGGCCGGGGCGCGGTTTTCGCGTTCAACGTTCGCGTCAAGCCCGCCGCGGCCCTGGAAATGGAATCGCGGCTGCCGGCGCGCCGGGTGATCGGTCTCAAATCCGGTCCGGACGCCGCCCGGCACCGGGAATACCGGATTCTGGTGGTGGACGACAATGCGGAAAACCGGGTGCTGCTCCGGCTCCTCCTGGAGCGGGTCGGCTTCCTGGTCCAGACCGCTGAAAACGGCCGCCAGGCGGTGGATATCAGCGAGACGTGGCGGCCGCATCTGATCTGGATGGACCTGCGCATGCCGGGAATGGACGGCTATGAAGCCACCCGACGGATCCACCAGGCGACCGCGGGCAGGCAGGAGACCCCGCCGGTCATCATCGCGCTGACCGCCAGCGCCTTCCACGAGGACCGCAATGCCGTGTTCAGCGCCGGCTGCGACGACTTCGTCCGCCGGCCTTTTCGGGAATCCGAGATTTATAACAAGATGAAGGAGCACCTCGGGGTGGATTATGTCTACGAACCCCATGTACCCGCTTCGACCCGCAAGGAATCCGCCTGCCGTTTCCCGGCCGGGGCTTTCGAATCGGCCATCGCCCGTCTGCCGCAAAGCAAAGTCGACGAACTGAAGACCGCCATCGAACTGAGCGACATGGAGCGGATGGAACAGGTGGTCGCCGAGATCGGCAGTGTCCATGAATCATTGGCCCACGGGCTGAAGGAACTGGTGGATACCTTTCAGTTCGACCAGCTCCTCGAATTTCTGACCGGTACCGAAGGCGCGCCATCGCAGAACCACGGAGAAAAAGAATGAACCCAACGCCGGGGCCGTTGCGCACCCATGCCGAAGAACAATCCATCGTCATCGTCGACGACGTACCCGACAACCTGCGCCTGCTCACCGGCATTCTCAAGGACCGGGGATACAAGGTGAGACCTGCGCCCAACGGGGCCCGGGCTTTGGCCACCATCCAGAAAGAGCCGCCGGAGCTCATCCTTCTGGATATCATGATGCCCGGCATGGACGGTTATGAGGTATGCAGGCGACTGAAGGAGGATCCGGGGAGCCGGGATATTCCCATCATCTTCCTTTCCGCGCTCAACGAAGTGTTCGACAAGGTGAAGGCATTCAGGGCCGGCGGGGTCGACTTCATCACCAAGCCGTTCCAGACGGAAGAGGTGCTGGCCCGCGTACGAACCCACCTCACCATCCAGGCCCAGCAGAAGGCGCTCCTGCTGCAGAATGAAGAGCTGCGAAGAAAAAACGCGCTCATCACCGAACAGACCGAGAAACTGGAACTTCTCGCCACGCGGGATTTTCTCACCGGGCTCTCCAATCGCAGGGATTTCCTGACGCGGGCCAATGAGGAGGAGAAACGCTTCAGGAGAACCCACCGGCCCTTTGCCCTCATCCTGCTGGATATCGATCATTTCAAGCAGGTCAACGATACCCATGGACACACGTGTGGAGACAGCGTGCTGATCCAAGTTTCCCGGGGACTGGAAAAAGCGCTGCGGACCCAGGATATCCTGGCGCGCTGGGGTGGCGAGGAATTTATCTGCCTGCTGCCCGAAACCGGGAAGGACGGTGCCGTCAGCGCGGCGGAAAAAATCCGGGCCGACATGGAAGGCCTGCGGTGCCGTTGCGGCGATGGGGACGTTCCCATCACCGTGACCCTGGGGCTGTGCGTGTATGACGGTGCCTGCACGATCGAAGCGTGTATCCGCCGCGCCGACGACGCGCTCTACACCGGGAAAAACAGGGGACGGAACCGGGTGGTACTGGCGGATTGAACCCGGACGTGGCATAAACCCCAACGTTGCAACATTGGGGTAAACGAGTATGAAAAGAACCTGGCATACCTTGACGCATCTCGGCGTCGGCGAGAATCCCGATTTCCGGGAGTCCCGCCGGATTTGTTACGTGAACTATATTGCCCTTCTCTCCGCCCTGTATATTACGATCCGCGTCCTGCTGAGCCTGTCCAACCTTGTCTATAGTATCCGGTTGTTCAGCCTGAATATCCTGGTGGTCCTGGTGCTGCTGCTGAACCGCCACCGATTCCACCGGGCCGCAAAACTGGTGTTGTTTCTTTCCGTCGTGACATGCGCCACCTTCTTCTCTTGTGTGTATCTGGGGGGATTTTATGGAGGCGCCTTCGTTGTCCTGTTCGCGGCCGTGCCCTGGCCCTTCATGCTTTTCGATCTGCATCGGGACAAGACGATGGTTTCGGTGCTGTTCGCCTATTTGCTGGCGGCCTTCTTCGCGGTGATCTCCCTGCAGTATATTCATCCGCTTCCGATCGTGGCGGGCCTGGACGCCGACATCGTCCGGATCTCCACCACGGCATTGACCATCATCCTTCTCCTGCTGCTGACCTGGTATTTTCATTCGAGCAATCTCGCCGCCGAGGAGACGCTCCGCAGGGAGAAGGAAAAATATGAAAAAGTCAATCGACAGCTCCAAAAGGAAATCGCCGAGCGGGAGCGGGCCCGGGAAGAACTGCGCGCCAGCGAGCACCAGATGCGCCTGATCACGGACAATACGCCGGCCTATATCGCCTATGTGGGCGCGGACGACTTGTGCTACCGGTTTGTCAACAAGAAGTTCGAGGAGTCCTACAACCGGCCGCGGGACCAGATCATCGGACATCACATCAGGGAGATCATCGGCGAAGAGAACTATCGATTCGCCCTGCCGTCCATCGAAAAAGTCAAATCCGGCCAGGCGGTCTCCTATGAAAACGTGTTTCCCATCGCCGAGGGCAGGCGGTGGATCCAGGTCAACTACGTTCCGGACTTCGACGGGCACGGATCCGTTCGGGCCATCGTGGTGATGAGCCATGATATCAGCAAACTCATGCAGGCCTATGATGAGCTGCAGGAGTCCAAAGAGGCGGCCGAGGCGGCCAATCGGGCCAAGAGCGCCTTCCTCGCCAACATGAGCCACGAGCTGCGGACCCCGTTGAATGCCATTCTCGGTTTCTCCGAACTGATGCGCCGGTCCCCGGACATTCCCGAGGGGCAGAAGCAGAATCTCGACACCATCGGTCGCAGCGGCGAGCATCTGCTGGCGCTGATCAACGACGTGTTGGAATTTTCCAAGATCGAGGCCGGCAGGATGGTCCTGAACAAGGAAGATTTCGATCTGCACCGGCTGCTGCTGGGCCTAGAGGAGATGTTCATGCTCCGCGTCCGGCAGAAAGGCCTTGGTCTGGATGTTTCCTGTGATGCCGATGTTCCCCGGTATATCCATGGGGACCAGAACAAGCTGCGCCAGATTCTGATCAATCTGCTCGGCAATGCCGAAAAATTTACCGAAACCGGCGGCATCCGTCTTTCCGTGAAGTCCAAACCGGGCTCCGATGACCGAATCCTTTATTTCGAGGTCACCGATACCGGCTGCGGAATTCCCAGACGGGAACAGGACAAGATCTTCGATGCCTTCTATCAATCGGAATCCCAACGTCCCACCCGGCAAGGGACCGGTTTGGGGCTTTCCATCAGCCGGAAGTACGCCGAACTCATGGACGGGACCCTTCTGGTCGACAGCCAGGTCGGCGAGGGTACCCGCTTCACCTTCGAAATGGGACTGGAACCGGCGCACTTCGACGGCAAGGCTTCCCAACGGCTCCGCCGCAGGGTCATCGGTCTTGCGGCCGGTCAACCGGTCTATCGCATGCTGGTGGCAGAAGACAACGCCAACAATCGCAAGCTGCTGGTCACCTTGCTGCAATCCGTGGGCTTTGAAGTTCGGGAAGCGGTCAACGGGCAGGAAGCCCTGGAGAAATGGCGGCAATGGCGGCCTCATCTCATCTGGATGGACATCCGCATGCCGATCCTGGACGGCTACGCGGCCATGGCAGCAATCAAATCCGAAATGCGGCAAACAGAAACCGGGATCGATACGAAGATCATCGCACTCACGGCAAGTGTATTCGAGGAGGATCGCCTGAAAGTGATCGAAAACGGCGGCAATGATTTCGTCCGCAAGCCCTTCCGGGAGTGGGAAATATTCGAAATGATCCGTAAGCACATCGGGGTGGAATTTCGATATGAACAGAAAGAGGACACGATGCCGGCATCGCGTACCGGAAATCTTGCCGATGACGAGTTGGCCGCCTCGCTCAAGGAGTTGCCGGAGCAATTGCTTGCCAGGCTGAAAGAGGCCACGGAACTGAGCGATGCCATGCGAATCGATGGGGTGATTCAGGAAATCTCCGCCGAGGATGAAAGCCTGGCCGGCGTGCTGCTGAGACTGGCCGGGAATTACGCCTATGACAAGATCCTGGCCTTGCTTGAAGAGACTGGTGGCGATACAGGACACTCTGGAAACCCGACATGACGAAATCGGAAATGGAAGGCAACACGATTCTCGCAGTTGACGACAACCCCGACAACCTGCGGCTTCTCGCCGAAATCCTGAATAAGCACGATTACAAACTCAGGCTGGCGCCCAACGGCGAACGGGCATTGGCAACCATTCGCAAGGAGGCTCCCGATCTCATCCTGCTGGATATCATGATGCCCGTGATGGACGGTTTCGAGGTCTGCCGGCAATTGAAGCAGGACAAAGCGACGGCCGGGATTCCGATCATATTTATCAGCGCCCTCGATGAAACCAGTGATAAGGTACGCGCCTTCTCCCTGGGCGGCGTCGACTATATCACCAAGCCGTTCCGGTCCGAGGAGGTGCTGGCCCGCGTAAAAACCCATTTGACCTTGCGTTCTCTACAACTCGAATTGGAGAACAAGAATGCGGAACTGCGGAAAGCATTGGACGAAATCAAAACCCTGCGAGGCTTCATCCCCATCTGCGCATCATGCAAAAGAATCCGAAACGACGACGGCTATTGGGAGCAGATCGAATCTTACATCAGCCACCATTCGGAAGCGCAATTTTCCCATGGTTGCTGCGAAGAATGCGCCAGGAAACTGTATCCCGAAATCGCGGATGAAATTGACGATTTGTACGGCCTCCAGCAGCGGAAAGATTGAAAAACAGGGAGGTCGCCGTCGGAAATTGACTTCCGAAACCTGCTCCACTATTGTGACTTTTAACCAATGATCTAAAGAAGGAGCCGGAACCAATGCCCACAGAACGGATATCCGTAAAGATAAACGAAGAGAAGAGGTCTGTTCAAAAGGGGGGCACCCTCTCGGATTTGCGGGACCTTATCAAGCCCGATGCCGACGTGCTGGTGGTCAATGGATTTCCGGCATCGCCGGACACGGTGTTGAAGGACGAGGATGAGGTGGTGCTGATCCGCCGGGGGGAAACCCCCGGGGCCGATGAACTGGAGGCCCTCATGGTGGCCCGCCACACACCGGGGGTCCATGCCCGGATGAAATCCGCCGTGGTGGGCGTGGCCGGACTGGGCGGCCTGGGATCGGCGGTGGCCATCTCCCTGGCCCGCATGGGCGTCGGCAAGTTAATTTTGGCGGATTTCGATATCGTGGAGCCCAGCAATCTCAACCGCCAGAACTACTTCATCGAACACATCGGCATGCCCAAGACGGAAGCCATGGCGCAGATACTCTCCCACATCAATCCGTATATCCGGGTCGAGACCCACAAGGTGGTGCTCACGCCGGACAATATCCCGGTTATTTATCAATCGGCTTCGGTTGTCGTGGAATGCTTCGATGGCGCCGATGCCAAGGCCATGATCATCGATACGGTGGCGGACGCCCTGCCCGAAGCGTTTGCCGTGGGCGCATCGGGGCTTGCAGGCTATGGCGACAGCAACGGCATCCAGACCCTCCGGCTGGGGGAGAAGATCTTTATCGTGGGGGACCTGACCACGGCCGCCCAACCGGGCCGGGGCTTGATGGCGCCCCGGGTGGGCATCGCCGCCAACCACCAGGCCAACGTCGTGGTGAGCCTGCTCATGGATTCGGAGGCGGCAGTGAAGCAGGTTCCGGATATACTGGGATAGGTACGGAACCGTGGCGCCGGAGATCCGCAATCCGGTGTCGGCTGCCGGACTTCGAAAACTGCATCGCGCAAACCGATCTTACGGCCCTTCTATCCTGGCGATCACACCTGTGATGTTGTCCCGGCCACCGGCATCCAACGCAGCCTCCACCAGAGCCCGGGCGGTATCCGCGGAACTGGCGCGCGCATCGAGCGAAGCTTCCAATTGCTTCCTTGTCGCGCTAAGGTGAAGTCCGTCCGTCGAGAGCAGCAGCACATCTCCCGGCAGCAGATCGAAATCGCCGGTTTCAGGCTCGCAGCAGCCGCAGCCGAGGCTCTGATTCATGACCTCGCGGGAGTAATGGTCCCTGGCCTGTTCCAAGGTGATTTCACCTTCCGCCACCAGGAATCGGGCCAGGGTCTGATCCCGGGTTATTTGCTGCAGGCGCCGGTTCCTCAACAGATACAGGCGGCTGTCACCCACATGAGCCCAGCAGGCCCGGCTTTCTTTCATCCAGACCAGGATCAGCGTGCTGCCCATGCCGCCCAGCCGGGGGTCTCCCTCTTGTGCATCGGCCACGATGCCATCGAGCCGAATTGCAAGGTCGGCCAGCCCGCGTTTTCCCACACCTGGATCCAGGGGATCCAGTTTCGACAAGGTTTCCACCACCAGATCGGCGGCCATATCTCCGGCAGGAACGCCGCCCAATCCATCGGCAATGGCAATGAGTACCGCCCCATCCGCGAATTCACGCAGGAAGAAACGGTCCTGGTTGGTCCTGCGGACGAGGCCGATATGGGATTCCGCCGCGATATCGAAGTGTTGCGTTTTTAGCCGGTTTGGGGTCATCCTTGCCGCACCGTCTGCCGGGTCAAGTCGGCCAGCGCCTGGCGGGCATCCGCGTAACGGGCCCCGGGATCTTTCCGGCACGCTTTCACGATAAATCGCAGCAGGGCTGCTGGGATGTTCACCCCCCGGGTCCGGGGATCCGGTACGGGCTCGTTTTTCCGCCGCAGCATGAATTTGCGGATGTCCTTGCCGCCGTGGGGAATCTCGCCGCAGATCATTTCATACGCCGTGATGCCCAAGGCAAAGACGTCGCTGCGCTGGTCGGCCGGATCTCCCTCGATGAGCTCCGGGGCCTGGTAGGCCAGGTTCCCGCCCTGTTCCATGTCCTCGGTGCCGGTGGGGCATGCCAGGCCGAAATCGATCAGCTTCAAACGGCCGTGGGGCAATACCATCATGTTGGAGGGGTTGAGGTCCCGGTGGATCAATCCCCGGTCATGGGCATGGGCGGTTGCCTCGCAGGCCTGCCGCAGGAGGTCCAGGGCATCGGCTGCAGGGAGGCGTTTGCGTCTCGCCAGGAGATCCTTGACGGTTTCGCCTTCCAGGTATTCCATGAGGATGAACACCGTTCGAAAGCGCTCCAGGATATCGTACACTTGAATGATATGGTCATGCCGCAGCGTGGAGATGATCCGCGCCTCCCGGTGGAAATTGGACAGGAAATCGGGATCCAGGGCCAGGTGATGGCGCAGCATCTTGATGGCGACGGGTCCCCGGGTGTTGGAGCAGGTTCCCTTGTAGACGATGCTGAAGCCGCCCCGGCCGACGATGTCGTCGGCCACGCAGGGGCCGATGGTGCGCTTGGCGATGGGGCGTCTGGAATCGAAGCGATCGGCGACGATTTCCGTCAGGAAGGACATCAGATCCCGGTCTTTGCTGGACAGGTCATCCAGCCTGCGCCTGTCGACGACCCAGACCTCCATGTCGGTCTCGGCTTCCACGTGGCCCGATTGGGGTTCCCCGGTCAGCAGGGCGATGAATCCGACCACATCTCCTTCGTTGAAGTGGGAGGCAGGGTGCAGGCACCCCTCCTTTTCGACGAGTTTCATACAGGCGCCCCGCTGGATGATGTAGCCGGCGCGACCCTCCTCGCCCTGGTGAAGGAAGCGGGTCCCCTTGGGGATGTGACGATATTCCAGTCCCTTGAGCAGGGAACCGCCGGGCTGGACGAACCGCAGAAACTTGGTGCGCAGGTTGGCCGTTCCCTCCTCGGCCTGGACCCGCTGGTAAAAGTGGCACCTGGTGCACAAGTCGCGTTTCCTGGCGAAGGTCCCCTGCACCACCCCGCCGCAAAACGTTCCGGAAACGGCCCAGCAGAAGCGTCCGGCACATTGCCCCGAATGGATGCCGTCATAGGAGCGGTCCGTGGCCGCCGGACAAACGCCCTGGGATGCGGCGTTGGCCCCGCCGGGTTCCCTTCCGCAACGCATGTACTGCCAGCAATTTAATTTCGATTCGGTCATCTGGACCAACCCGGCACAAAGCATTAAAGACGATTCTCAATTTACCGTTTACCGCTCCAGCATTCTTCGCAGGTCATCCACCTGCTGCCTGCTCTTTTCCAGCAGCAGACTTCCCTGGAGACGTTGCTCCTCTTCATGAAAGTAATCCGTGACCTTCCGGTGGTCTTCGCCGGTCAGGGCCTCTTCGGCCATGGGAAAAAAGATCGCATCCTCCTGGTGAATATGGCGCCGCATCAATGCGGTATAGGCGGCCAGATGGATCAGGAGGTCTGCGGTGGCGATTTCGTCCCGGGCTTCATAGCCCGCTAACGCGCGCTGTATCTCCCCGATGGCATTGCGGCAATATTCGTGCTGGTGGCGAAGGGCGCCGATCTCCAGATCGAGGCGGCCCGACTTTTTTTGCGCCAGCACGCCGAACAGGACGAATTCTTCTTTGACATGATGGAACCGGTCGGCAAACTCCCTGGCGAAGGATAGGGAGATTTCGAAAAACTCTGCGGGCGGCCACAGCCCCCTTTCGAGCTGCGACCGGGCCAGTGACAGATTGTCCAGCTGCTTCAAAATCAGTGCGTGCTCTGTTTTCAGGACCCGGGTGGCAATCATGCGATTCCCCCTTGGATGATGGGCCGACGGGAAACCTGCCGGCCGCTGGACGTG
>JBNKDU010000022.1:0-14806 GCA_050288425.1 Desulfobacteraceae bacterium | reverse complement strand
GTGAATAAACCGTCATGAACGTTGAACAAAGGCCAGATCTGGAGCTGCTGCCAATAATCAACCATAGGTCCACTGTAGGATCGGGTCGATTAGATGCCATCTTTTTTACCCTTCGGGAAAGCCGGAGGGCTCCAGATCCCGCGTTGCCGGGGGCTTGCAGTAGCCTTACCACGGCTGCACCCCCGGCGCCTTGGCTCTGAAGCCCTCCGACTTTTGCAACATTGGGGTGAATCCCATGGTCTATCGGACAATGGAAAAGGATATGCCTGAGATGTTTCGTGCATGCGGTATATGTGTAGGCGCATCGACGATTTCGGCAGTGCAGGTGGTGCGTTCCGGTGAAGCGGGAACTCCGGTTCGGATCGAGGCCGCCCTGGTCCGGGCCCACGAGGGCGACCCCCGCGGAGGCCTGCTGGACGTGCTGTCCGGGTTCGACCTTTCCGCCGTAAATCGCATGGCGGCCACGGGACGCAAGTTCCGCCATTTCATCGACCTGCCCACCATTGCCGAGCCGGAGGCCGTGGAACGGGCCTATGCCCATATCCGGCCGGTCCATTTCGATGGCCAGGCGGTGGTCATCTCCGCCGGCGGCGAAACCTTCATGGCCTACGGGATCGACGGAGCCGGCCGCATCACCCAGGTGTATGCGGGCAACAAGTGCGCCGCCGGCACCGGGGAGTTCTTTCTCCAGCAGCTGCGACGCCTGGACGCCACCCTGGAGCAGGCCGAACAATGGAGCACGGACGTCACCCCCTATCCGGTATCTGGGCGCTGTTCGGTGTTCTGCAAATCCGACTGCACCCACGCCACCAACAAGGGCGTGGACAAGGCGAGGGTGGCCGCCGGCCTGGGCCAGATGATGGCCCGCAAGATCCTGGACCTGCTCAAGAAGGTCGACTGTCGCCACGTGATTCTCACCGGCGGAACGGCCCGCAACGCCATGATGGTGAGTCACTTGCGCAAGGACCTGCCGGAGCTGGTCATCCCGCCCCAGGCGAATTGTTTCGAGGCCCTGGGCGCGGCGCTGTGGTCCCTGGACCGACCCCCGCACCGTGTGCCGGCCGCCGACCGGCTCTTCAAGTCCCGCCGAAAGTCTTTCAAGACCCTGCCGCCCCTGGCCGACCATGAGTCCCTGGTGGAATTCAAATCCATGAGCCGCGATACGATCCGGACCGGAGATACATGTTTGCTGGGCCTCGATGTGGGCTCCACCACCACCAAGGCCGTGTTGCTGCGCAGGGCGGACCATACCCTGCTGGCATCGATCTATCTGCGCACCAACGGCGATCCCATCGGCGCCTCGCGGCAGTGCTACGACACCCTGCTCAAGGAAGTAACGGCCCAGGTGGACCCGCAGGACATCGAGATCGTCGGCCTGGGAATCTGTGGTTCGGGCCGTCACATCGCCGGACTGCATGCCCAGACCTCGGGCGTGATCAACGAGATCACGGCCCATGCCAAGGCCGCGGTCCACTTCGACGCCGGGGTGGACACGATTTTCGAAATCGGCGGACAGGATGCCAAATACACCTATATCACCAACGGTGTGCCTTCGGATTATGCCATGAACGAAGCCTGCTCGGCCGGTACCGGCTCCTTCCTGGAGGAATCGGCCTGGGAGACCATGGGCATCCGCATGGACGCCATTGCCGGCGTGGCCGTGGAGGGATCCACGCCACCCAACTTCAACGACCAGTGCGCCGCGTTTATCGCTTCGGACATCAAAAACGCCGTGCACGAGGGCGTCGGCCGGGAAGATATCGTCGCCGGACTGGTCTACTCGGTGTGCATGAATTACAGCAACCGGGTCAAGGGCAACCGGCCGGTGGGAGACAAGGTCTTCATGCAGGGCGGGGTTTGCTACAACCGCGCCGTGCCGCTGGCCATGGCGGCGCTCACCGGCAAATCCATCATCGTTCCCCCCGAGCCGGGCCTGATGGGCGCCTTCGGGGCGGCCCTGGAGGTGGACCAGCGCCTCCTGGAGGGGCTGCTGCCGCCGGAGCGGTTCGACCTGCGGACACTGGCGAGGCGGACGGTGACATACAAGAAGAGTTTCGTCTGCCGCGGGGGCCGGGAAGGATGCGACCGGCGCTGCGAAATCGCCCGCATCCGGGTGGACGGTAAAACCTTTCCCTTCGGCGGGGCCTGCAACCGCTACGAAAACCTGCGCAGCCGCAGGAGCGTCCGCAGCGACGGTCTCAACCTGATCCGCGAACGCCAGCGACTGGTCTTCGAGACCCATGTCCCCTCCCCTTCGCAGAAACAGGACGGGCGGCCGCGTGTGGGCATCAACCGCAGTTTCATGATCAACACCTATTACCCGTTTTATGCCAACTTCTTCGACGCCCTGGGTTTGAATCCCGTTCTGCCGGACCGGCCCGACCCCCGGGGCATCGAACAGCGCAACGCGCCCTTCTGCTACCCGGTGGAGCTGGCCCACGGGTTTTTCCACGACCTGCTCCATGGCGACCCGCCGCCCGATCATATCTTCCTGCCCCATTTCCGTTCGATGCCCACGCTCAACGGCGAACGCTTTGCCCAGCTATGCCCCCTGGTCCAGGGAGAAGCATTCTATCTGCAGGCGACCTTCCGACGCCCGCTGGACCGGCTGCGGGCCGGCGGCGGACGGGTGCTGACTCCCCTGCTGGACCTGGCCAAAGGATTGTCCGCGGCCGCCGCCCCCCTGACGGCCATGGCCCGCCAACTGGGCATCGACGGGCAGCGGGCCGAAGCCGCCTTCGTCGCCGCCCGGGACCGCATGGAGGCCTGCCAGCGGGAGATGCTGGCCTTGGGCCGCAAGGCCCTGGCGGAACTGGACGACGATCCGCAGAAAATCGGTATCGTGCTCTGCGCCCGGCCCTACAACGGGTATGCCGAAGAGGCGCACATGGGCATCCCCCACAAGTTCGCCAGCCGCGGGATCATGGTGATCCCCATCGATTTCATCGATTTCGGCGACCAGCCCACCGAGCACACCATGTATTGGGCCATGGGCCAACGGATCCTGCTGGCCGCCCGCTTGATCTCCGGACACCCCCAGTTGTACGGCACCTACATCACCAACTTCTCCTGCGGTCCGGATTCGTTCATCATCAATTACTTCCGCGAACAGATGGGATCCAAACCCTCGCTGACCCTGGAGCTGGACAGCCACACGGCCGACGCCGGCATCGAGACACGCATCGACGCCTTTCTGGACATCGTCGCGGCCCATCGTCGCCGCCGGCCGGCGCGTCCGACAGGCCTGCGCGACGGTGGATTCCAGCCCGCCCGGACCGTGACGACGGAAAAGGGAATCCTCCTGCAAACCTCCCGGGGCGAGCTTCTGCCGATCAACCACAAACGGGTGACCCTGGTGCTTCCTTCCATGGGCGCATTGGGCTCCGAAGCGCTGGCGGCCGCCTTTCGCGGAGAGGGCATTCGCTGCCGGGCCCTGCCGCCCGGCGACGAGGCGGTTCTCAAGCTCGGCCGCGGCCACACTTCCTGCAAGGAGTGCCTGCCGCTGATCCTGACCACCGGCGCCCTGATCGACTATGTCCGCCGCCACAAGCGTCCGGACGAGGTGACGGCCTATTTCATGCCCAATGGTTCGGGCCCCTGTCGCTTCGGCCAGTACCATATCTTCATGGCCAACCTGATTCGCAACATGCAGATTCCCGACGTGGCCGTCTTCTCCCTCTCCTCGGACCTGGGCTACGAAGGGCTGCCCGCGCGCATCCATCGACGGGCCTGGCAAGCCGTGGTGATTTCGGATGTATTCGAGGACATGCGTGCATTGCTGCTGGCCGACGCCCGGGAGCCGGATGCGGCCATGGAGGTGTTCGGCGGGGCCTATCGTTCCGTGCTGGGCGCCCTGGAAAAGGCGCGCTGGCCGCAAATCGAAAATGCCTTGCGATCGGCGGCGGCCGAACTGGCCCGGATCGGGCTGAAGAAGCCGGTGGATCAGGTTCCCAAGGTGACCATCGCCGGTGAAATCTTCGTGCGTCGCGACGGCATCTCGCGGCAGTGGCTGACCGAGGATCTGGCGACCCGGGGAATCGCCGGAGTCTGCTCACCGGTGGCCGAATGGTTACTGTACGTGGATTTCCTGGAGAACCGCGGGTATGCCGAACAAAAACGCAAGGGAGTGGGTCCCAGGATCAAGGCCCGTCTCAAACAGCACTTTCTGGCCAGGGACGAACGCCGCATCAAGGCGTGTCTGGCCGCCTCCGGCCTGGTGGACGCCGCCCCCCTGGACATCGGGTCCATCGTCGATACCGCCCGGCCGCACATATCCCCCTACTTATGCGGCGAGGCCGTGCTCACCGTGGGCAGCGTACTCCGCGAGGTGGGCGCGCACACCTGCGGCGCCATCGCCATCGGCCCTTTCGGATGCATGCCCAACCGGCTCTCCGAAGCCATTCTGACCGAAGCCATGCATCAAGACTCCCATGGTCGGTCGAACGGCACGCGACCGTTTCTGGCCATCGAAAGCGACGGCAACCCCTTCCCCCAGCTCATCCAGGCCAAGCTGGAGGCCTTCTGCCTGCAGGCCACCCGGCTGCACCGCCATATGCAGGATCGCGGCCGCGGGCACTGATCGATTTACCCCAAGGATTCGTCTTGACGGTCGGCAGCCGGCAGCAGCACGGTAAAGCTCGTTCCCTTGCCCCGGATACTGGTCACGTCGACGGTGCCGCCGTGGTTGGCCACGATGCCGAAGGCGCAGGCCATGCCCAATCCCCGGTGGTTGGCCACGCTCTTGGTGGTGAAGAACGGTTCGAAAACGCGTTTGCGTATGGTTTCGTCCATGCCGCAGCCATTGTCGCGCACGTCGACCCTGACATAACGGCCCGGACCGATGCCGGCGGTGTTCCGGGGGGCCTGACGGATGGTGGTGTTTTCGGCGCTGACCTCGATTTCGCCATGGGTGGTGATGGCCTGCATGGCGTTGACCAGGATATTGAGAAATACCTGATCGAGCTGCCCCCTGTCTGCGTCCACCGGCCACAAGTCCGGGACAAAGGATTTGCGCAGCTGGATCTGCCGGGTGCTTCGCCGGATCGTGGTCATGGCCTCCTCCAGAAGCGGTTCCAGGTGGATGGTTTCGATCTTGAACTTGCCGCATTGAGCGAATCCCACCAGTTGCTTCACCAGCCGGGAGGATTCGTCCACGCAGGATTCGATGCGCTCCAGGTTTTCGTATAGGGGATGATTTTTGCCGATGGAGAGGCTCAGCAGGGAAACGCTGCCCTGGATGCCCATGAGCAGATTGTTGAATCCGTGGGCGATGCCGCCGGCCAGGGTGCGCACCGTGGTCAGGCTCTCCAGCTGATAGTATTGGCCGGCCAGCATCTTCTGTGAGGTGATGTCGCGGATGATGTTCAGCGTGGCCGGAGCGCCCTCCCATTCGATACGCACGGCATTGACTTCCACCCATACCACCTCGCCGCGACGGTTCACGATGCGCAACGGGTACATGCTGAGCACCTTTTCGCCCTTTAGCCGCCGCTGGTGGCGGCTCAGCACCATCTCTTTTTCTTCCGGGTGGAGAAATTCGCTGAAATGACTGTTTTCCAATTCTTCGGTGAGGAGACCGGCGATCTCCAGGGCGCAGGGGTTGGCGAACTTGATCTTGCCATCCTGGAGAACGAAGATGGCATCGTTGGCATTTTCCACCAGGACCTTGTATTTTGCTTCCAGATCGCGTAGCGTCGCCTTGACCTCGGCCAGCTCAGACAATTGTGCTTCCATTTCCCGTACACGCGCCTGCAGTGATTCAATGGTCTGCGCTGCGCTCATCCCGGCAATCTCCTTGTTCGTCGCTGCAACCGTCCGGTCGGGGCCCGATGGCCCGTGAAGCGGTTCTGATTGTGCCGTATCCCAGGCACCCGGCTTTGTCAAGAACACCGGGGACGAAGAGAGTAGTAATTTATGATCCGCTTTGCGGGCACGCAGATTTCGGAAGAACTCAGATCAGGGGAGTCCGGACACCCGGGGGGGCGTAGCCGGTCTTGCGGCGGTCGGGACGCTTGCGGCGGTCCGGACAGGTCGAGAGGGTGACGACGACACCGCCGCGGACGCTGCTGCGCCGGTCGGCCTTCCTTTTGCGACGTTCCCGGTTCGATTTGCGTTTTTGCGCCGGCCGGGGCTGCTGATCGCGTTTGTTCTGGTTGTCGTGCACCGGCGGGATGGCGCCTATGTGGATATCGACCATAGGACCTCACCTCCTGTGACCGTTATCGGCCCTCGGGCGGGAAACTTGAGGGGCACGGCCGTTTTTCGCGACGGCCGTCATGGCGCGTGATGGGCCGGGCGGTTGCCGACGATTGCCGGACGCTGTATCGAACCAGGCCATTCGCGGACGGCTGCACAGGTTTGCGGGCGCAATCGCGGACCGGAACGCGTCACGCGGTGCCAAGTTGCAAAAGGCTGTGAAATTGTCATATTATATCATGATTTGTAGCTTGCCATGGCCCGAAGTTCCTTTTGTCGTGTCTTAAACGAGATGGAGATGTAATGCGCATCATCAATATTGCCGTCGCCGGTGTGGGCAATTGTGCCAGCGCCTTGATCCAGGGAATTCAATACTACAAAAGCAGACAGAATGGAGACGCCATCGGGCTGATGCATTGGAACCTGGGCGGATACACCCCGGACACCATCCGGGTGGTGGCCGCCTTCGATATCGATCGCCGCAAGGTGGGCCGCGATGTGGCCGAGGCCATCTTTCAGCCGCCCAACTGCACCACGCAATTCAGTGCACCGATACCCCGCAGCGGCGTCGAGGTGCAGATGGGCCGCATCATGGACGGCGTTTCGGAACACATGAGCGGCTACGACGATGGCCGTACGTTTCTGCCGGCGGACCTGCGGCAGCCGGACCGCCAGGCGGTGGTGGAAATTTTGAAATCGACCGGGGCCCATGTGCTGCTCAACTACCTGCCCGTGGGGTCGGAAGAAGCCACCCGTTTTTATGCGCAGTGTGCCTTGGAAGCCGGGGTGGCCTTCGTGAACAATATTCCGGTGTTCATCGCCAGCGACCCGGAATGGGCCGAACGCTTCCGCCGCGGCGGTGTGCCGCTGATCGGAGACGACATCAAGTCCCAGATGGGAGCCACCATCACCCACCGGGTGCTCACCGACCTTTTTCGCAAACGCGGCGTGCAGTTGGACCGCACCTATCAGCTCAATACCGGCGGCAACACCGATTTTCTCAACATGCTCAACCGCAGCCGACTCTCCTCCAAGAAAGAATCCAAGACCGAAGCGGTCCAGTCCGTGGCCGCAAGCCGGCTGGACAAAGAAAACATCCACATCGGCCCCAGCGATTATGTTCCCTGGCAGAAGGACAACAAGGTCTGCTTCATCCGCATGGAAGGACGCATCTTCGGCGATATTCCCATGAACCTGGAAATGCGTCTGTCGGTGGAGGACTCGCCCAATTCCGCCGGCGTGGCCATCGACGCGATCCGCTGCGCCAAACTGGCCCTGGAACGCCGCCTGGGCGGTGTGCTGATCGCTCCGTCGGCATACTTTTGCAAACACCCCCCGTCGCAATTTACCGACGATGAAGCGTATCAGATGCTGGAGACCTTCATCGATCCCCGCCAGGACCGGAAAAATTAACCCTATCGTCGCAACGTCAGGGTAAAGGGCTAGGGAGCAGGGGGGCCGCCGGCGCCTTCTCCGCGATCACGTAGCGCACTTCGACCTTGTCATTGGAAGACTCGGAGAGTTTCAGGGAAGCCGGCTCCAGCAATAGATTGACGGTCACCTTGCCGGTGGCCCGCAGGCGCTCCAGCGGGACCTTCTCGGTGTAGATGGTATCGATGTCGTCCAGGATTTTGCCGAGGCCGGTTACCTTGACATGGGAGGGCGTGACCTGCACCTTCCGGAGCACCATGCCATCGGCCAGGCGCCCCACCCAGTCGACCTGTACCGGCAGTTCCTTGGAAATGGGGAAATCGAGGGTCACCTGCACTTCGGCGGGTTCGATTCGGTTGAGTCGCACCCCGGGCGGCAAGGCGATGTTGTCGCCGTTGAGGATGAAGTCGTTTACGCCGTTGACGGCGTCGTTCAAGTCGAGTTTGATCTTGACCTGATCGGGCCGCATGGAGCTGATCAGCGCGCTGGATCCGCTCAGGTGCAGGCGCACCGTATCCACCGACGTGGAAAGGATCTGCATGCGTGTATCGCGGTTGACGTATTCCAGGGGCACCTCCAGGCTGGTGATGGTCTCCAGTCCCCGGGCGAAGCTGAACCAGATCCCGGCCATGCAGATCACGCACACCGCGGCGGCGGCGCCCAGTTCGAGCGTCTCGCGCCGGGTACGGACATCCGCCTGACTCCCCACTCCCAGATGGGCCTGCAGGGTCTCCTTCAGTTCGATATTGTCCCGGATGCGGATGATCTCTTCCTGCTTGGCCACCACCACCTTGCCGCGCTCCTCCGACACGACGATGACAAGTGCGTCGCAATGCTCGGTCATGCCCACGGCGGCCCGATGGCGCGTACCGTATTGCCGCGGCAAGTCTTCCCTCCGGCTCAACGGCAGAATGGCGCCCACCCGGGTGACGCGGGCGCCCAGGATAATGGCCGCGCCGTCGTGCACGGGGTTGCCGTTCCAGAAAATCGATACCAGCATATCCCGGGAAACCCGGCCCTGCCAGTCGACCCCGCCTTGAATGAATTCGTCGATGTCTTCCTTGCCCGGCAGCACCACCAACGCACCGATGCGTTTCCGGGCCAGTTCATAGACCCCTTCGACGATGGAATCGATGGGGGTGCGGCTGCCGGAATGGGGAAAATCCCATAATATGGCGCGCAGGTTCTTGGCCTGTAACACGTTGCGGATTTCATTGCGGAATACGATGATGATGATCAGGGCCGCACCGGCGATGATGCCCTGCATGGCCCAACTGGTGACGATGAGCCCCAGGCCGGCGGCCAGCCGCTGGAAAATCCACAACAGGGCGATGCCGGCGATGACGCGGATGACATTGGTGCCCCGAAACAGGACATAGAGTCGGAACAGGATATAGCTGTTGAGCAACACATCGACGATGTCCTGCCAGCGGATGGTGGCGATGAAGTCGATCAGAGTTTCCATAAGTGCCTATTCGGCGACGCTGAAGCGCAGGGTCTGCAGCAGTCGGTTGCCGGCGCTCCAGATTTCGACGCGCCAGGGCCCCTTGTCGGCCTCGCGCAACTGAATGCTGCTGTAAGTCGACCACCTGGGCGGCCGGAGGGTCAGCCGTTTGGTGGTGACCAGGGTGTCCCGCCGATACCACTTGTGCAGGGTATGGGTGGCGGCGGAGATATCGTCAAAAGAAGTAAAACAGGACACTTGACCGGTCTCGATGGAAAAGACCGCGGCCACGTTCCGGGGCTCGTAACCCTGAATCGACTCGCACATTACCGCCTGCACCAGCGTGACGGTACCGCCGGAACCCGCCGGGGGCGTTTCCTGGGCCTGGACGACGGCCACCGCGGCGCCCCACAGGATGGCGATGAGAAGTATTTTGATCCGCAGTTTTCGGTTCATGGACTCATTACTAACGAGTCCCGTAATTATTGCAAGGAAAATATCGGGAATCGACGGAAGCATCGATTCCCATACCGGATGGTGGTGGCGGATATGCGCGGACGCGAAGATTGCACGCCCGGATCGATGGCGGGGAGAAGGCCCGGACGCCGGTCACGCACATTGCAGCAGATCGGCCAGGGTCTTCTCGACGATGATTTCGTCTTCCTCCACGCTGTCGTGAAGTTTTTTTACCACATGGTCGTCCACGACCCAGCCGAACCCCAGTTCATCGAAGAATATGATCTCTTTGCGACTCATTTCAGGACACCCTCCTTGGAATCTGATTGCAGTTCAATCAACGTACCGGTCAGCTCTGCCGGGAGCCGTTCCAGCGTATGCTTCACTGGTATTATCGTCTTCCGGTGACGAGATCTTTAGGTGTCAATTTTCCCCGGGACGGTGTCTGTGATGTGATTTATATTATGATTACATTCGGTTATATGTGAGTCAGCAAATATTCGATCCACCGGCAACCTATCAAAATGAGTCGTGCCGCGGGTTTTTTCTACCATCCTGGACGCCAACCCGCGGCATCACTGCACCGTTGCCTTGGCGGCCGACGGGTCTCAGGATTGGGAAGAGGACAAGACGACGCCCCTGGAACTGCGCCCGTCCACCTTGACGACCAGCGCCTGATCCGGACGGACATGGTGGATGAAGGCAGCCCTTTGGACCGGCGCAAAGGAGCGCAGCCTGTCCCAGTGGATGAAATCATCCCCGCGTTCATCCACCGTCAGGTAGGGCAATCCCCGGGTGGTGATCTGCTGAAAGAAATGGGAGCCCTGGGAGGGGTCGGCATTGAGGACGGCATTGCGCAACTCCACGATGGCCCGGGCACCGTCGATATCCTCCCACTTCACCGGAATTCCCAGCCAGGGATCGAAGGAACCCCATCGTCCGGGACCGATGAGCAGGTAGGAATGCTTCCCGGCCTTCAGCCCGGCATTGACGCGGCCGATTTCCGCGGCCATGTCGCGGGTCCGGGCGGCATCGAAACCATCGGGATCGACGAAGACGATGTCGGTGACCGGCCCGTATTTCCCATGACCCATGGCCCGGGAGGAGAGACAGAGGGCCCGGGCTTCGTCGGTGGCGGTCAATGCGGCATCGAAGGGACCGCCGCCCGCCGACATGGGCCGCATCTGCAATACATGGAATACCGGCTGTTCGTGGGCCGCATCGGGAAGATCCACGGCGAATTCCATTTCCACATGGCAGCCCATGCCCGCGCGGCCCAGGGCCAGCATCTCGATCAGCAGTTCGGCCAGCGGAAAGATGCCGTGTTTGAGCATCCCGCTGAACGTAACCAGCTTGGGTCCCGGAAGGGAGGCGCTGTCCCGGATGCGATGGTCCTCGGGCAGGTAGGTGCTGACCTGACGCAGCACCGGTGGATCGTCCAGGGCATCGGTCACGTGGCGGCGTTGCAGATCGGCCCCCTGGTCGAGGGAGGCGCCATCCAGGGGCAGGGCGTAGAACACCTGCTGGGCATTGGCCAGGATATCCTCGGTCTTGGAAAATTCGGGCAGGATGGCGGGGTACCGGGGGCAGAAACGCAACCCGCCTTCCCGGGTGTTGATGACCCGTCCGAATCCCAGGGCGATCTTGGCCATGCCGTCGTCCGGACGGATCGGAGCGAAGGGATAATAGTTCTGGGATCGCGCCAGGCCGGAGATATCCGGGTAATGGTAAGCGCCCCAGGTCCGTCCGGCCACCTGCTGAATCATCACGGCCATGTGGTCGTTGCGATGCTGATAGGCCGTGCTGCGCTTGAAGCGCCGGGGATGTTCGAACCAGGTGGAGGCATACACCTGCTGGATGGCGGCCGTCAATTGCGCCAGGCGCACATTCGCGTCGGCATGGCGGTTGGGCAGCATCACGGTCCTGTATAGCCCGGACAGGGGCTGGTGATGGGCGTCTTCCAGCAGGCTGGAGGAGCGTACCGCCAGGGGATAGCGCACGGCGTCGAGAAAGGCGCGCAGGTCGGCGACCATATCTTCCGGCAGGGATGCGGCCGCGAAGGCGGTATCGATCTGGCGGTCGGATCGATTGCTCAATTGCGACAGCCGCAAGTCGTTGGCGCGCACGAAGGTGTCGAACCCGTCGGTGGTCAACACCAGGGTGGTGGGGATGCGGATATCGATCCCGGGGAATTTTTCATACAACCGCAGGGACTGGCGCAGCAGGTTGGCCACGAAGGCCAGCCCCCTGGCCTTGCCGCCCAGGCTGCCGTGGCCGATCTTGACGATGTCGGCGATCTGGGTGTCGAATTCCTTGGGATTGAACCTTCCCACCACCCCTTTCTGCCGCCATTTGCGCAGGCCGTGGATGCTGGTGATCAGGTAATCGCGGATGGCATCCACATCGGGAAAATCGGAGACCCGGGCCTGCCGGATCTGGGAGGCCAGCGCGATTTCCGAGCGGGCCATGATCCAGTTGGAAAAGCGGTTGCGCGAAGCGTGATAGCACAACGGTTCCTCGGGAACCGTCCGGAGGACAAGCTCCAGCTGCCGGAGATTGGAGGCCCGGGCCACTTCGCTGCCGTCGGCCGTGCGAAAGACGAAATCACCGAACCCGATGTGGTCCAGGAAATAGGCGTGCAATTGTTCCAGCAGGAGGGGGGAGTTCTTGTCCAGGAATTCGGCCGGAATGGTCCTGGCCAGGGCACGGTTTCGGGATTCGTTGCTGATCAGCAGCATCGGCAGATCGGGGATATCCTCCTTGACCCGCCGCAGAAAGTCGGCGCCGGCCCGGGGATGCAGGACACCGTCGCGGGGAAAGCGCGTGTCCGAGACCACCCCGAAGAGGTAGGCCTTGTAGCGCTGGAACAATTCCATGGCCGCCTCGTAGGTCTCGGCCACCAGGATCTTGGGCCGGGCCCGCATCTTCAGCAGCCGGTGCTCTTCGTTGAGGCTTTCATCCAGCACCTCCTGGGTCTGGGCCACCACCTCCTTGTACATCAAGGGCAAAAAGAAGCTCCTGTACAGGGGCGAATCCTCCACCAGGATAATCACCCGCACCTGGGCCATGCGGGTGTCGTTCTCCACGTTGAAGCGATCCTCCACGCTCTTGACGATGGCCAGCAGCAGGTCGGCATCCCCCGACCAGATGAAGATCTGGTCGATGCCCGCGCAATCCTTGTTGGACGGCAGGGGAAAGAGCCCTTCGACGCCATGGGCCAGCAAAATGACCGGCAGGTTGGGTTTGAGATTCTTGATGGAGAGCCCCAGGGCGAAGGGGTCGATATCTTCCAGGTAGGGCATGGTCAGCACCAGGTCGTAGGGCTGGTGCCGGATGGCTTCCAGGGCGGCCTCGCCGCCCTCCACCCGGGTGATGCGCGGCGGCCGGCTGAGATTGAGACCGTGGTACTCGTTGATGATCCTCGACGCCAGAGAGCCGTCTTCTTCCAGGATATAGGCGTCGTAGGCGCTGGCCACCAGGAGGATTTCGAGCACCTTGATTGACATCAACTCATGGAACACCTTAAAGTGCGTATCGAATTCCGTGGCCATGTACCGCAGCTTGGGGTTGAGCGCGATATTGTCCATAACCCTCCGTTCGGGGCGTCCGCCACGATGGAAGTCCGGTTTCCTGGACGCTTCCCTGATAAAATAGTTTGCCGGCCACCCATTTGCAAGGAGAAAGCATGACGCGCCCCCAGCCAGCGGAACCCCGCCGACGTCGCGCCATCTGGGGATGGGCGCTGTACGATTGGGCCAATTCGGCCTTCTCCACCACGGTGATGGCCGTCTTCTTCCCCATCCTCTACAAGCAGTATTGGAGCCAGGGCCTGGACGTGAATGTGAGCACCTTCCGCCTGGGGCTGGCCAATGCCGCGGCCAGTCTGCTGGTGGCCCTGATGGCCCCGGTCCTGGGCGCCATCGCCGACCGTAGCGGCCGGCGCAAGGGACTCCTGATCGCCTTCACCTACCTGGGCGTGCTGATGACGGCCGCCCTGGCCCTGGTCCCCCAGAGCCATTGGGCCATGGCGCTGGTGGTCTACGGCCTGGGGGTCATCGGGTTCTCGGAATCGGTGGTCTTCTATGACGCCACCCTGACCCAGGTGGCCCCGGAAGATCGCATCGACCAGGTATCGAGCCTGGGGTACGCCCTGGGCTACCTGGGCGGCGGTCTGCTGCTGGCCTTCAACGTGTGGATGACCCTCCGGCCACGGATGTTCGGGCTGGCCGACGCCACCCAGGCGGTCAAGGCGGCCTTCGTCAGCGTGGCCTTGTGGTGGGCGCTCTTCTCCCTGTTCACCTTCCTGTGGGTGCCGCCGCCGGTCTCCGCCGGGAAGGCATCCCTGACCGATCAGGTCCGGGCGGGCTGGCGCCAGTTGCGCTGGACCCTGCGCCACTTTCGGCGGCTCAAGACCGCCCTGACCTTTCTGCTGGCCTATTGGTGCTACATCGACGGCGTGGACACCATCGTACGCATGGCCGTGGACTTCGGCATGTCCATCGGCTTTCAACGCAACGACCTGGTGACCGCCCTGCTGATCACCCAGTTCATCGGCTTTCCGGCGGCCATCCTCTTCGGGCGGCTGGCCAAGTACTGGGGCATCCGGCGTTCCATCTACCTGACCCTGTACATATACATGGCCGTCACCCTGTGGGGGGCCTTCATGAACCGGCCGTGGGAATTCTACCTGCTGGCGGCGGTCATCGGCCTGGTGCAGGGCGGGATCCAGGCCCTGAGCCGCTCCTACTATGCGCGATTGATCCCCCTGAAATTCTCCACCCAGTTCTACGGCTTCTACAACATGCTGGGCAAATTCGCCGCCATCATGGGCCCCCTGCTCATGGGCGCCACCGGCTTGATGACCAAGCGCCTGCTGTTGCCGGCCGGCGCCACCGCCGAGCAGGTCCACGTCGCCGGATTGACCGCCACCCGCGCCGGCATCGTCTCCATTCTGGTCCTGTTCATCACCGGCGCCTTGCTCTTCCGCCGCGTGGACGAACGCCAAGGGACCCGGGAACGGGACGCGATGGCCACGGCCGAACCGGAAGACTTGGATGGGCCCGTTGCCTAGGTCCGGTCTGGTATTTTTATTTTCGCGGTTATCCGGAATGCTCAAGTTGCGTGCAACAGCAGGTCTTTTGCTGCTATTGCATATAGTCAAATCGTTGAATCGTCAAATGGGGAAAGGCATTCTGTCCGATTTCATATTGCTGCAATATGTAAATGATAGAATTCCACTCCCGATTTGATCATTCGACGATTTGATGATTTGACCAAATC
>JBNKDU010000021.1:0-5119 GCA_050288425.1 Desulfobacteraceae bacterium | reverse complement strand
GGGCGTAGGCCACGCCGTCGTCGCGCAGGGCGTCGTAACCGCCCACGAGGATCAATGCCGGCGGCAGGCCGGAGAGGTCGTCGGCCAGGAGCGGTGCGCCCCGGAAATCGGGCGCCCGGCCCGAGCCGCCGAAATAGTGGGCGGTGAAGGCGCGCATGGCCGTGAGGCTCAGGATGTACCCTTCTCCGAAGGCTTCATGGGAGGGAAGATCGCCCGGCATCGCGGATGTGACCGGGTAGAGCAGGACCTGGTAGCGGATGGCCGGTCCCTCCTTGCGGGCCAGCAGGGTCAGCACCGCCGCCAGGTTGCCCCCGGCGCTGTCGCCGCAGACGGCGATCTTCCGGGGGTCGGCGCCGAGCTCGGCGGCATGGGCGGCCACCCAGGCCAGGGCCCCGTGGCAGTCCTCGACGGCTGCCGGAAAGGGATGCTCGGGCGCCAGGCGGTAGTCCACCGAGACCACCCCGCAGCCGCTCTCCCGGCAGATGGCCCGGCAGACCGAGTCGTAGGTATCCAGGTCACCGAGGACGAAGCCCCCGCCGTGGCAGTAGAGGACCAGGCCCCGCGGACCGAGTGCTTCTTCTTTGGGCGTGTAGATCCGTACCGGGAGCGGCCCCGCGGGCCCGGAGATCTCCCGGTCTTCGGTCCGGACGTCCGCGGGCGGCAAGTCTCCGGCGGTGAGGATCTGCCGGTAGAGCGGCCGCCCCGCCTCCGGCGGCAGCACCCCGATATCCGGGGCCCCGGTGGCCGCCAACTGGTCGAGGATCGCTTTGAGCTTAGGGTCGAGCATGGTCATTTCCGTTTCTCTTTCTGCTTGATTACGTCCGGCTCCCCATCCGTCGGGCGCACTGGTAGGCCTGTTCGATGTTTTGGGTCCGCATTCCTTCAAAGAGTCCGCTGCTGGTTCCGAAAATCAGGCCGCCGTCCCGGGCGCCGGTTGCCATCACGGCTCCGACGCGTGCCTCTATCTCCCCGGCGCTGCGCTCTTCCACCAGGCAGGCCGGATCCAGGTTGCCCCAGCAGCAGAGCCGCCGTCCGTATTGCGCCCGGATCGCCGCCAGATCCATGCCGGCGGCCGACTCGATGCACTGCAGGCCGTCGAAGCCGGAGCCGACGATATCCTCCAAGACGGCCTCGAGGTTTCCATCGGAATGATAGAAGGCCGCAAGCCCGGCGGCATGGCTCGCCCGGACCTGGCGGGCCAGGGAGGGAAGAAACAATTCCCGGATCCGGTCGGGCGATACCAGCAGGCCCTGCCGGTAGGCGATGTCGTCCGCGATGACGACGCCGTCCGCGCCCAGGCCGGCCGCCCGCTCGATGAGCCGCTGGTTCAGGATTTCCACCTGCCGCAGCAGATCCTCCACTTCGGAGGACCGCCGCATCGCCATGACCAGGAATTGCTGGTACTCATAGATCGTGATGCCCCATTGGAATCCGCCTTCGAGCAGGACGAAGAGGAACAGGTCGGTGTGTCCGGACCACCTCTCGATCTCCTGCAGGCCGACGGCATCTGCCTCGGGCAGGGCGCCCTTTCCGCCGCGGGGCCCATAGTCCGGCGCCAGGCAGATCAGGTCCAGCCCCAGGCGTTCGGCCACCTCCCGCCGGTGGCGGAAAGCGACCCGGGAGGCTCCCGTGAAGGCGGCCACCAGCCCATCGTCGATGCACAACTCCCCGAGGGGGATGCGATGGGCGTCCCGCCCGTCGATGGTGCGCCTGACCAGTGTTCTGGAATCGTTGGGCATGGAAGGATCCTAGGGCGCCGGCTCGGGAAATCTCAGGGACTGGCTGAACCAGCGCTGGAACTCGGGGCTGCCCCCCAGCTCGATGTACTGGATCCGCCGGCCAAGGGATTCGACCCGCCGGCGTTCGGTTTCCGACACCAACACCATTCGCGCCCCGGTCCCGGCGGCATTGCCCACCTGGCGGAAGCGCGGCATGGGCAGCCTGGGAAGCAGACCGATGTCGAGCGCGCTTTCCAGGTTCAGGTGGCTGCCGAAGGCGCCGGCGATGATGACCTTTTCGATATCCGCGGCGGCGATGCCGGCGGCGGCCAGCAACGCGCGGGTCCCGGCCCCCACGGCGGCCTTGGCCAACTGGATGGCGGCGATGTCTTTCTGGCCCAGGAACAGCTTTCGTCCGCCCCGGGATTCGTCGCCTCGTCCCAGTACAAAACGGGGTTCGCTGTTGGGGGGGGAAGCCTCCACCAGCGGATGTCCGCGGTCCAGGGCGCCCACGGTATTGATGATCCCATGGCGGGCCAGCTGCCCCACCGCGTCCACGATGCCGGAACCGCACAGCCCCACGGGGGGCTTTCCGGCGATGGTCTCCAGTTCCACGCGGCCCGTCTTGTCCATGCGGACCGTGTGTACCGCACCCGGCACGGCCCGGACGCCCTGCCGGATCTGGGCGCCTTCGAAGGCCGGTCCCGACGCACAGGAACAGGAGAACAACCGGCCGTCGCAGGCCAGCACCAATTCCGTGTTGGTGCCGATATCCAGCCCCAGGGTGATTGCCCGGGTTTCGTGGATGGCGGTGGCCAGGATCATGGCCAGGTGGTCGCCGCCCACATATCCGGCGACGGGAGGCAGCAGGTAGGCCACGGCGTCCCGGCCGATATCCAGGTCCAGGTCCCGGGCCCGTATCCCCACGGGCGCCGTGCAGGCCGGCAGATAAGGGGAACGGCCCAATTGCCGGGTCGGCCATTGCAGCAGGAAGTGGTGCATGGCGGTGTTGGCCGCGATGACCACCTGTTCGATGCGGGGCAGGGAGGCGCCGCAACGGCGGGTCAGGTTCTCGGCGAGATACTGGATGCAGTCCCGGGCCAGGCGGCTGAGCTCGTCGGCCTTGTCCGGATCCTGGCTGGCGTGGGTCAGGCGGCTGACCACGTCGGCCCCCAGCCGTGTCTGGGGGTTCATCACCCCGTCGGAGGCCAGGAGCCGTCCCGATTCCAGATCCACCAGGTAGCCGGCCACCTTGGTGGTGCCCAGGTCCACGGCCATGCCGAGCAGGGCGGGGAGCTCTCCGCCGGCCGGATGGAGTCCGATCACCTCGCGACCCCGCAGGGTGACGGCCACGGTGGCATCGGCGGCCGTGGGATCCTGCTCCCGGATCAGGTGGGGCGGCACCACGATTCCCGCGATCCCGTGGGACGCGGCCAGCCTTTCTTCGATCTGCCCCCACAGGGAGACGGGGTATTGCCGCGTGGTGGGTCGCAAGGGAACCGCCAGGCGCCGCACCGGCGGATCGAGGGCGACTCGGGCCTCTTCGCCGGTAATCTGAAGATCGGGCGCGGTGGCCATGGTCTCCGGCGGGATCTCCACGCGGACGGAGCCCAGGACCCTGCATTGGCAGGCCAGCCGCACGCCCCGGTCCAGGTCCTCAGGCTCGATGAAGGCCTTTTCCGTGCCGTTGGGCGGCGTGACCTCCCCCGTGCGGACGATGACCCGGCACTGGCCGCAATGGCCTTTGCCGCCGCAGGGCGCCTCGATGGCGGCCTCACCGCGGCCGTTGCGTCGCCTGCCCGCCTCCATCAGCGTCTGGCCGGGCGCGATTTCGGCGCGCCGGCCGTCCGGGTCCAGTATTACCTCGATCATGGGATCCATCTCCGCCGTCGTACCCGCCTCCATGGAATTGCGCGGCCGCGGTACCGGGCCCCGGCCGCCGTCACACTTTGATTTTTCTGAAAGTAGCACGGCCGGTCGGCGATGTCATGTCTTCAGGGAGAATATCCGGAAACCCGTGTCCCGGTCCTGTATTGGGTTGGCATTTGCTATCCTCCGTGCATTGGCTGAAAAACGTTGAGGCAGGCGCCGTCCGGAATGTTTGCTTCCGTATTCCGGCCGCGTCCATCCATGATGACGAAGACAGGCAGGTCCAGCGCAAGACCAAGCAGCGAAAACAGGTCCGCGATGGTGGTTCCCTCCGGCACATCGGCCGTGATTCCTTCGGTGTGCCGATAGCCCGGGTGGCGCTTCTGCAACGTGCCGTATAGTTTGACGGTGACCTTCATGGGGTTGTCCGACCCTGTGAATCTATAATTCGAAAATGGCGTCGAGCTCTTCGTCCTTGATGGCGAACACCGTGTTGTGCGGCGGCAGCGGTTCCTTGTAGAAGAACTCCGGCAACCGGTCGTCTTTTGCGGTAAGCCCGGCCCGCCGGTTGAAATCCCGCTCCGCCTGGATCACCCGAATACCAAGGGCCGATATGCCTTCGGGACCGAGGTCGGTTCCGCAACGGGCGTTGACGGCCTTTAAAAAGGCTTCGGCGCCTTGCCCCTCGAACAGGGCGACGGCGGCGATGAAACACATTCCCGTGCAATCCACGAAGGCCATGCCGATCTGAAGCTGCCGGGAGGCTTCCATCTGGCCGACCGTGGCGAGGGGATCGAGTTTCCGTTCCAGATAAAGCCCCACGGCGTTTCCGGCCGTGTGATCCGCCCCCATGGGGCTGGTGGCGTAAGTCACCCCATTTCCCTGCATGGCCCGGGGATCATAGGCGGCGATGCTCTGGTTCTTCACGGCCGGCACGCGGGGGTTGTTGAAATGCTTTCCCACCGCCACCGGACCGCTTCCCAAAAGACGTCCGAATTCCGTTCCCAGGCCGATCTCTTCCACCATGGAGAGAACCTTTTCCCCGTCGCCGAAATCGCCGTACCCCGAATCCAGCGCCACGGCCACCGCCACACCCGTGCCCATGGTATCCAGGCCGATATCGTCGCATTTGCGGTCCAGCGCAGCGATGATGTCCAGGTCGGCCACACCGGTCATTCCGCCCATGGCCCAGATGGTCTCGTATTCCAGGGAGCTGGTCACGAAGTCGCCGGCTTCGTCGACGAATTCGTTGGAGCAGTGCACGATGCACTGGGCGCAGCCCTTGTGCCGTTTTTTGCCGCCGCGCCGTTCGATCATTGCGGCCATGGCCTCTCCGCTGATTTTTTCCCAACCGTCCAGCACGCCCTTCCTGGCGTTGTAGCTGGGAAAGGCCCCCATGGCGTTGACCGGCGCCACCAATCCGGGCGTACCCAGGTCCGGCGCCATCTGGCTGGCCATGGGATCGGCCTTGATGGCCTTGACCACCCCTTCGGCCGCTTCCTTGAACGCCACCGGATCGGCGATGGCATCGG
>JBNKDU010000020.1:0-2944 GCA_050288425.1 Desulfobacteraceae bacterium | reverse complement strand
GAGGCATATGAAGATTTGGCGGTTGCGCTTGCCCAAGACACCCAAAGACTGGACGCCATCCGGCATCGTCTGCAGGGTCAGCGGTCGACCTCCCCCTTGTTCGACACCGCACGGTTCACGCGCCATGTGGAGCAGGCCTATCGATACATGTGGCAGCGGTTTGCCGGCGGGTTGCCCCCCGAATCGTTTGGGCCCGAAGTGTTTGAGATGGAAACGTGATGGCGATGCCGAATCCTGCCACAAAGAGTCTGCCCCCGGCCGTCCTTCGCCTCATCGATGCGGCCAGAGAGCACATCGACGCCGGCCGGGTGGAAGCGGCCCGGCCCATCTATGAACGGCTGGTCGGCCTGTTGCCGGAAAATGCGGACCTGCACCACACCCTCGGCCTGGTCTGTCTCGAAACGGGACGATGCGACCAGGCCGCCATGCACATCGGCCGCGCCGTCGAGTTGAATCCATCCAGCGATGCGGCCTACCGCAGTCTGGGAGACGCGCTGGTCGCCGCCGGGCAATTTCCCCTGGCCATCAAGGCCTATGAAAAAGCCATCAACCTGAATCCGGGCAACACGGACGCCCTTCTCAATCTCGGCAACCTCTTCCATGAATTGGAGCTGTTCGACCGGGCCGAGGCGGCCTTTGCCCGTATCCTTTCATTTGCTCCCGGACATATGCAGGCGCTGAACAATCTTGGCAAGCTGTTTCATGATACCGGACGTCTCGGCCAGGCCCTGGATTTTTACGATCGCTGTCTAAGCCGCCATCCCCAACATGCCCAGGCCCAATTCAACCGGGCGGCGCTGCTGCTGGCCATGGGCGACTACCGGCGGGGTTGGCAAGCCTACGAATGGCGCTTTCGCCGGCCGGGCGCTGCCAGCGTATACCCCCATCGGCTCCCGAGCCCGCGTTGGCAGGGCGAGGAGTTTCAGGGCCGTCGCCTGCTGGTGCATTGCGAACAGGGTATGGGAGATGTCCTCCAGTTCATGCGCTATCTGCCGTGGGTCAAACAAAGGGGCGGCGAGGTGGTGGTCGAGGTCCACCCGCCATTGGTCCCCCTGCTCGAATTGCAGCCGGATATCGATGCGGTGATCGCCTTCGACGCCGACCAACCGCCGGCCATCGCCCATGACCTGCATATCCCCCTGCTCAGCCTGCCCGGGCTGTTCCCTGCCGGCAGCGATGCGATTCCCCATACCCTCCCCTACATCGAAACCGGCCATCAGGGCGCCCATCTCTGGAAATCCCATATCCGGCCGGATCTTTTCAACATCGGACTGGTGTGGTCATCCAGCGACACCAACCCCAAACGCAACCTGCCCCTGGACCGGTGCAGCGCCTGGTTCCAAAATCCGAACCTGCATTTCATCAGCCTCCAGAAGGGCAATGGGGCCGAAGAGATCGCCTCCATGCAGGGCAAGCCATCGCCGGTGACCGTGCTGGGGCACCATCTCCGCAGTTTTCTGGATACGGCCGGCATCATCTCCCATCTGGATCTGGTCATCACCGTGGATACGGCGGCACTCCATCTGGCCGGCGGCATGGGAAAAGCGTTGTGGGCCCTGCTGCCGTTCAGTGCCGACTGGCGCTGGCCACCAAAAGGCGAAAAGAGCCGCTGGTACCCCCATGCCGAAATCTTCCGCCAATCCCTGCCCGGCCATTGGGACGATGTGATCGCCAATGTGGCCGCCAAGCTTCGAGACTTGAATTCCGATTAGGCCGAAATACAGGTGATTCTTCCCGGCAGGGAAACGGTTTCTATGCGGATCAGCACCCGATGGCGCCGCTGGGTTCGGCCACCTCGTTTTTCAATTCCTTTTGGGTCAATCCATCATATTTATTGGATATATGCTCGATTTCAACGCGGGTGAAATCTTCGGGGAGAACTTTTTGAAAGTCCAGATAGACGTCCGATGCCGCGCTTTCCAGGATGCCGCCGTATTGTTTTCCATACTGGGCAAAGCGGGTTTGGAAAAGATTAGAGTCCATCAGGTGGGCGAGTTGGGATCGGGACAACAGAAAATTTCCCGAATGGACATTTCCCGGTATCCAGAATTTCCGGCCGTCTGATGTCTGCAACGTTTTTTCAACGGTGGGGCGGGTGCAGGGCAGCATATCGATGTAGATCTTTTCCGCTCTTTGTTCATAGCGGATAAAACCCGCGGTTAGTCGCCCGGAGATCCGACTCAGGTACGCGTTGATTTGGATGCAGTCGAGGAGCGCCGATTGGGAAATGATGAGATCATTCTCCGTGTACATGTAATAGTCGTGCGAAAGGCAGCAAAAATTTTCCGCCAGCCACTGCCGCGGAACATAGGCGAAGGCATAGGAGAGCGCCTCCGGATATATCAAATTAATCACGCCATGGCCTGTGTAGTCCGTCGTGGAAAAGAGGACGATATCCACCTCGATCCGGCTATATCCCGAGAAGGTCTGCAACACTTTTTCGACGGCGGCACTGGAATTATCCGAATTGCGGCCCGAATAGTTATTGACCAAAATCAGCAGTTTCATATTCAACTTCCGTCCGGCGCTTCCACTCTTGCCTGTTTCAGGCGCACAGGGGGGACCTTCACAACCTGCGTTCAAGCCACTCCACCTTCCTCTACGCCTATGTCTCAATGCTATTAGCAAGTCCTGTGCCCTTCATTATGTGGGACGGTGCTTCCTCCCCCGTCCGGTCTGCATCTTGGGTCCAATGGCTGCGGATGGATAGCCTGCTTATTCCTATCGTCAATTTAATGACGAAACGGCCTTATCTGTCCGGTGCGCCGAAGGATTCCATGCACGGCGGCTCGTCTCTGCGCCGGCCCGTTCGGGCTGCGATGGCCGCCCGGAGAGAACCTGCCGTTGGCGCGGCTTTCCTGCACGGCCGACATCGGAAGGTCAAAATGATGCGATCCTTACTTGGCGCATGTTTTGCTAGAACAGTTGTGATTGTGCCGTTCCT
>JBNKDU010000019.1:0-1691 GCA_050288425.1 Desulfobacteraceae bacterium | reverse complement strand
CCGCCCGGGTAGGCGGGATTCATCAGGCTGCCCTGCCCTTCGATGACGATCACCTCCGGGCGCTGCTCCTGCCAGGCCGACCAGACGGCATGTTCGATCTCGCCGGAGACGAAGTCGTTGACCAGCGAATCCAGGACGATGCTGTATCGCGCTCCCTGCAGCCAGGCAGTCTGGCCGGTGCCGATCATTTCGGTCCGATGGCCGCCAACATTGAGTGCGTCGACCAGCAGCCAGGCCGTGGTACGTTTGCCAACGGCCGAGTCGGTCCCCAGGATGGCGATCTTGAGGGCCGCCACCGATTCGATCTTGCCGCTGAAAAAGTGAAGCGTCTCCCGTGGCGGCGGCTTGCGGATATCGCGGATGCGCAGACCCCGTGCCCGGGCCAGATCGGCAAGTGCCTTGTCCTCGGAGAGAAAATCGTGCAGGCCGGCGTCCACGTTGAAGCCGTTTTCCAATGCCGCCCGGACCGCCCGACGCCCCTGGGCATCCAGCCGCCCGCCGTCCGGCGCCAGACCGATGACAAAGTGCGTCGGGTGCTGGCCGGCGGCGGACAAGGTTTGTAATCCCTGCGCCAGCGAGGCGAAAATGGGAATGCCGCCGTCGCGTCCATCCAGGACCTGGCCGGCGTCCTGGCCCGCAAACCGGTCGTCTATGACGCCGAGAATCTGATACCGTTGGGTGAAGCGTACCAGTCCGTGGGCCGTCTTGCCGTTGGTGGTGTTGAAACCGCCCTGGCAGTAGACGATGGCCTTTCCATCGGGATTCGGTTTTCTCTCCATCATGATTTCCTTCCCGTCAGCACGACCACATAGCGGTCCCCCGGCAGCCCCTCCTTGCGGTGGTGCTCCATCAGCGCGATCAGGCCGGCGGTGGAGGCCGGCAGGACCTGCAGCCCCTCTTTTTCGCCGATCATGCGGGTCAACTGCCGCATGGCCTTGTCCGAGGCATTGGCGGCCCACCCGTTGGTTTCACGAATGGCCTGCAGGGCGTGATTGCCGTCGATGGCATGCCAGTTGATCAGCGGTTCGTTGACGGTGGTCTCGTGAATCTTTGTCGGCGGCAGGTCCACGCAGGTCGATTGACCGTTCAAGTAGGATTGGACGATGGGATTCTTGCCGAAGGACGATCCGGCGACGATGCGCGGCATGTGCGACGTCTTACCCCTGCGGTAAAGGCTGAGAAAGCCCCGGTAAATCCCGGCCAGCGTGGTCCCGTTGGAAACCGGTGCGGCGAGGGCGGCCGGCGCGTCGCGCAGTTCGTCGTAGATTTCGTAAGCGATTTCGCCATAGGTCTGGAGCTGCAGGCTGGTGTTGTTGCCGCCGGGGTTGGCGTCATAGCACTCATGCGCCTCGGCAAAGCGCCGCGCCGCTTCGACGGCGGCTTCATAATCGCCCGGCACCTTGCGGATTTCGGCCCCCAGGGAGACCATCTCTTCGATCCTTCGGGTGTGGTAGGTTTCGGGAATAAAGACGATGCCCTGGATACCGGACAGCGAGCAGGCCATGGCCACCGCCACCCCGTAATTGCCGCAGGTGGCCACCGTCAACGCCTCGAATCCCCGCCGCATGGCATCCATGGCCTGGGCGAAGGCGATGCGATCCTTCTGGGTGCCCGAGGGGTTGCCCCCTTCGAATTTGAGAAAGATCTGGCGCAACCCGATCTCTCTCTCCAGATTCCGCGCCCGCACCATG
>JBNKDU010000018.1:0-11886 GCA_050288425.1 Desulfobacteraceae bacterium | reverse complement strand
GCCCCATCCCTTTCTCGAAGTGAACGGCTGGGATCAATTGGAGGAACTGATCGCCTGGCCCTGAACGGGCGGCGGAAACACATGGAAACCATTGGATAAGGAGCGCAGGGATGGCTGTTACATCGATGCGCCGGCAAATCGGAATGTTCATCGAAGGGTTGGCAGCCGAAAAAGGATACTCCCACCACACCCTCCGGGCGTACCGGCACAACCTGCTGGAATTGACCGCCTACGTGGCCGGTGACGTGGAAAAGGCCGTGGACGATCCCGACCGCCTCGACCGGGTGGCCCTGGAGAGTATCGACGAAATGCAGATCCGGGGCTACCTGCGCTATCTTTATCAACGCAATTCCAAGACCACCATCGCCCGTAAGCTGGCCGCCATCCGTTCCTTTTTCAAGCATGTGGTGCGACTGCGATTGATCGTCCGCAACCCGGCGGAGGCGCTGCGTCCGCCCAAACACGGCAAGGGGATTCCGGTTTACCTGCCGGTGGACGATATGTTCCGGCTCCTGGACGCCATCCGGCCCCAAGGCGTGCTGGGTCTGCGGAACCGTGCCATCCTGGAAACCCTCTATTCCACCGGTTTGCGGGTTTCGGAACTGGCCGGCCTCGATACGGGTGACGTGGATGCCCGCGCCGGAATCGTGCGGGTACTGGGCAAGGGCAACAAGGAGCGGCTGGTGCCCATCGGATCCCGGGCCCTGGACGCCTTGCACCAATACCGGCAGACCTTGGCCGACGAAACTGGTATCGGGCCGCGGGACGGCGGCGCCATGTTCCTCAACAAGGACAACGGGCGACTGACCACCCGTTCCATCGCCCGGGTGGTCGACAAGATGGCCCGTGCCTGCGGCCTGGCCATCCCCGTATCCCCCCATGCCATGCGCCATTCCTTTGCCACCCATATGCTGGACGGCGGAGCGGACCTGCGGGCGGTCCAGGAACTGCTCGGCCACCGCAGCCTTTCCACAACCCAGCGATATACCCATGTGAGCATCGACCGGCTGATGGCCGCCTATGACAAGGCCCATCCCCGAAGCTGAAGAAAAGGAAAAATGATGATATCGCCCCAATCCCCATCGAGCATGCATGGCACCACCATCCTGGCCATCCGCCACGGCGGCAAGATCGTCCTGGCGGGCGACGGCCAGGTCACCCTGAACAACACGGTGATCAAGCATCGGGCCCGCAAGGTCCGGCGGATCTACAACGACAATATCCTGGTGGGATTTGCCGGGGCCACCGCCGACGCCCTGAACCTGTCCGAGCGGCTGGAGGGTAAACTGGAGCGCTACAACGGCAACCTGACCCGCAGCGCCGTGGAACTGGCCCGGGATTGGCGCACCGACAAATACCTGCGGCGGCTGGAGGCGCTGATGCTGGCGGCGGATCAGAAATCCCTGCTGTTGATCTCCGGCAACGGCGACGTGATCGAGCCGGACGAAGGGGTGATCGCCATCGGGTCCGGGGGCGTGGGCGCCCAGGCGGCCGCCACGGCCCTGATTCATCACACGGAGATGGACGCGGTGGCGGTGGCCGAGGCCGCCATGAAGATCGCCTCGTCGCTGTGCGTATTCACCAACCAACAACTGACCATCGAAGAGCTATCCGAACATGCAGAATCTTAAACCCAAAGAGATCGTCCAGGCCCTGGACCGCTATATCATCGGCCAGAAGCGGGCCAAACGGTCCATGGCCATCGCGCTGCGCAACCGCTGGCGGCGGCAACAGGTTCCCGAAGAGTTGCGCGAGGAGATCGCGCCCAAGAACATCATCCTCATCGGCCCCACCGGCGTGGGCAAGACGGAGATCGCCCGGCGCCTCTCGCGCCTGACCGATTCGCCGTTTCACAAGGTCGAGGCCTCCAAATTCACCGAAGTGGGCTACGTGGGCCGTGACGTGGAGTCCATGATCCGGGACCTGGTGGATCTCACCGTCAATGCCGAGCGCCAGCAGGAACAGGATGCGGTGCAGTCCAAGGCGCGTCAGTCGGCCGAAGAGCGGCTGCTCGACCTGTTGCTGCCCAAGTCGGAACACCGGCCGGCCGTTGCGCCCCCCGCGGATGCCGCCGCGGCACTGCCGGAGAAGACCTCCCCGGACGATGCCGGCGCCGCCACCACGCGGGAGAAGCTGCGCAGCATGCTGCGCAAAGGCAAGCTGGACAACCGGTACGTGGACCTGGACGTGCCGGAACGGTCCACGCCGGTGGTGGAAATCTTTTCCAACGTGGGCATGGAAGAGCTGGGCATCAACTTCAAGGACATGCTCAACGGCATCATGCCCAAGAATGTCAAACGCCGGAAGACCCAGGTGCCGGAGGCCCTGCGGACCCTCACCGAAGAGGAGGCCCGCAACATGGTGGACATGGACAAGGTGGTCCGCACGGCCATGGCCAAGGTGGAATCAGCGGGAATCATCTTCCTGGACGAAATCGACAAGATCGTGGGCAAGAGCGAAGGCCAGGGGCCGGATGTCTCCCGGGAAGGCGTGCAGCGCGATCTTTTGCCCATTGTCGAAGGCAGCACGGTGACCACGAAATACGGGACAGTACGCACCGACCACATTCTCTTCGTGGCCGCGGGGGCCTTTCACACCATCAAACCCTCGGACCTGATTCCCGAGTTGCAGGGCCGGTTTCCCATCCGGGTGGAACTGGACTCGCTGGGCCGCGAGGAGTTCGTCCGCATTCTCACCGAACCGGACAATGCCCTGGTCCTGCAGTATGCCGCCATGCTGGCCACCGACGGGGTAACCCTGACGCTGTTGCCCGAGGCCATCGAGCGCATCGCGGCCATCGCCGAAGAGGTCAACCAGCGCACCGAGAACATCGGCGCCCGGCGCCTGCATACCCTGATGGAGCATCTGCTGGCCGAAGTCTTGTTTGACGCGCCCGATGTGGACAGCCCCGAACTGACCGTGGATGCGGATTTCGTGGACGCCCAACTGAAGGATCTCAAGGACGACGAAGACCTGAGCCGGTTCATCCTCTGATCCAGACTTTTGCACTGAATCCTTAGGACCGAATGACCGACCCGGCCGCTCCAAACGGCCGGATCCTCGGGGAGAATCATGAACGCGACCATTTCCAAGGCCAACATCGCCGATATTCTCATCGAAGCCCTGCCGTACATCCGCCGGTTCGCCGGCATGACCCTGGTGGTCAAATACGGCGGCCATGCCATGGTGGACGAGCAACTCCGGGATGATTTCGCCCGGGACATCACCTTGTTGAAGTTCGTGGGGCTGCATCCCGTGGTGGTTCACGGCGGCGGGCCCCAGATCAACGAGGTGCTCGACCAGATGGGCATCCGCTCCAGGTTCGTGCGCGGCATGCGCCTCACCGACGGTCCCACCATGGATGTGGTGGAGATGGTGCTGGGGGGTAAGGTCAACAAGGGGATCGTGGCCCGGATCAACCGGCAGGGCGGCAAGGCCGTGGGTCTCAGCGGTAAGGACGGCGGCCTGATCCAGGCGGGCAAATTGAAGATCGTCCACCAGGAAGACGACACCAAGCCCCCCGAGATCATCGATCCGGGAATGGTGGGGGAGGTGAACCGGATCAATCCGGCCATTATCCATACCCTGTCCCGGGAGGGCTTCGTGCCCATCATTGCACCGGTGGGGGTGGGCGAGGAGGGGGAGACTTACAACATCAATGCCGACCTCGTCGCCAGCCGGATGGCCATGGCCCTCGATGCCGGGCGTTTGATTCTGATGACCGACGTGGACGGCGTGCTGGATGAAAACGGCGGCCTGATCTCCACCATCCATGCGGCGGATGTCGCCGGCATGATCGCCGACCGCAAGATCACCGGGGGGATGATTCCCAAGATCGAATGTGCCCTGGAAGCCGTCGAGGCCGGCGTGCAGAAGGTGCCCATCATCAACGGCAAGCGCCGTCACGCGATCCTGCTGGAGCTGTTTACCGACCAGGGCGTGGGAACGGAGGTGGTCGTCTAGCAGTCAAGCGCAAATGAGATGGTCTTCGCAGGGCGGGCCTCCGTGCCCGCCGGTTTGGAACACGCACCCGGGCACAGCCGAGGCCGGCGCAGAGGCCGGCCCCACGTTTCGGGAGCATGTAAAGCGCAAATGAGATGGTCTTCGTAGGGCGGGCCTCCGTGCCCGCCGGTTTGGAACACGTACCCGGGGCACACCCCAAGTCCGGCGCAGAGGCCTGCCCCACGCGTATCGGCGATGATCACATGACGGAACAATTTCACCTCGGGACCCGGCATTTCACGCTTCATTTGGATATGGAATCGTGATAAGGCTATTGGCTTTTGATTGGAAGGAATTGGAGAGATGGATTTCAAACAGCAGGCCGACCGGGTCATCGCCCAAACCTACGCCCGCTACCCGTTGGCCCTGGTCCGGGGGCAGGGCAGCACCGTCTATGACGACCAGGGCAAGGCCTACACCGATTTCATCGCCGGGATCGCCGTGTGCAACCTGGGACATGCCCACCCGAAGCTGACGGCCGCCCTCTGCGGCCAGGCGGAAACCCTCTGGCATGTTTCCAATCTTTTCTATACTCGACCCCAGACGGAACTGGCCGCCTGGCTGACCGGCCACAGCTTCGCCGATCGCGTCTTCTTCGGCAACAGCGGCGCCGAGGCCAATGAGGCCGCCATCAAGCTGGCGCGCAAGTACTTTCATGACCGGGGCCAGGGCCAGCGGCATCGCGTGGTCAGCATGCAGCAATCCTTCCATGGCCGCACCATGGCCACGCTTTCGGCCACGGGCCAGGAAAAGGTGCGCAAGGGATTCGATCCGATCCTGGAGGGCTTCGACTTCGTCCCCTTCAACGAGATCGAGGATCTGAGCGCGGTCATCGGTGCGCAGACCTGCGCCGTGATGCTGGAGCCCATCCAGGGGGAGGGCGGGGTGATCTGCCCGGACCCCCAATACCTGCGCCTGGTGCGCCAGTTGTGCGACGAAGCCGGGTGCCTGTTGATCTTCGACGAGGTCCAGACAGGGGTCGGCCGCACCGGCAAGCTCTTCGCCTACGAGCACTATGACGTCACCCCCGACATCATGACCCTGGCCAAGGCACTGGGCAACGGCCTGCCCATCGGCGCCATGCTGGCCACCGAGGAGGCGGCCTCCGCCTTCGGCGCAGGGGCCCATGCCTCCACCTTCGGCGGCGGCCCCCTGGTGACCGCCGTGGCCCTGGAAGTACTGCGGACGCTGGAAGAAGACGGCGTGCTCGACCACGCCGCCCGGATGGGCGACCATCTCGTGGCGCGGCTCGAATCCCTGAAATCCCGCCATGCCCAGATCGAAGACATCCGCGGCAAGGGCCTGCTGGTGGGCGTCCAGCTCGCCATGGCCGGCGCGCCGCTGGTGACGGCCTGCATGGAACAAGGCTACCTGGTCAACTGCATCCAGGAGAACATCCTGCGCCTGGCGCCGCCCCTGATCGTCACCGAGGAAGAAATCGACGGCCTGACGGCCTGCCTCGACAAACTGCTGTCCACCTGAGGACGCCGCAGGCATTTATTGCACCATAAAGGAGACATCCGAACGTGAGTGGAAAAGTAAACAAAGTGGTCCTGGCCTATTCCGGCGGACTGGATACTTCCGTGATCCTGAAGTGGCTCATCGAAACCTACGGCTGTGAAGTCGTGACCTTCTCGGCCGACCTGGGACAGCCCGAACCCCTGGGCGATGTGGAGAAGAACGCCTACAACACAGGCGCGGTGAAGGCCTATGTGGATGACCTCAAGGAAGAGTTCGTCCGCGATTACGTCTTTCCCATGTTCCGGGCCAATGCCATCTACGAAGGCCGGTACCTGCTGGGCACCGCCATCGCGCGACCCCTGATCGCCAAGCGCCAGATGGAAATCGCCATTATCGAAGGAGCCGATGCGGTGAGCCACGGCGCCACGGGCAAGGGCAACGACCAGGTACGTTTCGAGCTGGGCTACCTGGCCATCGATCCCAACATCACCATCATCGCCCCCTGGCGCGGCTGGGACCTGAATTCACGCACCGCGCTGATGGCATTCGCCAGGAAGCACGGCATCCCCGTGCCCACCACCCATGCCAAGCCCTACAGCACCGACGGCAATCTGCTGCATGTCAGCTACGAGGGGGGCATATTGGAAGACCCCTGGGCCGGGCCGCCCGAAGATATCTTCCAACTGACGGCTTCCCTGGCGGATGCGCCCGATGAGGCCGAGACCATCGAGATTACCTTTTCCAACGGCGATCCGGAGGCCCTCAACGGCCGGCCCCTGTCGCCGGCCGGGATGCTGGCCGCCTTGAACCGCTTGGGCGGCAAGCACGGTATCGGCCGGGTGGATTTGGTGGAGAACCGCTACGTGGGCATGAAATCGCGGGGCGTTTACGAAACCCCGGGCGGCACGATCCTGCGCCAGGCCCACATGGCCATGGAGTCCATCACCCTGGACCGCGAGGTGGTCCATCTGCGTGACAGCCTGATTCCCAAGTATGCCGAGCTGGTTTACAATGGTTTCTGGTTTTCTCCGGAGCGCCGCATGCTGCAGGCATTGGTCGACCAGCCCCAGGACCGCGTCAACGGAGTGGTGCGATTGCGTCTGCACAAGGGCAACTGCATGGTGCGCGGGCGCAAATCGGACCAGTCGCTTTACAGCGAAGCCCATGCCACCTTCGAAGACGATCAGGTATACAGCCAGAAGGACGCCGAAGGATTCATCCGGCTCAATTCCCTGCGGCTGCGGATCCAGAAACTGATGGAAAAATAGTGCCATGATCGAAAGCCATCAAAAGAGGTACGGGTCCATTTTATGGTAGAAGGATGCCATCATGAGTGAAAAACCCTGGGACGGCCGATTTGCCGAAGGCACCGACGCCAGCGTTGAAGCATTTACTTCTTCGATTCAGGTCGACAAACGGCTCTATCCTTACGACATCGAGGGCAGCATCGCCCACTGCCGGATGTTGGCCAAGGTGGGCGTGATCACCGAGGACGAAGCCAGCCAGCTGGTGGAAGGACTGGGCCGCATCAAGCGCGATCTGGATCATGACAAATTCGAGTTCGATGACAGCCTGGAAGATATCCACATGCACATCGAGGCCCGCCTGCTCCAGGATGTGGGCAAGGTCGCCCAGAAGCTGCACACGGCGCGCAGCCGCAACGACCAGGTGGCGCTGGACACCCGGATGTACCTGCGCGATGCCACCGGCCGGGTGATCGGCGGACTACACCGGCTCTGTGATATCCTGGTGAAACTGGCCGAAAATCACCAGGATACGGTCATGCCCGGGTATACCCATCTGCAGCGGGCCCAGCCGGTGCTGCTGGCCCACCACTGGATGGCCTATTACGAGATGTTCTCCCGGGATGCCCAACGATTCACCGAGGGGCTGGCGCGCACCAACGTGATGCCCCTGGGGGCCGCCGCCCTGGCCGGCACCACCTACCCCATCGACCGCCGCTATACCGCCGACCTGCTCGGGTTTCCCACGGTATCGGCCAACAGCCTCGACACCGTATCGGATCGCGATTACATCATGGAGTTTCTGGCTTCGGCCAGCATCTGCATGGTCCACTTCAGCCGGATCTCCGAAGAACTGGTGCTCTGGTCCTCCTCCGAATTCGAATTCATCCGCCTGCCCGATGCCTTCGCCACCGGCAGCAGCATCATGCCCCAGAAGAAGAATCCCGACATCCCCGAACTCGTACGCGGCAAGACCGGAAGGGTTTTCGGGGACCTGATGGCGCTGCTGAGTCTGGTCAAGGGACTGCCCCTGAGCTATAATCGCGACATGCAGGAAGACAAACCCCCTCTGTTCGATTCGGTGGATACCCTCGTGGCCACCATCGATATCTACTGCCGCATGCTGCCCAAAATCGAGATCAACCGGGAGAGGATGCGCCGGGCCGCAAGCAGCGGATACCTCAATGCCACCGATATGGCGGACTACCTGGTGGGCCGGGGGGTCCCGTTCCGCAAAGCCCATGACATCGTGGGCAAGGCCGTGGCGTATGCCCTCGGCAGGAACAAGGAACTGCACGAGTTGCCCCTGACGGAACTACAGCCGTTTTCCAAGGAGATCCGGGAAGATCTGTTCGAACATTTGAGCCTCGAGCAGATGGTGGCCCGGCGGGTGTCGGCCGGCGGCACGGCCGCTGTCAATGTCCGGGCCGCCATTGTACAGGCCCGCGAGGACCTCGGACGGTGGGGCGACCGGGAAAAATGAGAAGATCGCCGCGCCGGTCCAGGACCGGTCTTTGCAAATGCTTCCTGGTCCGGGGATTTCTCCTGGCCGCCGCATTCTTCCTGATCCTGGGTTGCGGCAAGAAGGCGCCGCCCGTGGCGCCCCGGCAGGCCCCCCTGGTGGCGGTGGCCGACCTGCAGGCCGCCGTGCAGGGAGAAGAGGTGACCCTGACCTGGACCCATTCGGCGGAGAATCGCCACGCCACGGGATACGTGGTGCTTCGGTCCCGGAAATCCCGGGACGAAGCCCCGTGCCCCGGCTGCCCGCAGGTGTTCAAGAGAATCGGATCCGTGCCCATGGACCGGTCCCAGCGCAAGCAGCGCCAGCGCCGGGAATTCACCGATGCCCTGGCCCCGGGTTTCCGTTATACCTACAGCGTCCGGCCCGTGGGATCTTCGGGAGCCCAGGGACCGGATTCCAACCGGGTCGACATCGACCTCCCGGAACCGGCGCCTTCCCGGCCCGGGGAGTCCGAACCCTGATTTCGTGACCGATACAGGAGCCTTTCCATGACCCCCATTCCATTTTGGAAGATGAGTGGCTGCGGCAACGATTTCATCCTCATCGACAACCGTGAAAATGTGCTGCCGATGGCGGATCCGGCGCGTTTCTGCGCCGCCGTGTGCCGCCGGAAGATGTCCGTGGGTGCCGACGGATTGATCCTCATCGAGGGATCCGAGCACGCGGACTTCAGTTGGCGCTTCTATAATTCCGACGGCAGCGTCGCCGAGATGTGCGGCAATGGCGCGCGCTGCGCGGCGCGCTTCGCCTTCCTGAACGGAATCGCCGGCGAGCGCATCCGGTTCGAGACCCTGGCCGGTCTCATCAGCGCCGAGGTGCACGGGGATGCGGTAAAGATCAGGATGACCCCGCCCCGGGACCTGCTCCTGAACGCTTCGCTGGAAATCGATTCCCGCAAAATCGAATACCACAGCGTCAACACCGGCGTCCCCCACGTGGTGATCTTCAGCGACGATATCGAAAATGCGCCGGTCCGGGTCCTCGGGAGCCAGTTCCGCTACCACGACCTCTTCGCCCCGGCCGGCACCAACGTGAATTTCATCGCCCCCCTGGGAGAACGGAGATGGGCCATCCGCACCTATGAAAGAGGGGTGGAAGACGAGACCCTGGCCTGCGGCACGGGGAACGTGGCCGCCGCCCTGATCCTGGCCGCCCGGAAGATGGCTGCTTCGCCGGCGACCTTCCAGGCCCGCAGCGGCGGGATATTGAAGGTCTACTTTCAGGAAACCGACCAAGGGTTCGACGAGATCCACCTGGAAGGCGACGCCCGCATCATCTACCAGGCAAGGCTCGATCCCGATGCCTGGCAAACCGATTCTTAGCCTTGGATGCCGCGATGCACCTCGCTTATCTCTCCGTGGGCGCCAACCTGGGCGATCCGCTGGACAACTGCCGTCAGGGAATCGATCTGTTGTGCGCGCACCACCAGGTATCCCTGGTGGCGTGTTCCCCCTTTTACAAGACCGAACCCGTGGACTATCGGGATCAGAACTGGTTCGTCAACGCGGCCCTGTCCATCCGCACGGAATTGAGCCCCATGGCGCTGCTGGACTTCACCCAGTCGATTCAGAGCCGATTGGGGCGCAAATCCGGCGGCATCCGTTTCGGACCGCGCCATCTGGACCTGGATATCATCTTCTACGACGACTTGGTGATGGACCAACCCCGCCTGGTCATCCCCCATCCGCGCATGCATAAAAGACGCTTTGTCTTGCAACCCATATGTGATATAGACCCTGGTGTTATTCATCCGGTGTTGGGAAAGAGTGTGCAAGATCTTTTAAATCAAGTAGTTAAAGACGGTCAGGACATCCAGCCATGCTCCTCCGGCTGCTGATTCTCGCCGTTCTGGCCGCCCTGGTCTACCGGGCCGTCAAATCGTGGCTGGGCACCGTCGGCTATCGCGCGGGAGGTCACCAAACCGTCCGGCCGCCGGAGTCGGTGGACGATGTGATGATCCAGGATCCGGTTTGCGGGACCTATTTTGCCAGACGCAACGCCGTCATCCTCCGGCAGGGGAACCAGGACCACCACTTTTGCAGCACCGCGTGCCGCGACCGTTTCGTGGCCGAGTCGTCAAAGGAGCCGAACCGTTGATCCGCCGAACCGGATCGGCCGCCCGGAATAAAAGAGTGCCTCCATGCTTCTTTTTTCCACGCGTTGCCGGAACCACCAGACAAAGGGAGTATAAGGAGACATGAAATTTTTCATCGATACCGCCAACATCGCGGAGATCAAAGAAGCCAGCGCCATGGGCATGGTGGACGGCGTCACCACGAATCCCTCGCTGATCGCCAGGGAGGGCGGTGATTTCAAGGAAATCATCACCGAGATCTGCTCCATCGTGGACGGCCCCATCAGCGCCGAAGTGATCAGCCTCGATACCGAAGGCATGGTGTCCGAAGCCAGGGAACTGGCCGCCATCCACGACAACATCGTGGTCAAGATTCCCATGACCATCGACGGCCTCAAGGCCGTCCGGCTGCTCACCGCCGCCGGCATCAAGACCAATGTGACCCTGATCTTTTCCCCGCTGCAGGCGCTCATGGCCGCCAAGGCCGGCGCCACTTATGTGAGCCCGTTCGTCGGACGGCTGGACGACCTGTCCAGCGAAGGCATGCTGCTGGTGCAGCAGATCGTGGAGATGTACGGCAACTACGCCTTCGATACCGAGATCATCGTAGCCAGTGTACGCAACCCCTTGCATGTGCTGGAATCGGCCCTGATGGGCGCCGACATCGCCACCATCCCGTTCAAGGTATTGTCCAAGCTGGCTGCCCACCCGTTGACCGACAAAGGCGTGCAGGCGTTTCTCGACGATTGGAACAAATCCGGCAAATAGCGAATGCCGTCGGGAATGAAAGGGTGTTCCATGCAGTTGCAGGAGCGGTTCAAAAACATCATCGGCAATCCCAACGCCCTGACCCTGTTCCGCATTGTCGCCGTGCCTTTGATCATCGGACTGATGTATGTGCCCAATCGCCTGACCTGTCTCCTGGCGGGGCTGATCTTCAGCGCCGCCGCCATCACCGACTACCTCGACGGGCACCTGGCGCGACAGAAGGGCATGGTGACCAACCTGGGCAAGGTCCTCGATCCCGTGGCCGACAAACTGCTGGTGTCCTCCACCATGATCATGCTGGCTTCCCTGGGTTGGGTGCCGGCATGGGCCGTCTGCGTGATCATCGGCCGCGAGATCGCCGTCACCGGGTTGCGCAGCATCATCGCCCAGAACCGCATGGACCTGTCGGCCTCCTGGTTGGGCAAATACAAGACCGGTTTCCAGATCGCCGCCATGATCCCGCTGCTGTTTCATTACCCCTATCTGACCATCGACATGACGGCCATCGGCCTGTTCTTTTTCTGGGGGGCGGTGGTGTTTACGCTCTGGTCGGGAATCGACTACTTCGTGCGCTTCCGGGGGCTGCTGCAAACCTAATTTTTTCGTTGACAATCGGGCCATAACCCGGTAGTTACGGCAACTTGCTGAGCGGGAATAACTCAGTGGTAGAGTGCGACCTTGCCAAGGTCGAAGTCGCGGGTTCAAATCCCGTTTCCCGCTCCATTTTTTTTTGGCGGCATAGCCAAGTGGTAAGGCAGAGGTCTGCAAAACCTCCATTCTCCAGTTCGAATCTGGATGCCGCCTCCACTCCGAGT
>JBNKDU010000017.1:0-4440 GCA_050288425.1 Desulfobacteraceae bacterium | reverse complement strand
GCTGGGGTTTGGCATAGGGGCTCCAGTCGTTGCCCACGTGCTCGTCCTTGCAGGCGATCTGGCAGCAGTAGCAGCCGTTGCACACCGACAGATCGATGGCGAATACCTTCATGATGGGTCACCTCCCTCGAGCCAGGCGTCGAACCGCAACCCGGCCGCCGGATCGTATTTGCGCCGGAATGCCTCCGGGAATTCCCTTCGCCAGCGGTCCATCTCCTCGCCCGTGACCTTGCCGACCTGCACCAGATAGCCGCTGGTGGCCTGCCCGACGCAATTTTCGGATGTGATTCCGGCCGGAGCGATGGTGTTGATGGCGCCGCCACGCTCGATCTCTCCGATCTTGATGGGATCGTGCCGAGCGCCATGGTCTATGTAGCAGACACCGGGCCGCAGGCGCTCGGTCACATACGCACCGCAAAGGACGATCCCGCGTTCGTTGAACACTTTGATGATATCGCCGGATTGGATGCCGCGTGCTTCGGCCTCCGACGTATGGAGCCACAGGGGTTCGTATTTGTATCCGTCCGCACCGGTCACCTTGCAGGTGGGCGCCTCCCGGGTCCAGGTGATGTCGTCGCACTGGGCGTGCACCCGCCAGCGGCCGTGGTTGGACATCAGCAGCAGGGGGAACATCTTGGAGCGGTGGCTGGAGAGGCGTTCGTCATGCATGGCGCTCCTTTCCACCCACTTGGGAATGGGTGCCCGTTCCCTGTCGTCCGGAAAATGTCTGGCCAGGGCCTCGGAGTAGAACTCCAGCTTGCCGCTGTCCGTGGGCAGGGGGTTGCTCTCCGGGTTATCATAAAATCTGCGGAAACCCGGGGGGTCCTCCTTCCAGTCCTCGGCCGTACTATAGATCCAATACTTATTCTTCTTGAGCTTCTTCCAGGAGACCAGTCTCTCGCCGCCCATGTAGCCCCAGACCTTCTTCTGCATATCGAAGATCGTCAGGCCTTCCGTCAGTTTTTCTTCCAGTTGGAAGCGTTTGGCCACCTCCACCACGGCTTCGAAGTCGCTCCTGGATTCGCCGATGGGCTCGATGGCCTTGTCGGCCAGCATGATGTTGGGCTGCTGGGTTCCCTGGCGGATGTTGGTGATGATATCGTCCACCTCCATGTAGGTATTGATGGGCAGGATGATATCGGCGTAGATGCAATCGTTCTCCAGCCAGGGGTGCTGGGCCACGATACACTCGATTTTGGGGTTGCGCATGGCCAGGGCCGTCTCGTTGCCGCCGTTCCAGCAGGTGATGCGGCAGGGGGTGTCGGTCCACATCATGTGGATTTCGCTGCCGCCTTCCTCCTTGGCGATGGGATAGGTGTACTCCCTGAATTGGTCCTGTACGAGCGCCTCGATGGCCCCGGTGCCCCGGAAGGTGAGGGGCTCGTCCGACTCGATGGCCTTGTGTACCAGGGTCTTGGGCAATACCTGCTGCTGCCAGGCGGTCACCGAAGACATCACCGGGATGGAGAGACGCTCCTCGATCTCCGGGTTCCAGAAGAATGTGCCGGCCAGGCCTTCCTTGCGGGGCATGCCGAAGTAAGTCAACTGGTGATGGTGAACGCCGGGTCCGCCGAGACCCTGCATGCCCAGCAGGATAACCTCCATGCGGCCGGCCTCGTGGGAATAGGGTCCCCGGACATAACCGCCGCCGAAGTAATGGGCGATGGAGGTGGTCTTGGCGGCGAATTCCCGCGCCAGGGCCTTGATGGTCCACTCGGGCACACCGCACTTTTTGGAGGCCCACTCGGGGGTCTTGGGAACGCCGTCTTCCTCGCCCAGGACATAGCGGGCGAACCTGTCCATGCCCACCACATGGGTTTCGACATATTCCTTGTTATACAGATCCTCGGTGATCCATACATGGGCGATGGCCAGTTGCAGGGCCACGTCGGTGTTGGGCAGCACGGGGATCCACTTGTCGGCGTGCACCGCCGCCCCGTAGTTCAGATCGGGGCAGACATAGACCTGCCGGATCCCCACCTCCTTCCAGAAATAGCACAGGCGGCTCGGAAACTGCCCGGTGAATCCCCAGGGGGTGGTCTCCGGATCGCAACCCCAGAAAAGCACCATTTCCGAATGCTCGGTGGTGTCGTTGACGATATTGGCGGCCGGCCACATGTTGCCCTGCACGCCCTGCCCCCATACATGTTTGGCGCCCCAGTACCAGCCTTCCCAGCTGTCCGGGTTGCGCACCTGGATGGTAAAACCGCCCAGGTGGTCCAACAGGGTGCCGGAGTGGCCGTGGGGGGTGTTGATGGTCTTGCATTCGCCGTGGCCGTCGCCCTGCATCAGGATGGCATGAAAGCCATAGGTGTCGATGATGCGTTTGATCTCGGCGGCGATCAGATCGGCGGCCTCGTCCCAGGTGATGCGCACGTACTTGCTCTTTCCTCGGTTCTGGGGATTGCGCTCACCGTTGGGGTCCCAGTCCACGCGCTTCACCGGATACTTGATCCGGTTGGGCGAATAGACCCGCTTCTTGTAGGCGAGGGAGAAAGGTCCGGGCAAAGATTTCCAGGCCGGCTCGATGGATTTTCCGTCCCTGACCATCGCCCACTGCCGCACCTCCTCCTTCTTGTATTTCCAGCCATAGCGCATGGGCCGGACGCGGACGATTTTACCGTCCTTGACATCCACCATGCCTTCCGCGCCGCCGCCGAAAAACCCGCCCAGTCCTAGGGATCTCAAAACTGTCTTGTCTTTGGTTTTCAGTCTGGCCATCTGGTATCCACCTCCTCCTGAAAGAGAGTGTTTTTATCAAATCGATCCGGACTGGATGTCAAGCATTGCATGTAATTTTGTATAACACAATTATTAAATCAGATATACATCTTGTTGCCAAAACGTTCCTGATACACCTTGGCGAAATCGAGACTCTCCTTGGGATGGGGGGCCTTGGTTTCGGCGGGATAGCCGATGGCGATGACGCATTGAACCACGGAATTCGGCGGCAGACCCAGCAACGAAGCGATATGCTCCTGGGCCGGACGACCGTCGGGATGCATCCGGTTGCGCATCTGGACCCAGCAGCTGCCCAGCCCCAGGGACTCGGCCGCCAATTGAATGATCGTGGCGGCGATGCTGGCATCTTCGACAAAGGTGTCCGACTTCTCCGGGTCGGCACATACCACCATGCCCAGGGCGGCGCCCTTCAGCAATGCCGCCCCATGCTCTTTCGCCTTGGACAGGCCTTCGAGAGCCTCCCGGTCCTCCACCAGGATGAATTGCCAGGGATTGACCCCCCTTCCGCTGGGAGCCCGCAAAGCCGCCTCGACGAGAACCTGAATCTTTTCCGGCTCGACGGCCTGCGACGTAAATTTGCGGATACTTCTTCTCTTCTCCAACAGCTTCATGAACATCGTCATTTCCTTTCTAATATTGCCCTCCTTCAGGGCGAACAAATAAATCTCTAACGTTGCATTAAAGTCGTATGACGGCCCCCGAATATTATCCGAAGGCCGCCATATTTACCAGGGGAGTCGGGACGTATTTTTTGCTTTCGAGATAAGCCGGAGGATGGGGGCTTCGGGTGGAAGACTTCCCGATCTCTCATTTACCCAGCGGTCGGATCATCCTTCGCATCCATCCCTCACAGCTTCATGGGGATATCCCCCAGGCTCAGGTCGGTGGCGGTGGCGATATTCCTGACCGTCTTGCTCTTCCTGCCCTTGGTGATGGTCAGGGTGAAGGTCCGGTCGTCGGCCAGGCCGCGGAACCAGAAATCGCCGAAATTATCCGTCACCGCCGTAAAGGTCTCCCCGCTGCTATTGTCCTTCAGCGTGCAGTCGGCGCCGATGATCACCTCTTTTTCCCTGGGATCGTATACCGTGCCGGCCACGAACTTCCTGGGCAGGTGCTTGTAGTAGACCCGCGACTTCGTGCCGGCGCCCGGATTGAGCAGTTCGGCCTCCTCGATGAAGTCGGCGAACTCATCTTCCTCGCCGAAACGCAGCGCATCGGTGGGGCACTGGTCCACGCAGCGCGGCACCGGCCACTCCTCCGGGTCGTTGTCGCGCAGGTGCGAGCAGCCCGTGCACTTCTGGGCGATGTTCAACTGCTCGTTGAAGAAGATGGCGTCGTGGGGACAGGTGTCGGCGCACAGCTTGCAGCCCGTGCACTTGACCGGATCGATGATCACCATGCCGTCGTCGCGCTGGTAGATGGCCTCCGCCTTGCACTCGGCCATGCACGGGGCCTCGTCGCAGTGGTGGCACAGCTTCGGGATATAGGTCACCTTGACCTTGGGCACCTGGCCGCGCACCAATTCGGTGAGCCCGATCCAGAACTGGCCCGTGTCGGGCTGGGGTTTGGCATAGGGGCTCCAGTCGTTGCCCACGTGCTCGTCCTTGCAGGCGATCTGGCAGCAGTAGCAGCCGTTGCACACCGACAGATCGATGGCGAATACCTTCATGATGGGTCACCTCCCTCGAGCCAGGCGTC
>JBNKDU010000016.1:0-5588 GCA_050288425.1 Desulfobacteraceae bacterium | reverse complement strand
CGTGGGTTCATTGATGATGCGCTGGACGTTCAAGCCGGCGATTTTGCCGGCGTCCTTGGTCGCCTGGCGCTGGCTGTCGTCGAAATAGGCCGGTACGGTGATCACCGCGTCGGTGACCGACTCCCCCAGGTAGGCCTCGGCGGACTCGCGCAAAGCCGTCAGGATGCGGGCCGAGATCTCCGCCGGGCTGTGGGTCTGGCCGCCCAGTTCGATGTGGGCGTCCCCGTTGGACGCCGCCACGATCTTGTAGGGCAGAACCCGCCGGTCCTTCTGGACCTCGGGCGCGTCGAATTTGCGGCCGATCAGCCGTTTGACGCCGAATACGGTGTTCTTGGGGTTGGTGATGGCCTGACGCTTGGCGATCTGGCCCACCAACCGCTCCCCGCCGCTGGAAACGGCATAGATGGAGGGCGTGGTCCGTCCGCCCTCGGGGTTGGTGATGACCTTGGCTTCATTGTTTTCCATGATGGCGACACACGAATTGGTGGTCCCCAAATCGATTCCGATTATCTTTCCCATCTCTCTGGTCTCCTTTGGTCCTTTTTGATGCCATGGGCAGACACAAGTTACCCATGGTGTGCATTACTAAAATTTTAATAATTAAATAGTAATGCACATGGCGATCATGTAAAGTGATGGGGATAATTTTTTTAGCCCATACCCATAGCCTGGCCCCAAGGACTAGGCTGTTCATGTTGTCGGAAGCCGCTTCTAGGCAGAAAGGCAAACAGGCAGGGGGCATCAAACAAAATTCGGATAAATCGGTTCCCACATATTGGAATTGATCAGGGCCCTCAAATCGTTGGGCTTCGGCATATTGGCCAGGTCTTTTTCAAATACCAGCCTGGCGACGGCCATGGCGATGCGGGCCGAGATATCCTTGATTTTGCTCAACGGTGGATAGATACAGCCCTGGCTCAGATCGGCATCCGTGACCTGTTCGGCCAGGATCTTGGCGGCGGCCAGGAACATATCGTTGGTAACATGTCGGGCCTTGGTGGAGACTACCCCCAAGCCGATACCGGGAAAGATATACGCATTGTTTCCCTGGCCGGGAATATGTCGCTTCCCATCGCACATGACCGGGTCGAAGGGTGAGCCGCTGGCAAATACGGCGCGCCCCTGTGTCCATGCATAGGCTTGTTCCGCCGTGCATTCGGAGTTGGCCGTCGGATTGGAGAGGGCAAATATGATGGGACGTTCGTTCAATGCGGCCATCGCTTCTATCACCGGCCTTGTAAAGGCCTGGGCTGAACCGGAAACGCCGATGATGGCCGTCGGCTTCAGGGCTTTGACGGCGCCGAGGTAGTCTGCGACCGGCTCGTGATCATGGGCGAAGCGCCGCTTATGTTTGGCCAGCTTCTGCCGGCTCTTGACGATCAATCCTTTTGAATCCACGAACCAGCATCGCCTGCGGGCATCTTTCTCCTTCAGCCCCTCGTCCATCATGGCGGATATCATCAGCTCTCCGATGCCGGTACCGGCTTCCCCGGCACCCAGAAAGAGAATTTTTTGATCGGTCAGTTTGGCGCCGGTGATGCGCAGGGCGGCATAGAGCCCGGCCAGTGCCACAGACGCCGTTCCCTGGATGTCGTCATTGAAAGTGCAGGCGCGCTCGCGATAGGTCTCCAGCAATCGGAACGCATTCTGGTTGCCGAAATCTTCGAACTGAATCAGGGCGTTGGGAAAGTTGCGCTGCACGGCCGTCATGAATTCCTCGATCAGGGTGTCATACGCCTCTCCCCGGATCCGCTCGCGTTTGATGCCGAAATAGAGGGGATCTTTCAATAGATCGGGGTTATTGGTGCCCACATCGATGGTGACCGGCAGACACAAGGAGGGGTGGATACCGGCTGCGGCCGTGTATAAGGAGAGTTTCCCCACGGGGATACCCATGCCCGCCACCCCCAGATCACCCAGTCCGAGGATGCGTTCCCCGTCGGTCAGTACGATGACCCTTACGCTCCGGTTGGGCCAGTTTCTCAGTATATCCGACAGGTGGCCCCTATTCTGGGTCGAAACGAATATGCCGCGCGGTCTTCTGAAGATGTGGACGAATTGCTGGCAGGCCAGACCCACCGTCGGGGTATAGATGATGGGCAGCATCTCCTCGAGATGTTCCGACAGCACGCGGTAGAACAAGGTCTGATTGCGGTCCTGGAGGGCCACCAGGAAAATATATCTTTCCAGGTCGGTTGTTTTTCGGTGGTAGTTGCCCATGACGCGTTGCACCTGCTGTTCCATGGTATTGATGCCGGGCGGGAGCAATCCCTCCAGGCCCAGGGCGATCCTTTCGTCGGCCGAGAAGGCGGTGCCCTTGTTCAATGCCGGATCGTTGATCAGCTGGTGGCCGGTCGGGAAGCCGATGGGCAGGGGGTGGTGGTTGGTCAACGTGCCGCTTGTCATTGGGTTCTCCTTATGAGGATGATTCAGGTCATCGGCCTCCCGCTGGTGACGGGTGGTGCTAGAACAAAGGCCTATTCCCGAATCGGCATTGCGTCAAGTCGCCAATTTCTGAAAAGCATGTAGTAAAATTTCTGACACGCTACCGCATTGCTTACACCAGACGGTTATTTGGGCTTCTGATTACTGGACTTTTTCCAATACCAGGGCCGTGCGGCTGGGCAGGTAGAGGCTTAAGAGATGGGCAGCGCCATGGGAGGCCGCCGATGCGCTGGTAAAGTGGTACAGGCCGCTGTCGACCCGCTGGTGACCGCCGAAGAGGCCGTCGTCCGAATCGAGCACGATGCGATACCCGCCGGGGGGCGCCGGAAAGGCATAATCGGGCCAGGAGCGATGCGGGTGAAAGTTGAAGGCGAACACCAGGCCTTGGCGCAGAAATATGAGCGTTTTGTCATCGTTGTGCTCCCACAACGGGTTGGGCGCGGGCGCCGACAGGATCCGGTGTTTCCTGGCCAGCGCAATCATGGCGTTGTCGAAACGGTACAGTTGGTGGTATCTCAAATCGGGGGCATCGGCCAGGCGCCACTGGCGGCGGGCGTAGTGATAGGACCAGTTGTTGCCCTCGCGGGGGAAGTCGATCCATTCGGGGTGTCCGAATTCGTTGCCCATGAAGGTGAGGTAGCCGTGGCCGGCGGTGGCCAGGGTGATCAAGCGGATCATCTTGTGCAGGGCCATGCCCCGATCGACGCTGAGACGACTGCTGCCCGCCCCCATGAAGTCATACATGTCCTTGCCGATCAGGCGAAAGATCAGGGTCTGGTCCCCCACCAGGGCCTGGTCGTGGGACTCGACATAGGAGATCGTCTTTTCATCATGGCGGCGGTTGTTCAGTTCAAACCACAGACCGCCCATCTGCCAATCCTCATCCCGGACGTCCTTGGTCAATTTGATCCAGTTGTCGGGGACGCCCATGGCGAACCGGTAGTCGAATCCATAGCCGCCGGATGCGGCCGGTCGGGCCAGTCCGGGCATGCCGCTGACGTCTTCGGCAATGGAGACGGCGTCCGGGCGGACCTCGTGGATGACCTGGTTGGCCAGCGCCAGGTAGGCCAGCGCCGCCTCGTCCACGCTGGCATCGAAGTAGTCCGCATAGCTCATGAAGGCCTTGTCCATGCCGTGGTGAAGGTAGAGCATGGAGGTGACCCCGTCGAATCGGAAGCCGTCCACCCTGAATTCATCCAGCCAGTAGCGGCAGTTGGAAAGCAGGAAATGCAGCACCTGGGGCTTGGCATAATCGAAGAGGCGCGAATCCCATAAGGAATGGCGTCCTTTATCGCCGGCGTGGAAATAGAGATGGTCGGTCCCGTCGAAGCGGCTCAACCCCTCGACCTCATTGTTGACCGCGTGGGAGTGCACCAGATCCATGAGAACGGTGATCCCCATGCCGTGGGCGCTGTCGATGAGGTTCTTCAGATCTTCGGGCGGACCGAACCGCGACGAGGGGGCGAAAAAGCTCGAGACATGGTAACCGAAGGAGCCGTAGTAGGGGTGCTCGGGAAGGCCCATGATCTGGAGGGTGTTGTAGCCGGCGTCCCGGACGCGGGGCAGGACGTTGGCCGTGAATTCGGCATAGGTGCCCACCCGGCCCTCCTCCTGGGCCATGCCGATGTGGACCTCGTAGATCAACGGCGGCGCATCCGGGACTTCGAAGCGGGCATGGCGCCACCGGTATTCGCTTTCCGGGCGCCAGACCTGGGCGTTGAAGATCAGGGTGTGCGGGTCCTGCACCACCCGCCGCGTCCAGGCCGGAATCCGGTCTCCCTGGCCGCCGGGCCAGTGGATGCGCAGGCGGTAGAGATCGCCGTGGGCCAGCCGGTCGGCCGGCAGGCGCAGCTCCCATACGCCGTGGTCGTCAAGGCGCCGGCAGGCCAGATCGGGCGACTCCCGCCATGCGCTGAGATCTCCGATGAGGAAGATCGCATCGGCATTGGGCGCCCACTCCCGGAAGACCCATTGGCCGTCGCGAAAATGCAGGCCGAAGAACTCATGGCCGGCGGCAAAGTCGGCCAGGCTTTTTTCTTCCTGCAGCACGCGCTGGCGTGTCTGCTCCATGAGGGCCCGTCGCCGGAGCAATACGGATCGATAGGGCTGCAGATAGGGATCGTCGTGGAGCAACTGCTCGACTGGGTCTTGAAGGGGGTCGGGTTTCATAGGGTTGCTGTCGCGTGTCCTTCCGGGCATATTAAAAGAATATCGAATATCGAAGTAAGGTTCATTGAATTATCGGCCGTTCCAGCATCTTCTCGTACAGATCGATATATTCCCGGGCGTTGACCTCATGGGTAAAGGTGGCTTTGGCATGGCGCATGATACGGCTGATGTGGCGCGCTTTATCCGCTTCGGGCAGCCGGTAGAAATCCATTGCCCTGTCGATGGCCCACATCAGGCCGCCGGCATCGTAGGTTTCAAATAGAAAACCGCTGCCGGTATCGTCACCGTCGAAGGGTACGATGGTATCGTGCAATCCGCCGGTATCATGGGCCACCGGCAGGGATCCGTAGAGTTGGCAGATCATCTGGGGCAGGCCGCACGGTTCGAACCGCGACGGCATGAGGACGAAATCGGCCGCCGCGTAGCCCAGATGTTCCAGATGCTCCGAAAAATCGCAGACCGCCACCCGCCGGTGAAACTGGTGCTGGTTGACGATGTCGTGAAAGACGTGCTGGTATTCGCCATCGGCCACGAAGACCACCTGCAGTTTGAGCTTCCAGTATTTGGAGATCACCTGGTAGAAGATATCGGCCATCAGCTGGCACCCCTTCTGGACGGGGTCCAGCCGCGACGGCCAGAGGAACACCGGCGCATTGCCATCCACGATGAGCCCCAGCATCTTCTGGAGCGCCTGCTTGTTTTTCTTCTTGGCGGGCAGCGGGTCGTCGGCGCCATAGTTGACCGGAAGATATTCGTCCGTCTGGGGGCAAAAGACCGGGTCGGGCGCGTTGAGGATGCCGGTGGCGCAGCCGGCCTCGACTTTATTGGCCAGCTCGTTGCGCAGATGATACGCCACAAACGAGTGGCGGCCGGAGATGATCTCGGCCAGGAAATGCTTGCTGACGGTGTTGACGAAGTGGGCTGCGAACACGCCGCTGACCAGAAAATCCACCGGAATCGTCTCCCTGGCCCTC
>JBNKDU010000015.1:0-26764 GCA_050288425.1 Desulfobacteraceae bacterium | reverse complement strand
CATCGACCTGATCATCTGGGACCTGCATGGCGAAGATGACTTCCAATCCGTGCGCATGTCTTACCTGCGGGGGGCGGCGGGTTGTTTCTATGTGGCCGACGGTACCCGCATCGAAACCCTCGAAACGGCCCTGGCCCTGCGAAAAAGGGTGCAGGAGGCCATCGGTCCGGTGCCGTCCATCCTGGCCATCAACAAACGGGATCTTTCCGCGCAATGGGAGGCCGATTTGCCGGGAAGGGATCGTGTCGCATCCGGAATCCCCATCTTCGAAACCAGTGCCAAAACGGGCCAATCCGTGGAAAACGCATTTCAGGCCCTGGCCGCCATGACCTTGGAGGCCACCGTATGATGTTGCCCGAAGCCATCGGCCGCTATTTGTGCGAATGGATAGCCGAGCGGCACCCCCTGGCCTACCTGCTGCTCGACGCCGACGGCCGCATCGAGTCATGGGACGGAAGCCTGGACCAATTGGGCATCGGTCCGCTGGAACGGGGCGGGGACGTGGCCCATCAGCTCTTTTTCATGGACGGGATTTTGCCGCTGCCCGAAGAGCGCCTCTATCTGCCCATGGTCAACTACGATGGCCGGCATACGCTGGATGTCCACATTTTTCGCAGGGACACCGGATATGCATTGATTCTCATGGATACCCAACGACAGGCGCGGGAGATGGCCGCCATGCAGCAAAAATTCAACAAGCTGGCCTTGGCCCGGAAAACGGTATCCACGACGGCCACGGCCCCATTGGATGACTTGTTCTTCGCCTGCAACATGGCGGCCTTCCAGTTGATGGCCGACGGCCGCTTTGCCCTGATCGGAAAAGCACCGGCCTGGCTGACGTGGTTCTGCCCGGACGCATCGTCCGGCACCTGCGATTTCAATCCGGGAGATGTCTTCTCCTTTTTGGATAACTTTCTCTTCGAAGCCCAGCGGTTCTGGGTATCCGACGCGGTGGGCAGTCGCAAATCGGGCGCATGGGTCGAAAGGGACGATACGGGCCGCGAGCACCTTTTCGAAGCCACCGCCGTCAACACCGGAACGGCCAGGATCCTGTTGATCACCGACGAACGCGGCCATATCGCGGAAAAGCGCAACCTGATTCAGAGGGGGCGGGAACTGGCCCTGGACCGCAGCTCCATAGAAAAAACGCGACAGGCCCTGCAGCGTGCCCATGACGCGTTGGAAAGGCGGATCCGGGAAAGGAGCTGCGAACTGGAACAGTCCAACCACCGCCTGGCCGAAGAACTGCTCCAGCGGCATCGACTCGAAGTCGAACGCACCGAAATCCTGATGCAATTGCAGCAGGTTCAAAAGATGGAGGCCATCGGCACGCTGGCCGGCGGCATCGCACACGATTTCAATAATATCCTTTCGGCGGTCATCGGTTTCACCGAATTGAGTCTCATGGAAGTGCCGGCCGACTCCAAACTGAAGTCCAACCTGCAGCAGGTTTTTGCGGCGGCCCAACGGGCCAAGGAATTGATCCGGCAGATCCTCACCTTCAGCCGGCAGACCCATCCGGAAAACCAGCCGGTTCAGGTGGCGCTGATCATCCGGGAGGCCCTGAAGATGCTGCGGGCCTCCCTGCCGGCCTCCATCGAAATCGAAACGGCCCTGCACAGCGAGTCCTATGTCGTTGCCGATCCCACCCAATTGCACCAGGTGGTGCTGAACCTGTGCACCAATTCCACCCATGCCATGCAGGAAGAGGGCGGCGTCCTGCGCGTCGAGCTGCACGACCACCCGATGGAAGGCGATGCCGTCCAGGGACACCCCGACTTGATGCCCGGAAAATACCTGGAAATGACCGTCTCCGATACCGGCCATGGCATGACCAAAGAGACCCTGGCGCGCATTTTCGACCCTTTCTTCACCACCAAAGACAAAGGGCAGGGAACCGGCATGGGCCTGTCCATGGTTCATGGCATTGTGAAGGAGTGCAAAGGCCATATATCCGTCACCAGCCGGCCGGGAAAAGGCACCGCGTTCAGAGTCCTGCTGCCCGTCTGCTCGCCTGCGCGAACAGTTGACATGGCCCGGGTCACCGCCATGCCGGGGGGCTGTGAAAACATCCTCTTCGTTGACGACGAACCCATGCAGACGGATCTGGCCATGAATATCCTGGTGCCCCTGGGGTATCGGGTGAAGGCGTTTAACGACAGCGTGGCGGCGCTGGAAGAATTCAGGCTGTCGCCGGATGGTTTCGACCTGATCGTTACGGACATGTATATGCCGAAGATGAACGGGAAGAAGTTGGCGGCCAAGATCCATGACCTGCGCCCCCGCACCCCCATCATCCTGTGCTCGGGATACACCGACGGACGGGTCGCCGATCCGGTGGAAAACGGCCACATCGATGATTACCTGATGAAACCCTTCGGCATGCAGGAGATGGCACTCACCATACGGAGAGTGCTGGACCGGGCCGCGGATGATGATTCCTGATTGTTATCCGGCGGCAGGGCATACGGTGGTCCGGGATGGCGGAGGCGCTATGACGCGAACCGGGCACCCATCGCCCGCCTACATGTACCCTCCTTCCATCAAGCTGAAATAGCTCACTGAATTGAAAATCAGGTGGTCCAACAACTTGATGCCCAGGGTCTTGCCCGCATCGGCCAATTGACGGGTGATGGCCAGGTCGTCCTGGCTGGGCTGCAGATTGCCCGAGGGGTGGTTATGGGCCACGATGATGGCGGCGGCCCGGTCGGTGATGGGATCGGCGTAGACTTCGCGGGGATGAACCAGCGCCCGGTTTACCAACCCCATGGAAACGGTGCGCACGGCGATGACCTCGTTGGCCCCATTGAGCGAGACACACAGGAAATGCTCTTGCCGTCGATCGGCCAGATGGCGGAGCAAGGGATAGACATCCGGTGGTTTCGAGATCTTGACGCCGTCGGGTCGGATCCGACGACGGGCGAATTCCAGGGCCGCGACGATCAGCGCGGCCTTGGCCAATCCAACCCCCTCCACCTTGCACAGCGAATCCACGCTGGGGGCGGTACCTTCGCTGTCCACGATGGTCAATATGCGGGCGGCCAGCCGCATGACGTCGTGCCCCCTGGTTCCGCTGCCCAGCAGGATGGCCAGTAGTTCATGGTCCGTGAGGCAGGCGGCCCCCTTGTGTTTCAATTTCTCCCTGGGTCTCTCCGTTCGTGGCAATTCTTGCAGGCGCTGCATGGAAAATCCCTCCTGATCCGCGTTCTCATCGGTTCATCGACCTGGCACCGTCCATATTTGACAATTGCAGGGGGTTCTCAGATTGAACTTGCTAGCAAATGGCGAGATTCCTATAATTCAAGCATCCTCGCCGGCAAATGGCGCGACGAAAAAGGGTCAACATTTAGCGGCATCTGCCGATATCATCTGGTAAGCAGCCACAGGCGGCTTAATAAAGACCGAAAGGACCGGCTGAAAAAGAATGAGGCGCGAGAAATTCGGATTCAATCGCAGGCACGAACGTAAGGGCTACTCCGCCGAAATCATCTTTTCGCATCGAGGCAAAGCTTACAGCGGCAGCATAAAAAACATCAGCCTGGGGGGAGCCTACATCGCCACCAGCAGCGTCAATCAATTTTCATCCGGCGATCTGATCACGTTGAGCATTCCGTTTACCACGGGAGACAAACATGTCAAGAAAAAGGGGCGCATTCAATGGACGAACATCGAAGGCTTCGCCATTGAATTCGTATAGATGAAACCGGTCGCCGCGTCCTTCCATGAGAATCCCGAATTCGCTGAAAAAATGATGTCGTTTGGTCAGTTGCCTCTTGCAATGATGACCAAACTGAGTTAGAGTTCGGCTACACCTTTTCACCCTATCCATGCCAACTGTAGTACATTGAAATCCGCAATCGCATCGATTCGCATTGCAAATGAAGTCCCGTCCTAATTGGAAGGAGATAAGGAGAGGTGCACATGAAGGAATTAATCAGCTATATCGCACAGTCGTTGGTGGACCAGCCGGAGGAAGTGACCGTATCGGAAATCGAAGGCAATCAAACCACGGTTCTGGAACTCAAAGTGGCCAAGGAGGATCTCGGCAAGGTGATCGGCAAGCAAGGCAGAACCGCCCAAGCCATGCGGACCATCCTCAGTGCCGTCTCTTCGAAAGTAAAAAAGCGCACGGTCCTGGAGATTATCGAGTGAGGACCGTTCCGCAACCGCCTCATTTCAAAAGAAAAAAACGATAGTCATTATTTCAGCAGGTGGGTACGTGACCGGCGTCTGATCCGCTCCGTTGAGGTGCGGCGATGTGCCGGTCCGGTAGGACTTGTTGATGTCCCGACGCCAAGGTACGCGAGGAAGATCGTCAGGCTGGGGATCGCCCTCCGGTGCCTTACGGTCACCGGCTTCCTCGCGTAGATCGGTCGGTCGCAGGGATGCCGCCGGTCTGCGGGTGCGCATGCCGGCGGCATCGGCACTTAGTAAAGAGCGCATTGCGCGGGGATCGTTACAAGGCTACCTGAAATAGGATGCATCGACGCATGAAATGGGGAAGTTATTTCTGCGCGAGCCCTTAGCGGCTGCCGGATCCTTTCGAACGGGCAAGGGCGGCCTTGATGAACTCCCGGAAGAGGGGATGGGGATCCATGGGCCGCGACTTGAATTCCGGATGGAACTGACAGCCCAGAAACCATGGATGATCTCTGAGTTCGACGATCTCCACCAAATCTCCTTTGGGCGAAGTGCCGCTGATGACCAGACCGGCGTCCTCCAAAGCGGCACGCAATTCGTTGTTGAATTCGTATCGGTGGCGGTGTCGTTCGGAAATATGCTCATCCTGGTACGCCTGGTATGCCAGCGTGTCCTTGGCCAGGCGGCAGGGATACGCGCCCAGGCGCATGGTGCCCCCTTTGTTCGAGTCTGAATCCCGGCGCTGGATGCTTTGGGTCTGGTCGTCATACCATTCGGTCATCAGGTAGATCACCGGATAGGGGGTCTTGTCATCGATTTCCGAACTGTGTGCGCCTTCCAGGTTGGCCACATGGCGGGCGAATTCCACCACCGCGGTCTGCATGCCCAGACAGATGCCAAAATAGGGGACATTGTTTTCACGGGCATATCGGGCTGCACAGATCTTGCCTTCGATTCCTCTTGAGCCGAATCCACCGGGCACCAGAATACCGTCGGCCTCATCCAATGCGGTGGAGCAGCTGTCGGGGGAGATGGTTTCCGAATCGACAAACTGCAGGACCACCCGGGTGTCGTTGGGAATGCCGCCGTGCACCAGGGCCTCGTTCAGGCTCTTATAGGATTCGGTAAGGTCCACATATTTGCCCACGATGGCGATCTTTACCGAATGCTGCGGGTTCTTCAGCCGCTGGCACAATCGCTCCCAGTTCTCCAACCGCGGCGTACGCGTCCAGATATTCAGCAACTCGACGATCTTGTTATCCAGTCCTTCCTTATGGAACACCAGGGGCACTTCGTAGATGCAATCCACATCTTTTCCGGTAATGACGGCATCGGTACCCACATTACAGAACATGGCGATCTTGGCCTTGAGGTCTTCGGACAGGTAGCGATCGGTGCGGCACAACAATATATCCGGCTGGATGCCGATGCTGCGCAATTCCTTGACACTGTGCTGGGTGGGCTTGGTCTTTAGCTCTCCGGCCGTACCGATATAGGGAACCAGGGTCAAATGGATGTAGATCACATTTTCCTTGCCGGCGTCGGCCCGGAACTGGCGGATGGCTTCCAGGAAGGGCAGGCTCTCGATATCGCCGATGGTTCCACCGATCTCGATAATGGCCACGTCCACGTTCCTGGAAACCAGACGAATGCTGTTCTTGATCTCATCGGTCACATGGGGAATCACCTGGACGGTGCCGCCCAGGTAGTCGCCACGCCGTTCCTTGGTGATGACCTGGTCATAGATCTTGCCGGAAGTAAAATTATTGTCCCGGCCGAGCCGCGCATGGGTAAAGCGCTCGTAATGACCCAGATCCAAGTCCGTTTCCGTCCCGTCATCGGTGACGAACACTTCCCCGTGCTGAAAGGGATTCATGGTGCCCGGATCGACATTGAGATACGGATCGAGTTTCTGGATGGTGACCGTCAGGCCCCGGCTCTCCAGCAGTGCACCCATGGCCGCCGAAGCCAGGCCTTTGCCCAAGGAAGACAGTACTCCACCGGTAACGAAAATGTATTTGGCGTCTTTGCCATGCATACGTCCGTGGTCCCTCCCCTTTTGCGCTCGGTTATTGGATAGGTTGGTTATCATAAACCAGGGGCTTATAAAACCCCCTTGAATACCCTAAAGTTGCAACGTTGGGGAATACTCAGGGTTCAAATTTCTTCTTGAACTCCTCGATGGTGCGCTGCACCTCGTCTTCTTCCGGAAGGGGACCTTCCTTGGAGGTATCGGCCTCCTCCTTTTTTGGAGGGGCATATTGGGTCATCAAGGAGGACACCGAAAACATCTCTCCCGCAATGGCCTGGTTGGCCTCCACCCGCCTCACCTCCGCCACCCGCAGCCGATGATCGTTATAATACGATTCGACCCGCATGGGATACCAACCCCCGTCGAATTCCTGCCAGCGGTCATATCGGAAATCGAGCCGGTCGGGCGGCTGAGGGGGGCCTTCCGCCGGGATGACTTTGAGCCAGCGCAGGGGCAGCAGACGCTCCTTGTCGATCCAGACCTGGGAGACGGAATCGTCGGGATATTGGGCGCCGATGACATAGACCAGTCGATCGCCCATTCGTCCCAGGCTGGTGACGCCCACATCCACCCCATGCCGCAGCAATGCCAGGTGCAGCAGTTTCCGCGACCGGTAGAGCAGCAGGTCCTTGTAACGGTCGAATCTTCCTTCCTTGTCCGAAGTGATCTTCCCGTCCAGGATCGTCAATGCCTCCCCCCGGGAGGCCACGAATATGCGAAGGGACTCCCCTCGGTGGATCTCCGATCTGAATTGATCCGGAAAGAGATAGTAGAGTTCTTCATTCATGCCCACGGGCTCGGTGGAGACCAGTGGGTCGTCGAGGGTCACATATTGATGGACGGTGAGGGACTGGGGGCCGGCCATCTTGCCGGCCACCAGCTCCAGGATATGCGGCCCCTGGAGCACATACCCGCTGACGGCCGCGGCCCAGAAAACCACCGCCATACCGGCGGCAGCCGGCAGCGCACTCCATGCCGTGTATCGCGCCAAATGCGGTTCGACGAAGGCAAAGGCCTTCTTCAGCGTCCTTACGACCATCCGTCCGGTCCTCTCAATCCCCGAGGAAGAAATCCTGACCGTATCGGGCCGCCGCCCCCAGTTCCTCCTCGATACGAATCAGCTGGTTGTATTTGGCCACGCGGTCGGTCCGTGAAAGCGATCCGGTCTTGATCTGGCCGGCGTTCACCGCCACGGCCAGATCGGCGATGAAGGTATCTGCGGTCTCCCCCGACCGGTGGGATATCACGGTGGTGTATCCGGCCTGATCGGCCATTTCGATGGCATCCAGGGTTTCCGTGACCGTACCGATCTGATTGAGCTTGATCAAGATCGAATTGGCAATACCGTCTTCGATGCCTTTGGCCAGGATCTTGGGGTTGGTGACGAAAATATCGTCGCCCACCAGTTGGATGAGATCATCCAACTGCTCGGTCAGCAATTGCCAATTTTTCCAGTCCTGTTCTGCCAGGCCGTCTTCGATGGAAAGAATGGGATACTGCTCCACCAGACGGGAATAGTATTCGATCATCTCCTGGGCGTTCAACTGGCGGTTTTCCGATTTGAGCACATACTTGCCCTTGACGTAAAATTCGCTGGCGGCGGAATCCAGGGCCAGGCCGATCTCCTTGCCCGGCTGATAGCCGGCGGCATCGATGGCCTCGAGAATATAGGTCAGGGCCTCCTCATTGGAACCCAGGTCAGGGGCGAAACCGCCCTCGTCGCCCACGGCGGTGCTCATGCCTTTGTCTTTGAGGATCTTTTTCAGGGCATGGAAAGTTTCCGATCCCATCTGGACGGCGTGGGCCATGGATTTGGCGCCGAACGGAACAATCATGAACTCCTGAATATCCAGGTTATTGCTGGCGTGGGCCCCGCCATTGATGACATTCATCATCGGCACCGGCAGTACCCGCGCCTTAACGCCGCCCAGGTAGCGATACAGCGGCAGGCCGTAAGCTTGGGCGGCCGCCCGGGCAGTCGCCATGGAAACCCCCAGCATGGCATTGGCGCCGAGTTTGGATTTGTTCTGGGTTCCGTCCAGTTCGATCATGGTATGATCCAACAACACCTGGTCCGCGCCGTCGAGACCCAGCACTGCCTCGGAGATGGTGGTGTTGACGTTGTTCACGGCCGAGGCCACGCCCTTGCCGCCGTAGCGTTTGGCGCGTTTGTTTCTCAGCTCCAGGGCTTCGCGGCTGCCGGTGGAGGCGCCGGACGGCACGGCGGCGCGCCCCCAGGCGCCGGAAGCCAGTGTCACATCAACCTCGATTGTCGGATTTCCACGCGAGTCGATGATTTCCCTTCCCCAAACACGGACGATTTCAGTCATGCGCCCCCCTTCTTCTTCACTGAATTAAGTATATTTTTTAGATAGTTATTGAGGCCGATCCAATCGCTGTGTATCAAATTCAGATCAAAACCACAACCGTTAGCTAGGGTCCATCCATAATTGACCGATTTGACGCGGACATCCGTAAGCCTTGGGGGGACGGTCCCGGACGAAGGCCCGCCCCTCATTGTCGGCAGGCTGCTTTTGCCACTTGACCTTGGAAGACAGATGAGCAACACTTTTAGGCAGTTACTCAAGATTGCGGCCGCGCGCCGATAATGCCCACAGTGCAGCCATGCGAGGTGTCCCCATGCCCAAGGAACCCAAAACCCGTTACCACGAAGGACATTTATATGTCGCCGCCATCCGGATTCTGGAGCATCAGCACAAGGCGCCGCCGACGGTCGATCAAATCGCCGGGATGTTGCGGCTCTCGGCCGAACAGGCCGGTTTCATCAGTCGCCGGCTGGAGGAGGCCGGAATCATACGGGTGGTCGAAAGCGCCTATGGGGACCGGTGGGGCGTGGACGACCATCTGAAACTCGAACAACTGCCCAGGGAGGCAGAAGCCAGCCAGATGGACACGGCGCTCAAGCAATTCAAATCCGAAAGAGACAAGCTGGCGCAGAAAGTCGAATCCATAAAAGCGCAACAGGCGCAGAAGCAGAAGGACCTGTTCTCCGAAATCGAAAAGAAATTGAAGAAGGACCTCTCTTCGAAATAGTCAGGAACGGCTCAGCCGGATCGCATCGCATCGCAGGAGAATTCACATTTGAGACGCACCAACTGGCTGCCCTACGTATTGTTGACCCTCACCGTCCTGTTCTGGTCGGGAAATTTCGTCATCGGTCGGGGAATCCGCGAATCGATACCGCCGGTAAGCCTCAATTTCTGGCGTTGGGTGGGCGCCCTGACCCTCTTGATGCCCCTTGGCGTTCCGCGGGCATGGGCCCAGCGACGGCTGCTTCGGCAACACTGGCGTCTGGTGGCCGTATTGAGCCTGCCGGCCATCACCATCTTCAATGCATTCATCTATACCGCCCTGCAAACCACCACGGCCATCAACACGGTCCTGGTCAACGCCATGATTCCGATCTTCATCGTAATCATAGCCTGGCTGGCGTTTGAAGAGAAGCTGGCGTCCCGGCAGGTCATCGGGATTCTGGTCTCATTGACCGGCCTGCTGTTCATCGTCACCCGGGGAGATTTGATGCGGCTGCGGTCGTTGGCGCTCTCTACGGGTGACCTGTGGACGTTAGGCGCGGCCCTGGCCTGGGCCGTCTATTCGGTGATGTTGCGTAAACGGCCGCCGCAGATGGACCCCATCGCTTTCCTGACCCTGCTCATCGCCTGCGGTCTCTGCCTGGCCCTTCCCTGGTACCTGTGGGAGCTGTCGCAGGCGGGCGGTTTCGAAATCACCGCTCCCACCATGGCCACCCTGGTATATGTGACCCTGTTTCCATCCGTTCTCGCATACATATTCTGGAACTACGGCATCGCCAGGGTGGGGGCCAGCCGGGCCGGCATCTTCGTCCACCTGATGCCGGTTTTTTCCATCCTGCTGGCGGTCACATTCCTGGGGGAACACCTGCAGCGGTTCCACCTGGTGGGAATCGGCCTGGTTTTCACGGGAATCGCCCTGACGACCATGGCGCGATGATGGCGCAACGGCGGGCGGATCAGTGGTCCTCGAACAAGGCGAGGGCTTGCCTGGCGAAGGTGCGTATGGCGATCTTCGCCGGATAGCGACGTTCCACGGTGTGCAGGTCCATGTCGAAGGTGTTGATGTAGAGCCGGCGGCCCGGTCGCCCGTATACGCTGATCATGACGTTGAGGGCATCGTCCGGAGTGCCGGTCTGGTGAATGCCCTCGTTCCAGGGGCGGGTGATTTCCACCTCGCCCGGTGCCAGAATCTGGCGGCTTCGCTCTTCGACGCATGCCCGGTCGCCTTCAATGGGGCCTGCCAGATCGTAACGGACGACCGACAGCCTTCCCAGGGGGACACCTGATACCCCCCAGCCGGTGTGATCGTGGATGGGGGTGTGGGAACGGGCGGGGTGAAAATAGAGCCGCAGGGAAAACCGGCGGCTGGGGTCGAGATAGAGCAGGACTTCCCGTTCGAACAGTCCGCCGCCGGATGTCGGCCTGTTGCGTCCGCGGGCCATGTTGTCCAGCACCGGTGCCACTGCGTCACGGTCCAGGAGCAGCTGCGGCAGGGCCTGTTGAAAATAGCCTTGGCGCTGTCTGTCGTCGCCGATGACGGCCACATCCCGGGACCATCGGCGGCAATAGGCATCTAGCCCGGGTGTCATCTCCATGGGCGGGTCTCCTCTCCTTGCCAATTACGACCACCCACGGCGTCACGCCTTGACGCGCCGAATCTCCGCTCCCAGATGCTCGAACTTGGTCTCCAGGGCCTCGTAGCCACGGTCCAGATGGTAGACCCGGTTGACCTCGGTGGTGTTCTCGGCCACCAGTCCTGCCAGAATCAGGCAGGCGCTGGCGCGCAGGTCGGTGGCCATCACCGGTGCGCCGGAGAGCCCTGCGACCCCCTTGACCAGGGCGGAATTGCCGGAAACCGTGATGTCGGCTCCCATGCGGCGAAGTTCCGATACATGGATAAACCGGTTCTCGAAGATGGTTTCGGAAATCAGGCTGGTCCCCTTGGCCACGGTCATCAGCACCATATACTGGGCCTGCATGTCGGTGGGGAAGCCAGGATACGGCAGGGTCTTTAAATCCACACTGGATATGATCTCCCCTCCCCGAACCCGGATGGTATCTTCCCGGGCTTCGATTTGCGCCCCGGCCAGACGGAGTTTATCGATCACGGCGTTGACATGTTCCGGGTTCGCCTGGGTGATGGTGATATCTCCCCCGGTAATGGCCGCGGCGGCCATGAAAGTGCCGGTTTCGATACGGTCGGGGATGATGGCGGCCTCCACCGGGTGCAGCGTCTCCACGCCGTGAATGGTAATCTCCGAGGTTCCCGCCCCCTGGATTCGGGCGCCCATGTCATTGAGGACGTCGGCAAGGGCGACGATCTCGGGTTCCCGGGCGGCATTGCGCAAAATGGTGGTGCCTTCCGCCAGCACGGCGGCCATCATCAGGTTCTCCGTGCCGGTGACGGTCACCAGGTCGAAATAGATCTCCGCCCCCCGAAGGCGTTCGCAGGCCGCCTCCACATACCCGTGGGCCAATTGAATGCGGGCACCGAGTTGCTCGAGGCCCTTGAGATGCAGGTTGATGGGACGCGCGCCGATGGCGCAACCTCCGGGCAGGGAGACCCGCGCACGTTTCAGGCGGGCCACCAGCGGGCCCAGCACGAGAATCGAGGCCCGCATTTTGCGCACCAGGTCATAGGGCGCTTCGGGATTGTTCAATCCGGCCGCGTCGATCTCCACCACGGAACCGCTTCGTTGGCAGCGGGCACCCAGATGGCGGAGCAGATCCATGGTGCTCTGGATGTCCCGCAGGTCGGGCACATTGGTCAACCGGTTGGTGCCGTCACACAGCAGTGCCGCCACCAGAATGGGCAGCGCGGCGTTCTTGGCCCCGCTGATCCTGACTTCGCCGCTCAGCCGGCGCCCGCCCTGTACCAGTATCTTATCCATTTGTTGAGCAATCTCCGGTAAGCTGGTTGATTTGTCGATTCGTTGAATTGTTGATTTGTGAATGGAATGCGGCCATTTCTAGCTCAGTACCCTTGGAACTATAAAAAGACAGCATACCTCTCCCCAAATAAACGAATCAACCATTTATCCAATCAACGAAAACCCCGTGGGAAAAGAAAAAGCGCTCTCCGCATGGGCTCCCATGGGAAAACGCTTTTCAACAGCATCGACTCGGCAAGCGGCTAGTGGGAGTGGCCACCGCCCTTGCCCTGCTTGGTATCGATGATCGACTTGATGACCACGAAGGTCATGCCCATGCCGATGACGCTGAGGGCGTACCAGAGGCCACCGTGGAAGACATAGTGGCCCACATCCCAGACCCATTCGAAGCTAAATGGAAACATCGCCCCTCCTCCTTATGCTTCCGCCGGCTGGAGATCTTCGGCTGCCGGCGCTTGCGGTTCTTCGCTATCCACGTCCTCGGCCGCAAAGGCTTCCGGCGCGATGGGGTTCAATTCACGCTCCTGGGGAAAAATCGGCAGGTAGCGGTAAGAAATCATGATCAGGATGACGCCGTAGGCCACCGGCAGGATGGTGGTGGCCACTTCCTGCCAACTGGGAATGTACATGGCCCAGGTGTCGAAAGACATCACCGGCACGGCCATGGTCTGCAGCACCATCACCCACCGGTTGAGGCAGACGCCCATGCAGCCCAGAATCGTGGCCGTCACCCGCAGGAAGGCGTTTTCGCGGGTCGGTTTGATGGTCAGGAGCAGGCCGGGCACCAGGCCGCCCAGGACGATTTCCGTAAAGAGAATCCATTTTCCATAAAGCGGGTTGTTGGCGTAGAAGAAGGTCCAGCGAAATCCCTGGGCCGGCGCCGTGGTGCTGATCCAGTAGGCGGTGTCGGCGAACTTGGCGACGGTATAGGTAAGGATCATCCAGCCGGAGATCTTGGCCAGCAGAAAGATGGTAGGATCCTTGACCAGCTTCTTGCGGGTGATCTTTTCGGTCAGCCAGGTGATGAAGAGGGTGAAACTGGGGCCGTAGGCCGCGGCGGACCAGGTGAACAGGAAAAAGGTATAGGGCCAGATCAGGATGTGTTCGCGAAAGGCGAAGGGACGGCCGAAAAGCACGCCGGCCACGCCACCCAGCGAGCCCTGGTGGAAAAAGGAGAGAAATGCGCCGGTGGCGGCGAATACGGCCATGGCACCATGCATGTTGTGGCTCAAGTTATGGAAAAAAGGCACCTTGTCGATCTGCCGGTTTTCCAGAATCAACGGGATATACTCGATGGTCAGGACGGCGAAATAGCAGGAGAGGCAGAAGGCCACTTCGGTCAGCATGGAGTGGACATTGGCGTGCCAGAAGATAAACCAGCTGCGCAACGGCTGGCCCACGTCGATGGCCAGGATCAGCAGGGCGGAGCTGTAGCAGATAAATCCGATGAGCACGGCATAATTGATGATATTCTTGAGATCATCCTTGCCGATGATGTACTTGAGCAACCCCGAAAAGAAGGCCCCCCCGCCCAGGGCGATCACCGCCAGATCGGCCCAGATCCAGAGGGCGAACCCGTAGTAATCGTTCATGTTGGTCTGGTTCAACCCCTTGATCCAGCACAACAGCATGGCATAGACGCCCCATGCGAGGACGAGTCCCACGAGGGAGAGTCCCAGTAAGAATTTCCAAAGGGAACACCGCTTGACGCCTTCGGGTATCAATGCAGAATCCATTAGGTTTGTGCTCCTTGCTCGTTACGAATTGATCAAACCGACCTAGTGCCCCGCCTCCGCCTGGATGTGGTCACCGGGCTTTTCGTTGGCCAGATAGTTGTCGCCGGCCCTACGGACCCACTCGCGGCTGGAGAGGTAGTAGACCTTGGTGTTGGTGCCCAGACGCTCCAGCAGCCGGAAGGCGTGTGGATTCCCGGCCTTGAAGTTGTGGTGCACGTCGGGCTGGACGATGCGATGCACTTCGTGCTCCGGATTGTTCAGGTCGCCGAAAACGATGGCGCCGGCCGGACAGGCCTGGGTGCAGGCGGTCTGGTAAGCCTCTTCGGCGACATGCTTGTCACCGCTGTGATAGGCGTTTTCCCGCGCCAGTTGGTAGCGGTGGAAACAGAAACTGCACTTTTCGACGATACCGCGCATCCGGGGCGAAACATTGGGGCTGAGGTATTGCTCCATGCCCTTGGGCCAGACCGGATCCCACCAGTTGAAATAGCGCGCATGATAGGGACAGGCTCCCATGCAGTAGCGGCAGCCGAAACAGCGGGTGTAAATCTGGCTGACGATGCCGGTTTCCATGCTGTAATCCGTGGCCGTGGCCGGGCATACCGAGACGCAGGGGGAGTGGCCTTCGTGCTGGCCGGCGCAATGCTGGCAGGGACGCGGAAAATAGACCGCTTCCGCATCCGGAAACGATTTTCCATTGGTGACCCGATACACCTTCATCCAGGTGATGCTCAAACGCTTGTCCGATTCATCCTTCTTGAAGGGCACATTGTTTTCGGAAAAGCAGGCCACCATACAAGCGCCGCAACCCGTACACTTGTCCAAATCGATGGCCATACCGTAGCGTTTGTGTCGATCTTGTGTCTGCGCGTGTTTCATCAGAACCTCATTTCAGCAGTTTGACTTAGACCAGCTTGGCCTGGATTCCCCAGGCCGCGTCCAGACCGGAAGCCGGATCATCCACCGGACCGATGAGTTCGTTGACGTTCACCCCTTTGCCGGCGATGAATTCGTCGTAAGCCGCATGCCCGAGGCCGCGCGCCATGGCCAGCAACCCCGGCCGGATGCCCTCGTCGAAATGGACCCGTACCTCGGCGCTGCCCAGGGGAGTGGTCAGGGTGGCCTGCTGGCCCTCGGCCATTCCCAGTTCATGGGCGGTCTGGGGATTCATCTCCACGAAACCGGCCCCGCCCTTGACCACGGTATCGGGAACCGTCTTGATCATGAAGGGCGTGTCGGCGACATGGCGGCTGGACAGCCGGATGGAATCGTACGGCACGAGAACCAGCGGATACTCCGATACATTGCCGGCGGGCGGGACATCGTCGGCCATGAACACGGCGCCGATCTCGTCGTTCATCAGGTTGAGTCTGCCCGACGCGGTCTCGAAGCCATGCGAGGTCATGATTTGTTCCGCGGCCACCCAGACACCGTCTTTGTCGAGCCGGTCCCATTTGTCGGCCAGGGTCGTCATCAGGCAGTTTTCATAATCTTTCCATGGGAAAGCTTCGGCCACGCTGCCCCCAAGGCCCTTTGCGATCTGGAGGATGACATCGCCGAGATGGCGGGTGTGCAACTGAGGCGGCACCACGGGACGACACAATCCGATGGTGGCCCGGCTGATGCCGGCCGTGACGGGGACATCCTCGTAGCGCTCCAGGTAGACGTGGTTGGGCAGAATCAGATCCGCCTGCATGGCGGTTTCGTCCATGAACGAGGAAAAGCTGACCACGAAAGGAATCTTGGCCAGGGCCGCTTTGATATCCGAGGCTCCCGGCAGGTTGTGGCAGGGATTGGACTCGGCCACCAGCAGGGCCTGGATTCCGTCGGCCGCCTGGGGCAGTCGGCTGAGCAGGTAGCGTACATGTGGGAATTGATCCGTGCCGGCGCCGTCCAGGCGCGGGGTCTGCAGGCCGCGGGAGGCAACGGCATCGATCTGCGCATCGGGCCAGCTGACATGGTCGTACGCCTCCCGCGCGATGACACCCCCCTCCTGGTTGATGTTGCCCACGATGGCGTTGAGGGCCTGCACGGCCAGGGCTTCTTTGAGGCTGCCGGGAGTCTGCCCCTTGCCGCGACCGAAGATGGCCAGCGGCTTTTCGGCCTTGGCAAAGCGGACGGCCACATCGGTGATCACCCGGGCATATAGACCGGTTCTCCCGGCCACATCTTCCGGGGTATATTTGTCATTGAGCATCCGCGCAAAGGCGTCGAAACCCTCGGTGGATTCATCGATGAAGGTCTGGTCGAAGTGCCCTCCGGCAATGATGACCTGGGCCATGGCCAGGGCCAGATCCGCCTCGGCGCCCGGCTTGATCGCCAGCCACTGGTCGGCCTTGGCGGCGGTGTTGGAAAGCCGCGGTTCGATCTGAACGACGGTGCCGTGGATCTCCTTGAGCCGGCTGTTGGCCCGGAACATGTGCACCGGGGAACCATAGCCGTCCAGCAGGGCGCTGCCGAAGCTGAGGATGAAATCGGCATGGTCGACATCCAGACCCACATGTCCCACCGTTCCCTGGGTCATGTAGAGGGCGGCCTCGTAACCATCTTCCAGGCTGGGCAGGCGGAAGAAATTGGGCGAACCGAAGGTCGTGAGCAAACGGCGCAGCAGTTGGGGGACCGTGCCGGTGTCATTGGGGGCGATGGCGGCCAACGCCTGGGGCTGGTCGCTTCTGCGGATGTCGGCCAGTTTATCGGTCACTTCGGAGATGGCCTGCTCCCAGGAAATGGTCTTCCATTCTCCCTGGCCGCGTTCTCCGATCCGCTTGAGGGGTGCCTGGATCCGGGTCGGTGCGTAAAGCATCTGCAGGCCGGACAACCCCAGGATGCAGATGCCGCCGTCATTGATCGGGTGGTCGGAGGCGCCTTCGATTTTAATGGCCCGCTGGTCGATTTTGCGCACGCTGATGCCGCATCCGCCCGGGCAGAGGGTACAGGTGGATTGGGTGTAGGTGCCCTCGCCGTCGGGAGGAACCGGCGTCCAGGGCCAATTCTGGGACCAGATGGAAGAGTCGTCGGCGATTTTCCACGGCATCGGCGAAAGGGCCGTGCCCGCTGCGCCGCCGACCACAAAGGATAAAAAGCATCTTCTGGAGAGTTTCATACAATTACCTCAACCTGAGTAGCCCATCGTTGGTCTATGTTTCATCCTGACAAGATGGTATGTTCATCGCTCGCTGCCGGAGGCTCACGTTCTCCATCCGGACATCGCGGTTTATTTGTGGCACACGAAACATGCGTCGCGACCGGTTTGCACGCTGGAATCATGGCCGGCCGCTTCTGAATGACATTCGGCGCAATCGTCCATCTTCATCCGATCCCAGGTATTGTGCTTGAAGCCACCGATGCTCTTGCCCCAGATATCGCGGCTGTAGCCGGTGATTCGGTTCTCCTCGTACGGTCGGAGCGATTCGGAAGTGCCGATGCTGCCGTGGCATGTCTCGCAGTCCATATTGGCGCCGTCCACATGGGCGGCATGGGAAAAGAACACGCAATCGGGTTGGCGGGAGTAAACCTGCCAAGGCACTTCGCGATCTTTGGCCACGTACTGTTCGAAGAACTCGACCTCGTTTTCGCTTCCGGTCAGGATCTCTTCGTGGCAGCCGGTGCATTGGGCCAGACGCGGTACGCCGGAGAAGGTGCCGTCCTCGCGGAAAAAGTGGCAGCTCTGGCAACTGTCGTCCACCTCTTCCAGGTGCAGTTTGTGGTTGAAGTCCACGGGCTGGTTCTTCTTGGAGTAAAGCACCTTGGGAAAAACCACCCAGCCGACAACCAGGCTGAGGACCAAGCCAGCGATAAAAGAAAGAAAGAGATAGGGACCGCCTCCGGATTCCGCCTCGGAGGGGGCGTGGGCGGGTGATGCCCCGTGGGCATCGTCGGTTACGTCTTTGGGTTTTGGATCTTCATTGCTGCTCATGGACACTCCGTCTTCATTGATTGGAATCCAATCCACTCCACCGATTCAACCATTGACAGATCGGCCCTCGATCAGGGCCGGCCAGTCCACCATACGACAATCGGGCACAAGGCCCGAATACCACCGATGTAACGTAAAAAAACAGGACGATTCTGGATATCCAAAACGCCTCAGCGAAAGGATTTCTAATATCCAGACCGCCCTGTTTTGTCAAGCCCAATCATTTACTGAAAGCGCCGTAACTATGCAGTCCGGGAAGCAGGTTGACACCGAAATAGGTAAATATGACGGCCGCGAAACCGATCAGGGAAAGCACGGCGATACGCGTTCCTCGCCAACCGCGCATCAGGCGGGCGTGAAGCACGGTGGCGTAGACAAACCAGGTGATCAGCGACCAGGTCTCCTTGGGGTCCCAGCCCCAATAGCGTCCCCAGGCCGAGTTGGCCCACACCGCGCCGGAGATGATACCGGCAGTGAGGAAGAGGAAGCCGAACATGATCAACTGATGGGTCAATTCGTCCATCACCGACAATTTCGGCAGCCGGAAGGCGCTGCCGGCGTCAGCGTCCTCGGGCCTGATCTGCTTGATCAGGTACATGATGCTGACACCGAAGGCCAGCGCAAAGGCGGCATACCCGATGAAGCAGGTGATGACATGGGCAATGAGCCAATTACTTTTCAAGGCAGGGATCAGAGGCTGGATCTTGGCACTGGTGCCGAACGAGGCGTAGGCCATGGCGAAAAACGACAACGGCATGGCAAACGCGCCGATGACACGATTCTGGTAACGGCGTTCCACCACCAGATAGATGATCCCGGTGATCGCTGCGAAAAAGACCAGGGATTCATAGATATTGGAAAGCGGGGCGTGGCCGTATCCGGCCCCCAGCTGGTAGGACTCGTACCAGCGCAGACCGATGCCGAGGACGTTGCCGAGGACGGCGATGGCGGTCACCCAGGTGGCGATCCGACCCGGGATTTCCTTCCGGAACACCCAGGCGAAAAGATACAAGGCGCCGGCCAGGCCGTAAACAAAGGTTACGACGGATAAGAGTGTGGGACTGTAATCCATAATGACACCTATTCCTTGAGGGGTTGCGCTGCGTCCGATTCGGCCAACCGGCTCGCCAGTCGTTCGACGCTGTTGTCTAGGGTGACCTTGTTCTTGTTGGCCTTGCCGGCCACCATGACGCTGCTGCGGCCGCCTTTTTTGGCCCTGACCTCCACCACCACCTGCTGGTGGGACATAAAGAAGGTAATCATGCATCCCAGAATCATCATGCAGAAACCCGCATAGACCAGCCAGACCCCGGGGTCGTTGGTAACTTGCAGACCGGTAAAATACCTGGGCTCCGGCTGCGGCAATTGACTGGCCAGCGAAATCACCACGTTTCCCTTGCGCATGATGTCGAACTTGGGAAATTTCACGGCCAGCATGATGGTTTGGGATTCGCCGCCGGGCGGGGTCAAGGTTCCGGAAATGATCGGTCCGATGTCCATGCCCTTGAATTTGGCCGTCGGCCGGAAGCCGGTCACCGTAAATTGGCCCAGGCCTTCGGGGATTTCCACCGGTTGGCCCTTCCTGGCATTGAGTTTGTAATTCTTACCCGACGCGGTGCTCTGGAAATTGAGCTCTATCTGTTCCGGCAGGCTCATGGCGGAAGGTTCGGGGTTCATCCTGCCATAGCTGGCCTGAAAGATGTTGATGCCCTCATAGCGCAGGGGGTCGTTGACGATAATATCCTTCTGCAGCACATCTTCGCCGTTCTTGACGATGGTCAGGTCGGAACGGAATTCCCGCGGAGCGCCGGTGGCATAAAACTGCACGTCGAAATCGTCGCACCGGATGGCGAAGGGCAGCTTGTACTGCCGATCGCTGTTGCGCAGCTGGATGGTGTCCACGGTCTCGCCCTCGGGGATGTTCACAAAGCCCTCGAAACCATTCAGCGAACCCACCAGGCTGCCGACCAGCAGGACCACCACGCTCAGGTGCACGACATAGACCCCCAGACGGGTCCAGCGGCCCTTCTCGGCGGTGACGGCATACCCCTTGTCGGTCTCCACGACCTGACAATAGCGGAAATTCCTGCGAAGTCGGTTCTCGAGCGACTGGCGCAGGGCATCCGGAGCGGTTTTCAAAGTGAAGTCCCGCCGGTTGCTGCGCCGGCGATAGGACGGCAAATTGAAATTGGGCGACCGGGTAAAGATCACCTTGCCGGTCACCCGCAGCCGTTCGATGGAACAAATGATGATGTTGACCACCACCAGGATGATCAGCATCTGGAACCACCAGGAATGGTACATATCGAAAACATCGAGGGTGGCCAGCAATTGATAGACGAAAGGTCCGAAGGCCTTGAGATATTCGTCCGGGCTTTGGTTCTGGGGAATCAGGGTGCCGATGATGGACAGTATCGCCAGGGAGAGCAGCACCACCACGGTCAGCTTTACGGAGGCAAAAAATTTCCACAAACTGTCGAGATAATTTGCCGATACCTTATTATGGGTACTCATCGAATAGATACCTTTTCGCGTTCTCGTTGCATGCATCCCAAACTGTTTCAAATCTCGTGAGACATATCAAATCGGTAACCGGCTGGCAACCGCAAGCGGACATCGATACAGGGCAATCTCATGTGACCGGGCTGGGCAGCCGGAAAGGCGGGCCGCCGCATATGCCCCTTACGGCAGGGGGGAGACGATCACCGTCGCGGCACGATGGTCGTCAAGATACCGGTGGGCGAGTTCGATCACATCCCGGGCGGTGATGGAGGCATAGTCTTCAACAAACGACCGGCTCCAGTCCAACTGCTGGGGATATCGGTCCGCGCCGGTCAGTACGTTATGGAGCCAGTAGTCATTGGTCTGTCGGATGTCCTTGATATAAGTAAGCGTCGGATCCAGGACACGCCGGAACTCATCCGTACCGACCCCCTTTACGGCAACTTGCCGTGCGATTTCTCTCACCTCCGATGCGATGGCTTCGGCCTGCCGGGGATCCACCAGCACATGAACCTGCGTGGTTCCGTATCCCGCGTATGCGCGATGGGACCGGTTGTACGCATAAGGCGAGTAGGCCGCGCCCAACTTCTCCCGGATGCGTTCGCGCAAACGCTCGGAGAGCAGTTCCGCCATGATGGCCAATCGTCGCGTCCGCCGGATCTTCCAGAAGTCTTCCGTCGGGTAGGCCACCACCACCAGCGCCTTGGGAATGTCGGTATCGACGGTCAATCGCAATTTCTCTCCGGAGGGAAATCCCGGTATCGGTCGGACTGCGACCGGCCGCCCCTGCGCTTCCGGCATGGCGCCGAAATAACGCCGCGCCAACTCGATGACCGTATCCGGTTCAAAATCCCCCACCACGGCAATGGACACGGGACCCTGCCGCAACTGCCTCCCGTACCACTGCCGTACCTGTGCCAGGGTGCGCAGTTGCAGCTGCTCCCACGGCGCCATCCCGAGACGCGGATCATTGCCGGCGAAAAAGGAGTCCACTTTCAACCGCAAAAGACCATCTGTGGAACGTTCCATCGCCTGATATTCCTGCTCCCAGCGCTTGAGCGCCAGAGCCCGGATTTCCGGCCGGTATCCCGGATCCCTGACCTGCGCATACAAGAGCTGAAACAGCAGTGGCAGTTCTTCCGGTATGGTTTCACCGTCGATCAGGAACATGTCTTCGCGAACTTGCAGCCGCGCCCGGGCCACTTTCCCGGCCAGTGCTTCCTGGAGTTGGAGAAGATCGATGCCGTCCAACCCCGATTCATTGACCACCGTCTCCGTCATCATGGCCAATCCAGGCTGACCAGCCGGTTCGGCGGCCCTGCCCTGCCCGAAGGACAGCGTCACCAGGATTTCGTTGGCCTTGAATTCGGTCCGCTTCAGGTGCAAAACGACCCCATTGGCGAAGTCGACCCGTTCGATGCCCAGATCGTCGAAGAATTGCCGTCGGACAATGGATCCGGTATCGGCAGGAGGCGGCAAGTACGGGAACCGCGCCACCGTCTTCTCCGCCAACGGCGTCACCGAAGTCAGCAGACTGTTCCGGTAGGCGGCCACAATGTTCCCTTCGGCGATCTTCTTGTCTTCATTCAGTACGGCATTGCCGGTGACCAGAACCAGACGGTGATCCTCCATCCACGCTTTGGCGAAGGCGTCCTGGACCTGGTCCAGCGAGATCTTCTCCAGTGCGGGAGCCAGCAGGTCCAGTTCCTGGCGGGGTGACAGCAGCACCCGCCAGTTGTTCAGGGAATGGGTTACTTCACCCGCCAGGTCTTTGCTGTCGCGGGTGCCTGCTTCCTTCACTGCTTTTTCCAACAAAGCCCGGTATTCATCTTTGGCCCGCTGCAATTCGGCCGGGGTGAAGCCATACATACGCGCCCGGCGCAATACCTGTTCGATCTCGGCGATGGCCGCCGACCAGTCCCCGGGCTTGCAGTCGGCACGGATCTCTGCATAGCGAAGCCGTCCCAGGTAATCGCCGGACGCGATCCGGGCATCCGTCAACACGGTCTTCGGCAGCTGCACGATCCGCTCCAGGCGTTTTTGGACCATATGGTTGGCCAGATCCTCCAGCAAAGCCTTTCGACGTTGCGCGGCGCTGTCCCGCGGTTGCCTTTCCACGACGATATGTTCGAGTGAGACCGTCGTCGCTCCGGCCTCCGCTTCATGGTGATAAAAGCTTCCGACACCTTCGTGTTTCATGAAACCGAAGTCCGGAGGCTCCCGGGTCGGGGCTCCGGCCCGAAGACTGCCAAACCGGTCCTGGATCAGCCTTGTCGCCGTGTCGACATCCAAATCCCCCACCAGAACCAGAATCATCCGTTCCGGACGATACCAGGCGTTGTAATACCCGCGCAGCATTTTTGCATCGGCTTGCCTGATCGTACTTTCGAGGCCGATGGGGAATCTCTCGCTGACCAGCAGCCCCGGCATCTCGAAGGCGAAGGCGGTCTTCAGGGTGCGAAAACTTGCCGAGTCACGTGAACGTTTTTCCGCCAAAATCACTTTTTTCTCCCGCATCACCTCCTCTGGCAAAAGCATGGCCCCGTCGGCATAGTCGCGCAGGACCAGCAGGCCTTCCCCCAGGCTCTTTTCGTCGCCTCTTGGCAGAATGATATCGTATACCGTCTGGATAAACCCGGTATGCGCGTTGGCATCCGGTCCGAACTGCATTCCGATGCGCTGAAAGTACTTGACCATCTCACCGGGCGGAAAATGGGTGGAGCCATTGAACAGCATATGCTCCAGAAAGTGGGCAACGCCCCGCTCCGAACGGCGCTCGTTCAGGGATCCGGTTTGCACGTACAAATGCATGCTCACCCGATCCCGGGGAGTCGAATTTTCTTTGATGATATAGCGAACACCGTTCTCCAGCCTCCCGAAAACGAGTTCCGCATCCGCCGTGAGATCGCTTCGATCCTGCGGCCAGCCGGAATGATTTTCAGGAAGGGGTTCCCTCCTTGACGGAGATATCATGGTGCAGCCGGCCAGAGCGGCTACGAGCAACCCGATGATGATCAGCCATCCTGCCCGGCTGCGCCTGAACATCTTTCGCCGGATGGCTGAAAGGGGAAAAAACCACATACCACACTCCTTTGTATTTATTCCGGTCCATATCCAAAACCGGCTTGCTGCTGCGTCAGGCAAACCGCATGGTCGGATAATAAGAATCTCACCGGAAATGGCAACCAAGCCCGCTTTAGAAGATATTGAACGCCGGGAAGGGTATGCTGTGAAAAATCATTCAGCGCCCCGGATGGACCCGTGGGCGCTGAATGATTTGTGGAATATTTCTGCCGCGGCGGCGGTACGCGGATTGTCGCGACCCGACGAGACGTCCGTCGGATGACGTATACCGAAGATTACGCCTTGATGTAGACACCGCGGGATTTCGATTTAATCTTGCCTTTCTTGCTCAACTTGTACAACGCATTGCTCAACTGGCGCGATTCGAGTTGGGTCTTTTCTTTGAGCGATGCGATATTGGCGCCGTTGCGGCTCTTCTTGATCACATCGTATACTTTGTCCAAGACAGTATCTTTGCCTGCAGCGGCTTTTTCGGCGGGAGCTTTTTTCTTGGCGGCCACTCTCTTCTTGCCGGCAGCCTTTCTGGCGGGGGCCTTTTTCTTGGTGGCCGCTTTTTTCTTGGAAACGCCTTTCTTGGCAACGGAAACCTGGGAGAGGGCTTCGCCGATGCTTTCGAGCTTACCGGCCAGGTTGGCGAGTGTTTTGGCAACACTCTTTAGCTGGTTCTGTGCCTTCTTCATATGAATACCTCCTTAATGATTTAATATTGTTACAAAAATCAACCAATATCTTCAGCCCTAATATAACTTCCGAATCTTGTCAACAACTTACTTAAAAAAAAGGAGAAATTTCTATTGTTCTCATTTTGGAAAGGCTCCCCTGAACGCTCTCCTGCCGCGCCAACAAAGCATATAGAAGCATATCGATCTTTTTGTCCAAAAACGACGATTATCCACATTACAAAGTACTTTGGCATTTTTCCTGCAATTCCAGTACCTGAGGGACCATTGCCAAAGCATTTCCTTTCCATTTTCCCATCGTTTGATTATTCTTGTCCGCCGATCGAAGGATCTCGAACCAGGATAGCAAGTCCTGCCAGACCTCCACCCTCTCAATTTGAGAGCGAATCCTCCCGTCCTCTTCGTCCCCGCAATCGCTCTTTGCTGCGATTGAAATCCATATCGATAAGCGCCGCAAGGACCCGGGTCAAAGCATATTTGCTTTTTGCCTTTCTCCGGCAACCATGCTATCTGCTAATTGACGTCAGGCACCTTTGTTCCATCCTGCGGTTCATCCTCTACCCTTGTGACGAAGGAAGCCATGCCCAGCGAATACATCGTCCTCATCGTCGGCTACGTACTCGGATTCTATATGGCCTGGAATATCGGCGCCAACGATGTCGCCAATTCAATGGCTTCGGCCGTCGGAGCCAATGCCATCACCATCCGCCAGGCGATCTTCATCGCGGCCATTCTCAATGTCATCGGCGCCACCTTTATCGGTTCCCATGTCACCAACACCATCCGCAAAGGTATTGTCTCCACCGATGTCCTTACCGACCCCCATCTGGCTCTTGTAGGTGCCTTGGCCGCCTTGTTGGCGGCGGCGTTGTGGGTCTCCTTCGCCACATGGAAATCACTGCCCGTATCGACCACCCATTCCATTGTCGGCGCCATGATCGGATTCGGTTTCATGGCCGGTGGATTGGATGTCATCAACTGGCACAAGCTGGGGGCCGTGGTGATGAGTTGGGTAATCTCGCCCATATTTGCCACCATTATCGCCTTTGGGATGTTGCGATTCATCATCCGGTTCGTACTCTCTCGCCAGGATCCCGCCCGGGCCGCACTTCGGCTTTCCCCCGCCTTCATCGGCACCACCTGCTTCGTCATCGTTCTTTCTTTTGTCTTCAAGACGCCTTTGGGCAAAAGACTCGCGATCGGCACTCCAGCGGCCCTGGCCGTCGCGCTCTTGATTGCGATAGTCGCCGGATATCTGGGGAAACACCTGGTCCGCAGGTTTGTTCTGGAAAGCACCTCCGGCGATACCGAAGAGATCTTTCGCCGGATCCAGATCGGAACATCGTGCTACGTGGCCCTGGCCCAGGGAGCCAACGATGTGGCCAACGCCATCGGACCGCTGGCCGTAATCTACTTTCTGGCCAAGACCGGTGCCGTAGGCAGCAAAGTACAGGTCCCCGTCTTTCTGCTGCTCTTCGGCGGCGTAGGCATTGCCTGTGGAATATGGATGGCCGGATATCGCGTCATGGCGACCATCGGCACCAAGATCACCACGTTGACCAATACCCGGGGTTTCTGCGTCGACTTCGCCGCCGCCACCACGGTCCTGGTGGCATCCAAAATGGGTCTTCCCGTTTCCACGACACATGCGGCGGTGGGCGGGGTCCTTGGAGTCGGCCTGGCGAGGGGAATCGAAGCCGTCAACTTCCGTATCATTTTGCAAATCATGGTCTATTGGGTGCTGACCGTACCGGCCGCCGCCATCACCTGCATGGCCTTATTCAAGATCATCGATTGGATTTACTAACCAAGGAGGGAACATGCGCCTACCGTTTTTATCCATGTTTGTCACCTCTCCGTTTGAAGGCATACAAGAACACGCGGAAAAAGTGAAGGAGTGCAGTTGGGCCTTCCAGCAGGCGGTGGAGTGTCACGTATCCAGGCAATGCCAGACTTTCGATGAGCTCTACCGGGAGGTCACGCGTTTGGAGAGCGAGGCCGACGCCGTCAAGCGCCGGATTCGCGGCCATCTGCCCATTGGCACGCTGATGCCGGTGAGCAAATTCCAATTGTTTCGCTATCTGCGTGAGCAAGACAGTGTATTGGATGCCGTGGAAGATAGCCTCGACTGGATTTCCTTCCGACCCGAACCGGGCATCCCCGCGGAGCTGGAGAAGGATTTCCTGCTGCTGGTGGATGCCGTGGCCGAAGCCATCGAGCTGCTCGACCAGATGGTCAAAGGTGCCCGCAGCTACTTTCAATCCTACAACCCGCGCCAGCGTTTGGCTGTGAAAGATATGATCCGTCATTTGCGCCGCCAGGAGCACGAAGCCGACAAGATCGAAGATACCATCAAGGAAAAGGCCTTCAACATGGATCTGGATGCCGTCTCGGTATTCCATATGGTCCGCCTGGCGGAGCTGGTGGGCTCCATCGCCGACCATGCGGAAAACGCCGGTGATATGATGCGTGCCATGCTGGCCAAGTAAACCCTACCGTTGCATAAAAAAGATGGCAAAAGGTGAGTAAGCCGTCATGAACGTTGAACAAATGTCAGATCCGGAGCCACTGCCAACAATCAAACCCAGGTCCACTGTAGGATCGGGTCTATTATATGCCATCTTTTTTCCCCTTCGGGAAAGCCGGAGGGCGTAAGTAACGGCGTTGCCAAGGGCTTGCAGTAGATTGACTACGGCTGCGCCCTTGGCGCCTTGGCTCTGAAGCCCTCCG
>JBNKDU010000014.1:0-1882 GCA_050288425.1 Desulfobacteraceae bacterium | reverse complement strand
GAAAGCATCCTGATTCTCACCTTCGTGGTGATCGTCATCGGCGGTATCGGATCCGTGCGCGGGGCGTTGGCGGGGGCGATGCTCGTCGGCATGGTCGACACCCTCGGCAGGGCCTTTTTGCCGACGCTGCTGCGCCTGTTTCTTTCGCCGGCCTATGCCGATGGGGTGGCCGCCCCTCTGGCTTCCATGTCCATTTATATCCTGATGGCGGCCGTGCTCGTATGGCGGCCGACGGGATTGCTGCCGGCTTTCGAATCCTGAGGGCCATCCTGGCGCCATGAGATCACTATCAAAATCCGCAGACCGCATGAAGTCGGTATTTGACCGCAAAACCGTTTTGATCGGAACGGGCGCCGCCTTGCTGCTGATCCTTCCAACGATTGCCCGGCTTGCCGGCGAGCCCTATCTGGTCACGCTGTTCAGTCGTATCCTGATCTACGCGCTGGCGGCGGTCAGCCTGGACCTCATATTGGGATACGGCGGCATGGTCAGTCTCGGACACGCCGCGTTTTTCGGAATCGGAGCCTATGTAACCGGGATCCTGGCGTTCCACAGTGTCGAGGGAACGTCCGTCGTTTCCTGGCCCTTCCATATCGCGGGGTGTGAAAACGGCCTGCTGGTCTGGCCGGTGGCGGTGGTGTGCTCCGGCCTCATCGCCGCCATGATCGGCGCGCTGAGCCTTCGAACCTCCGGGATGCATTTCATCATGATCACCCTGGCGTTCGCCCAGATGCTCTATTACTTCTTCGTCTCCCTGGAGGTATACGGCGGTGATGACGGCCTGAGTCTGTTTTCCCGCAATACGATTCCGGGCCTCGATCTGGGAAGCGATCCCCATTTTTACTACCTCTGCCTTGTACTCTTGGGCCTCTTCCTGTTCTTCGCCCACCGGTTGGTCCAATCCCGCTTCGGCATGGTGATTCTCGGCAGCCGTGAAAACGATCGCCGCATGAAGGCACTCGGCTTTCCCACCTACCGGTACAAGCTGGTCTGCTTTATTCTCGCCGGAGCCGGTGCCGGCCTGGCAGGCGCCTTGATCGCCAACCAGACCGAATATGTCAGCCCGGGATTGATGCATTGGACCCGATCCGGAGAGATCCTGATCATGGTGTTGTTGGGTGGCATGGGAACCCTCTTCGGTCCCGTCCTGGGAGCGGCGACTTTCCTGTTGCTGGAAGAAATTCTGGCGATCTACACCGAGCATTGGATGGTCTACCTGGGGCCCTTTCTGATCGTGATGGTGTTGTTCGCCAGGAGGGGCATCTACGGCCTGCTTCTCGGTCCGGAGAATCCCCATGGCTGATGCCCTGCTGCGGGTCGTCGGGCTCTGCAAAAGCTACGGAGCGGTCCGGGCCAGCAACCATTTTGACCTGGAGGTGCTGCCGGGGGAGATCCACGCCTTGATCGGTCCCAACGGGGCCGGCAAGACCACGGTTCTCCATCAACTCTCCGGTGAGCGCAAGCCGGATGCCGGCCGCATTTTCTTCGACGGCCGAGATATCACCGCCATGCCGGTGCACAAGCGGGCCGGGCTGGGCCTGGCGCGTTCCTATCAAATCACTTCGATTTTCGAGCATCTGACCGTCCGCGCAAATCTTTCCCTGTCGATCCAGGCCCACCTGGGACATAGTTTCAAATTCTGGAAGACCGCCGCGACCGATCCCGAGCTTTGCCTGCGGGTCGACCCGGCGTTGACACGCGTGGGCCTGGAACGTCGCGCCGACCAGTTGGCCGGCAACTTGTCACACGGCGAAAAAAGACAACTGGAAGTGGGAATGGCATTGGCCGGCAACCCCAAAATGCTGCTGCTGGACGAGCCCTACGCCGGAATGGGGCCCGGCGGAACCGTCGAATTATCCAGATTGATTCGACAACTGAAACA
>JBNKDU010000013.1:0-14205 GCA_050288425.1 Desulfobacteraceae bacterium | reverse complement strand
GCCGGTGCCCTGGGCGTCCACGTAGCTGACATTTACGCTGATCTGTGATCCCACATCGGCCTCTCCCAGCGTGTAGGTGCCGGATGTGGCCCCGGATATGGGCGATCCGTCGCGCATCCACTGGTAGCTGACGCTTCCCATTCCGTCGGCATCGGAAATGCCGCTGATATCGACCGTCAGGGTCTGGTCTTCCGTGGCCGTGCCGCCGATGGCAGGTACGCCGCTGGGCGCATCGTTGACATTGGCCACGGCCGCGGTTTGTGCGCTGGTAACCGATTCGCCGGTCCCGTGACCGTCGATGTAGCTGACCTGTACGCTGATCTGGGACTCGACGTCGGCATCACCAAGGGTGTAAGTGTTCGCGGTGGCCCCGGAAATAGGCGAGCCGTCTCTCATCCACTGGTAGCTGAACGCGCCCAGCCCGTCGGCGTCGGAGATTGCGCTGGTATCGGCTGTAAGTGTCTGGTCTTCGGTGGCCGTTCCTGTGATGGTGGGCACGCCGGCCGGTGCATCGTTGACATTTGTTACGGCTGCGGTCTGTGCGCTGGTCACCGACTCGGCGGTACCCTGACCGTCGGTGTAGCTGACCTGTACGCTGATCTGGGAGCCCACATCGGCATCGCCCAAGGTGTAGGTGTTCGCGGTGGCCCCGGAAACGGGCGACCCGTCGCGCATCCACTGGTAACTGAACGCGCCCAGCCCATCGGCGTCGGAGATGCCGCTGGTGTCTGCGGTCAGGGTCTGGTCTTCGGCGGCCGTTCCTGTGATGGTGGGCACGCCGGCCGGCGCATCGTTGACGCTGGCCACGGCAACAGTTTGGGAACTGGTGATCGATTCGTTGGTGCCGTGACCGTCGGTGTAGCTGACCTGTACGCTGATCTGGGACCCTACGTCGGCATCACCAAGGGTGTAAGTGTTCGCGGTGGCCCCGGAAACGGGCGAGCCGTCGCGCATCCACTGGTAACTGAACGCGCCCAGCCCGTCGGCGTCGGAGATGCCGCTGGTATCGGCCGTCAGGGTCTGGTTTTCGGTGGCCGTTCCTGTGATGGTGGGTACGCCCACCGGCGCATCGTTGACATTGGTCACGGCTGCGGTCTGCGCACTGGTAACCGATTCGTTGGTTCCGTGACCGTCGGTGTAACTGACCTGTACGCTGATCTGGGACCCTACGTCGGCATCACCAAGGGTGTAAGTGTTCGCGGTGGCCCCGGAAACGGGCGACCCATCGCGCATCCACTGGTAACTGAACGCGCCCAGCCCGTCGGCGTCGGAGATGCCGCTGGTATCGGCTGTAAGTGTCTGGTCTTCGGCGGCCGTGCCTGTGATGGTGGGCACGCCTACCGGCGCATCATTTACCGCAGTGACATCGATGGTGATGGTGTTCGGTGAGGGGTCCTTATTTACCCCGCCGTTGGCGGTGCCGCCATCATCCTGAACCTGGAATGTGAAGCTGGTGTACCCGGTGCCGGAGGCGTTGGCAGCCGGCGTATAGGTCAACAAGCCGGCATCGATATCGGTGGCAAGGACCCAGTTGTCGGCAGGAAAGGTCGAACCGTTCCACTTGAGATCGCCCTGGTCGGGCAGAGTTGTGATCCAGACACGCAGGAAATTGTCTCCATCGATGTCGCTGAAGCCGAAATCGCCGGCGCTGAAGGTGTAGTCCGTGTCCTCGCTGGTGGAGACCGTGTTGTCGGCGCCGCTAGGTGCGTCGTTGACATTGGCCACGGCAGCAGTCTGGGTGCTGGTGAGCGATTCGCCGGTGCCGTGACCGTCGGTGTAGCCGACCTGTACGCTGATCTGGGAGCCCACATCGGCATCGCCCAGGGTGTAGGTGTTCGAGGTCGCCCCTGCCATGGGTGATCCGTCGCGCATCCACTGGTAGCTGAACGGGCCCAGCCCATCGGCGTCGGAGATGCCGCTGGTATCCACCGTAAGCGTCTGGTCTTCGGCGGCCGTGCCGGTGATGGTGGGAACGCCAACCGGCGTATCGTTTACATTGGAAACCGCTGCGGTCTGTGCGCTGGTCACCGTCTCGCCGGTGCCGTAGCCGTCTGTGTAGCCGACCTGTACACTGATCAGGGAACCCACGTCGGCATCGCCCAGGGTATAGGTGTTCGCGGTGGCCCCGGAAATGGGCGACCCGTCTCTCATCCACTGATAGCTGAATGCACCCAGCCCGTCGGCGTCGGAGATGCCGCTGGTATCTGCCGTAAGCGTCTGGTCTTCGGTGACCGCGCCGCTGATGGTGGGTACGCCGGCCGGCGCATCGTTGACATTGGCCACGGCCGCGGTCTGGGTACTGGTGATCGATTCGTTGGTGCCGCGACCGTCTGTGTAGCTGACCTGTACACTGATCTGGGAGCCCACGTCGGCATCACCCAGGGTATAGGTGTTCGCGGTGGCCCCGGACACAGGCGATCCGTCACGCATCCACTGGTAGCTGAACGGGCCCAGCCCGTCGGCATCGGAGATCCCGCTGGTGTCGGCCGTCAGGGTCTGGTCCTCTACGGGGGAGCCGGTGATGGTGGGAAGACCCACCGGAGCCCGGTTGCCGACAGCGGCAATGACCGCGCCGAACTCCGACGTCGATCCATAGTTGCCGCCGCCCAGATCGACGGTCGCCGTCGCGGCTACGGCATAACCGTCGGTTACCGTTACACCGCCGAAGGTGATGTCGAAGTTCGCGTTTCCGCTGCCGTCCGTCGTAACCGTGGTGTAGCCTAGATAGGTCTGTCCTTCGCCGTACCCGCTCGCATCCGCCGACGGCGACGAGTAGAACTCGACACGGAAACTCGTGCCGGCGGTGGAGTTCAGGGTGCCGGAGATGTGGGTATTCGATCCGTCCGATACCACGGAGCTGAGCACCGGAAAATTCTGGAAATTATTGACGCCGAAGTCCACATCGCCGATGTCGTTGGCGGTTACGCCGTCTTCGTTCAGATCGATGGCCAGGCCGGTATTGCCCGTGAAGCGGTTTCCCAGGATGCTGTTATCCGTACTGCTGCTGTGCGCCACGATGATGCCGTCGCCGGTGTTGTTGGCGATGAGGTTGCCCTCTTCGCTTGCCGTGCCGCCGACCAGCGCACCGGACAGGCTTTCAAGTCGGATGCCGCCGCGCAGGATGTCGCCGGAGGTGTTGTTGCCGAGGGCCAGCGTGCCGCTGGCGTCGGTGCCGATGTAGTTGCCCTGGATGACTGCGTTGGACTCGCCCCACAGAAAAATACCCGCCTTGCCGTTGCCGGAGATGACGTTGCGTTCGGCGGCCGTGCCGCCGCCGATGACCAGGTCCGTTCCGTGCTGGGCGTAAATGCCTTCGTTCCCGTTGCCTACGACGGTGGTGCCGTCTGCGGCCAGGCCGATGTAGTTGCCCAGGATCCGGTTGCCGACCAGGCCGGCACTGGACTGGCCGATGCCGATCCCCAGAAAATCGTTGCCGCCGATCACATTGCGCTCGGAGGGGGTGGTACCCCCGATGGTATTATGGCTGCCATTGATCTCGATGCCGGCCCCACCGTTGTTTTCGGTGGGCCCCAGGCCGACACCGGCAATGCCGAAGCTGCCGATGTAGTTTCCGGTAATGGTATTGTAGTCCGACCCGCTGAGGATCTGGATTGCATTGTCTTTAAAATCGCGCAGCACCAGGCCGCGAATGGTGCTTCCGTCCGCCGTGGCGGTCAGTTCGAAGCCGTCGAATGCGTTCTGGTCGCCGTCGATGATGATGAGGGGGGTGCCCGTACTCGCATATTCGGGCTGCGTCGTGGCGTCGATGGTGACCTGTTCCGTAATGGCGGGGAGAGATGAGAGCAAATTGATCGAATCGTCCGTCGCCAGATCCAGGTTGAAGGCGATGGTGTCCGCGCCCGGGTTGGCATTGGCATCGAGGATGGCCTGCCGCAGGGAACCGGCGCCCGCATCGTTGGCGTTGGTGACCGTGTAGGTGGCCAGGGTGCCGATCCACCCGTTCTGGCCGGGCAGGGACAGCGCCCCCATTGTTTCGATACTGCCGGACCGATACTCCAGATCCCAGTCGCCGCCCAAGCCGGCATATCCCGTCAAATCGTCCGAAGCGGCCACATCCGTACCGGTCAACCAGGCGATGTCGTCCACCAGGGACTGTCCGTCGCCTTCGGCGGCGACATTGCAGCCGTAGAAAAGTAAATCTCCCGCATCGTTCAGCGCCTTGCCCCAGGTGGCGATCTGGTCGGCATTCTGCTGCAGCGTGGCATGGTTCAACCAGCCATTCCCCAGGTTGATCTGTCCATCGGCGCCATGGGTGATGAAGTGAACGGCCGACAGATCGGATCGCGCCGACAGCAGATCGGTGACCTGCTCGATGCCGTCCCGGTCGGGGTCGAGGGTAACCACGTCGATGATCCGGTTTGCATCGCCGTTCCGCAGATCGGACAGGAGCTGCTCGTATCCGTCGATATTCGGATTGACGATCACCAGTTCGCGCGACGCTTCGGCGGTTGCCTGGACGGCCGTCTCCGAGGGTTCGGCCGGGTTCACGGAAGACGGATGAGGGATGGCATCCTCCACGAGGGCTTGCCTGTCGATCGCCGGAAGTTCCAGACCCGGCGCTCCATCGGCGGAAAAGAGCACCCGTTCTTCCACGGCTTCATAATAGAGGGTGTTCCGCATTTTTTTCGCAAGTTTCCTGGCCATGGGCCAGCCCCCTTTCATGCCATCCGCTTCAATTCAGCGCGGCGGCGGCCGGTAGTTGGTCGGCGGGCGGCTGCGGTGCCTCGCCGGAGGTTTCCTCGATCTCGAATCGCACCTGGCAGCGCAGGCCGCTGGGTATTTTCCCATCGGCATTGGGAAGTTCGAGGCGTACGCCGAAGGTGTTGCTGGCCGAGTCGATCACCTTGTCCACGATGTTTACCGTTGCGTCCAGGGCGCCGAATTGCGCCAGTTCGGGTACGATGGCGGCGGTCATGCCGGGTTTGATCTTGCCGAACATCTGGGCCGGAACGATGGCTTCCACCCGAAGCGGATCGATCCGGGCCACCCGCAACAGCGGCTTGCTGTCCACATATTCGCCCGGGGAGACATAGCGCTCCACAACCACGCCGGAGATGGGGCTGCGGATGAAGCGGCGGGCGAGCACGGCCTGGGCTCTTTTCAACTCTATCTTTGCCAGCATGCTGTTCTCACGCGCTTTTTCCAGACGACGGCGGGTCAGCTCGATCTCCGTGGCCGCCTGATCCTTATCCTGGGCCGATACCGAGTTGAGTTCTTTCAGCCGGTTATGGACCCGCTTGTCGAATTGCAGCGTCGCTTGCTGCAGGCCGATTTCACCGCGGAAAGCGGCCATGGCTTTGGCCTTTTCCACGGCGGCCCGCTCCACCGAGGATTCCAGCTCCACCAGGGTCTGCCCCGCCTGGACCGTGGAGCTGCGGTCTACGACCACCTTGGCGACGATCCCTTCCATCGGCGCTCCGATTTCCACCACTTCATAGGGCTGGATCAACCCATCGTACGTCACGGTCTGTGCGCGACCCACGGGGGCCAGCGTCAGCAGCAACGCCGCCGCAACGATGGCGCAAGCGGCGGATTTCCTTAAAAACCACATGGTGAATTCATCTCCTATTCTCCAGGACCACTGAAGGCGAGAAGTCGGCCGGTCTTCCGGTCCATGTCGATCAACCGGCGGCGCATCCGGCGCTGCTGTCCTTCTTCCCTTTTCTGGGCGAGTCTGTGGAGGAGCAGCATCAGCCGGCTCCCCAACGCCCCGCTCTTGGTAGCAAACCAGGATAAGAAGCCGACCGGCACCCCATGGATGTGCTGCCGGATCAGCTCGTCTTCCATTGACAAAATCGCTTCATGGCTGCCGGGATCGCCCTGCCGGGCGCACCGTCCGTACAGTTGCCGGTCGATTCGGCCGGCCGGGTTGCAACCGGCGGCGATGACATGCAGGCCGCCCCGTTGGGGAACGCCGTCCCCCAGGGGGATGTCCGTTCCGCGACCGGCCATATTGGTCGCCACGGTCACCTGTCTTTTCCGCCCGGCCGCGGCGACGATTTCGGCCTCGTTCCGGTCCTGCCGGGCGTTGAGCACCTGGTGGGCGATTCCCGCCGCGCTCAATTCCCGCCCCAGCCATTCGGAATCGGCCACGGAAGCGGTTCCGATGAGCACGGGCCGTCCCCGCCGACGTTGCGCTTCCACCGATGCGACCACGGCGGCCCATTTCTGTTCCGCGCGCAGGAAGACCTTGGCGGGCAGCTCCCGTCGGCGGCTGGGACGATGCAGCGGTATGCGCTGCACCCGCAACCCGTAGACCGACCAGAGTTCGGAACGGATTTCGCGCACCGTTCCGCTCATCCCGCCCAGGCGCAGATAGCGACTGAAAAACCGTTGATAGGTGATACGTCCCAGTTGCTCGCGGGCATCGGTCAAGGCACAGCCCTCTTTGGCTTCCACGAACTGATGCAGGCCGCATTCCCAGGAGCGGTCGGGCATGGTGCGTCCGGTGTTGGCGTCGATAATCATGACCTTGCCGTCCCGCACCAGGTAATCGCGATCCTTGCGCAAGATATGCAATGCGTGCAGGGCCTTGGCCACCAGCTCTTCCCGGCTGCGGGCGGTCTGCCAGATGCCCTGCCCGGGAAGGTGCAACCGCGCCAGCTTCTCCTGTCCGGCCAGGCTGAGTTCCACCTGCCGCCGGGCCGCATCCATGAAAAAATCTTCTCCCTCGGCCAGGCGTCGCGTCCAATCCAGGATTTGAATGAAGACGATGTGTTCGGCGGCGTTTTCGGCATCGCAGGTCAGAATCAACGGGGTGCGGGCCTCGTCGACGAGCACGCTGTCCGCTTCGTCGACGATGGCGAAGCAGAGTCCGCGCAGCAACAGCCGGCCCTGCCGGTTTCGGCGGTCCCAGGAGGACTCGAGCTGCAGGCGCAGGTGGCTGGGCGCGTTGCCCAGCAGCAACCGGTCTCGCAGATAATCGAAGGCCACCTGCTTGTTGGTGCAGTAGGTGATGTCGCAGGCGTAAGCGGCCCGGCACTGCTCCGGTGTCATCTCCTGGGTCACATGCCCCACCGTCAACCCCAGGGCCCGGTACAGCGGTCCCATGGCGGCGGCATCGCGCTCCACCAGGTATTCATTGACGGTCAAGACGTGCACCGGGATTCCCGCCAGGGCCGCCGTTGCCGCCGCCAGGGTGGCGGACAGGGTCTTGCCTTCACCGGTCTCCATCTCTGCCAGCCGGCCCCGCAGCATCACCCAGGCGCCCATCACCTGCTCGTCGTAATGGCGCTTGCCGATGGTGCGGAAGGCCATCTCCCGGATCAAGGCAAACGCCCGCATGCACAACGAATCCTGCAGTCCCCGGGTGTGCAGGCGGAGTCTCAAATCAAGCGCCAGGCTTTTCAACTGCCGCTGGTCCAGGGTCGTCAAGACTTCGCCCTGCCGCCCGACGGCCGCGGCGATCCGGTGCAGGCTGGCGGTCCGGCCGGCCGTCAGCCGCGTCATCCCTCCCTGCAGCATCTTCAAGGAGCGATCGATCCAGGGCGCTTCGCTGTCGAGGCGTTCGGGATACCACCCGGTGACCATGCCGGGACGCATGGCGTCGGTGATCGTGGCGGCGGCGCTAGACATAGAACCTCCGGAGCAGCAACTGCCGCAATCGGCGATACCATTGGACGGCCAGCGGCATGGTGCCGTGTTCGAAGCGCACATACGCCCGTATGCCGATATGGGGATTGCGGTCCGCCCGGGGCAGGCGCAGATCCACCTGGAAAACCGAATCCAGGGACCGCAGGCCTTCCGGGTCCGAAGGGTCCACGGGAATCTCGCCGCCGCCGGCGGTGCCCACCACCGGAGACGGAAGCTGCAACTGCCCGGCCGGGACGAACCGATCGATGGCGGCCCGCAGCGTCGTTCCCGGCCGGTCGGCCAGGCGCACGGCCACGCCGGTGGTGCGTCGGCGGACCAGGCCGATTTCCGCCTGGCGGACCACGGTCCTTACCAGGGGCCGGTGGTCGGAAAGGATATAGCCGAGCAGCTCGCCCTTTTTTACGAAGCGGCCGGGCAGATGGCGTGCATCCATCAGCACCAGGCGGCCCCGGGCCGGGCTGCGGATCAGCAGAAGATCCTGTTTCTCCTGCGCGTTCTGCAGATCCGCCCTGGCCGCGGCGATATCGTCCAGAATCATTTCGCGCTTCTGGCGTTCATACAACGGCTGTGCGCGGTAGACCGCGTGCAGCTCGGCCAGCCGCGCCCGGTAGACCTCGATCCGGGCCTCGAGAAACGGATCGACCCCCTGGATGAGCGGGGTGCCCTTGTCCACGATTTGCTCGGCCGGTACCAGCAATTGGACCACCTCACACCCGGCTCCGGACCGGATCATCGATTGATCCGGCAGCCAGATCACGCCCTGGCTCGAGGTCGACAGCGGAACCGGCAGAACGAAGAGCAGCAGCCCGGCGCTTATCGCCAGGGCGCATCCCAGACCGACCATGCGGGAGCGCCTTCCCAGCGCCTCCGGGCTGTTGAGAAATTGCGATATGCCCCGGATGGACGGCACGATGACGACGCTCACCGCACCCCACAGGGCGATCAGGATGCCCACGCCGAAAAATCGGCCGCTGACCAGCACGGCCAGCCCGGCCAGCACGGCAATCCGATAACAGAAGGCCAGCGGACCATAGACCAGGAACCAGCCCTGTTCGCCCGGTCCGGTCACCGGTGAATCCGCCGTGTCGATGCCCAGCAGACAGCGCTTTGCCAGATAGCCCAGATAGCGGCGCGAACGCCCGCCCAGATTGGGAATTTCCAGCAGGTCGGAGAGGATGTAATAGCCGTCGTAGTGCAGCAGCGGATTGCCGTTGACCAGCAGGGTCGACACCCCTCCGATCAACAGGACATTGAAGGCAATGGCGCTGATCAGACCCGGCTCCACGTTCAGCCAGACCAGCAACGCCACGGAAGCCAGCAGAAGTTCCGTCGCCACGCCCATCCCGGCCACGGCCATCCGTTGCCGTTTGTCGGCAAAGGCGGCCGACGCGGTGGCGTCGATGTAGGCGATGGGGGTCAGGGCCACCAGCACGATCCCCATTTCGTGCACTTCTCCCCCCCACTTCTTGACGGCAAAGGCATGGCCCAGTTCATGGAGGATCTTCATCAGCGGGTAGACCAGCCAGATCAGCAGCAGGTTCCGGGGCGCAAGGAGCCGGTCGGACAGACGACCGGACAAATCCGGCCAATGCAAGCCCGCCGTTACAACCGCGCCCAGGACGAACAGCAGCCAGAGCACGAAGGCAAACCGGGTGAACAACGGGTTCGCCACGAAGGCCCATTTGGTCAGGAACCGGTCCGGATCCCAGAGGGGAAACCGGAAGGCGAAGGGGTTGGAGACGCATGCCTTCCAACCGCCCGAGGGGCTGCCCCGGGACTGGGAAGCCGAATCGACCTGGGCGGCGGGCAGCATGTCGACCTGCATCAGGTCGGCTTCGTGCAGTCGGCTGAGCAGTTGGATCACCTCGTCCTGGGTCGGCGGTGCATCGGCCGACAACCCGACGGCGTTCTCCCAGATTTGCTGAACGGTCCGGCAACCGTCCATCTGCCCGATGATCCGGTAGGCGGCGGCGTTGAAGCGATGGCAACGGCCGTTCAAACGACTTCGCAGCAGATACCAGGGTTGCCGCCGGTATACGTGCCGGGTGATTTCCGTGGCGTCGTTCAACGCCGGCTTGAGCCTGGCCACGCGATACCAATGGGTGCTGAACACGGATGGACTCATGATCCCCCCCAGGGAAGATGCTTCCAGAGGAACAGACGCATCCCGTCGACCCAGCGTCGGGTCCAGATCCAAATCAGTTTGCGCTTTCCGATATCGATCTTGACGATGCCTTCCATGCCGGGGCGCATCAGATCGGAGGGACGGTCCATGACCGCTTCGGCCCGAAAGCAGTTGCGACCCTTTTGCACCGCCGACACCGGGGTCAATCGGTCGATCCGGGCGGAGAAGGTCAGATCGGGGATGCCGGACAATCTCAGTCGACCTTGCTGCCCGGTGGCAATCAACCCGATGTCGCGTTCGTCCACCTTCAGGACGATCCGGTATTGGCCGGCGGGGGCGAGTTCATACAATACCTGGCCGGGGGTGACGGGGGAGCCCAGGGACTGGCTGAGGTCTCCCCGTATGACCATGCCGTCGAAAGGGGCCACCAACTGGGTACGCGCCAACTGTTGCTCCACCAGGTGCAACTGGGCGTCGGCCTGCTCTCTTTTGGCTTTGAGGATGGCGATCTCGGCGCGGTCGAAGCGGGCCATGGCCTGCCGGTATTCTTTTTGTAGCTGGGCCAGCTGGCTCTGCCATTTGCGCAGTTCCAGCCGCAGGTCGCGGTCATCCAGCGTCGCCAGCCGGTCGCCCTTGTGAACCAGGTCTCCGGCCCGAACATCCGCCCCGGCGATGAATCCCTCCTGGGGCGCCGCGATGACTTGCGATACGCCGGCCTCCAGTATGGCATCGCAGGACACCCGGAAGATCCCGGTGGCCAGGCAGAGCCAGAGCAGGACGGGAACAGACAACCCGACGGCCGCTTTCAGCAACAGATGACCCGGGCCGAACAAGCGGGCAAACCCATCCCGCGCGGATTCGAGTATCTTGGCGGCCAACGGGCGCTCATCCCGTCGCCGGGTGTCCAGCACCGGTCCGATCAGCAAGGCGATTTGTTCGCATTGGGCCTTGGTCCCGGCGGTAAAGGGTTTGTCGGCCTCGCGTTCCAGGAGCAATGCGCCCACGGCTTTTCCGTTTTTGACCAGCGGCAGGGTGCAGATGGCCGCCCCCTGCCGGGTTTTGGCCAACAGGCCGTGAAACCGGGTGACCTGCACCGGGTTGGATGCTTCCTGGGGGTAGACCACGGCGGCGTTCTGATCCAGGGCCTCGGCCATGGCATCCTCGATGGTCCGTACCAGGCCCGACTGGGGATCGATCCGGGCACTGTGGGAGAGCGCTTCCACCCGGATGCGGTTGAAACGCATAAAACCCAGACTCACCCGTCGACAGGCCAACCGACCGGCGAGTTCATTGGCCACCTCGTTGGCGGCGTCCTTGAATCGGCGATGTTCCAGGCCCACGGCCACCAGCTGGACCAGTTGGACCAGTTGTTCCCTGGCAGTGGAATCGCTCAATTTCAGCAAGGTTTCCAGCCATCTGGATCCGGCCTGGAGATGGTGGGCGACGGCGCCCTGGGCCGGTTGGGAACGATGGGTGAATTCCATGGCCACGGCCCCAAGCACTTTCCCATCCTGAAACAGCGGACAGGCCAGCGCGTCCAGCGGTTCGCCGGTCTTGGTCACGAGATTGTGCCGGGCTTTCAGGACGGCCTCTTTTTTGTGCAGGGCATACTGGGCGATGCGCTCCAGCGCGCCGGGATCGAAGGCATTGTCCGGCCACCGCAGAACGCGGTTGTACGGCCCCAGGCCCGTCGCGCCGGTTACGAGAACCGCCCGCGTGGATCCTTCCACCATGGTGCACAAATTTCGCAACCAGGCAAATAGAGCCGTTTCCATGTTTTACACCCGTCGCTTATCAACCGGATTGGCAACAAAATGACTTAAGACTTCCCCGCCCAGTGGCGACTTAAGTTGGTGCAGGCAGGTTATCGCCGGCGGGATCCGTTCCGATACCGCTGAACATCCGGCTGCAATTCCGTATCATGGCATATCAGAACCTGGCTGCATCGCCCCTGGGCTTTGATTTCAATGAGCAATGGACATGCCAAGATGCCTGTGGCATAATAATAATTAAATATCAGACCGTTAGTGGGTCATTGCCGTATCGCCGGATTGGCGGAAGGGGGAATATCACTGGGGGATTTTCCCCAATAGGGGCAATTCCCCCGTTTCCGGCTGGGTCATGGGCCAATCCTTTTAGCAGGAAGGGAATCAAGGAGGGTGGATGGATGCAAAAGGCAAACCTTCGAAATCAGGCGCAAATCATCTATTTTTCCCATGGGGGAGGACCCCTGCCGATCCTCGGTGATGCCGGCCACAAGGCCATGGTCGATTTCATGCTGCAACTGCCGTCCCGGCTGAGAAAACCGGAGGCGATCCTGGTCATCAGCGCCCATTGGGAAGAAGACGCGGCAACCCTGCTGAGTGCGCCGGCCCCTCCATTGCTCTATGACTATTTCGGTTTTCCCGACGCCGCCTATGAAATCACCTACCCGGCTCCCGGCAGCCCCGGGCTTGCCGACCGGATCGCCGGTTTGTTGGGGAAAAAGAACATATCGACGGACCTGGAACCCGGGCGGGGATTCGATCACGGCTTATACATTCCCCTGAAACTGATGTACCCCCTGGCGGATATTCCTTGCCTGCAGCTTTCCTTGCTGCGGGGCCTCGACCCGGCGGCCCATATCGAAATGGGCAGCGCGCTGCGGGAATTGATGCAGGAGAACATCCTGGTGATCGGGTCCGGGTTCTCCTTCCACAATATGGGGGCATTTTCCTGGGGGGAGGGGGAAAACGCCCCGGACCCGGAGAATGACGCCTTCCAGGATTGGCTGATCGAAGTGTGCAGCGGGCCGGTATCCCAGGCGGAACGTGAAAAACATCTGACCGAATGGCAGAAGGCCCCTTCCGCGCGCTACTGCCACCCCCGGGAAGAGCATCTGATGCCCCTGCATGTATGTCAGGCAATGGCGGACCAACCGGCATCGAAGATCTTCGATGACTATATCCTTGGAAAGCGCGCCGTGGCGTTTTTATGGTGATCACCCAGGCGGGCTTTTACAACCAGAATTCAGGATAGCGCCTGTTGCCGGGGATATTGTTGACGATCAGGGCGATGATCAGCATGACGCCGGCGCCTAAAGCCGCCGGTATCACCACATACAGGAAACCGAGATCGTGCACGGCGTCCCCGCCGATCACCGCGATCAACGCCGTGGCGCCGCCGGGCGGATGCAGGGTCTTGGTCAGGTGCATCAGGGCGATGGCCGTCGAGACGGCCACGGCGGCCGCCAGCCACGGCATCTGACCCAGAAGCTGATAAGCCGCCACCCCCACGATGGCGGAGAGGACATGGCCGCCGACCAGGTTTCGCGGCTGGGCCAGGGGGCTGCGGATGGCCCCGTAGATGAGCACCGCCGACGCGCCGAAAGAGCCGATGATCATGAGCAGGCCGGTGCGGTCCAGCACCCTGAAATGCAACAGGGCCACGGCTGAAATGCCCAGAAAAGAACCGACCCAGGACCAGGCGACTTCCGCATAGCCGACCCGCGGCGGGCTTTGGGAGCCGCCTTTCATTTTATTCCAATAGGTCATCGGGATTTCCTTCTATCTATCTGAACAGGCAATAGGATCTCACCAGGTCCGAGCGGGCCACGATACCGACGAGCCTGTCGTCGCTATCGACTATCGGCAGGCGGTTGATTCCCTCCTTCATGAAAAGGCTGGAAATATCGGCGACGGGAATCTGTTCCGGCGCCGTGATGGCCGGCCGGGTCATGATATCGTCCACGACGCTGTCGCGCATGGGCGTCGCCACACATCCCCTGTTTTTCAAGCAGTGGGCGACCACTTCCATGAAGGAGCCGGTCCGGCCGGCGCCCATCCTGCCGAGAAAATCCTTTTCGGAGATGACACCGACGATTTTACCGCGGTCATCGACCACGGGCGCTCCGGAGATGCCCTTGTCGGCCAGGAGTCGGGCCGTATCGCTTAAGCGCGTTCCCGCTTTCACCACATGGATCCGTCTTGTCATGACGTCCGAGGCCTTAAACGCCTTCAATATCCGGTCCACGGCATGGGCGTAGGCCGCCCGATATACCGCCTTGAAATCATCCGGGGTGATGTCCAGATAGCCATGTACCGAGCGCATCGCCTCGAGAACATCTTCATCGTTGATTTCCACCGGGGCGCATCCGCGAATGCCATTCTCGTCCACCGCGTATTCTCCTTCATCTGCCGATCCTTGATTTGTCGGATCGGTGATTTATCTATTCGATATGTGCAATTCAAATCTCGCACCTGTGGCTGTTCGTTGTAATTGACCTATGTCAATCGGCGGCAGCATTCTGCCTGCTATCCTGGAAACTCGTTCAGGTTCTCCATCGCCACGTCCAGCGGCCGGCAGGTTTCCCGTCGGCCCATCATCCAAGGGGGAATCGCATGATTGCCACCCGGGTCCTGAAAACAGAGCACGCACTGATTTTGAAGCAGCTGGACAATCTGTCACTGGCCCGGTCGCAGCTCGAA
>JBNKDU010000012.1:0-22335 GCA_050288425.1 Desulfobacteraceae bacterium | reverse complement strand
ACTGGGGACCTTCCTGCAATTCCAACGATTCCGCACATCACATCCCCTGATCGTATGATTCACCGCCGGCTGCCGATTCAAACGTCCGAGATCGTACCATCACTGCGCATGGCGCCGGTCGCCGGCCTGTCTTTATTTTTAAAGCATATGACCGCTTTGCAAATAATCAACAATCCCGTTCAATGGAAAAGGGGAAGCCTAAGACAGAGGCTTCCCCCTTGCCGGTCATATTGAAGGTGACATCTCCCTGGTTGTCGAAACCGAGGGAAATCGCTCCAGCATAAATTTTGAATCTGCAGATCCGCTTTTGCCTTATTCCGTACTATCGGACTGCAATGCCGACCGCACTGCCGTCCTCGGGCAGACCGGCGATTTCCCCCAGCGGAATGAGACGACCGTTTGCTTGATGGATCCTAAACATGCTCACCGTGCCGCTCCCGGCATTTACGTTGTACAGATACTGATTGTTGGGTGTGATAGCCAGGTCAACGGGCGCAAGACCGGTCCTGGCAGCAATTGGGTTGATCAGCACGAGGCTGCCGTCCGGCCCGACCCTGTAGCTGCTGATGGTGCCGCTTTCTTCGATGCCGTCACCACCATTGTTGGTGGTGTAGGCAAAGCGCGTATTGGTTGTGATAGCGACCCAACATGAGGCCACCTGTTCATTCGACGCCGTTTTGGTGATCGGGACCAGGCCGCCATTCTCGCCGATTCGATAGGAGGAGGCTGCACCCGTAGGACCGGGAGGAGGAAAGCCGTCGCCAAACGGCTCGGCCACAATCAGATTGTTCAGACCATCGAAGGCGAAGCCAAATGGAACGGACACATCGGGGAATTCGGTCGTGACGGGTTGGGCACTGGGCAGACCGTTTGCGTCTATGGCATATACATGGATCTTAGGTTCTTGGTTCAGTGCCCCTTTCTGGGTCACTATCAACAAGTCACCCAAGGGGTTGAAGCCCACCTGGGCGGGTGAATCCAGGAAATTGGGCGGATTCATACCGCCGGCATCCAGCGAGCGGGTCGCACCGGCCAACGGCGCTAAATAGCCATTGGTATCCAAGGTGAAGCCGGTAATGTTGCCATCACCGCCGGAGTTAAGCACATAGAGCAGATCCTGGTGCATGGTCAAGCTGACCGGGAAATCACCACCGGAGTCGATGACCTGCAACAGCGTCAAAGCGTTCCTTCTGATTCTGAAAACCGAAATGGAGTTGCTCCCGGCATTGACGGCAAACAGCGAACGATGGTCCTGGCTCAAAATGAGCGGATTTGATGCACCCAATGCATCGTTTGGCTCGGTTGTCGCCCCCGCCCCACCGGTGTCGACGGTGCCGACAAGTGACAGCGTGCCATCGGCCGCCCGATGGTAGACGACGATTTCGTTTTCATCCGCATTGGTCATCGCATACACTGCTCCCGGCTTGTCCCCGGCCTGCGTCAAAACCGGCATGAACAGGAAAAAGCTCAAAACAACGAATAACGGAATCATGCGTTTCATGGCTAAATTCTCCTTTAATATAGATGGGTTATGTTTTATCACGCTCGCCGATGAACCGGATACTCAAATTTTGAGCAGAAATTGTGGATAAGAAAAAGCTAACTTGTCGGGAACAGAATAGTCCCATACTCGGGTTTGCTTGTTGTGATTCCCCATAAATTGAAAGGCCGAGGTTCAAAGGGACCCGGTGTCTGCTAAAGCGGAAAAAACAAATTTGAACGTTAGCGTTCGATCAAGAGGCGAAAATGAAATGAATAGCAGATGAATAGGATATAGAACCTCAGATATGAAATTGAGCTTTGGGAGGCACCTATATAATCGCCTTTATTCGAGAAATACCATTCATGTCAAGGGAATAGTGATGTTTATGCAATTATGAACTACGAAAATTTGGGCGTCAATCTTGTTGCCTTGTCGAGCACTTGACGATAGTTCAGGATGATCGGTCAAAAAGAAATAAGCGATGAACGTAAATACCGTTTATCTTTTCATGGAGGCGGCCATGTTTGATATTTTCCTTGATTCGGTTTTTTGGATCAGTCTCTTTTCCGTGAGCCTTGTTCAAATAGCGCTCGGAGCGGACAATCTCATCATCATCACCATTTTGGCCAATAAACTCCCGGCCGGTGACCGGCCCAAGGCGGTCGCATGGGGACTGGTGCTCGCCATGTTTTTCCGCATCGCCCTGCTGTTCATGGTAAGTTCGATCCTTCGATACGCAACAGCGGTATTTTACCAGATCGACTCAGTGATGCCGGGTGGAATTCCGGTGAAGGCCGCAGTAAACGGCAAAGCCGTGATCCTCGCGATGGGCGGACTTTTTCTGATATGGAAGGGGGTAAAGGAACTCCGTCTTAAAATCAAGGGCGTGGAACACGAGGTACAGGGCAAAGCCAGATTTATCCAAGTGCTGCTCATCATCGTATCCATGAACGTGCTGTTCTCGGTGGATTCCATCCTCACCGTGGTGGGGATGACCGACATCTTTCTCGTCATGGTCGGCTCGGTAATCGTATCCGTTGCCATCATGCTCGCCTTTGTCAGGACAATCACCACCTTCATCAGGGAGAATCCGGACTTCGAAATTTTGGGGTTGTTCGTCCTCCTGCTGATCGGTTTTGTCCTGTTCCTCGAAGGGGGCCACGTCGCCCATCTATCCGTCAACAGCAGCTCCTTTCCCTACATCCCCCAGTGGATCGTCATTTTCATCCTGCTGTTGATGTTCTCGGTAGATCTTTTTCAGAACTTCATAGAACGCAAACGGGAAAAACAGCCGCTGCAGCTCCACCGAAGAAAAAAGGTGACGGAGGTTGTTGGCAACAACGTCCCATAAATCCCCATGGTCAGGACCCGTCGGCCGCCAGAATCATGAATCATTCTCCGAGGATCGGTCCAGGACTTTCCGTATGGTGAGTGCTATCTCCTGTATGCCGAAGGGTTTCATCAGGTAATCATCGATATGGCCGTTTTCCACCGGATCGGCGACCCGTCCGTCGGCATATCCCGAGCACAGGATGATGGGTGTTCTTGGGCGCAGGTCATGGATTTTCGAAGCCAACTTCTTTCCGTTCATTTTCGGCATGTACATGTCCGTCACGATGAGGTCGAAACCATCCGGCGATATCCTGAATTCATCCAGGGCCGCCACGCTGTCGGTGAACGTCCTCACATGATACCCCAGGGGTCCCAGGATCTTCATGGCCAGATCGGTCTGCATGGGCTCGTCATCCACGAAGAGGATGTGCTCGCCGCCTCCGGGCATGGTGGCGACCTTCGCCATGTGATCTGCTTGACCAGGCGAGGAGATGGGGAGCAGCACCTTGAACGTGGTGCCTTTTCCCGGCTGGCTGGAGACGGTTATGTCGCCCTTGCAGGTCTTCACGATTCCATGAACCATGGACATCCCCATACCGGTCCCCTGACCTTTGCCCTTGGTGGTGAAAAACGGGTCATAGATGCGGGCCATGGTCTCTCCGGTCATGCCATGGCCGGTGTCGGCGACGGTCATTTCCAGGTATTTGCCGGGAACCAGGTCGGGGTGCCCATGGACGGCATCACCTTCTATCGGACGGTCGTTCAATTCGATGCGCAGGACGCCTCCTTCCTCCTGCATGGCATGGGCGGCGTTGGTGCACAGGTTCAACACCACCTGGTGCAATTGGGTGGGGTCGACAATGACGTAGGACTCGCTGTGCAGGGCCGTTTCGATGTCGATGGAGGCCGGCAGGGAGGCACGCAGCAGTTTCAACACCTCCCGGATGATCAGCACCACCTGGACCGGCTGGTTTTCCGGATTGGTCTGTCGGCTGAAGGTGAGAATCTGCCGGATCAATTCCTTGGCCCGTTGGGCCGCCGCAAAGACATGCTGCAGGTTGGTCTCCAGTTGCGAGCCTTCCTGCGCTTCCATGAGGCTCAATTCGGTGAAGCCGATGACCGCCGAAAGGATATTGTTGAAATCGTGGGCGATGCCGCCGGCCAGCGTACCGATGGCCTCCATCTTTTGGACTTGCTGCAATTGCAGCAGGATCTCGGTGCGTTCGACTTCGAGTTGACGGCGCTGCTGCAGCTCTTCGGCCAGGCGGTGGTTGGACCGTTCCAGTTCGCAGGTTCTTTCCCGGATCCGTTTTTCCAGGTTGTCATGGGCGTGCTGCAGGGCCTGTCGCGTTTTTTCCAGGGAGCTGTGGCCCAGGGCCAGTTCCCGTCCCTTTTGAATCAGGTCGCGCTTTTCGGCGATATCGCCGTGTTCATCTGCGATCAACAGGATTTTGGCCGTTCCGGAATTGACGGCAATGGCTTCGAACAGGTGTTCGCGGCCCATATCGTCCCTTTCGATCCACACGCCGGATTTGCGATGGCCCACTTCGTTGGATGTCCAGAACTGCAGGGCTTCGAATAGAAAGTTATCCAGAAAGGAGAAGACATTTTTCGGATGGAGATCGCATGCCCCGGACAATACGTCCGGGCAGAACCATGTCAGCCAGTCCGGTGCCTTTCCGATCAGGGCAAAACGGCCGTCCGTCCTTAGATGAAAGGCCGCCATATTACAGGCGAAAAACAAGTCGTCCAATGGAACCGTGGCGGTTGCGGATACGGTTTCCCGGGCCAGTACCCGTCGGTTGAATTGTTGCTGCATGGCGGCCATCTCCCGTGCCTTTCGGTGGGTATCCATGAGAATCATTCCATATCCGGAGTCCACATGAAAAAGGTGGACATCCAGGGTATGGTGGCCATCGTAGTTGACCATGGGCAGATGCAGTCGCTTTTCGGGCAGGGGCAGGATCCCCGCCATGAACAAGAGCTGATCGGCCACGTCCCCACCCCGCTCCAGCCGACCGATGCCCAATTGATCCAGGTGTCCGTCCCAGGATTCAACGCGACCGTCTGCATCGAGCAGCAGGTATGCCATTGGGTGTCGCTCGGCAATCCATTCGCTCAGGTAACGGCCGATCGCTTCGGGCAACATCATATGCCGGCCTCCAATGTCATGGCGGCCAGGGCTTGGAACGCGGCTTCCACGGATTGGCCTGTTTTGGCACTGGTTTCGAAGATGGGGATACCGGACACGGCGATACGGTCCATTTCCACCCGATTGGCTTCCCATTGCGCTGCCAGATCGCGTTTGTTGATGGCCAGGATGGACGGCACCGGGCCGATGGCGTCCTGCACCCGTCTTTGCAGGGTCAAGGCCGTTTTCAGGGTCCCGATGCGGGTGCCGTCGGCCACATAGAAACAACCCGCCGCCCCCCGCAGGTAAGACATGCGTACGGATTGGAACTCATCTTCTCCATGCAGGTCCCAGATGATCAGGTCGATGTCGCGATGGCCCACCCGTACCGGCTTCTTGTCTATCTTGACCCCCACGGTGGTAAGATATTTTTCCGAGAAGAGAGAGCGTACGTACTGCCGCACCAGGCTGGTCTTGCCCACGGCAAAAGCTCCCACCAGGCAGATCTTCTTTTTGATCATGAACACACCTGTCTACCCTGACGTTGCAAAAGTCGGAGGGCTCCAGAGCCGAGGCGCCGGGGGTGAAGCCGTAGTTTGCTACTGCGAGCCTCCGGCAACGCGGGATCTGGAGTCCTCCGGCTTTCCCGGAGGGGAAAAAAGATGGCATACAATAGGCCCGATCCTACAGTGGACCGGTGGTTGATTGCTTGCATCGGTGCCGGATATGATTTTGGTTCAAAGTTCATAAGGGTTCTTTGCCCTTTTGCCATCTTTTTTATGCAACGTTGGGGTCTATTGCGATTCCAAATAGGGTGCAAAACGCACCGTACGAAACGCTTCCGAATCGCCTTTGTTGCGGCCGGCATCCGCCGGCGCCGCCGTGCCGGTGCCGATGGCCTCCAGTCCAATGGCATCGATGCCTTGCTGAATCAGGGCGTTTCGCACGGCCAGCGCCCTACGCCGGCTCAGATCCAGATTGAAGGCCCTCGTTCCCGAGGCATCGGTCTGGCCGATGATGCGCAATTTTATCGCCTTTTCCACGGAGCGGCCAAGGGCCTGGGCATCCCGGATTACCCCGATGATATCCGTTAACGTCGATTGCTGTTCCTCATCCAGCAGATAGGCGCCCCGGTCGAAACGCAACGAACGCCCCCGAAGATCTTCCATGAGGGATGTCAGCCGCTGCATCTCTTCATCCTGCAATCGGGTGGCGTCATACCCACGGATACCGACGATGATTGGAACCTGCCGTAGGAGCGATCGGATCCATCCATGCGGCGCTTTCCCGGTGACGACCAATACCCCATCGCGTAGCGCCAGCCGGACGCCTTGGGGCGGTTTCAGCATCTCCCGGGCACGGGCCTGGATGGAAACCGGGTCCAGGGCCAGAAAAGGCTCCCAATGAAATACCACCCTGCGCGGGTCCAGGCCCGATTCCATCACCAGCGCGTCTACATCCCGGGCCTGGTAATCCCGTAATCCGTCGACCTGGTAGATGCCGTCCTGCTTTTCCGCCCGGGTGATGACGATACCGCGGGCCTCTCTCAATTGGGCAAGCAGGTGTTGCCAATGGCGATGGGTATCGTAGGTCTGCCATCCCCAACCGGCGGAGATGGCGAGAACCGCGGCGGCCAGGACCCACAGCAGGGGAGAAACCGCCTGCTTGTGCTGCTGCACCTGAAAGACCATCGCATCTTCCAGGTCCGGTCTGACCAGGGCAAACGGGGTGGTGTCTCCGGAGAAGACTTTCAGCGTCGGCCCGAAGCGATCGTGAATTTCATCCAGCAGTTGACGGAAGCGTTCGCGCAGATCCACCGGTGGTGTGCCGCGGACCACCACCGCGATCAGGGCATCGGCACCGTATTCGATCCAGACGCTGTGGTCGCCGTCCATGCGCAGCGTGTCGAGTATCTGGCCCGTATCGGTATCGAACGAGTCGCGGACGAAATCCTGGATGGCCGTCAGCATGCCGGAAACCAGATCGGGGTCCTTGTTCTCCGTCAATCCCGTTTCGGCGTGTTGCAGAAGCAGGCCGGAGTGGCGGTGGATGAGATAAATCTGCTCCACCCGGTAGACCAGCGTGTGGAGCAGGACGACTTCGGCGAAGCTTTTGCGCGAGCGCAGGGCTTCGATGCGCCATCGGATGCCCCGCAGGGAGAAGCTCTGGTTCAGGATATGGTTGAGGGACTGCACCATGCCCATCAAGGTGGCGCTGATGGCTTTGCGGATGGCCGGCCCCAGGGTGGGAAAGATGGCATCGGCGATGGCTTTGGGATTTCGACGGGCCGACTGCTGCATGGCCGTGTCGATGATCGGTTGCAGCGCGCGCACCATGCGTCTGTTTTCCGGCCCGGCCAGGGAGATGGCATCGGGCAGCAGCCGGGTAAGCTCACGGGCGCGCATTACCGGATCGTCGAGCCGCTGGAGAATACGTGCCAACTGGCGTTGCTCCGGGCCGGTGAGCAGTTCCCGCAATTCATGCCACTGCACGGTCTCGCGACCCGACGACGTGCCGGACTGCGGGCCGTATGGTCGATGATCGCCCATGGATGACCTGCCGGCTGAAGATTACTCCGAGGCCGCCGCTTCGCCGCCGTGATCGGACAGACGCATGGCCATCTCGATCAGGTATTCGGCCAGCGTGGACCGGTTGATTTTTGCGTCGTCCAGATCATTGGCCGTATTGCGCAGCGCCTCGGATGCTTCTTCGCTCCTGGTTTGAATCTCGGCGGTCAGGTTCTTCGATTGTTCCAACAAATCCTGACGCAATTCCGTTGCGCGTTGCGAGAAATCTTCTTCCGTCTGGGAGATCGACTTTTTCAACGCGGATGTCGTACTTTTCAAATTGTCTTCGATATGCTTATCGGCTTCGGCCAACTGCATGGCTTCGTTCTTCAGACGATCGAGTACTGCCTGAATTTCCTTCTTGAAGAATGATTCCAGCGCCTCCAGGCGTTTGTGGATTTCTTCCCGTAGATCGTGGGTCGCCTTGGTCACGCGGTCTTCCATTTGCGAAAAGCGGCGTTCGAAATCCCGCATCTGGTTGCCGAAGAGGATGTCCCGGATTTTGTCCACGCTGCCGGATTCGCCGAAATCGGCGGCCGGCGGCACAATAGCGCCGGCCTTGGCGTTGCGGTTGGCATTCGATTTGGCTTTTACTTCGGTCTTCGCCATTCTTCACTCCTTTCCCCCCCCGATGGCAACCCATGGTGGATTGACGATATTATACGCAGGAATTGAATGGAATACGGAACCGCGCGGATGGAAACGGGAATGTATGCAGGAGCAATTGTAATTCAATATCAGAGGTTTATGATACTATAGCGGGAAGGGATGTCAAGCCCAATTTTACGGACGGAAGAAGCCTCGGGCCGGCTTTTGCGGCCATGGGGTTTTCCATGCCTCGATGGGATCGTAGCCGTCCGCTTCCTCGGGTGGGTCGTCTGTGGCACGACCATTCATCCACCGGCATGCGGGGACCGATCGCATGCCGGTAGATGCTTCCCGCCGGCGAGATCAGGTCGAGGGGTTCTGTCCGCCGTCGCGGATTTCCACCCGACCTTTGAGGTGCTTTTTGACCGCCGCGATGGGGACCTCCCGCCGGTGGAATATACCCGCCGCCAGGGCCGACTCGGCATCGGTCTGCTGGAAGACCTCCAGGAAATGTTGGGCCGAGCCTGCCCCGCTGGAGGCGATCACCGGGATGGTCACCGCCGCCTTGACCGCGCGGATCAGCTCGATATCGAACCCCGCGTTGGTGCCGTCGCGGTCGATGCAATTGAGCAGGATCTCGCCGGCCCCCAGGTTTTCGCAGACCCGGGCCAGGGTGACGGCGTCCATGGGACGGCCTTCGCGTCCCCCCCGGACGGTGCACTGGTACCAGCAGTACATCTCGCCGTCGGGGCCGGGCCGGGTGGTGGGAATCACCTGGTGGGGCACGGATTCCGGGCCATCCACATAGACCCGCCGCGGATCGATGGAGATCACCACCGCCTGGTTGCCGTAGACCCGGGAAATGGTTTCGATGGCGCTGCGGCCGGTGGCCTTTCCGTCGCGCACATATTGCTCGGCGATCAGGACCGCATCGCTGCCGATGGAGATCTTGTCGGCACCCGAACGAAAATAGGCGTCGGCCACCTCCAGGGCGGAGTAGTGTCGTCCGGCGCTGTCGGTGTAGTCGCGGATGCCGCCGCCGATGGTCAGCGGCACGAAGACATTTTCCGAGGTCCGTTTGAGGACATCGATCATGGGCATGTCTTCCAGGGGAAAGTCGCGGAAGCCGGTGATATTGAGGAAGGTGATCTCATCGGCGCCCTCCTCGTAGTAGCGGCGGGCCAATGCCACGGGTTTGCCCAGATTGCGCACCTGACCGTCTTCGCGCACGTCGTATTGATCCCCCTTGGTCACCACCAGGTCGCCGCGGTCGTTGGAGCGGACGTCCAGGCAGGCGATGATCCGTTTGGCCAACCGGGTGGGCCCGGCGGATAGAGCCGGTGGTTCGGTGACTTCTGCGGCTTCGATGAAATTGCGCAGCAAGGCAAGCCCCTGGTCGCCGCTTTTTTCCGGGTGGTACTGGGTGCCGATCACCTGGCCCCGCTGCACGGCGCTGACGAATTCATAGCCGTAGTCCGTGGTGGTCAGTCGGATGGCCTCCTCTTCCGGGTCCACATGGTAGGTGTGCACGAAGTAGAATTTCTCATCCCCCCGCAATCCGTTGAATATGCGGGACGGCTGGTGGATGCGGATGCCGTTCCAGCCGATATGGGGCACGGCCAGGTCTGTTGCGAAACGCCTGACCCGGCCCTTGAAGATGCCCAGGCCCGGTATGCCTCCCGATTCCTCGCTGTGGTCGAACAGGGCCTGCATGCCCAGGCAGATACCGAAGAAGGGCTTTCCGGATTGCAGGTACGCCTTCAGCGGTTCGAGATAGGCCTTGCGCTCCAGGATTTCCATCATGCTGCCGAAGGCGCCCACGCCGGGGAAAACCAGTTTCTCGGCCGTCAGGATATCTTCTCCGCTCCGGACGATCCGGATGGTTTCGCCCAGGCGTTCGATGGCGTTGGTGACGCTGCGGACATTGCCCGCGCCGTAATCTAACAAAGTGATCATTTCCCGGAACCTGTTTAGTGGATTTCCTCGAATGTGACGGGCCTTGCCAAGCCCGGTTGCGAAACAATGAGTTTCCTTATCCCACAATCCGGTTCCTGACAAGCCCGCCGGACCAGATTCAAGATCGCGCTTGCGGGAGCCATGCCGGCGGCTTATAATCCGCCCTCGGCCCGGACAGTCTGCGGCAAAGACTGCCCACTTCCAACTCTCTCGAATACACAGGCGCGACATTGATCCGGAGCAAACGGCATTGGCGTTGGATCGCGATCCTCGCGGCGGCTCTTCTTCTCCTGACGGTTCTGGGCCTGGCGGTTGCATCCGCATACCTGAACAGCGCCGGTTTCCGCGAGACCCTTCTCCGGCAGGTCGATGCCGCCATACCGGGGCAGGTGCGGGTGGGAGACCATCGACTGGCCCTTTTCAGCGGCCGGGCACGGTTCGACGACGTGGCCCTGAGAGACCCCGACGGTTCGCCCGCCGCCCATGCCGGGCGCATCGAAATCCGGCTTTTCTGGCCGGCACTGCTCTGGCGGGAGATTCGCATCTCCAGCCTCGCCCTCCATCTCGACCGACTCGACCTGACCTATGACCCGCAGGACCGCCTCTTGCTGCTCGAGGCCCTGAAACCGGCCGGACATGCTCCCGCCCCGGAATCCTCCGCCGTTCCCTGGCGCTGGCGCATGGACCATGCAGATGTCCGGATCGCTGCCTTGCACTATCGGCGGCCGACCCGCAACGTGTCCGCCGTGGCCCGGGGGCTCACTCTCCTCGGACGGGCCGGATCGACCCCCCTGGCCGGAAACGTGGATGCCCGCCTGGACCGCCTCACCTGGCAGGGCCCCGGGGAAGCCACGAGATCCATCGAGGGTCTGAACCTGGCGGCATCCTACGATTCCCACCGGGTCCGTCCCGTTGACCTGAACCTCTCGATGGCCGGTTCCTCCCTCTCCGTCCAGGGCAACCTCGACACCACATCGGATGATCCCCGGGTGGACCTGACCTGGTCGTCGAACCTGGACCTGGCCGAAATCAGCGCCTGGCTGCCCGGATCCCGGGATTTGACCGGCCGGATGCAGGCCGGTGGAACGGTAACGGGGCCGCTCTACGATCCCCGGGCGAAGGTGCATCTGGAAATGGCCGCGGGCCGCATCGGGACAATGCCCGTCGATCGGCTGGCATTGGATCTCGACCTCCGGGAGCGCATGATCCGGCTTTCCGACGGAGTGGCGCGCAGTCCCTGGGGGGAGGCCGGTATCCACGGCACCCTCGATCTGCGGCCCATCTTCGCCCGCGACTTCCGCGCAACCCGGTCCGGTTGGGACACCCCGGCATATGAATTCACCCTCGAGGGCAGCCATTTGCGGCCCCAGGACTGGTCCGGGATCCCGTGGCCCTTCCCCCGGGGGCAGTGGCGGACACGGATCGATGCCCAGGGCCGCGGTCTCTTCGGTCCGGCCATCGCCGGCAGCGCCAGGTTGAAGGTGGACGCCGTGGATGTCGGTCGAGGGGGCCCCACCCGTCCCCTGACGGGGACTCTGTCCGCCGATGCGAATTGGAAAGGGGGGGCGGTCCAATTGAATGAGGGGCTGCTGGCCACCCAAGGTTGCACCGCAAAGGTGGGCGGCAGTCTCGATTTGCGGGACCGCCGAATGACGCTCCACGGCCGACTGGATTTCGTTGGTCTCGACGACCTGGGGGCGCGCCTCGGCCTGGCCTTGCCCGCCGGCAAGGGGACCCTGAAACTCGAAGGAAACGGCGCTTTCGGTGCGCCCGAGATCAAGGCTTCCCTGCTGGCCGGCGGCATCGCCTGGAAGGATCTGACCTTCGGGCGGCTGCTGGCCGAGGCGGTCCTGGAGCCGGAGGGGACGGTCACGATTTCCCGTTTGGTACTGGAAAATCAAGGCAGTTTCGCCGAGGCAACCGGTCGGCTGGGACTGCTGGACAACCAGGGGCGTATCCAAGCCGACCCGGCGGTTTCCCTGGACATGAAGTTTACCCAGGTCGAACCCGCCGACTTCATGGGCCGATGGCCCCTGGAGGGTCATTTCAACGGGCAGGTCAGCGTGGGCGGAACCCTGCAAAGCCCGACGGCCGCTCTTTCCCTCGATCCGAGCCCCGTGAGTTGGGACAGGATGGGCGGCCTGCTGCAGGGGAAGGCCCGCTGGGAGGACCGCCGATTGATCCTCGACACCCTGCAACTGGCCAAGGCGCAATCCACCGTCCATCTGCAAGGACAGGCTTCCTGGCGCCATCCGGACGGGGGGCGCCGGCCGGCCGGGCCGACCCTTCAGGCCCATCTGCAGACCCGGGCAATGCGTCTGGAGGATATCCGCGACGATTGGAGCGGCGGTTTGGATCTAGAGGCCGAGGTGAACGGCCCGCTCTCCGCCCTGCAGGGCAGAATCCGTCTGGCGGGCGGACCCATGAATTTCGCTGGCCAGCGGCTGGAGCGGCTCGAAGCCTCCGCCGCGCTGGACCTGGGCCGGCTGGAGATCGAACGCCTGGCGGCCCATCTGGCCCCCGGGCAGGTTCTCGCCGGTCGGGGCTGGTATGACTTCGACGGGCGGTTCGACTTCTCCCTGCAGGGCGAGGACATTGCCTTGGAAAAAATCGATGCCCTGCAACGGGCGTTTCCGGTGGTCGGCCAATTGAATCTGCGTCTCGGGGGCAGCGGAACCTTTGGACAGCCCGACATTACCGCCGAACTGGAGGTGCTGGGGCCCCGTTTCCGGGATCAGCCGCTGGATGATTTCCGCGTGCGGGCGCACCTCGTCGAGAGACGACTCGACCTGGTTGCCGGGCTCAATTTCGACCTCAAAGGGTATGTACGGCTGGACAGCGGCGTGTTCGATCTGCAGGCCGATTTTCACCGCTCCGACCTCTCCCCCTACCTGGCCCTGGCCGCCGGCCCGCTGTGGGCCGGTCGTCTTTCCGGGGGCCTGCGGGCGGCGGGAGACTGGCATGTCCCCGGGAAGGTGCGGATCGCGGCCGATCTGCAGGATGTGGACCTGACCTATCGCACCGTGGAACTGCTCCACGCCGACGCCTTGAATCTCGCCTTGGAAGACGGTGCGCTGCGCCTGCCGCAAACGCGGATCGCGATCATGCAGCAGGGCTACCTGGCGTTGAAAGCCTCCGGAGAACTCCATCGGAAACTCGACTTCCAGGCCGACGGCAGTGTGCCCCTGGCCGCCCTGGCCCCCTTCGTCGACGAACTGAATGCTACCCAAGGTTCGGTGGACCTTCACCTGGAAGCCAGGGGGCCCCTGGCCGATCTGCGATGGCAGGCCGATCTGGACCTGGACCGGCTGGTGATGGCCCTGCCGGGCCTGCCCCAGCCGATTCGCGATCTCAACGGCCGGGTGAAGATCAATCCGGATTTCCTGGTCGTCGATTCCGTTGCCGGCACCGTCGGTGCCGGAGATTTCCGCCTCGACGGCAAGGTTTGGCTGGAAGCCATGCGGCCGGTGCGGGGTCGTCTCAATTTCAGTGCCCGATCCCTGCCCCTGCAGTGGACCGACACCATGGATTTGGTGGTCCACGGCGATCTGCATCTCGTGGGCCAACCCGGCAAGGCAATGCTTGCCGGTGAAGTGGACCTGGTGGAAGGGATTTATTATAAGGATGTGCGCCTGAACCTGTTTTCCTGGGTCACCCCCACCCGGCGGCGCCGGACCGAACCCCGCGGCGGGCCGCCTCCGTGGATGGAAACCATCGGGCTGGATGTTGACGTCGGCCACCGCAACCCCTTGCTGGTGGACAACAACCTGGCCCATCTGCAGGTCGTACCCAATTTCAAAGTGCTCGGCACCCTGGCCAGGCCGATTCTCAGCGGACGGGCCGAAGTCACCGAGGGTGAGGTGATCTATCGCCGCAAGACCTTTACGGTCAAGCGGGGGGTGGTCAATTTCATCAACCCCTACCAGATCGAACCCCAATTGGACATCCGGAGCGAAGCCCGGATCCGCAAGTGGCTGGTTTCCCTTTCGGTTTCCGGTACGCCGGACGACCTGAAGTTCGAGCTCAGTTCCGATCCGCCCGAATCGGACAACGATATTCTTTCCTTGATCCTGGTGGGCCGCACCAATGCCGAGTTGGGCCGGGGAGAGAACGGCGAATCCCAGTCGACGGCCCAGATGTTGGCCGCCCTGGTGGCCACGGCCTGGGGCGAGGATGTCAAACGCACCACCGGAGTGGACATCCTGGAGTTGGAAACCGGTGCCCAGGGGGAGGGGGACAGCCCGGATCGCACCCAGGTCACGGTGGGCAAAAAACTCAGTCCCCGACTGACCCTCAAGTATGCCGTGGAGGCCAGCGAGGGCGACATGGTACAGAAGGCCATTTCCGAATACCGGTTTCTGGAACACCTGCTGGTCAGCGGTTTCCAGGATTCCCAGGGTGGCTATGGCGGAGAGCTTTTATGGCGTATCGAATTCGACTAGCCTCGGCCGGCCTGCTGGTGGGACTGCTGCTGCTGACGGCCGCGGCCGCATCCGGGGCGGCCCCTCCATGGTCGGGCCCGCCCATCCGGATCGGGAAGATCGACATCCAGGTGGAGGATCCGTATCCCGACGGGCTCGACTGGCCGGCGCTGGCCCGGGCGGTGATCGGCCTGTCGGCAGGGGACGAGCTGACCCCCGAGAAGCTGGCCGGCTCGGTGGAGGCCCTGGCGCCCCTGGCCAAGGTGCGGACCCGGGTCGAGGACGCCCATCTGACCTATGTGCTCAAACCCTTCAAGCGCATCAAATCCATCGACGTGGACGGCAGTTACCCCCTGTTCGAACAGGATGTGCGCGACGCCATGACCCTGCGGGTGGGCGCCGTTTTTTCCCCCGAAGCCGTGCCCGGACAGCACGCGCTGGTGGTGCGGCGGTACAAGGACGAAGGCTATATCGATCCCCGGGTGCGCGTCGATTGGCGTCAGGATTCCGGGGACGGCCACTACCGTCTCCAGGTGGTCATCGACAAGGGCCCCTATTTCGCCCTCCAGGAGGTGCGTCTCCGCGGAAACCGTCTCATCGACGGCGGCGAACTCAAGGCGCGGATGTCCTCCTGGCGCCGGGCGATCTTCGAAGTCGGTCTGGGACGTTTTCAGGAGCGAAGGATCCAAAAGGATGTAAAGGCCCTGGTGGACTACTATCGGAAGCAGGGATTCGCCGATGCCGCCATCGATTATGAGATTATCAAGGACCCGAAGAACCGCAGCGTCCGGATCGACGTGCGCATCGAGGAAGGTCCCCGCTACCAGGTGTCCCTGAAGGGCAATCGATACTTCCCGGATCGTGCCCTGGAGAAGGAACTGGTCCTGCGGGAGATGGGCAACCAGGGCAACATCGGAATCTACCGCAGCCTGCGCAACCTGCGCCGACGTTACTTGAAGGCCGGGTTCGCCGATGTCCATGTGCGGCGCGGGTCGGTCCCGGCTCCGGAGGACCCCGATCGACGGGAGGTGGTCATCGAAATCGAGGAGGGGAGTCGCCACCTGGTCCGTTCGGTGACCATCCAGGGCAATCGTCATGTGGATCGCGAAACCATCCGGGAACAATTGCTGACCCGCAGGCCGGGTGCCCTGGGCGGAGGCGCCTACGTGGCCGAGGTGCTCCAGGAGGATCTCGCGGCCATCCAGGAGCTGTATCGACAGCGCGGATATCTGAATGCCCGCATCGGCGAACAGGTGGCCGTAGACAAGAACCATCGGGTGGACGTGACCATCGCCATCGAGGAGGGGGTCACGACCCGTGTGGGCAGGATCGTCCTTACGGGTGATCCCCCCATTGCCGCGGACAAACTGCTCGCGGACATCGGACTGGAAACCGACACCCCCTTCGATCCCCAAGTGATCCGCCGGGCCCGGAACCGGCTGGCCAACCGGATCGCCGTGATGGGCTATCCGCATGTTCATGTCGATTCCCGGATCGACGAGTCCGCGGATCGCGCCTCGGCCGACATCGAGTTCCAGGTGTCCGCCGGCAACTTCGTCCAGGTCGGTCCGATCTTCTTCACCGGCAATTTCCGGACCCGGGCCGGTCTCCTGATGCGCGAAGCCGGGCTGACACCGGGTACGCCCTTTGACCTGGCCAAGGTGACGGCCGTCCAGCGCAACCTGTATGAGACCAACCTGTTCGAATCGGTCCAGGTCCGCACCATCGGGCTCAAGGAAAAGGCGTCCCGGGTGCCCCTGCTGGTGGAGGTGGTGGAGAAGAAGCCCGACTATTTCGAGGCCGGTGCCGGATTTGAAACCGCCCAGGGGCCCTTTCTGCGCGCCAAGGTCGGCGATCGCAATTTTCGGGGCGCCAACCGGCACATCTGGCTGGGAGGGGAGGTCAGCGGCATCGGTCACCGCCTGGAAACCGGGATGACCGCCCCGGGAATCTTCGGAACCAAGATCCGGGCCGACCTGGGGCTGTTTCTCCAGCGGCAGGAAGAATTCAACCAGGATTTCGGAGTGGATACCTATGGCGGCAGCCTCAACCTCACCCGCCGCATGAGCCGTTTCATCGTCGCCGGACTGGCCTGGCGCTATGAAGACCGCGACCAGTTTTTGCGGGAAGGCGACGCCTCCACCGACGTGGACCCCGATACCCTGGAACCGCGCAGAATCCTGGTGACCACCCCCACCATCTGGTATGACAGCCGGGATTCATTCACCCGTCCGCGCAGCGGGTGGTATGCCCGGGCCACCATGGATATTTCCCGCGGCCTGGAGAACGACCTTGACGATTTTCGCAAGTATCAGGTAGATTTGCGTCATTACCGTTCGCCGTGGTCCCGTTTGACCCTGGCCGCCATGGCCCGGGCCGGCTATCTGATCAGCGACAGCGAGGACCGCCGGGTGCCCGAAGACCAGCTCTTCTTCCTTGGAGGCACAACGGATGTGCGCGGCTTCGGCGAAAACCTGCTGCGCTTCGATGCGGAAAACGATCCCATCGGCGGACGGGTGGCCCTCTCCGGAAGCATCGAGGCCCGCTACGATGTGGGCCGTAATTTCGAGATCACCGCTTTCGTGGATGGGGGCAGCGTCCAGTCGGCATTGGTGGATGCCGGTGAAGATGACTGGCGCTGGTCCGCCGGGTTGGGCGTGAGCTACATCACTCCCATCGGTCCCATCAGCCTGTATTACGGTCGAAAACTCGACCCCCTGCCTGGCGAAGATTCCGGTCAGTTTCATTTTTCCATCGGCTACACCTTCTGAATGGATGACCGGTCAACTTGTCCGGGGAATCAAAAAAAATTGCCATCTAGCTTGACATGTCCAAATTTGGGATTAAATTCCCAATTAAAGACGAGGCAGAAATCACCAACTCGTCAGAACAAAAGGCAAAGGGGGCTATCATGAAAACCTTTCAAAACATAAATCGTTTTTCCTTGAATCGAGTTCGTCGTATGGGCGCAATCGCCCTGATGATTACCGGGTTGCTTATCGTGACGTTGTCACCTGCTGTTGCGCAGGAGCCTTTCGCCACCGTGGCCGATGGCGCCGCACCGCAGTGGACGTCCTTCGGGGGAGGGACCGTCGATGCGGACAGGGCATCCATCGACCATCTGCTGACCGTCGACAAGGGGGGCAACGGCGGCATGTTCAGAGGTACCTGTACGATCATACCCTGGTTGTGTGATCCTGATTAGTCGCTCGCTCGCGCACCCCGCGGACGGAAAAGGGGATCCGTCCGCGGGGAATTTTCATTTTATCCATCCTGCGGTCCATTCATCATTTACCCATCCTGGCGCGCCCGTCTCCAGCAGATCCAAATTTCACCTGTAGTTTCAATCACCTTCATTAATACTGCGGTAAAGTCCTACCGAAATGTGCCGATATCGAAAGACGAACCAGACTCCATGGGACAGTCGAAGGTTAATGAAGTTAACTTTCTGTAATTATGTTAGATTATTTATTGCAAACCCTTCCTCCGCACCGGTTTTGGAATGAGGAGTGGCCATTCTTTCATGGGGGAATCTTTTATGATCAATTCGTCTGCTGCCAAAATAGGGACCATCCTGTTGCCGATCCTTTTTCTCACCCTTGCCGTGGCCTGCGGCGGCGGAGACAGCACATCCAATGGGGGCGGGGCCACCGGGAACGAGCCGGCATTCGATGCGCAGGTTGCAGACTACAAGGCCACGTATGGAAAAAGCGACGAATGGGAAGAGTGGATGATTGCCAACAGGTCACGCTATCTGAATACCTTCGCGGCAAGCTCGACGCGACCCGATACCATCACCGTCCGTTTTCGATATGAAACCGCGCCCATCGGCTATGACCCCGCCTGGATCGATGAAGGGGAGCATATGGACGCGCTTGCCACAATGGCGGAGGGCGCTTACGCAGGCTACAATTTCAATTTCCTCTTGGAAGGCGACGCCGGGACATCCTATGCCAACCTCATCGCGGGGATCGCGACCAACTCGTCTTATGCCTCGGGCAGGAATGTCTATCTATACTACGAAACGATCTTCAATCACGAATTCGGCCATGTCATGCATCTGCCCCACCACTATGACTCGGCAGACGACATCGGCAAGGGGCTTCACATGCCGCCGGGGGATACCCGATGCATCATGGACCGGACCTCGACGACCTTCTGCTCCGCCTGCCGGACGGCCCTGGGGATCCCTTTGGGTCCTTTGGACACCACCGACATGGACGACGCCATGACCGATATCCTCTCCCGGTATCCCTATTAGCCTTCGAACTGGCGGTTGATGTCGTAGCGCAGGCTCGGACAATCGGGACTGCATGGGACGCTGCACTTCGGCATCAGCGGCCGGCCCCACCAAGGCAATGGACCAGCAGACCGTTTGAATGAAATCCCACGACATGAAGCGATCACGGCAACCGAACCGGCGCCTTCCATCAGTCTCGGTCTGGCTATGCTGACCGATACCCTCCGCCGGCCGGGCAGGGAACTCTCGTTTATTTTGGTGGTGCCCCCGGCAGGATTCGAACCTGCGGCGCACGGATTAGGAATCCGATGCTCTATCCCCTGAGCTACGGGGGCCTTGGGTGGGTGAGACTTTGGGCCGCGGACTTCCGTGGAATCGGCCGGCATTCGTATCAATGGGCCTTCCTTAGCGCAAACCTCTATCCCTGTCCATGATGAAAAAATCCGGTCCGCCCGGCGGTGCAGGCGGACCGGATGGGCTGTGCGCTATGGATATTATTCGATGAACAGCTTCTGGCCTGGAAAGATCTTGCTCCCGGGGGTCAAGCGGTTGATGCGCAGGAGCTGCTCCAACTGCATTTGATGCTTGTGGGCGATGGTGTAGGGGCTGTCGCCGCTTTGAACGAAGTAGGTTTCCAACTGGCTGGTATCGGGAAGCGGTCCCGGTTTGAAGTCGGGGATCTTGAGCCCCTGTCCGATGTACAGGCGGTTCGAGGTCAGGCCGTTCAGGGAACGGATCTTTTGGACGGTGGTGCCATATCGCTTGGCGATGATCCAGAGCGAGTCGCCCTTGCGTACACGATGGGTTCCCGAAGAGGGGATGGCGGCGGGTGTCTCCGGCTGTGTTTGTGCGACCGTATATCCGCGCTCGGGGATCCGGAGTCGATTGCCGGCCCGAATCATATGGGAACTGCGCAGGTTGTTGGCCCGCATGATGGCGCGGACGCTGGTGTGGTAATGTCGCGCGATGGTGGACAGGGTCTGTCCGGAACGGACGCGATGCCATACAAAGGATGGCTGGGGCAGCCGGCTCACGGGAATGGTGTCCACGGCGGCCGACAGGCTCTCTTTTTTCCCCGGCGGAACCCGCAAGGCATAGGTATCCGGAGGTACGATATTGTAGCGCAGTTCCGGATTGAGGGCCTTGAGCGTATTCAGATCGGTATCCAGCGATTCGGCGACATCCTTCAGGTGAACCTGCCGATTGATTTCCAGGGTGTCGAACTGCAACGGGTCCGCGGTGGTCAGGTTTTCGAAGCCGTATTTTTGCGGGTTTTTGATGATGTGCAGGGTGGCGTAAAAACGGGGCACGTAACGCGCGGTTTCAAGGGGCAGCCGCTGATAGAGGTCCCAGAAATTATCCAGGTAGTTGACTTTTTGGGTTCGGATGACTTTCAGTACGCGGCCTTCGCCGCAATTGTAGGCGGCCAGCACCGTCGCCCAGTCGCCGAATATGCTGTGGAGTTCCTTGAGATAGGCGATGGCCGCATCGGTTGCCTTGATGAAATCGATTCGCTCGTCGATATATCGGCTGCGCTTCAGCCCGAATTTGTAACCGGTGGAGGTGATGAACTGCCACAATCCCAGGGCACGTGCCCGGGACAGGGCCTTGACCTTGAAGCCGCTTTCGATGAGCGGCAGCCAGGAGAGCTCTTCGGGAAGACCGGCCTTGCGCAGGGCCTGCAGAATGTAGGCCCGATACAGTCCGGAGCGGTGGTAGGACTCGGCGAAATAGCTCTTCTCGAACCCGGTAAATCGTTTGAGTTCCTTTTCCACATGGCTGTTCATCTCCAGCGGAATCTCATCGTGCAGACCATTGACCACGATGTTGCGGGAGGCGTAGATTTCCAGGATGCGCTTGGAAATGAGAAATCGCAGGTCCTCTTTTTGCTGGATCAATTTGTCGTTCTGCAGGGTATCCACTTCGAGGATGAGCGCGTAGGCCTTGTCCAGGGTGTCCAGGGCCTGGTCCAATTCGCCTTTCTGCCAGAAGTTCTGGGCGACTTCACAATTCCCCAGCGCCTCATCGAGCAGGGATTGTTCCTCTTTGGACTGGGGAGAGCAGTCCTTGGAGGAGACAGCGGCCGCAGAATCCTGGGATGGATCTTCCGGCGCCAGGGGAGCGTCCAGGGTTTGCCGATCCTGCTGGGGATACTCGCCCACCGAAACGTCGTCCGTATCGTCGAGTCGGGGTACCTGCTGTTGGGCAAACGGTTCGCCGGCTTCCGGGATCTTATTCGTGGATTGAAAATGGCTGCAACCGGTCAGCAGGCCGAGGAGGGTCACCAGGATTGTGATTGATCTTTTGGATTTCAAAATGATACCTGAAGAACGTATGTCCGGGGCCGTCTTGAATACCGATTCAAGGACCCCAGCTGTTTGTAAGGCAAAGACCGCCGGGCTACTGATGGACGATTAGCCCATAATTAAAGGTTCTGTCAAGTTATTATCGCTTCATATATATTTCTGTTAGATAGTTGTATCGGGTGTTTTGAAATTATCTACAGGGATTTTCCGATGGAGCGCCGGAAATCGTAAAAAGGCGGCCGGCGGACTTTTCCCGGACTCCGTCCGGCAACATGGAACCGACACGATTCCTGACGGCACGAATCGCCCGATTCAATAATCAGCATAATACTTCGATATAGGGAGTACGTGGAAATATTTTTAAAATAAATTGATTTAATCTGGTGGAATTGATAATATCCGGAATATTTAGCGTTTGTGTTTTTGGACTCATATGGATATTGACTTGCTTTTTACAGGGGCAGGTGTGTGCCTGCGCTCTGGAATTAGATCTTTAATATACTAAATGGCTTATGGAGCTTCGGCCAGCGTAGCTCAGCTGGTAGAGCTACTGATTTGTAATCAGTGGGTCGGGGGTTCGAGTCCCTCCGCTGGCTCCAGAGGAAACCCATGGTGGGGTTCCCGAGCGGCCAAAGGGAACAGACTGTAAATCTGTCGGCGAAGCCTTCGGAGGTTCGAATCCTCCCCCCACCACCATTCGCATAGAATAAGTTAATGTAGGAGATATCCGTTTTCGGGGTCGTTTTTGACTACATGGCTTCCAGCATTGTCACTGCTCCTCCCTGGTCTTCTTTCCAGCCGATCAGCATTGATATGTGCAGATGCGGGGCTTCAGAATGGTTTACCATTATGGTAGGTATTGCGGGAGTAGCTCAGTTGGTAGAGCTTCAGCCTTCCAAGCTGAATGTCGCGAGTTCGAGCCTCGTCTCCCGCTCCACCATTTGTTCTGTGCACCGCATGGCCTTCGAGCAGAGCAAATCTGAAAACGAATATTGTGCCCACGTAGCTCAGTCGGTAGAGCGCTTCCTTGGTAAGGAAGAGGTCCATCGGTTCAATTCCGATCGTGGGCTCCATTTTTTTAGATCGACCTTTAGCTAAGGCGGTATATCGTACCTGCCGGCAAACTTGAGGCGCGACCCAATATCTTTTGATTCAATTATCTTGACTCATTATGGGAGGACGAGATGGCAAAGGCAAAATTTGAGAGGACCAAGCCGCATGTGAACGTAGGCACGATTGGTCATATCGACCATGGCAAGACGACGTTAACGGCAGCGATCACCAAGCACAACGGGCTGCGCGGCAAGGCCG
>JBNKDU010000011.1:0-19651 GCA_050288425.1 Desulfobacteraceae bacterium | reverse complement strand
CCACGCACAGGGAGAAGGCACGCTCGATCTGCGCTTGGCGGATGTCCTTGCAGAACAGCCGCCGGATCTCCGGGGAACCGCTCTCGACGCCGAAGCTGATCTGGACGCAGCCGGCTTTGCGCATCCATGCGAGCATTTCGGGGGTGACCGCGCTCACCTTGGAAATGGCCTGCCAGGTGATGGAGAGGCCGCGGTCCACGATCTTGCGGCACACCTCGATGACCCGCCGGGGGTCCAGGGTGAAGGTGTCGTCGGAGACGAAGAAGGAAGTGATGCCCCGCTGGACCAACAGGGCGATCTGGTCCACGAAGTAGCCGGTCGAGTGGGCGCGAACCCGGCGCCCCCAGAAGCGGGGCGACCCGCAGAAGGTGCAGCGACCGGGACAGCCGCGGGTGAGCGCGAGGTGCCGGAAGTCGAAGTAGCGCGCCGGTGGCGGCAGATCGTCCAGATTTTCGATGGGTGCCGCCGCCGGGGTCTGGATGATCCGGCCGTCGCGGCGCAAGGCCAGGCCCGGTATCTCCGCCGCGGCGGCTGGGCCGCCGCCTCCGTCCAGGACCCGCAGCAGGTGGAGAAAGGTGTACTCTCCTTCCCCCAGCACGACGTAGTCGATTTCCTCGAAATGGGTGAGCAGGTGCCGCCACAGGAAGGTGGCGCCGATGCCGCCGAACACCACCGTGACGCCGGGATCCACCGCCTTGGCCAACCGGGCGATGTCGATGGCCCCCCAGCGGTTGGCATGCACGATGGAAAAGCCGATGACATCGGGCCGCCTGGCCTCGAGCACCCGCCGGATCTGGTCTTGGGCATCCCCGGCGGCGTGCCAGTTGAGGATCTCCACGTCATGGCCGTGGGCCTTGAGCATGGCGCCGACATAGTAGAGCCCCATGGGCACCGCAGCCACCTCTTCGACATGGATGCGCGGCTCGATGAAATAGGGATAGATGAGGAGGATCTTCATGGGCCACATCCTTCTCGTGCACGTGGGCGTATCTGCATAGGCTCCACCCTTACGGCAGGAATCGGGGTCGGGTCAAGGAACTTGCCCGGCTGGCCTGGGGCGGCGCCGGGGCCTTTTAATCCTTTAAGGATTTGATATTCAATGCTATATGTCTCAATCAAATCCGTCGACGCGCAGGAAATCGCACCACGGAGGCCCGACCATGCCCCGGACAACCGTTCCCCCACCCGCCAACATCACCCTCATCGGCATGCCCGGTGTCGGCAAGAGCACCCTGGGAGTGCTCCTGGCCAAGCATATCCGTTATGACTTCGTGGACATTGACCTGCTGATTCAATCCGGCGAGCAGGCCAGCCTGCGGCAAATCATCCACGACCGGGGAATCGAGGCCTTCTGCGGGATCGAGGCCGGCTATATCCGGCGGCTCACCCCCCGCCGCACGGTCATCGCCACCGGGGGCAGCGCCGTCTATGATGAGGCCGCCATGGCCCACCTGGAGAGACTCGGCTGTATCCTGTTTCTGGACATCGAGCTGCCTTGCCTGGCCCAACGGCTGGGAAACCTGGTCCGGAGGGGGGTGGTGCTGATGCCCGGCCAGACCCTGGAACAGCTTTACGCCCAGCGGCGCCCCCTGTACTCGAAATATGCCCACCTGACGGTTCAATGCGCCGATCAGACGCCGGATCGGCTGGTTCACCGAATCATGGCCGTCCTGGCCGCCGACCCGTTATATGGACCGTTGATCGCCGCGGAATAGGCGATTTCACGGATAGAAGGCCATCGATGGCGCTTGGGGTCGCTTTTCCGAATGCCGCGGTCGCCGGCAGCGAAACCGCTAGGTTTTCGAATCGTCGCGCGTCATGGCCCCCCGGGTGACCGCCCGGGCGCCGAATCGCCGGGTCACCTCGTCCACGGCCCGGTCGACTTTTTCCCAGCGGCGATCCTGTTGCGCTCCGGGTTCTTCGAAGAGCGACGCCTGCACCGGCATATCGGCCGGCTGCAACCCCGTCACGCCCACCCCCACCAGACGCACCGGCAGGGTCAGGGCGAATTTCCGGAGCTGGTCCAGGGCCACCTGGTAGATGGCGTCGGCCGCCTGCACAGGCTGCGCCAGGGTCTTGCTGCGACTGTGGATCTTGAAGTCGGCGGTCTTGAGTTTCAACACGACGGTGCGGGCCCGGAACTTCTTGCGCCGCATCTCCGCCGCCACCGATTGGGACTGGGAAAGCAACTGACCGGCGAGAAAGGCGCGGTCCAGGGTGTCTTCCTCCAGGGTGGTTTCGGTGCTGATGGATTTGGTTTCGCTGTGGGGGGTAACGGGCGAATCGTCCCGACCGTGGGCCAACTGCAGCAGCCGCCGGCCGAACTTGCCCAGCTTGGCCACCAGGAGCCGTTCCTCGCATCGCCGGACCTGGCCCAGGGTCTTGATCCCCAGGGCGGCCAATTGCCGCTGCGCCTGCCGCCCCACCCCGGATACCTTGCCGATGGGCAGGGATTCGATGACGGCGGCCAGCTCTTCGGGCTCGAAGACGGTGAGGCCGTCGGGCTTGTCCATGTCCGATGCGATCTTGGCCAGGAACTTGTTGGGCGCCATGCCGATGCTGCAGGTCAGGCCGGTGGCGGAATGGATGGCGGCCTTGATGGCCAAGGCGGTCTGCCGGGGGGTGCCGTAGAGCCGGCCGCAGCCGGTGATATCCACGAAGGCTTCGTCGATGGAGATGGGTTCCACCAGGGGCGAATAGGTCCGCAGGACCTCCATGATGCGTCTGGAAAGCTGGACATAGCGCTTGCGCCGCGGCGGTACGATGACCAGATCGCGGCAGCGCTCGCGGGCCTGGAAGATGGGCATGGCCGAATGGATGCCGTATTTGCGCGCCTCGTAGCTGGCCGCCGCAACCACCCCGCGCCGGGAATCCCCGCCCACGATGACGCATCGACCGCGCAACCCGGGATCGTCCAGCTGCTCCACCGAGGCGAAAAAGGCATCCATATCGATATGGATGATAATAGGGCTTGCCATTTGTTACATATTTGTTATATTGCCGGGTTCAAGGCCATTTTTGTTATTCGCCACCTCAACTCAGCGGACGATTGATATGAAAATGAATCGCATCGAAGAAGTCACCCTCTTTTATGAAATCAGCAAGGCACTCAGCGAAAACCTGAATCTCAAGCGATCTCTATATAAAGTCCTGGATATCCTGTCCAGCACCTTGAAGATGGACCGCGGCACGGTGTCGATCCTCAACCCCCTGCGCAATGAGATCAGCATCGAAGTGGCCCACAGCCTGTCGCCCAGCACCATCGAACGGGTCAAATACAAACTGGGCGAAGGCATCACCGGCCAGGTGATCCAGTCGGGCAAGGCCAAGATCATTCCCAAGATCGGCGACGAACCCCTGTTTCTCGACCGAACGGCCACACGGCGGAAACGGAAGGGATCCAGCGAGATCTCCTTTATCTGCGTGCCCATCAAGAAGGGCAAGCAGGTGATCGGCGCCCTGAGCGTGGACCGGACCTACGAAAAAGGGTACGCGCTCAAGGAAGGACAGAAGATCCTCGCGGTGGTGGCCACGATGATCGCCCAGCATGTAATCAACCTGGAAATCATCCGCCGCGAAAAGGAGCAGTTGCGGGACGAGAACAAGCGGTTGCGCCGTGAACTGGAGAACAAGTACCGCATCAACAACATCGTGGGCAACAGCAACAAGATGCGCGAAGTCTACCAGATGGTCTCCCAGGTCTGCAAAAGCAACGCCACGGTGCTGGTGCGCGGCGAGAGCGGCACCGGCAAGGAACTGGTGGCCAACTCGGTCCATTACAACAGCCTGCGGGCGGGGTCGCCTTTCGTGAAGGTCAACTGCGCCGCCATTCCGGCCAACCTCATCGAAAGCGAATTGTTCGGCCACGAGAAGGGCGCCTTTACCGGCGCCATCAAGCAAAAGCCGGGCAAATTCGAACTGGCCCACAAAGGCACCATCTTCCTGGACGAAATCGGCTCCATCGGCCTGGATGTCCAGGCCAACCTCCTGCGCGTCCTGCAGGAAAAGGAGTTCGAACGGGTGGGCGGCCAGAAGACCCTGAAGGCCGACGTGCGGATCATCGCCGCCACCAACAAGAACCTGGAGGACGCCGTGGATGACGGCACCTTCCGGGGCGATCTCTACTACCGCCTGAATGTCTTTCCCATCTACATGCCGCCCCTGCGGGAGCGCAAGACCGATATCCTGCTGCTGGCCGACTTTTTTCTGGAGAAGTATACCAAGGAAAACGACAAGAAGATCATGCGCTTTTCCACTCCGGCCATCGACATGCTCATGGTCTACCACTGGCCGGGAAACGTGCGCGAACTGGAAAACTGCATCGAACGGGCCGTCCTGCTGTGCGACGGCGGCGTAATCCACAGCTACCATCTGCCGCCCACGCTCCAGACCGGCACCGAATCGGACACCCTGCCGCAACTGGCCCTGGAAGACGCGGTGGCCAATCTGGAAAAGGAGATGATCATCGACGCCTTGAAAAACACCCGTGGCAACATTACCCTGGCCTCCCAGGTGCTCAAGACCACGGTGCGCAAGTTTTCCTACAAGGCCAGTAAATACGGGGTGCACTACGCCGACTACCGGTAGGTTTACCCTTCGTAGGGTTTGCCGCACTCCTTGCACCGGCCGTCCGGTCCGATGACGCCGATGCAGCTCTCGTCGCTGCACAGGACGCGCCGGGACCACTCGTCGTCGCCCACGGCGTCTGCTTCCTCTTCGGCCTCCTCCCCATCGAACCGTCCGGTATCTTCCACCCATGCGTTGTCCGCGTTCCGGTCCGGATCTTCCGCGGCCTCCGCATCGATGGGCTGGTCGATACCTTGGGGCAGGCTGCCCTCGTAAGGCTTGCCGCACTCTTTGCATCTGCCGTCCGGCCCGATGGTGCCGATACAGGCTTCGTCACTGCACAGCAACCGCCGTTCCCATTCCAGCTCCGCTTCGCTCTTTTCAGGGCTCATGAACCATCGACCTCCTTGGGGGGGGGGGTGATTCGCCCGGGCTCTCGGGCGCACACCATACGGGATGCCCCTTTCATACCCGAACTTCATATCCGGCGCAAACCGAAACCACCGGTGGAAAAAGGAAGGCCGCCTGCCGGCCCCGGGGGATGCGGATTGACAGCACCCGACCAATCATCTATAGGTGAACGGCTATAACACTTTCTTTTTAATCTGCAATATCCGAAGGATGAAAGGCAAGTACCCGGGTGAACCAGCTCAAGCGAAACGCCAAGATCGGCCGCAACGACCCCTGCCCCTGCGGCAGCGACAAGAAATATAAGAAGTGCTGCGGCGCCAATGGCGGGGAAACCGGACGTCACCCGCACAGGCCCAAGATCCTTATCAAGTCGCCGGACGATGTGGCCGGTATCCGCCGGGCCGGCGATCTGGTGGTCCGCACCCTCGATCTGGTGGAATCCCGGCTCCGGCCGGGGATGACCACCGATGAAATCAACACCCTGGTGCACGAATTCACCCTGAAGCACAACGCCACTCCGGCGCCGCTCAACTACCGGGGTTTTCCCAAAAGCGTATGTGTCTCGGTGAACGAAGTGATCTGCCACGGGATACCGGGGCCCCGCAAACTCATGGACGGCGATATCGTCAACGTGGATGTCACCACGATCCTCAACGGCTACTATGCCGATGCCAACAAGACTTATTTCGTGGGCACGCCGAGCCCGGATGCGCGCAGGATCGTGGACGTGGCCCGGGAAAGCCTGAGACAGGGCCGCGAAATGGTGAAACCGGGCAAAACCCTGGGCGATATCGGCTGGGCCATCCAAGGCTATGCCGAGGGCATGGGCTGCTCCGTGGTCAGGGAATTCGTAGGCCACGGGATCGGCCTGGAGTTCCACGAGCCCCCCCAGGTGCCCCACTTCGGCCATCCCGGCGAAGGCGTGCAACTGGTGCCGGGCATGGTCTTTACCATCGAGCCGATGATCAACCAGGGCGGCCATGAGCTGATCATCCTGGACGACAAATGGACGGCCGTCACCAAGGACCGTTCCCTGTCCGCCCAATTCGAGCAGACCCTGCTGGTGACCAAGACCGGATTCGAGAGCCTGACCCCCTACCCGCTGTGATACAGCCCCCACATCCAGCAAGCCGCCACGACGGCGGCGGCACCGCCGGCGGCGACCAGCTGGATCGGCCGGGACGGCGTTCGCGCACACCACTTGCCGTATCCGATCCCCAACAGCACACCCCATAAAAATCCCCACAGATGGGCCATCAGGTCGCTTTGGGCCGAAGTTCCCATGAAGGCCAACAGCGCCATGCCGCCGGCCAGGGGCAGCCACATGCGGGGGGAGCGCGGCCGGCTGCGCCAATGGATCCAGAAACTCAAGGCGGCGCAGATGCCCACCGCGGCGAAGATCGCCGTGGACGCTCCGATGGAGACGTGGCCCTGGCGATACCAGAAGGCGTTCACCCAGTTGCCCGCGACACCGCCGGCCAGGATCATCAGCCAGCCCGATCCCCAGCCGCAGAGTGAGGCGACGGCGGTGCCGAATACGGCCAGCGCCGCCAGGTTGCCGGCCAAATGGGCCCCGTCGGCATGGTATAACAAGGCCGTGACACAGCGGTAAATTTCTCCGGCCAGTATGCGGGCGGCATCCGCGCCGAATGTATCCACGAAGACCTGCCGCTCATGGCCCGGAATCACGCTGAAATGGATCAGGCCCAGAATAACGGCGATATAGAGGGCGGAATAGGTCCGGCTGGTTGCCGGCCGGGGCGGCGGTCCCGGATCGGGGGCACGGTTTTCGCTGAGGAAAAGCCCGATGGCTTCCACGGCCCGGCCGCGGTCGGAGGGGGCCACCGCAATGGACCAGAAACCGGCGCGCCGGGACATCAGGTGGGGGATGTCCTCGGCCATCAACACCAGACCGTACGATCGGGCGGTATCCGGCGCGAGGCGCGCAAAAAGGGGCTGCATGGCGGGGTCGATTTCAGGCATACGGGCATGCTGGGAGGACGGCAGTCGGGCCTGCCGCCTTACTTTCCGGCGGGCCGCTGCCTCCCGTCAGTCCCTTTCGGCAGCGGATGCATCGTCACTCTCGTTGTCGTCGTCCTCGTCCTCATCGAGCCCATCGTCGTCGTCATCCTCCCCGTCCTCCAGGTCGTCGTTCATCGACTCTTCGCGCAACAGTCTCATCAGTTCGACGGCTTCGAGACGGTGTCGGACGTTGAAGGCATCGATGGCCGCGCGCACCAGCTTTTCACCGCCCACTTTCAAATAAAGCAGCAAGGCGGCATGCACTTCCGGACGATTCTGCAAGGGGGCCGCCAGATAAGGGAGAAAACGCCGGAATGTCAACGCATACTCCTCCGGGATCGAAAATTCATCGGCCATACCAACTCCTTGAAGCATGGATTCGTAAAAACGGCTCGTAAATACAATCAAGTTTGTTGTAAAGTAAAGCCAATATTATACTGTCGGATCCCAATGCAAGGACGAATCGTTCGATTCCCACGGTCCCGCTGTCGGCCGCAATGGAAATCGGGCCATCCGGAGCGCCGGGTCCCCCCGGAATGTTTGCCGGAATAGGGCTCGGCGTTGACACCAATGGCTGTATTCATTATAAATGGAGACAGTACAGATGCCTCTCCCTCCATTATTCTTGCTCGCGCTTTGAACCTGTCTCATCGCTCGACTAACCATACAATTTCTTGGAGGACCACCCAGATATGGACAAACCCGTGGATCACTTCTGGCAATTGCGGCTCGACCGCCTCAAGAAGAGCCTGGAAGGCAATAATTTCGAGACCCATGTGGTACCGGACCGCCAGGCCGCCAAGGCCCTTACCCTCGACGTCCTGATACCGGGCTGCAACCCCAGGAGCCTCGCCTGGGGAGGGTCCATGACCTATGTGGCCACCGGTCTCTACGATGCACTCAAATCGCGCACCGACCTGGAAATCATCGACACCTACGACAAGAACAAATCCGCGGAGGAGCTGTTGGAAAGCCGGCGGCAGGCCCTCCTGGCCGACCTGTTTATCGCCGGCACCAACGCCGTCACCGAGCACGGCCATCTGGTGAACCTGGATATGATCGGCAACCGGGTGGCGGCCTTGGCCTTCGGCCCCCGATGGGTGATCGTGCTGGTGGGCCGCAACAAGATCGTCCCGGACCTCGGGGAGGCCATCGATCGGGTGAAAGGGTATGCCGCCCCGACCAATGTCATGCGGCTGGACAAGAAGACTCCCTGCGCCAAAACAGGCCGGTGCCACGATTGCGACTCGCCCGAACGCATCTGCAACCACTGGGCGATCACTGAAAAATCTTTTCCGCCCAAACGGATCAAGGTGGTCCTGATCAATGAGGACCTGGGCTTTTAGGGGCACCGGCTCATGACAGAGGAAACCGGTATAGCAGAAAACGCGGCGGGGACCGGCCTCGTCCAGCGCATTGAAGCGTTGGAAGCCCGGTTGAAAGTCCAGCAGATCAAGATCGAGTTCCTGGAGAGGGCCAACCTGCAGCTGCGGCAGAAGATCGAGCGCGACAGCGTCTACGCCCGCCTGATCGAAACGATCCAGGCCATCCTGTTCACCATCGACGCCGACTTGCGCATCACCCACATCACGCGGAACATCCAGACAATCTCCCGCCACCGGTCGAGCCGGTTGATCGGCAGGTCCTTTCTCTCGCTGATCCATCCCGATGACCGCGACGGATTCCAACAATTGTGCCAGGCCACCGACCACGAGAACGGCCAGACCATTGAAATCCGGCTGCGTTCCCGCGGCGGTCATTTCCGCTGGGTGTGGGCCAACCTGGTCCCCATGGTGAATCTTCGGGATACAGAGGGATATAAGGGACTGCTCATCGATATCCATCAGCGCAAGCTGACGGAAATCAATCTCTCCCAAAGCGAGGCGAGACATCGCAAGATCATCGAGAACATCCACGAAGGCTATTTCGAATGCGATCTGCAGGGCCGCATCACCTTCCTCAACCGGGCCCTGCTGGACATCACGGGTCATGTCCGCGAACAGCTGCTCAACCGTTCGTTTCAGACCGTCTGCCCCCCGCGCACGGCACGGGCGCTACGTGTGGTCTTCGGCCGGATTTACCGAACCGGCCGCGACGCCCAGACCGCCCAGTACGAAATCCATCACCGGGACGGGCATACCCTGACGGTGGAATTCGCCGCCAGTCTCATCGTCGATCCCCAGGGCGAGGCCAAGGGATTTCGCGGCGTCGTTCGCGATATCTCCGACCGCGTCAAGGCGACGGCCGATGAAAAGCGGCGCCAGAGTCAGCTGCAGCAGATCCAGAAAATGGAGGCCCTGGGTACCCTGGCCGGCGGTTTGGCCCATGGATTCAACAATGTGCTCATGGCCATCCAGGGCAACCTTTCGATCATGCGCATGAACCTGAAGCCCACGGATCCGCTGCACAAACACCTTGGCCGGATCCTGCAGTCCACCGAAAAGGGAGGACGCCTGGCCAGGGAAATCCTCAGTTTTGCCAAAATCGGCAAATACGTGGTCATGCCCACGAACCTGAACAATGTCCTCAAGAGCACTTCGCGCATGTTTGCACGGTCCAATCCCAATCTGCAGATGCATGAGATCTACGAGAGACGTCTATACTCCACGCGGGTGGACCGGGTCCAGATCGGCCAGGTGCTGTTGAGCCTCTACATGCATGCGGCCGAAGCCATGCCCGACGGCGGTGATCTTTACATTCATTCGGAAAATGTGGTCCTTGATCCCGGCTACACCCAGCCCCACGGCAACGATACCGGACCGTACGTCAAGATATCCGTCACCGATTCGGGGGTGGGGTTGAACGAAGACGCCCGCAGCCGGATTTTCGAACCCTTTTTCACGCCCTACCAGCCCCTGCGTTTCGAAGGCTTGGGCCTGGCGGCGGCATACGGCATCATCCGGAGCCACAAAGGCATCATCAATGTGTACAGCGAAAAAGGACACGGCACCACCTTCAATATCTACCTGCCGGCCATCGCGGATGAATTGTCGGCCGAAACGGTAACGACATCCACCCCCCGCGGATCGGAGACCATCTTGATGGTGGATGATGACGAAACCGCCGCCGCGGCCGGACGCGATATCCTCGAACACTTCGGATACCGGGTGCTGATGGCCAGCGACGGCACCGAGGCCGTGTCGATCTATGCCGAACACAAGGACGAGATTCATCTGGTCCTGCTGGATATCATCCTGCCCGACCTCAGCGGCGACCAGGTATTTTACGAATTGGTCAAGATCAACCCCGACGTTGCCGTCGTCGTGGCCAGCGGTTTCAATGTCAACCGTCGGATTTCGACCCTGCTCAACCAGGGCTGCCTCGATTTTATCCAGAAACCCTTCCAGACCCAGGCATTGACCACCAAGGTGCGCAACGCCCTGAACCGCATGTGCCCTCTGCCCGAATCGGCCCGCAAGCCCGTTTGATCTCTCCGCCCGGCGCACAAGCCCTCAGCCGCGACAAACCAGGCCATCGAATGCAGTAAGGCAGGAGGCGAAGCGGGCAGGAGATCTGCGCCCCGTCAGCAATGAGTTTTAGTGCGGCTTGGGGTGTGCGCAGGAAAGCGGCCCGCACTGTCTGAGCGAAGCGAGTTTGCGGGCCGCCCGGAGCGCACCCTTAGCCGCACTTAAACGAAATTGCGTGGGGTGCAGATCTCCTGCCCGCTTCGCCGGCTACGAAGATTCAGCTCGCCAATATGCAATGGACTTCCGCTATTGATCATCGGCCGGTGTTCGATTAAAAACCACCAGGAAACAATACGACCGGCAATTCCGCGAGACCATCCGCACAACCCCAAAGAGAGGCGTGCATGACCGAAAAGACCGAGGCCACTTCATGGGTCTACGTCCTGGTGCAGAATCCCGGCGGTGAAGAACAGATCGTGGGCCAGACCGACCCCCAAAACCGGATATCCTTCATCCCCACATTCCGCCAGAGGGAAGACGCCATGCAAAGCGTGATGCACCTGGCCAGGGAGAAGGGCAAAAAGTTCGAAATCCAGGCCATCCTCTACGAAGACCTGGAGCGATACGCTTCCCGGGGCGGTTTTCTGATCTTCATCCTGGATGAGTCGGGTGCCATCACGGAAAAACGGGCGCCTTCCATTCCCCCGGCATGACCCCGCCGGCGAACCGGTGCCGGTTGTCTCAGGCCTTGGAAGCCGCTTTGATCCGGCAGGATTGAAAATACCGGCGTACGAGATTCTTGCGCCGCAGGAAACGGCTGGGATCGACTTCGGGATGGCTCAGGATGTGACGCAGGTAGCGCTCCTGCCTCCGGATGGCCACCTGGTAGAGGTTTTCGCCGATATCCCAACGCACTTTGAAATGGGCCAGGGCCAGTTCGTCGCAGGCGTCCAGCTGATCCCGGATGCGTTCGGCCATGGCCGGAAAGAAATCGAGGGTCTGGCTCAACAGGTCCATCTCGTCCTTGTAAGGGCTGGTGCGGCCTTCTTCGAACTCCCGATACAGATAGAACAGTTTTTCCAGGTAGATGCGATCGGCCATCTGGCCGATGAGGTCGGCACAGGCCAGCAGCTTGGCCAGCAGTCCGGCCTTGGGGGAGGGGAAGTCCACCTCGGCCACATCGACCTTCAGATCGGTGCAATGGATCATGAGTTGGCAGATGGGAATTTCCTCTGTGGTCAGGCCGAAACGCCGGCCGTACTGGGCCACGAAGGCCATGCTGCGGTCGACATGGACATCCGTGTATTTGGCGCCGGTACCCTTGGCGTCGGAGCAGTCCTGGATATAGCCGGCGTCGTGGGCCAGGGCGGCCACCAGACCGGTGAAGATCTGTTGCGGACCGATCACCCGGCCGTTGAGAATGGCCCCGTGGAGGAGTCGCGCCATGGCCAGGAAGGTATCGGTGATATGGCGGAGATCGTGAAAATGGGTGTTGCAGGCCCGCTCACCGGGCCAGTGCCCGCGATAGAGGCTGACGACGAAACTGAAGGCATTGGTCAGCCTGGACAGGTCCAGCTGGGGCGCCACCAGGGTCATGATGAACAGTACTTCATCCAGTACCGCTTCGGGAGAGTCCATGTCCACCAGGTCGGCCAGTAATCTTTCCTTCGCTTGCAACGGCTTTCTATCCTTTCCGGCGTGGGATGACCCGGGCACGATTCATCCGACCCCCTCCCGCTCGAATCGGCAGCCTTCCTCATTCCGCTGTCTCCCGGATTCGCCCGATTGTCGGCTCCTGGCCCATCATGGCGGATGGCAGTACCGAATGTCAATTGTCTGATTGGAATTTGCAATCGTCCGGGGGAATTGTTATTAAAGGATTTTAAACCCCTGTCCAATGGTCGCCCAGCATCGGCCGCACCCCGGTCGATCCCGCATCGAAACGCTTGGCGCACGACGGCATATGGAAAAACGTATCATTACCCGACCCGATTTCGACGGCGTTGTCTGCGCGGTGCTCTTGAAAGAGGCCTTGGGAGACGATCTGCCGGTTTTGTGGGTCCAGCCCAACAAGATTCAGCAGGGCCGGATTCCGGTCACCGGGCAGGACATCATCGCCAACCTGCCCATGCACGGCGAATGCGCCCTGTGGTTCGACCACCACGTGTCCAACGAGACCCAATGCGGCTATCGCGGGCTCTATCGCATCGCGCCGTCGGCCGCCGGGTTGATCTACGAATATTTCCAGGAGCAGATCGATTCCAGGTTCGAGGAACTGGTCCGGCAGGCCGACAAAATAGATGCCGCCCAACTGGAGATGGACGAGATCCAGCACCCGGAGCGGTATCCCTACATCGTCCTTTCCATGTCCATCCCCGCCGAGCCCGACGCCGGCCGGACTTACTGCGACCGGTTGGTGCAACTGCTGCGCGACGTCGCCATCGAAAAGGTCCTGGCCGATCCGGAGGTCGCCGGCCGTTGCCGACAGGTAATCGCCGAAAACCGGGCTTACGAGCAGCACCTGAAACGACATACCCGGGTGGAGGCCGAAGTGTCGATCACCGATTTTCGCGACGTGCATCCGGCCCCCAACGGAAACCGGTTCCTGGTCTATTCCCTCTTTCCGGAAACCGTGGTGAACCTGAAACTCTTCAATGAAAACGGCATTACCGTGGTGAAGGTGGGCCACAGCATCATCAACCGCAATTGCCGGGTCAACGTCGGCCGCCTGCTGGCGGCGTACGGTGGCGGCGGCCATCGCGGGGCCGGCGCGTGCCGGCTGGACCATCGGAGCGCCGACGGGGCGCTGGCCGAAATACTGGCGGTACTGATCGCCAACCGCGGCGACGAGCCCACCTGAAGCGTTCCTCGAAAGTGGATTAATTCCCTGGAAGATGGTATGGTGACGGGTGACGGGATCTTCCCTGGAAAACGATCCCGCACATGTCAGGCTTCATTTAGCAGACGGCCCGATCGCGCCGTATTCGTGCACGCAAGGAGTTCCACCATGGCCCGCAAATTACACCTCAACGTTGCCGATCGCAAATCATCCTCCTCCTGGAATCCGGAACAGGTCCTGGCCGAGGCCCTGGCCGAAAAGGCCCGCTTTCTGGAGGACCACCCCGAATTCAGGACGTACCAGGCCGAAATCGACGCCATGCTGGAGAAGGCCGGCAGCCCGGAAAACCGCATGGCGGTGCTGGCGGTATTGATGGAGGGGAAACTGATCGAGCTCGGCCAGCAATTCAGGCAGCTCAATTCCATCCTGCTGCAGGTCGCGGGGAAATAAGCCAGCTTTCGTTTTTCCGGTCCCAACCTGAGTTTTTCAGCGGAGATTTTGCAGGTATGTCCGCAGGTTGACGCGTTTGTGCTGCAGACGCATCTTGCGCCGGATGCTCAACCGGTAGGCTTCGACGGTTCTCAGGGAAAGCCCCAGCAGGTAGGCGATATCCCGGGTGCGCTTGCCTTGCCGGATGAAATTGGCCACCTTGAATTCCGCCGGCGTCAGATCGAAATACTCCACGGACAACCGGCGGGCAAAGGGCGATGTGATTTCTTCGAGGTTGGTTTCCAATATGCTCAGGTAAGCCTTCTGGCGCTCATCTTCCGCCACGGCCTTGAGTTTGTCCAGGTAGGGCAAAAGCAGTTGCTTGACATTGTGCATGACCCGGTCCTCGTAGATATGCTTGTCCGCCTCCCGGCGCTTGAAGAGCACCTTCAACGCCTTATTGGCCTCCTGGAGGGTGGCCAGATCCAATTCCAGCTCGGCTTCCCGTTTGCGCAAGTCCCGTTCGATCTGACGCCGTTGATCGATCTCCCTTTGCAATTCCTCATTGGCAAGCATCAGCTCCACCGCCCGGATGGGCATCTGTCCCGCCAGCGTCCTCTCGGCGTCCCCCATGGCGCCGCTTTTGCGGACACTGGCGGAAACATCGTTGCAGACGCCCGCCAGCAGCAGCAGGTTCCCCCGGGGATCGAACCATACCGCGCAACAATCCTCCACCCAGCACACCTCCCGTGAAGGAGTGACGATACGGTATTGCCGGGCCAGACGACAGTCGACTTCTCCCTGCACCATGCGATCGAAGGAGTCCATCAACTTCCCGCGGTCGTCCGGGTGTACCAGGTCGGCAAACGGACGGCCGATCAAGGCCCGGCGGTCGTAGCCCAAGCCCTCGATGGCGGGATTGATCTCCTCGATCATTCCCTCCCGATCCAGGGCGTAATATAGATGGGGAACCTGCCCGGCCAGCAGATCGAAGCGCAGCCGGGCACGCCGCAACGACTGTTCGGGCTCGGTATCGGACCCGGCCGCTGCCGGGTCTTTCCGTAGGTCGGCTGATGAGGGGTCGATGGTCATTGCGCTAAGTTGTATCCGGCGCCGGGCCGCTTGTCAAAACCATCCGGGCTTCTCCCTTGCCTTCGCTTTCGATCAACGGTATGGAGGGCCTGAAATCGCGAAAGGAAGCGCAAACATGAAACTCGGCATCATCGGCAAACCCCAGTCCGGCAAGACGACGATCTTCGAAGCCCTGACCAAGACCACCATGGAAGGTCATCAGCGCAGGGAGAGCCGCATCGGCACGGTTCCGGTGCCGGACGAACGCGTCGGCATTCTTTCGGACATGTACCGGCCGCGGAAAACCATTTACGCCCAGGTGGAGTATCTGCTGCCGGCACCGGCGGAACACGTCAAGGAGAGTGCCCGGGAACAGAGTGTCTGGACCCAGGCCCGGGATTGCGACGCCCTCATCCATGTGGTGCGCAACTTCACCGGCTATGGAGAGGCCCCCACACCCCAGGCGGATCTGCGGTCCATCGACGAGGAATTGATCTTCGCCGACCTGGTGGTTACCGAAAAGCGCCTGGAGCGTTTGGCCCTGGACCAGAAACGCGGCAAGAAACCGGCTCCGGAGGAGATCGGTCTGCTGGAAAGATGCCATGCCATGCTCAGCGACGAAACGCCGTTGCGTGACGATCCCCAATTGGCCGCGGCACATTCCTTGAGAGGGTACGCGTTCCTGTCGGCCAAGCCGATGCTGGTGCTGGCCAATTGCGCAGAAGAGGACGATCAGCCTCCCGGCTGGCTGCCGGCGGAAAACGCACTGGCCGTCCGCGGCAAGCTGGAACAGGAACTCTCTCAGATGGAACCGGCCGAGGCGGCCGCCTTCCTCGATGAGTTCGGCATCACCACTTCGGCCATGGATCGGGTCATTGCCCGCTCCTACGATCTGCTGGGCCTGATCTCCTTCTTCACCGTGGGGGAAGACGAAGTCCGCGCCTGGACCATCCGCCGCGATACCGAGGCCCAGGCAGCCGCCGGCGCGATCCACAGCGACCTCCAGAAGGGGTTTATCCGAGCCGAGGTCCTGGCCTACGACGACTTGATGTCCGCCGGCAGCTATGCCGCCGCGCGCAAACAGGGTACCGTGCGCCTGGAGGGCAAGACCTATCCGGTACAGGACGGCGACATCCTCAATGTCCGATTCAATGTCTGACCCGGGAATCCATGGTTTGCTGCAGCCTCGGGCCCGGACGACGGACCCGGCGCCCACCGGATTCGACCCGCCTTTTGGCTATGCCCCGGCCCCCGACCGGATCACGTCCCCCGCGAACCTTCCCGACCGGATCTGCCGCCGGCCCCGGCGGTTGTCACCGGCCGCCGACGCGTTCCCCATGCGGCTGAACAGCTACTTTCTATCGCTGCTGCGACACGGGCGAGACCCCCTGGCGCGCCAGGTCGTTCCCGACCCCCGGGAACTGGAAGACCCCCGGGCCCAGGAAGATCCGTTGGCCGAAGAGGCCCAATCCCCGGCGCCGCTGATCGTCCACCGCTATCCCGGGCGGGTGGTTTTCCTGGTTTCCAACCAGTGCGCCGTCCACTGCCGATATTGCATGCGCAAGCGCAGGGTGGGACCGGACGGAGGAGTCGGCAGGCAGGCCGTCCAGGCGGGGATCGCCTATATCCGGCGGAACCGCCGGATCAACGAAGTGATTCTCTCCGGCGGCGACCCGCTGATGCTGGAGGACGCCGCTCTCCTGGATATCCTGAAGGCGCTGCAAGAAATCCCCCATGTCCGGATGTTGCGAATCCATACCCGCGTCCCCGGCGTATGGCCCGGCCGGGTGACGCCTGCCCTGATTGCCGGGCTGGCCCGCTTCCATCCCCTGTATGTCAACATCCAGTTCAACCACCCGGATGAGATTACCACCGAAGCCGCCCGGGCCTGCTCCCGGCTGGCCGACGCCGGGCTGCCCCTGGGCAGCCAGACGGTGTTGCTCAAAGGCATCAACGACGATGCAGCGGTCCTGCATACGCTGATGGAGGGACTGCTGGCCATCCGCGTGCGGCCATACTACCTGCATCAGATCGATCGGGTCGTCGGGACACGCCACTTCCAGGTTCCCGTTGCCAGGGGGCTGGATCTGATGGCGGCGCTGCGCGGAAGACTCTCCGGGATGGCCATGCCCCATTACATGATCGACCTGCCCGGAGGCCGGGGAAAGATGGAGCTGCTCCCCGACGCCGTCATCCGCAAGTCGGCCGACCATTGGGTGATCCGCAATTACCGCGGCCGGGCCGTGCCCTACCCTCTCGACTGACCCCCCCCCGCCCGACCGGGTGTTCAACGCAATCGTCTCCTGAACCCGGGGCCGTGGGCGCCTGCCGTCGGCCCAAATCCCCGGTCCTGGTCGGCGGCCGAACGATTTTCCTCCACCGCTTGTAGACTTTTTTCGCATCCCATCGTCCTATGATTCAGCGCAACTGTGAAGCGAGGGATGAACACGACGCGCGTAGATGAGCATGAAACGATTACGAGGCAAACAAAGGCGGTGCGAGATGAAAAAAATCATCGGTATTCTGGCAGCCATCATCATCGGCGCAACGGCGGCCACCGCGGCCCGGGCCGATATCAATGAAGAGATCACCTTCACCAATTTCACCGGAGAAGATATCTATGTCGAGCTGGGCGTCTTCGACAATGCCGGCTGGACCTATTACGACCTCTGGGTGCTGGACCACAACACCAGCATCGCCGACTTCTGGGCCGACACCGTTCTGGCCACCTATTCGGCCTGTGCCTGGGGCGAACTCAGCGACCAATTCTACGGATGTATCGAAGGCGATGTGGCCGACGGGTTCAATCATGTCTATTTCGATGCCTCGGGCCTTCCCTTCCTCTCCGTGCCGCCAGACATCCGTGGGGCCGATGTCTACGTCTTCGATGCTCCACCGCCTACCACCGACGTCGTCGTGGTGGAAACCGACAGCCACATCCACGGCCATGGCGGCGGCTGCTTCATCGGCTCCCTATAGGGGAGGGCTTGCCTTCAATTGATGAAACCGAGGCGGTTCATGACCCACGAGATCGCTTGCGTGGGTCATGAACCGCCTCGGTTCTTTCTTGTAAAACAAATGTAAAAATCCATCCGGATTTTTTACTCTTCTTTTCGTTGTGACGCGGATCCTTTCATTTTATTGTCCACAATAAACACTTTCCAACCGAACAATAGAAGAAAGGAGTGTGCAATGAAAACAGCATCGCTATATGCAACCGTCATCCTATTCCTGTTCGTCTCCATGAACGCCTATGGGAAGAATATGCCCCCGGCGGAAGATGTGTTGCACACGGCCGCCTCGATGAATTCCGCTCAGCACCCTGTTCCGGCCACCTCCTACCGGAAAGGCCATGTTGCCCAGCGCCCGATCAAGCATTATGTCCAAACAAATGCGCACGGTTATGTCATCGATCTGCCGGGCAAGTTCCCCATCGCCACTCCCACCGTATATAGAGGCAGGCTTTACGTCAGCGGCGGCTTCGGGTCGAAGCAATTTCACTGCTTCGATGCCCAGACCGGCAAGACCATTTGGACCATCGATCTGGATGACGACGGCCCATCCTCGTGCGTCATTGAAAATGGTATCGTGGTATTCAACACGGAATCGTGCACAATTTTCGCCTGCGATGCCGAAACCGGCCGAATGCTCTGGTCCTGGTGGCTGGGAGACCCGTTGACCAGCGCGCCGGCCATTTCCAACGGGCGTGTCTTCGCCACCTATCCGGCCAATGGTCCGCAATCGGCCGAACACGGCGCGGGCAAAAAACATCCGGATGCCAGCCATGTGATGGGATGTTTCGATCTTCATACCGGAAAAATTCTATGGCAGAAATGGATCGACGGCGATGCCATCAGCGCGCCGGTAGTAGTGGAACCGGAAGTCTACATCACCACGTTCTCCGGCACCCTGTATACCTTCCATACAGAAGACGGCACCATCGGTTCTGCCGTAAACGCCCGCGCCACCTCCGCCCCGACGATCCACGGAGATCAAATCTACTACACGAAGCGAACGGACAAGCACCGGGGAAAGGTCAAGGAATCCATCGCCTCCGGAAAAAAGGATCGGCTCCGGCGTGTGGACACCTATCATGAGAAAAGGGCGGAATACCTCGACGAGAAGATTCAAAAAGCATCGGAACTGGACAAGAAAAGCAAAACCCTGGATGCCGGCAATGGTTTTTCCGCCACGCCCCAGGCCTCCGGTTATGAGAAAGCCTATAAAAATGTCGGCCAGGGAAGTGTCAGCAGCATGCAAGGATTTCAAGGATCCCGGATTCTCAGTTATCGGAAGAAGAATTACAACACCATGGGGGATGAATTGGTCTGTACCGATTCCAAATCCGGCAAGGTCGTCTGGGAAAACAAATTCAAGGGGGATATGAAAAAAGCGGGCGGTTCCCTGGCGACCCCGCCGATCGCCGTGAATGGCCATATCCTCGTGGCCACCCTCGATGGCGACATCGTTCAATACAGGGCCGATACGGGAAGATTGGAGAAACGCCATCGACTCGGTGCCCCCCTCCGATTCCAGCCCATTGTACAGGATGGGAAGATATTTGTGGGCACCCAGGATGGAAGAGTGATCAGCATCGACACCCGCGACCCGGAACTCACCGGCTGGCCGACCTGGGGCCGCGACGCCGCCCACACCGGCATTGTGCAATAAGGGCACGCGCAAAAGAGCGCGCATTTTGATAATTCATGGGCGGACTTGATCTATTTTGATATGATCCATAATTAAAGGAAAAGTAAACCCCAACGTTGCAAAAGTCGGAGGGCTTCAGAGCCAAGGCGCCGGGGGTGAAGCCGTAGTAAGTCTACTGCGAACCCCCGGCAACGCGGGATCTGGAGTCCTCCGGCTTTCCCGAAGGGGAAAAAGGATGGCATATAATAGACCCGAT
>JBNKDU010000010.1:0-3240 GCA_050288425.1 Desulfobacteraceae bacterium | reverse complement strand
TCGGCGGCCGATTTGACCTTGCGCAGGGCACGATACAGATGGGTCTTGACGGTGCTCTCGTTCTTTTTCAGGGCCGCGCTCATCTCATTGATGCTCAACTCGTCGAAAAACCGCAACATGAACACTTCCCGCTCCATGCGGGACAGGCAATCCAGCAGCTCTTTGATCCGGCGCCAGAAATCGCGGCGTTCCAGGCCTTCGCCCGCTTCCGGGGCCGCGGTCATCTCGGTCGGTTCGTGGAAGGTTTCTTCGTCCACGGAAACGAACCCGAACATCGATTTGAACTTCTTGCGGCGGAAAAAGTCGCGCACCCGGTTCACGGCGATCCGGTAGAGCCAACTGCGGAAGACCGCCGCCGATTTCAGGCGCTTGAGATTCTTGTAGGCCTGGAGGAATACGTCCTGGGTGATGTCTTCGGCATCCATTTTCGATCTTGTGCGGTAGTAAATCATGCGAAAAATCTCCGGTTGATACTGGTCCACCAACCGATGAAAGGCGACGGAATCGCCGGCCCGGGCCTGCTCGACCAATTCGGTGTTCGGAGGATCGGCCTTTGCCGGCCGCACTTTGGAATCCACTGATTTCGCCGCCATAATATCGGGATACTATCCGTGTCTACGCTCGCATGTCCATACTTTTGTCGTCCGGCGATCAGGCGGAGGTTCATGGCTCGCTGCCCCCCAATCCTTGGTTTCGGCCGATGCCGTTCATCGGTTTAATATTATAGACGCAAGGCTATGAGGATTTGTTTACAAGGGGGATGGGGCTGCGCGGGTTTCGGATGGGGAAGGGAATGGGAGCGGGGGCATCGCGCCTGGCGCGATGCCCCCGGGCAAACGGGTGTCGGCGGCCGGTTCCGATGGCGGCGGCCGTCAGGCCACCAGGCGCTCCTCGATGATCTGACCGCGGGTGCTGACCACGATTTCGGTCATGGGAATCGGGTTTCCCGATTTTTCCAGGCCCTTCTTGATCATCACCGGCAGGGCGGAGCAGCACGGCACTTCCATGACCACGCTGGTGATGCTCTTGATGCCGGCCGACTTGAACATGGTGGCGAATTTATCGATATAGGCTTCCGCATCGTCGAACTTGGGGCAGCCGATCATCACCGCCTTGCCCTGGAGCAGGTCCTGATGAAACTGGGGAAAGGCCACCGGCACGCAGTCGGCGGCGATGAGCACATCGGCGCCCTTGAGAAACGGCGCCGTGGGCGGAATCAGACGGATCTGCACCGGCCAGTGGGACAGGGCCGAGGCCTGCTGTCCGCCGGACGGCTGGACCTTCACCTGGGCGGAGGGACAGGGCTGGAAGCTCTGGATCCGGGTCGACGGGCAGCCGCAGGGCATGGCGGCCTTTTCTGCGGAGGCGGAGGAGGCATCCTGGGCCGCCAGGCGGGCTTCCACGGCCTCTTCGTCGAAGGGCTCGGCCTCGCGCTCGATGATCTGCAGGGCATCCTGGGGACATTCCCCGATGCAGGCCCCCAGGCCGTCACAGAGGTTGTCGGAAATCACTTTGGCCTTGCCGTCCACGATCTCCAGCGCTCCTTCGGCACAGCCGATGACGCACTGGCCGCAGCCGTCGCAGCGTTCTTCATCGATTTGGATTATCTTTCGTTTCGTATTCATCAGGGTCACCTTCTCTATTTTTCTGGAAATTCGATGGATCAACCGGCCTTGGCGGCTTCCTCTTCGAGTGCCTTGGCTTCGGCCGCGGTCACGATTTCAAATTCGGCAGCGGTGGGTCCGGAAGGTCCGGCGATTCGCTGGGCGATGATCCCGCACACCTGTTCGATGAGGGGCGGCGGGGCTTTCAATTGGTCCAGGATGGATCTGGCCACGGGTGCGCCGGCGATCTCCTCGTCACGGTCCAGGTCCAGCAACAGGGCCGCGATGAGGACCACGGCCAGGTTGACATTCCCCTCCCGGCCGGCGAGGTCTTCGGCATGCTGCACCCGCCGGGAAATATGGCCGATGCGTTTGAAGTCGCGTTTCAGATGACGCTTGACGGCCACGGCCACGCGGTCCTTGAGCAGGTTTTCCTGCTGCGCCACCAGTTCCGGGGGCAGGTCGCCCAGGCACTGCTCGGCATACCGGCAGTAGGCGGCGCAACCGAAATCCATCCTGGGGTTCACGAAGCGATGCCCGCAACGGCCGCAACGGCGGGTGGTATCGTCCTTGAAGAACTCCACCGGCGCCTCGCACTGGGGACACCGGACTTCGAATATGGAGTCCTCATTCCAGTATTGGGTATCCTGTCCCGGGCATTTCATGATCGCTTCCTTTTGGTTATGTTGTCCGGAGGTCGGCCCCCGTACGGGGGCCCCTCCGTTTCTTCTCCCGCCGGCGAGGCGGGTACGTTATGTTCCGCTTAGCCCAGGATGGCCTCGAGGTCTCCCTCGGGGGTGCCGATGGGCATGATGTTGAAATTCTTCACCAGCACATCCAGGACATTGGGGCTGATGAAGGCCGGCAGGCTGGGTCCGAGCCGGATGTCCTTGATCCCCAGGTGCAGCAGGGTCAGCAGAATCACGCAGGCCTTCTGCTCGTACCAGGAGAGGATCATCGAGAGCGGCAAGTCGTTCACGCCGCAGCCGAAGGCTTCGGCCAGGGCCACGGCGATCTTGATGGCCGAGTAGGCGTCGTTGCACTGGCCCACGTCCAGCAGCCGGGGAATGCCGCCGATGTCGCCGAGGTCCTTGTCGAAGAAGCGGAACTTGCCGCAGGCCAGGGTCAGGACGACGCAATCGGAAGGAATCTTTTCCACCAGTTCGGTATAGTAGTTCCGTCCGGGTTTGGCCCCGTCGCAGCCGCCCACCAGGAAGAAATGGCGGATGGCCTTGTTCTTCACCGCCTCGATCACCGTGGGCGCCACGCCCATGACGGCGTTGCGTCCGAAGCCCACCATCACGGACTTGCCGGGCGCGTCCTCGGCGAATCCGGGCATGGCCAGGGCCTTTTCGATGACCGGGGTGAAGTCCTTGTCGGCGATGTGCTGCAGCCCGGGCCAACCCACCAGGCCGGTGGTGAACAGGTTGTCCTTGTAGACGTCTCCCGGCTTCTGGATGCAGTTGGTGGTCATCACGATGGCGCCGGGGAATTTGGCGAACTCTTTGGCCTGGTTCTGCCAGGCCGTGCCGTAGTGGCCGTAGAAGTGCGCGTACTTCTTCAACTCCGGATAGCCGTGGGTGGGCAGCATTTCCCCGTGGGTATAGATGTTGATTCCCTTGCCCTCGGTCTGCTT
>JBNKDU010000009.1:0-36662 GCA_050288425.1 Desulfobacteraceae bacterium | reverse complement strand
GTAATTATTGTTGAGACGCTATCCTGGAACGAGAACCGAGAGGGTGTTGGTTTTCTTGCTGGTCTACGAATCCTGCCTTATAGTCCGATAACTTATCACCGCGAGCAAGGAAACGGCATGATCGAACAGAGGCTGTTTTTGAGGATGGGGAGAAGCGGGGCCGGGTCGGCCGGGTACATGAAGTCCGTCATACTGGTTTGTCTGGCGGTTGCCGTCGCGTTGAGCACATCCACGGCATCCGCGGAAACCTATCAGGTGGATTCCATCCACTCCTACATCCTGTTCCGGGTAAAACATCTGGGAATCGGCTATACGTACGGGCAGTTCATCGGGGTCACCGGATCTTTCGTCTTCGATGCGCCGAAAGGCGCCGGCAACGAGATCCAAATGAAGGTGGTGGCCAAAAATATCTTCACCGGGGATACCAAGCGGGACAATCACCTGCGCAGTCCCGACTTTTTCGATGCAGAGCAATTTCCTTGGATTACATTCAGCGGCAAACTTGCCCGCAAGATCAAGGACCGTCAATACCTCATGACGGGCGAACTCACCATCCTGGGGGTGACGCGGCCGGTGCGGGCCGAGGTAACCGAAACCGGTCACGGGAAGGATCCCCAGGGAAAACAGCGTCGGGGGTTCGAAACCCGGTTCACCGTCAAACGCAGTGAATTCGGAATGAATTTCATGCTGGGCAGTATCAGCGATACCGTGGATCTGACCATCAGCGTCGAGGGAACCATACCTTGACCATGGTACCCGCGGTGCCTTGGCCCTGGAGCCCTCCGACTTTTGCAGCGTCAGGGGGTAATTTTTCGCGAACCCGGATAGGTCGCTTATGTCCCGTCTGATGCAAGGTCTGTTCTTCGCCAAACGCCGGCCGGATCCGCGCCGGCTCCGATTCAGGACCGTGGCCGTTCTGCTTGCGTTACTGCTTTTTTACGGCAGTCATCGGTTGCAACCGGAAGTATTCGACCTGGGCAATGCCCGTCTCGTGGATTGGGTGGCCCGGCTGGGAAAAGGGGCGCCGGATCGGCCCACCGGTGAAAAAAAGCCTTCCGTGATCACGGTGGATTCGATCTTCTACTTCGATCGCTCTCACCATGCCAAGGTGATTCGTAACCTGGCCGCCATGCGAGTGGCCGCCCAGGTGACCGACTTCATCTTCGAAAACAAGGTCGATGACCGGGAAGACGGCGCCCTGATCGATGCCGCGCTGCAGGCCCACAATGTCTACTTCGGTATGGCTTTCACGGCCCTGTCGACTTCGAAGGCCTTGCCCCCTTTGCCGGCGTCCCCCCAGGAAGATCAATACCTGCGGGAGACCGAATGGCCGCTTTTCCTGGAAGGACCCCCGGACAGTCTGTTGGCGGGTCATGGACCGAAGATCACCTATCCTGAACTGGCCAAGGCCTCCCGGGGCCTGGGCTTCATCAATGTGACCCCCGATGACGATGGCGTGGTGCGCCGGGTGCCGTTGCTGGTGCGGCTTGGCGACGCCTTCTACCCGAGTCTCGCCTTCCGGGTGGTGCTGGACTATCTGGGAATTTCCTACAAGAATATCCGTATCGAGCCCGGGGAAGACATTTGCATCGAGAACGCCCGCCTGGGCGATGGACAACCGGAACGGGACCTTGTCATCCCCATCGACATACACGGCAATATGTTCCTTAATTTCGATGCCGTGCCTTCCCAGGAGAAAAAGTACAGCTATCGCGAAATCATCCAGGCCACCGAAGGCTCCGCGACGAGGGAAACCCTGTCCGGCGAACTGGCCGGCAACATCGTGATTCTATCCGAAACGGTCGAAAAGCCCTTCCGGATCCGCACGGCCCGGCCGGATCCGTCGTTTCCCCTGGCGACCATCCACAAGACCGTGGCCCGGAACATCATCGACGGCACCTTCCTGCGTCCACTGCCCCGGCTGGTCGGGGTCGTCCTGGGCGCCTTTCTCGTCGGTTTGTTGTTCCTGCTTTCCCTGCGCCTGACATCGCCGCCCCTGCTGGCCGGGGGGCTGTTGATCACCGGAGCCTACGTCATCGCGGGCGGTTATGCCTTCCTGGCCGCCCGCTGGATCTTTCCCTTTGTTCCCATCATCGTGCTGTTGCTCTGTACCCTGGCGGCCCTGCTGATTGCGGCGGCCGTCGAGGGTGCCATGATCGCCGCCGAGACCGAACGGGCCCGGCGGCAGGCCGAGCGGGAATTGGAGATCGGCCGCGAGATCCAAGGCGGTTTTTTTCCCACCACCCTGCCCGGGATCACGGGTTGGGAAGTGGAAACCTATTTCAACGCCGCGCGTCATGTCTCCGGTGACTTCTACGATATCTTCACCCTGGGCAAGCGCAATCGATTGGGGATCGTTACGGCCGATGTCTGCGACAAGGGGGTCGGCGCCGCCCTGTTCATGGCCCTGTTCCGCAGCATGATCCGCGCGCTGTCGGGCAAGGCGGTGCGCGAAAACTTCCTGGAAAACGCGTCCGACAGCCCTGCGATTCTGCGGCGCACCATCCAGTCGGTGAACAACTACATCTCCATCACCCACGGCGAGGCCTCCATGTTCGCCACGGTCTTCTATGGGTTGCTCGACCCGCAAACCGGAGAGTTGCACTATATCAACGGAGGACATGAACCGGCCGTGATCGTGTCGGCAGGCGGAATCAAGGCAACGCTGGTACCCACCGGACCGGCGGTGGGCATGCAGCCCGATATGGAGTACACGGTAGGTCGGACCGGGATGGCACCCGGAGACACCCTCGTGGTGTTCACCGACGGGGTGATCGATTCCCTGGACAGAAGCGGCCGGCGCTTTTCCAAGCATCGACTCCACGAACTGCTCCGGCAGCCGGCCGATTCGGCGCAGGAACTGATCGGGCGGGTTCGGGACCAGGTGGATGCACATACGGAAGGTGTCGAGCAGTTCGACGACTTGACCGTCACGGTGGTTCGGCGGGTGGCGTAGAACCCGATTATCGGATCCGGCCTGCTTCCAGGCCGTCGCTTCTACTCAAACTGGGTTTTGAAATCTGCAAAGGACTGCCTGACATCGTCCAGTTCGCCGCGCAGGGCTTCCAGCGCCTGTTCGATTTTTTCCAGGCGCGCGGTCACATCCGGAGCGGTCTCCTGGACCGCCGGGAGCGGTGGCGCCGCTTCGTCATCGGATACCGCGCACAGCAGGTGTCTGAAGCGGGCTTCCTTCTGACCGGCAAGGCGACGGTCCTGGCGCGCCAACCCTCTTTCGGCAAGATCGGCCAGGGTCGCGGCCACTTCTTCCGTGCTTTCGAAGCGGTACATCCTGGAAGTGCGGCCGCGCAGTTCGCCCAATGTCTGGGGACCGCGCAGCAGCAACACACACAACACGGCCGCCTCCCTTGGAATGAATTGACGACCTCTTGACAAGTGCTCTTCGTATTTGGGCACCCGTCCCACCGTACTCCGGAAGGCAATGCCCTGTTCGCACAAGCTGTCCAGGGCCGCTTGCACCGTGTTTTCATCATAGGCCACCACCGGGTCGCGGCTCGATTTCTGGTTGCAGGCATTCACCAGGGCGCTGAGCGAAAGGGGGTAGTATTCGGGGGTGGAAAGGGCTTTTTCCATCAGGCTGCCCAGAATGCGGGCTTCAACGGCGTTTAATTGGATATCCATGTTTTTGTCCTGATCGCTTTCCCCTAACGTTGCAAAAGCCGGAGGACTCCAGATCCGGCGTTGCCAAGGGCTTGCAGTAGATTGACTACGGCTGCGCCCTTGGCGCCTTGGCTCTGAAGCCCTCCGGCTTTTGCAACGTTAGGGTTTATTCTCCATAAGACGTTTCCTGAAATGATTGGACACGATATTTGATTTAATGTTATCGGCATACGCGAATTTATTCCAGAAGGCAAGTTTGATTCAGGTGCCCCGGTTGCCATAAAAACCAAAAGAGGCCGGAATGGATACGAAAGGGAATGCGTAGCAACAATGAAGAAAGGCTCGCTATCGATCGTCTACTTTAAGCTGCTCATGACAGCAACTTTTTGGGGCGGGACATTCATTGCCGCAAGAGCCGTTGCCCAGAATGTGGGACCCTTTTCGGCGGCGTTTTTGCGCTTTGCCATCGCGTCGATGTTCCTCCTGTTGTTCGCCTGGAAAGTCGAAGCGAAATTCTCCAGGATCGGGAGAAGGCAAATCCTCCTGATCCTGCTTCTCGGCATGACAGGAGTCTTCAGCTATAATTACTTCTTTTTCAAGGGAATGAAGTTCATGGAAGCGGGACGGGCGTCCGTCATCGTTGCCAGCAACCCGGTGTTTATCGCGTTATTTTCCACCTGCTTTTTCAAAGAAAAACTTACTCCCCTGCAAATGACGGGAATTCTCATTTCGGTTGCCGGGGCAATCATCGTCGTCACCAGGGGACGAATTCCGGAACTCTTTCAAGGTGACATCGGACGGGGGGAGTTGTACCTTTTCGGTTGTGTCGCGAGCTGGGTTATTTATTCGCTCATCGGAAAACTTGTGATGAATGGCCTTTCGCCGTTTTTATCCGTCACCTATTCCGTGGTCGTCGGAACGGTCGCATTGTCTTTGCCCGCCTGTCTCGAAGGCATGACCCGCGATATTCTTTCTTATTCCCTCCCGGAATGGCTCAGTTTATTCTACCTGGGTTTTTTCGGCACGGTGTTGGGATTCATCTGGTACTATCAGGGAATCCAACGCATCGGCCCCACGAAAGCCGGCCTGTTTATCAATTTCGTACCGATCAGCGGGGTACTCCTGGGTTTTCTGATTCTTGGGGAACCCATCACAGGTTCCCTTTCCATTGGAGTGATCCTTGTAAGTATGGGGGTCTATTTGACCAACCGGAGGACAAAAGGGAAAGGCACCTGATTTTCCAAGCAACCACTCCGCCAATACGGGAACGGAGATCGCCGTGGATTGGGGACGAAACAGGCCCGGACGGTGTATCGTCCGGGCCTTGGCCGTTCTTCTTACGGGTCGGATCGGCATTCGCTATTTGTAGATTCCGGCACCCACGATGTACTGGGTCCCGGGTACGCGATAAATATAGCTGCTTTTGGGGGCAGGTTGATCCCCGCCGGGTTTGGGCCACATATAATCCACCCAGCCGTTGCCTTTGCTGTTGGCCATTTCGATGAACTCCAGAAACAGGGGCTTGCCCGCCGTGTCTTTCACATCCACCAGGGTCTCTTTTTCGGTCAATGCAGGCTTGATGGGGTGGGCCAACATCCTGCCATCCATGTTCATGAGGAAGACATAGGTGTCTTTCCAGACAAAGGGTCCCTTTTTGTCGCCGATGCTTTTGATCCCTGCATCGATGCCGTTGTCCTGAATGAGTTTGGCCGCTTCATGGCATTTGGTGACCACCTCGTCCGGCGTTGCGCTTTCCGCCCAGGTCGGGCCGGCCAGCAGTAGGATGATTGCCGGAATCATCCAAAAGTATGCTCTCTTTTTCATCTCTTTTCTCCTTTTTACTTATGGTCAACTGAAGATTTACTCTGCTTTGAATCGATTCATCCGAATTGTGACCTGCATCACCTCCTTTCGGCTCAAACAATTCTGGCGCCGGGGCCCAATGGACCCGGACAGCGTGGTTGTCGTGGCATCCCCTCTGAAATCGGTGGGTCAGGATTCGATTTCAATTTTTTGGGGTTCAGTTCAATTGGATAAAACCAGGGCAGAATCGATTCGAAGGCCGGTGGAGATGAGGAATATTAGAATTGCAAGGCAACCCTTAAAGCAAAAGGCATGCCTCGATTCAAAAGGGTCCGTTGCCAATGGATTGGATGTCGAATCGGTGGACAGGCGGCGGCCGTCGGTTACGATTCTTACCCGCCAGGATGCAAAATTGGAATTATAAGGTATCCAGATGGTGCGCCCGACGCTTCTTGAACACTTCCGAGGCATCGTAGTATCTGCTCTGCTGATCGATCCACCATTTATTGGTGAATTTTTGGCCATGATCGTAGCCGCGCCGGTAGCCGTGAGATAACGCCATCAACGTTGCGATGAACAGGAGCAGACCGAACAGGAGGATGTTTCTCAAAGTTTTCATCATTTTTCCACGACTCAAGGTGTCCTCCTCGATTGCGAGGTTTCACCTCCTAAAATCGGCCGGGGCGCTGAAAACTTTAGGGATTTCATTGTGTATGATTGTCGGAGGGCCGGCTCACACGGGCAGGAGCGACCTTCAGATCCGGCCCTCTTCCACGCCGTGGCAGGCGACGGCGGTTCCGTTCGCCAGGCGAATCAGCCGGGGGATCTCTTCGATGCAGCGCCGGTCGGCGTGGGGGCAGCGGCCGTGAAAGACGCAGCCCGACGGCAGGTGGATGGGTGTGGGCACGTCGCCGGACAATTTGCGGTGTTCGAACCGCCGCCCGAACTGGGGAATGGCGGCCAGCAGGGCGCTGGTGTATGGATGCCGCGGGGTTTCGAACAGCATCGCGCAGGGCGCCAGCTCGCACAGCGTACCCAGATACATCACCGCCACCCGGTCGGAGATATGTTTGACCACGGACAGATCATGGCTGATGAACAGATAGGTCAACCGCAATCGTCGTTGCAGGTCCATCAGCAGGTTCAGGAGCTGGGCCTGGATGGAGACGTCCAGGGCGGCGATGGGTTCGTCGGCCACGATGAATTCGGGATCCACCGCCAGGGCGCGGGCGATGGAGATGCGCTGGCGCTGGCCGCCGGAAAACTCGTGGGGAAAACGGTCCTGCCAGTCCGGATCGATGCCCACCTGTTTCATCAGCGTGGCGACCTTGTCCTCGACATCCTGGGAGGACAGTTCCGGCTGGTGAAAGCGGATGGGCTCCTTGAGGGCATCGCCCACGCACATGCGCGGGTTCAGCGAAGCATAGGGGTCCTGGAAGATCATCTGCATGCGCTTGCGATACGGTTTCAGGCTGGTTTCGGAAAGCCGGTCGATGCGTTCGCCGCGGTAGTAAATACTTCCGCTTTCCGGCGGGTAGAGCCGCATCACCGTCCGGGCCAGGGTGGATTTGCCGCACCCGGATTCTCCCACCACGCTCAGGGTTTCCCCCTCGGCGATGTCGAAACTGACCCCATTGACCGCCTTGACCACGGTTTTCCGGCGCTGGATCCGCCGACCGTCGAAGGTCAGTTGATCGAGCCAGCTGCCGGAGATGTCAAAGTGCTTGACCAGATCGCGGATGCGGACCAGTGCGTCTTCTTCCGGTTCCGGCCCGGCAGTGGGAATATGGAGGCTATTCGACGAAATGGCAGGCCACCTCCCTTCCGCTCTTCTTGGGTTCCAGTTTCGGGCGCGTGGAGCGACAGATCTCCCGGACCCAGCCGCAACGGTCGCTGAAGGGGCATCCTGGGGGGATTTTGGCCAGTCCCGGCATGACCCCCGGTATCTGTGTCAGTCGGCCGCTGCGGTCCGCTTTCTGGGGCAGGGCGCCCAGCAGCCCCTGGGTATACGGATGGCCGGGCGACATGATGATACCGTCCGTGGATCCCATTTCCACGATGGTGCCGGCGTACATCACGGCGATGCGCCGGGTCACCTGGGAGACAACCGCCAGGTCATGGGTGATGAGCAACAGCCCCATACGCTCGGTGGCGCATAGCTCCAACAACAGGTCCAGGATCTCCGCCTGGATGGTGACATCCAGGGCCGTCGTGGGTTCGTCGGCGATGATCAGTCGGGGGCTGGTCAACAGGGCGATGGCGATGACGATGCGCTGGCGCATGCCGCCGGAGAACTCGTGGGGATATTGCTTCAGCCTTCTTTCCGGCGATGGGATGTGCACTTTTTTCAGTTTGCGGATACAGATCTCCACGGCTTCGGCATCGGAGATGCCGGTATGGGCCCGCAGGGTTTCCTTCATCTGCGTGCCGATGCTGAGCACCGGGTTGAGGGTCATCATGGGATCCTGGAAGATCATGCTGATGCGGTTTCCCCGGATTTCACGCATCTGCGCATCGGAGTACTTGGAGATGTCCCTGCCGTCGAAGAAGATCTGGCCGGAGTCGATGTATCCCGGCTTGGAGATCAGGTTGAGGATGGAAAAGCCCAGCACCGACTTGCCGGCACCCGACTCGCCCACCAGCCCCAGCCGTTCGCCCTGGTGAATGGACAGGCTTACGCCGCTCACTGCCCGCAGGGTCGCCGCCCGCAGGGCGAAATCGACGTTCAGGTCTTTGATCTCCAACAGCCGTTGCATGCGTTATCCCTTGTAAAGCCTCGGATTGAGAAAGTCCCGTACCCAATCTCCCAGCAGGTTGATCACCAGGATCAGCAACACCAGCAGGATCCCGGGGAAGATGGTTATCCACCAGGAGCCGGAGAAGATATATTCGAAGCCGGCGGTGATCAGGGAACCCAGGGAAGGTTTGGTCAGCGGCATGCCCAGCCCCAGGAAAGAGAGGGCGGCCTCGCTCATGATGGCGTTGGCCACCTGGACGGTGGAAATCACCAGGACGGGCGACAAGGTGTTGGGCAAAATATGACGCCACATGATGCGCAAAGGCGAGAAGCCGATGACTCGCGCGGCCTCCACATATTCCTTGCGGCGTTCCACCAGCACCGATGCCCGCACGGTGCGGGCGTATTGGGGCCATTCGGCCAGTCCGATGATCAGGATGAGCAGCGGGGCGGCGATCCTGGCGTAGTTGGCCACGCCGAAAACCGTCTGAAAAACGGCCCCGATGAAAATCGCGATCATGTAGGTGGAGAAGGAGAGCTGCACATCGGCCACCCGCATCAGGATATTGTCCAGTCGGCGGATGTATCCGGACAGCAGCCCCACCACGATGCCGATCAGGGCCTGCATCACCACCGCGCCGATGCCGATGACGATGGAGATACGCATGCCGTACAGCATGGTGGAGAGCATGTCGCGGCCCATGTCGTCGGTGCCCAGCCAGAATCTGGGGCTGCCTTCGGCTTTCCAGACGGGAGGCGTTTCGGCATCCATGATGTCGATGGTGGTGGGGTCGTACGGATTATGGGGCGCAATCAGGGGAGCGGCGAAGGCGGAGCAGACGAGCAGCAGGAGAATGGCGAAGCTGGTGCAGGCCACCGGATCGCGCAGGAAATGGTAGAGAAAAGCGGACCTTTTGAAACGCTGCCACCTCGAACGCATCTACTTCCTCCCCGCGACGCGCACGGTGGGGTTGACCAGGCCGTAGATCAGGTCGACCATGGTATTGACCACCACGAAGATGGCCCCGACCACCACGATATAGGAGACCATCAGGGCGGTGTCGGCCCGCGAGACCGATTCGATGAACATGGACCCCATGCCCTGCCACTGAAATACGGTTTCCGTAAGGATGGTAAAGGCCACCATGATGCCGAGCTGCACGCCGCCCACGGTGATCACCGGAAGCAATGTATTCTTGAAGGCGTGAACGTACCATACGCGCCGCGGCCGGATGCCCTTGGCCCAGGCGAATTTGACATAATCCGTTTCGAGTACTTCCATCATTTCCGAACGAATCAGGCGGATGAACAGGGGCAGCATGATGGAAGACAAGGCGATGGAAGGCATGATCAGGTGGCGCAACCCGTCGCGGGTCAACAACCCGCTTTCCCAGAAGCCGAACAGACGCAACGTCTCTCCGCGCCCGTAGGAGGGCAGCCAGCCCAGTTCCACGGAAAAAAGATAGATCATCAGGATGGCGGTGAGGAACACCGGCATGGATACGCCCACGATGGAGCCTCCCATGATTATCCGGCTGAAGAATCTCCGCGGATGGATGGCGGCATAGATCCCCATGGGCACGGAAAGAAGTATGACGATCAGGGAAGCGCACAGGACCAGTTCGAGGGTGGCCGGTGCCTTGGAGAGGATGACTTCGGTCACCGGGCGCTTGAAGAAAAACGAGCGTCCCAGATCGCCCCGGACCGCATGTTTCAGAAACCGGACGTATTGAATCAGGAAGGGATCGTTGAGCCCGAGCCGTTCCCGGATCTGGGCCCGCTCTTCGGGAGTCACCCGCTCCCCCACCAGTTCGCGAACCGGGTCGCCGAAGTTGTGCTTGATGGCGAACCCGATGAAGCTGATGATCAGCATCACCACGACCGCCTGGGCGATGCGTTTTGCGGTGAAGGCAAGCATGGTTCCTTTTCGATCTCCCATCGAGACGGCCGGCCGGAAAAGCCGCGTCAGATACCGAATAAGGGTGCCCGTGCACGATCCCGATACGTTCACGGGCACGGGCGATTTGCCGTTGGCGGTTATTTTACCATCAGATCACCGAAATAGGGGAAATTCATGACATTGACGATATCTTCCGTATTCATATTGGTTTTGGAGGCCCAGGAGAGATTCTGCCAGTGCAGCGGAATAAAGGCGGCATCATCGTAAAGTATTTTCTCGATCTTCTGCAAAATTGCGGAACGCTTGGCCACATCGGTCTCGTGGTTGGAGGAGAGGGTGAGGCGGTCCACCTCCGCATTGCAATAGTTGCCCGAATTGTACTGCCCGCGGCCGGTCTCCTTGCTGGGGCACATGTAGAGGTATTCGAAGAAATTGGCTGAATCCTCGGTATCCGCGTGCCAGCCGATCATCTGGATATCGGCCACCTGGGCGTCGAATTGATCCCAGTATTGGGCCTTGGGCATGGTCTTGAGGTTGATGCGGATGCCGATCTTGCTCATCATGGAGGCGAACGCCTGGGCGATCTTCTCGTCATTGACGTAGCGGTTGTTGGGGGCGATCATGGTACACTCGAATCCATTGGGATAACCGGCCTCTTTCATCAGTTGCCTGGCCCTGGCCAGATCATAGCGGGGTTTCAGGTCCTGGTTGTACCCCTGGTAGCCCTGGGGAGAATTCTGGGCCGCCGCGGTGGCGAAGCCCTTCATGATTTTTTCGGCGACGCCCTCGTTGTTGTAGGCGTAGGCCATGGCCAGACGAACTTTGGGGTTGGCGAACTCGGTCCGCCGTTTCTGGTTCAGCTGAAACGTGATGATCCGGGAGCCGGACATGGTAACCAGTTTCAGACCGTTGGTCTTCTCCACGCGGGCCAGGTCGGCCGGGGGAACCGGCATGATGAAATCCACGTCACCGGACAGCAGGGCGGCGACCCGTGTGGGCGCTTCGGCGATGGGGGTAAGAATGATCTCGCTTACATTGCCCGTTTTCCTGTCCCAATAGCCGGCAAAGCGTTTGAAAACCGTCTTGACGCCCTGTTCGCGTTCGGCCACCAGGAAAGGGCCGGTGCCCGACTCGTTGAAATTGGCGAAGGTATAGTCGGTCTTGAGGATCAGATCCTTGGGTTTGTCGTTCTTGGGATCGATGCCGGAGTAATACGCCTTGTCCATGGGGAAGATGTAGGTGGCCATGGCTATCACCAGGCCGTAGGGTTCCCTGGTGATCAGATCCACGGTATGGGCGTCCACCGCCTTTGCGCCGGTGAAGTATTCGAACAGGCCCTTGAAGTCATCGGACTTCTTCAATCGCTCCAGGGTAAAGACCACATCGTCGGCGGTAAACGGATTGCCCGAATGAAACTTGACGCCCTCGCGCAGGTAAAAACGAGTGGTGGTATCGTCGACCATCTCCCATCGGACGGCCAGACGGGGTTCGATATCTCCGGCCTTGGTCCAGCGGACCAGCGGATCGAATACCATGTGGGAGTACTGCAACATGCCCCCGGAAAGTTGCACATGGGGATCCAGCGAGACCGGGTCGGCATCCATGGACAGCTTGAGCGAAACCGCTCCGGCCGTGCCGCAGCAAATGAGAACGATCAGGGCAATTGACAATAACCGGCATAACGCGAATCTTTTCATTCTTCTTCCCCCTCTGTTTGGTTGGTGCCCAATGGCTTCTGTGCACGGGAGCATCATTCGGCGTGGATTCAGGTTAGTATGCGAACGAGAGGGGGGCCTTCCGCAGTCGTTTGTTCAAGCACAACCCGGCGCGTTGGAACGGGGATCGGGTACTCGCACACAGCAGGTCATCGCCTTGTCCATAACGATACCGTGACAACTTGGAACATAGATAGATTGTTGGAGTTTCGTCAACCTTAAACTATGTGGAAAGCGCGCACCGGCAATATGGAACGGCGAGGTTGCCATGGGCGAAAATCGGAGGGTATACGAACCAGTTTGCAGATTCAGGCCCACGGATTCGTTTTCCTGGCCGGCGGGGACTTGACGCAGGCCTTGTTCCGGGGCATTCTCCTACACCGATTCCCCCGACCATCAACCCTTCAGCAGGAAAGGTCCTATGATCGCAGAAATTCTGGCCACCGGCGACGAGATCCGCTGCGGCACCCTGGTGGATAGCAACTCGGCCTATATCGCCGAAAGATTGGAGCGCATCGGTGTCACCGTCCAACGGCATCACTGCGTGGGAGACGAACTGGGCACGCTGGTCCAGATCCTCGTGGAGATCGGCGACCGGGCGGACCTGGCCGTGGTCACCGGCGGTCTGGGACCGACGGTGGACGATCGCAGCGCCGAGGCGGCCGCCGCCGCGGCCGGCGTCGAGCGGGTTCTCGACCGGCGGGCCCTGGAGGAGATCAGACAGTTTTTCGTGGAGCGCGGCCGGCCCTTTTCCGCCACCAACGAGAAGCAGGCCCTGATTCCGGCGGGGGCCCGGTGTCTTTACAATCCCGTGGGGACCGCCCCCGGCTTCAGCCTGCGGATCGGCAAATGCCGCTTCTTCTTCGTTCCCGGCGTGCCCTATGAGATGAAAAGGATGATCGAGGACCAGGTGCAGCCCCTCATCGCAGAAATGTTGGGCGGACAGCAGCCACACAACCTGGTCCGGACCCTCTCCACCTTCGGCCTGCCCGAGTCCATGGTGGATGAAAAGATCGCGGGCATCGCCGACGCCTTTCCCGAGATTACCTTGGGATTGCGGGCCAAATTCCCCGAGATCCAGATCAAACTCTATCTGCGTGCCACGGACGAACAAGAGGGGCAGCGCTTGTTGGATTCGGCCGGCGAGTGGGTATCCCGGCGCATGGGACGGCATCTTTTTTCCCGCGAAGGCCTCCCCATGGCCGAGACCGTGGGGCGATTGCTGTCGGCCCGGGGAGAGACCCTGGCATTGGCCGAAAGCTGCACCGGTGGACTCATGGGACACTGGATCACCAACACCGCCGGATCGTCCGACTACTTTCGATTGTCCGCGGTGACCTATCACAATCAGGCCAAGATCGATCTCCTGGGGGTCTCTCCGGAGACACTGGCGCGTCATGGGGCCGTCCACGAAGCCACCGCAGGGGAGATGGCCGCGGGTGCCCGCCGGGCCGGCCGATGCACTTACGGGCTGGCCACTTCCGGCATCGCCGGACCCGGAGGCGGGTCGCCGGAAAAGCCCGTGGGTACCGTATGCATCGGGTTGGCCACGCCGGAGCAGACCCTGACCCGCCGATATCACTTCAGCTTCGGTCGCCGGCTGATGAACAAGCGCATCTTCGCCATGGCCGCGCTGGACCTGCTGCGCCGTCATATTCCTTAATCGGGAGCCCTGGGGCCTTGGTCATCCGTATCAACCGGGAGCGGTACTAGGAAATGGATGATCTAGAACCAGGGCAATCGATTTCCCAATCCTATTTTTCTGGGGCATAACCTGCTGAAATCAGTAATACCCGGATCCGGCATCGTTTTTGCGTAATCCGGCTTGGGGGAAGGGGGGCGTTTGCCCGGCCGTGGCTTTACACATGATCCGGGTGCGTTATTTTGTAAGAAATCAGGTGAGTGATCCGAAGGAGCACAAACATGAACCATCGCACCGTCGACAATGCTCCACCCAGGCTGTGGATCATCTCTCCTCCCCAGTACCTCGCGAATTTCGCCTTCCATCGGCTGGGATTGGAATCGATCCCCGGGACCGCGCGCGCCTATCGGATTTCGACCATCGGCCACTACCTGGTTTCGCCCACGCCGCTGAACGTGCCCCGGCGCCTGATCGGCTGCGAAATCCGACGCCGGCCCGCCCCATGGATTCGTTGGAAACAAATCCTCGCGAAATGGCTGGGCCGTGAAAGGACGACCCGCCCTCCGGACGATGTGCTGTTGTCGGATTTCCGCATTCCCAGGGTGTCGCCCAGCGATGCGGGACTCAAACGCCACCTGGGGGAAATCCGTGCCCGGCTGTGCCATTACGATGGCCTGCTGCAGAGACTGGATCGCATCGATGCCCGGCAGGTGGTCAACGTGGTCGGCATCTGTGCGGATGACGCCGGCCACCGGACGCATTTGACCATCGAAGGCGATTGCGCCCAGCAACTCGATTTTGTACGCGCTTCGGTGGGCCGTGAAATCAATGTGCGCCTCAAACAGGCCTATATCGGCGACGGGCTGTTCGAAATGAAGGGATTCGATTTCTGCCGCTACGATCCCGAAAAGTCCTTTCAATTGATCCGATTCGTCCAGGACGGCATCCCCCGGGCCTGCGTCGTGGACGAAGATCAATCCCCCGCCTTTTGGCTGGATGACGCGAAGATGGTCAACTATCTGCAGATGTTCGAATTTTCCATCCAGCAAAATCCCCACATGCGCGAATCCCTGGATCAGTGCATGGCGGGCAATGTCACCCCCCTGCGTTTGATGGTCAACCATGCGTTGGAAGTGGATTATTCCCATGCGCCCCTGCCGACGGCCATCCAGGAAGCCATCGGCGGCCAGCCCCTGGAGGACCATGCCAGCCGGTTGCTCAAAGAGAACCTGAACCTGCATCAAGTGGGGGTCTCCTTTCATTCCCATGCACACCGGACCCGCGAGGGAGACGGCTATCGCACCGATATTTCCATTTTCCAGAATATTCGCGCCCTGGAGCCGATCAAGCAGCGGCTGCCTGAGGTCTTTGCCGGCATCAACCAGCGGGTCAGCCGATCCGATGGGGGCAACTTCTACCTGCTGGATGCCATCCGGGGGGTGGACAATGGGATCTGATGTATACACCGCCGCCGATTACCATTGGATCCGCGAACTGCTGGACTATCCCCGGCAGTTGAACTCCCATCTGGCCTTTTTCGAGTCCACCGCCGATATCGCGGTCCCCGACGATCCCATCGAACGCGTGGTCTTTCAGGATCGCGCCAAGGCGGCCATTCGCAAGATCGCCCAGAACCGGGGCCACATTCTCATGGTCGGCCATCCCGGGACCGGGAAATCCCTGTTGGCCAACATGTTCAAGGAGGTACTGGACCAGTCCCTGGGGGACTACCTGCGGCCCAGGGAATCCATCGTGGCCTATCCGGGCAAGGACCGCCACCATATCTGCCTGGCCTATGAGTCTCCCGAGAAGATCGACCAGTGCCTGACCACGTTGAACCGGGATATCCAGGCGGCGGCGGACAATGTACCGGCCTTTCACCTGGACGGACCCCGGGGTTCGATGCGCCGCGCCAAATGGTGGTTTGCCGTGGCCGCGGTGGTCAGCGGCGGGATCGGCCTGCTCTATCCGCCGGCCTTCGTGGCCACCGGTCTGATGGGGATCGGCGCGATCTTCATGTTTATCCAGGAAAACCAGTACCGGGCGCAGGAGAAGATTCAGCGCGAGTCCGGCGGTGCCCGCCAGCGTGGTGTCAAGGATTTGGTGGATATGATGCCGGAAGTGCTCTTCGACCCGCGCAGGGAGACCGAGCTCATGGCCCGGGTGGCCAATCCGGATGTGCGCAACATGAAGGGCGGATTCCGCCACGATCCCTATCAGAGCGGCCATTTGCACACGCCGGCGCATAAACGCGCCTTCCTGGGCGCCCACGCCACCGCCCCCATCATCTACATCGACGAGTTGAAAACCATGATCCGCGCAGGATACATGGCCGAGTTGCTGGAGATCATGCAGCGCAAAACCTATCATCTGGAGGGCGGTCGCAACAGCGGCAGCGGCGCCGCCGACCGTTCGCAAGACCCGTTGCGGGCGGAGAACATCTTCATTTCCTGCTGCAACCACGATACCCTCCGGCATCTGAACCAGGAGGGGGACGGCGCTTTTCTCAGCCGCATCGAAGACAAGGGCGAAATCATCGAAATGGAAAGTGCCGTGGCCGAGAGTCGTGCGGCCATTCGTCAGGTGGCCCAGTATGTCAAGCAGGAGGTCGACGACCTGGGACGGGAGTTTACCAACCTCTGGGGCGATATCCGTAAGGTCGAGGGACATGACGGTGTGCGCAAACGCTGCGAGCAGATCATGGGCCGCCGTCTGCCAGGCGATTTCGCCCTGACCCCACGGGAATTTTCCCGGGATGCGGTCATGGAAATCATCAAGGAACTGCGCTGCCGGGCCGGCGACGGCAAACTGAGCTGCATCCTGCGGCCCGTCAACGGGGTGATCAAATCAGCGGAATTCATCGCCATCGCCGAAAATGCCGCACGGGTGGAGCCCCCGCACGTCCACAAGGCCCTGCAGGAACACATGAGCCTGGAAGGGGCCATGACCCGGGACCTGATCCGGAATAAAAAGGATTTGAAGAAGTATATCGCCGCCATGACTGATGCCATCGGCTACGTGGTGGGCCTGGCCGTTTTCAAGAGCCAGGCCAGCGGGCAGATGTACGGCCAGCCGCTGCCCATCTACGGCCAGGTGCTCGCCGGCGGCGCCGACCGGGTAACGGCGCCGGGCAAGATCGGCGACATCGCCAAGGCGGCCGCCCAGAACGTGCGGGCCTCCATCAAGAAAGTTTTCAAGAAGATCGATGCGCCCTATGTGGGCTACGAGATGCATGTGGAATACATCCAGGCCCACGGCGGCGTGGAGGGCGACAGCGCCTCGGTGGCCATGGACATCGCCCTGATCTCCGACTACATCCGTCAGCCGGTCAATCAGACCATGGCGGTCACCGGTTCCCTCACCGGCGACATCATCCTGCCCGTGGGGGGGGCCACCGAAAAGTTGCGTTCCATCATGGATCCGGATCTGGGGATGACCGGCGCCTGTATCCCCTGGCAGACCAAGCACGACATCGAGCCCCTGTTGATCAACACGGAAACCGAATATATCCAGCGGGGGGCGGTCCCCGGCATACGCATCTATCGCACGGCCGGCCGGCAGGACCCCTTCGATGTCTTCTTCTGCAAGACCAAGTTCTGCGCCTATTTCATCCTCATGGGGCTGGACCGTGCCGCCGTCGAGGCCCGCATGATCGAACGCAGTCGCAAGGATCTGGCCGACGCCCACCGCCTGCTGCATGCCCACCCTTCCTCAATTCAAACCGGCGGCCTCCGGAACACGGATGAATAGGGTTCCGTCTTGACCCCATCGGCACCTTCCGGCCTCTCTCCCCAGGGCAATCTCACATAGCCGTGCAGGAGGCGAAGCGGGCAGGGTACCCGCGCCCCGTCAGCAATGAGTTAACGCCACCACCCGGGTTTCGGGATATCGATGGGCGAGATTCCCCGGGATATCAAGAAATTTGATCCACAGCCGATAGACACCATATTGGACATATCCCTGTACATCGCCCCGGTACGGCCGTTCACCGAGGTTTCATGGACAATTCCAGGGCGATGAATAGATTTTCAGACAGATGGCATGCTACAGGAGACGAAAAAATGAAGATCAAGATGATGGTATTCCTCTTTGTCCTGATGGTGGCGGCACCGGTTTATGGATTGGAACGTTTCGAGATCATCACCACCCAACAGCTCAAGCAGATGCTGGCGGAGCGCGAGGCCGGCAACATCGATTTCTTGCTCGTCAACTCGCTGGATCGGCTGATTTACGAGCACAGCGCCATCCCAGGCTCCCTCAACCTTCCATGGAGCGAGGCATCCTCGGGCGAGAAAATTCTGGGCCCGGACAAGGATCGCATGATCGTAACCTACTGAATGGGCTACAGGTGAGTATTCGCCTATAAGACGGCAGTTGCCGTCCGGAATCTCGGCTATACCCATATTCTGATTTACAACGGAGGCATCAAAGACTGGACCAAGAGCGGTCTGCCGCTGACGTCCACATTTCCGCTGCCGGATATAAAGGTCGAAACCGTGGATGCCGACGAATTGCTCCGGCGGGTTCGCGTGGCGGAACTGGACCAGTGCAGGGACAGTTCCGGCGCTCCGCTGCTGACCCTCCTCGATTTCCGGAATGAGAATTTCCTGTCCAAGGACGATCCGCCGCCGAGGATCAAGACCCTGTGCAATACGCTGTTCATGAAATTGGACGACCTTCGCCAACCCGATGTCCGCAAGGGCATACCCCAAAAAGGCCCTGTGGTCACGGTAACCGAAACGGGAAATCGAGACGGTTTCGCCATCCGCTATCTGTCGGCACACGGTTATTCCAATATCAAGGCCCTCAGATTCGGAATGCGTGGATGGCTGAAATCCAGATATCCCATTGAGTAGTCCCTGACGTTGCAACCATAGGACAAGTACCGGAGAAAGCCTCTCGATGTTGCCGAGATCCTTGAGAAAAAACATTTCCGCGTTTCTGGTTGCCATCGCGATTCAATTATGCGCCGTGGCCACGGATTTATACTATCAGTATCGCGGCGAAATACTCGAGGCCAGACACCTCAGGACCATCGATATCGAGACCAGCTTTCTCAGATCGGTCGCCACCGAAGGAGATTCCCTGTTTGCCGGGGATCGGGAAACCGCATTGACCGTGGCCTATCAGCATACATTGGATCTGATCAACGCCGGTCATGTGGGCCTCGATCCGGCCATGGTTACCGAGCGACAGACCCTGATCAATAATCTGGCAGCCGTGATCCGACAGCAGCGTCAGATTCACGAACATATCAACGGCCTTCTGCCGAAGCTTTCCACAAGCGTTCAGTATATTCATGAGCACCACATCACCTACCTGAAAAATCTTCTGTACCGGGGCAAAAAATTCCAGGACTACGATACGGATGCCTCTTCCTTTGAGCGATCACCGATCAAATCGGCCCCGGAGCTGGATATCATCAAGGCGGCCATCGCTATCCAGAACAGCATGCTGGACACCTTCGAAGTCTTCTCCAGACTGCAACGGGGATACTCTCCCAAGAGTGTCAATGAAGATTTCACGGAAAAGATCGAACTGTTTTACAAGGCCATCAACACTTTCGAGGATTACTCCCTCGACGCCCAGGACGGCCTGCTCGTGGAAGAATTGTTGATCAACGGAAGGATATTCGAAGACAGTTTTCGCCAATTCATCCAACTGGAACAGAAGCATCATTCCCTCGCCGCCGATTTGGAGCTCAACAAGAAACTGTTCATCGAACGGACCGGCCAACAAAAGCGCGCGATACAGCAGGCCTACCGCGAAATTGAATTCCGTATCAATCTCTCCCGGTACCTCTCCCTTACCCTCGGCGCCGGGATGATGATCGCCTTGTTCCTGATCGGCCGCCGGATTATTTCCAGCTTCAACAATACCTTGCGTGAGACCCGCAGGCTGCAGACCGACCTGGCCTATCAGGTTCCCATCCACCCGAAGGAATTCAAGGAATTCGAAATCATCTTCAATGCCTTGAATTCCATGTCCAGAACCATTCACCAGCAGGTGAACGAATTGGAAGCCTCGCGTGCGGAACTCGAAAACCGGGTTGCCGATCGCACCCTGGAGTTGTCCGCAACCAATGCCAAGCTCAAGGACGAGATCGAAGAGCGTATCCGCAGTGAAAAGGAGAGAAGGGAACTCGAAGAGCAATTGACCCGGGCCCAGAAGATGGAAGCGCTCGGCATGCTGGCCGGCGGCGTGGCCCACGACTTGAACAATGTGCTATCAGGCATCGTCAGCTATCCTGAAATTCTGTTGTGGAATCTCGACGAAGACAGCCCCATGCGCAAACCCATCCTCACCATTCAGAATGCCGGCAAGAAAGCGGCGGAGATCGTGGAGGACCTGCTGACCCTTGCCAGGCGCGGCGTCAGCGCCCGTGACATCATCCGCTTGAACGATGTGATTACCGAATATATGAAGTCGCCCGAGTATCGGAGACTGATGTCCCATCACCGCAAGGTGACCCTCACCACCGACCTGGACCCCGACCTGCTGAACATCATCGGGTCGCCCATCCATATCCGGAAGACCGTCATGAACCTCGTCTCCAACGCTGCGGAGGCACAACCCGATGGCGGCGAAATCAGGATCGCCACCTACAATCACACCTTCGATCTTCCCCAACGGGGTTATGAGGAAATCCGCGAAGGAGATTTCGTCGCCTTGGAAGTCTCGGACCGCGGGTGCGGGATTTCTTCGGAAGACCTGGACAGGATCTTCGAGCCCTTCTACACCAAAAAAGTCATGGGTCGCAGCGGCACCGGTCTCGGCATGGCGGTGGTGTGGGGAGCCGTGCAGGACCACCATGGCTATATCGACGTCAAGAGCGAACCGGATATGGGGACCACCTTTTACCTGTATTTTCCGGTGACCCGCGAGATCTGTCCGATCAAATCCGAGGCGATCGACATCGCGGAATATATCGGCAATGGAGAGTTCGTATTGATCGTCGACGACATCAGGGAACAGCGGGAAATTGCGGCGAGCTATCTCGAGATGCTCAATTATCGCACCCACGCCGTTTCCTCCGGAGAGGAGGCGGTGGAATACCTGGCCAGCCATTCGGTGGATCTGGTCCTGCTGGACATGATCATGGACCCGGGCATGGACGGTCTGGAAACCTACCAGGGAATCGTCGAAATCAACTCCCAGCAAAAGGCGATCATCGCTTCCGGATTTGCCGAAACCGACCGCGTCAGGCAGGTTCAGCAACTCGGCGCCGGTCAGTACATCAAGAAACCCTACACCCTGGAGGCCATCGGCGTCGCCGTCTACAATGAATTGAATCCCCCGTGACCGCTATCGTTCGTCTCCCCCTTTTTGGGCCGACGGCTTTCCGGAGTCGTGCAGATCACCCCGGGCGAGGGATGCGACGATGCCTATGGCGCAAACAATGGCGAACACCAGGAAGGACATGCGGATGCTGCGCAACAGGGCCGGGTAATTCGGGGGCGCGATCTCCTGCTGGTGCATGTAGATGGAGAGAATGAACGTGGCGATGCCCATGGACAATACCTGACCCAGCACCCGCATGGTGCCGGCGCTGCCCGAGGCGATGCCCAGGTAGCGTTTGTCCACCGAACCCATGATGGCGTTCATGTTGGGCGAAGAAAACAGGGCGAAGCCGAGCCCCAGGAATGCCAGCCAGCCCAGGACCGATAGGGTCGAGGTGGATTCGTCGACCAGGGACAGCGCCAGCAGTCCCATGGCCGTCAAGGCCATGCCCACGGATGCAATCTTGCGCGGTTCGATGCGGTCGGACAGCCGGCCGGCCAAGGGCGAGAAGAGCGCCATGACCACCGGTTGGGAGACGAGCACCAATCCGGCGCTTTGGGCATCCATGGACTGGATGTACTGCAGGTAGAGACTGAGCAGGAAGGTGATGCCGAAGGTGGCGCCGTAGTTGATCAGCGCGGCCAGGTTGGACAGGGCGAAGGTGCGGTTGCCGACGAAGAGGTGCATGGCGAAAAGGGGATATTCCATGCGCAGCTGACGCCGGCAGAACATCCACAGACCCAGGCCGCCGCCTGCCCCCATGATCACGCCCATGGGGGTCTGCAGCCGGGTAAACCCGTAGATCATCGCCACCAGCGCCACGGCATAGGTGCCGGACCCCAACAGGTCGTAGGATTCTCCGGCGGCATCGGCCCATTCCCCTTTCAGCCTGGTGGCGATCAGGAATATCGGCACCACGCAGATCAGTCCGTTGAGCAGGAACAATTGGGCCCAGCCCAATTGGTGGGTGACCAATCCGCCCACGAAGGGTCCGCTGGAAAGTCCGATATACACGGCCGCCACCACGATTCCCAGCACCCGGCCTCTTTCCCGGGGCGGGTAGACCGAGGTCAGGATCGCCAGCCCCGTGCTGTAGATCATCCCGCCGCCGATCCCCTGCAGCACGCGCAACCCGATCAACACGCCGATGTTCGGTGCCAGCGCCGCCGACAGCGACGAGAGGGACAACAGGATGAATCCGGCGCCGAGCATCTTCTTGCGTCCGTAGATATCGGCCAACCGGCCCATGGGGATCAGGAAGACTCCCGCGGCCAGCAGGTAGGCGGTGGAGACCCAGCTGAGGAGCACCGCATCCACGGCAAAGGTATGTTCGATGGCGGGCAGGGCCACGTTGATGGACGAGATCATGAACGGGGAGATGAAGGAACTGGTGGTGGCCACGATCAGGGTGGAGCGCCGGATACTTTTATCTGTCGTCATATCGGTTCTTAGGGTTCGCGCAGAAATAAGTTCTGCATTTTAGGTGTTGAGGCGCCTGTCTGGCAAGGCGCCACGGGCAGGAATATCGAGATATTTCTGCCCTTGGGCAACACCGCCAGGCAGGATGCATCGGCGCATAAAATGGGGAAGTTATTTTTGCGCGAGCCCTTTGCATGGCAATGGATCATCTGGTTCAACCGCAGGCCGCCGTCGTCGGCGGGATCACGGGCCGGGGGGATGGGTTTCGCCTTGCAGCAACCGCAGCTTGAGCTGGCGTTTGTCTTCGTTGGCCAGGTAGAGGGTTTGCGAGGGAAAGGCGAAATCGATGCCGGCGGTCTCGAAACGCCGAAGAATTTCCAGGCAGGTCTGCTGCAGCCATGCCTGGAAATCCCACCACTCCGGCGGGTGGTACCAGACCACCACGGCGATGTTGAGGCTCCAGTCGTTGAAGCCGTTGAAGTGTACCCGCGGCGGAAAATCCGGATGCAGCCCTTCGTGGTCCGCCAGGATGGACCGCAGGATTTCCACTGCTTCCAGAACCTTCCCGGGCGTCGTGTCGTAGGGAATGCCGATGTTGGTCAGCCAGCGGATATTGGGCCGGCGGCCGATGTTCTCCACTTCCGAGTTGACGACCTTCTCATTGGGAATGGATACCAGGTGCCCGGTGAGCAGGCGGATGCGGGTGCTCCGGAAACCCACGAGTTCGACCGTGCCGTCGTAGTCGCCGATCTTGATCCGTTCTCCCACCTGGAAGGGTTTGTCGAACAGGATGGTCAGGGTGCCGAAGAAATTGGCAATGGAGTCCTTGGCCGCCAGGGCCACGGCCAGACCGCCGATCCCCAGGGATGCCAGCAGCGGTCCGATCTTCAGGCCGGTGAGATTCTGCAATACCATCATTCCGCCGACGACGGCGATGAAGATGCGCAGGGTCTTGCCCACCAACGGCACCAGCATGTTGTCCACGTTGGATTCCGTCGCGTCGGCCCATTTCATCAGCCGGGCGTCCAGCACGATCACCAGCCGGTAGAAGAACCAGAAGAGGACCACCGTGCCGCCGATATCCGCTGCCCGTTTGGCCACCGTCAGGATCAGGTTGTCGCCTCCAGCGGCGGCAAAGTGAACGGTAACAGGGGAGAGCGCCGCGTATATGCCATAGACATAGATGAACAGGCTCAACGGTTTGACGATGGCCTGCAACAGCAGTCGCAGCCAGGAGATCACCCCCTCCTGGTGGGGAATGGTCTTGATCCTGCGCTGGATGCTCCAGCGCAACAGGCGTTCCACGATTACCACGGCCAGGAGCAGGAGAAAACAAACCAGCAGTTTGATCCACCGGATGCCGGCAACGGCGGTCTGGTTGATCCAGTCGCCCAGGTAGCCGGCGGCCAGCTCGCTGAGCCTGTCGATGCCCTTTCCCACGCGCTCTCCGGCCTCGTCGATTTTCTCTGTACTCACCGGCCGCAGGGGCTCCGCGGGGGCGACTCCCTCTCCGTTGGGCGCCGTCGCGTCCGGCGATGTCTGATTGTCCCCCAGCACGGACGGCGGACGGAAAACCGCCGCCAGGAAGGCGGCCAGAACAAGGATCAGGATCATCCTGCGATCGCGTGAATGCATATCCAACCGTCCTCGGTCATAGCCATTTCTTCTTCTTGAACATGAGGATCATGACGGCCACGATGGCGATCATGATCAGCCAGACCGCCCCGTAGCCCCAGGGCCACTCCAGTTCGGGCATGTGTCTGAAATTCATCCCGTAGACTCCGGCGATGAAGGTGATGGGGATAAAGATGGTCGCCATGATGGTAAGCACCTTCATCACCTCGTTCATCCGGTTGCTGATGGTGGACAGGTAGAGGTCGAGCAGGCCCGAAAGGACATCGCGGTAGGATTCGATGGTATCCATGAGCTGCACGATGTGGTCGTAGACATCGTTCCAGAAGACGCGATGCTTGTCGCCGATCAGCTCGAACTCGCCTTTGGTCAGGCGGTTCAGCAGTTCACGCATGGGCCAGACCTGTTTGCGCAGGAAGATGACTTCATGCTTCAACGCATGGATCTGCTTATGCACGCTCTCCTTCGGTTCGCCGGTCAATTGTTCTTCGAGCATTTCGATCCGTTCGCCGAGTTCTTCCATGATCAGGAAGTAGTGATCCACCACGGCATCCAGCAGGGCATAGGCCAGGTAGTCGCACCCGCTGCGCCGGATCCGCTGCCTGGCATTGCGCAGCCGTTCCCGCACGGGGGTGAAGACGTCCCCGGGTGCTTCCTGAAAGGACAGAAGGAATCGGGGTCCCAGCACCAGGCTCACCTGTTCGGAAACCACCTCGTTCTCCTTTTCGTCGAGGCGCAGCATCTTGAGAACGAAATGCAGGTAGCCGTCGAACTCCTCGACCTTGGGCCGCTGGCCCGTGTTGAGGATGTCCTCCAGGGTCAACGGGTGGATTTGGAAGCCATCCCCGATGGATTCGATCAGAAGGGGGTCGTGCAGGCCGTCGATGTTGATCCAGGTGGTCGTTTCCGAATCCCGCAGGGCGGCAAGCAGCGAGATATCGCTTTCGGTCCGCTCCTCGATCTGGTCGGGGGTGTAGTCCACCAGCGTGATGCGAGCTTCTTCGGTTCTCTTGTCGCCGACATGCACCAGGGTGCCGGGTGCGCTGCCCGCCCGTTTGCGGGTCGGTTTGATGAACCGGGGCATGGATCGATCCTCCACGTTCCGCTGATTCGTCGAAGGGACCTGACCATCGACGCGGGCCTGCCGGATGCGACGGTGGCGCCCGTAAATGATAGGTGACTGTAGCATCGGATTTCGGCTACAGCAATATTTGCACCCAGGTTAGCTGAAAAAGATGGTCTTCGTAGGGCGGGCCGTCGTGCCCGCCTCGCTTGAAAACTCGGCTCCCCGCTTCATCTTCGAACCGGCCGGCGCGGAGGCCGGCCCTACGCTTTCGGCGCAATCCCTGCGCGAAACAGAAGGTCTTCGTAGGGCGGGCCGCCGTGCCCGCCGCGTTTGGAATCCCGGCTTCCCGTTTCACCTTCGAACCGGCCGGCGCGGAGGCCGGCCCTACGCTTTCGGCGCCGTTCCACCGCAAATTCAATGGTTTTCGTAGGGCGGGCCTCCGTGCCCGCCTCGTTTGGAATGTAGACACCCGATTCAATGCTCCTTACCTTGGTCAACGCCTGCGATTCGGAATTGCTGCCGTCCGGTGTCTATGTTAGTCAACAGTCCAGGGGTCCCCTCGGGTCGCGCAGACTGTCACATCACATCCAGGAGTCCAGTTGAATCAACGCCACACCACCGGTCTGATGGAAATTCACCTTGCCGTCCTGCTCTTCGGGCTGGCCGGTCTCTTCGGCAAATTCCTGGAACTGCCCGCCTGGGCCATCGTATTGGGACGTACCGGATACGCCGCCCTGGTCCTGGGCATTGTCATCCTGGCCCGGAAAGGGACCCATCGACGCCTATCTGCGAAGACCGTCGGTCTGTTCGCCCTGCTGGGACTGGTGCTGGCTGTCCACTGGGTCACTTTTTTTCATGCCATTCAGGTTTCCACCGTGGCGGTGGGATTGCTGGCGTACTCCACCTTCCCGGTCTTCATCACCATCGTAGAACCGTGGTGGTTTCACGAACCGCGCCGGGCCGTCGACATGCTCACGGCCGTCCTGGTCCTGCTGGGACTGGGCATCATGGTCTATCCCTCTCCCGTTGGCGGCCAGGTGTTTCGCGGCGTCGCCTGGGGGACATTGTCCGGTTTTGCCTTTGCCGTTCTATCGCTGCTCAATCGCAAATGGGTACAGGATCATCCGCCGGTGGTGATCGCCTTCTACCAGAACGCCTTCGCCGCCATGATGCTGCTGCCGGTCGCCATCCGGGCGGACCTGCATGTGGATGCCGACCAACTCGGCCTGCTGGCCCTGCTGGGAATTTTTTGTACGGCCCTGGCCCATGCCCTGTTCATTCGCGGACTGACCTACGTGCGTGCCCAGCTGGCTTCGATAATCGCATGCCTGGAGCCGGTCTACGGGATCGTCCTGGCCTTTGTCTGGCTCCATGAAATTCCCACGGTCCACACCCTCGCCGGCGGCGCGATGATCCTGGCCACCGCCGCCGTGGCCATGAACCAGCGCGCTTCGGTTTGAGCGCCGGACTGTTCTAGACTTCCGGTGGCGCGGAGGTCTTGTCCCTTCGGCGGCGGGTGAACTGTTTGACCATGTTCATGAAGGAACCGGCCAGCTCGCCGGCGCGGGTCGGCTTGCTGCGGTAGATTTCCTGGAGGGAGAGGTGGGGATCGCGGGTGGGACTGCGCAGGTATCGTCGCAGGGCCTCCAGGCGCAGCCGCAGCTCGCGCTCCAGTTCCAGGCGCAGATCCTCCTTGATTTTAAGAATGCGCTGCTTGGTGTCCGGCTGCAGGGTGTCGCCCTTATATTTACCCAGCTTGTAGGCGATGCGCAGGACGATCAGTTCCAGCAGTCGCTTCTCGTAATCCGGACTCAGCCACACCACTTCGGCGATGAGCTCTCCGAAATGGGTCACCCCCAGTACATCCTTGTCCCTGGCCCAGTAACCGGCCAGCAGTTCGGGTTCCAGATCCATGTAGTTCTTCAGGGGCATGTACATGCGCCGCAGGTAGGTGAGCACTTTTTCGGTTTTCTTCTTGTGGCCGCCGATGATCACCGAACCGCCCACTTCACCCGATTTGATGCCCTTGGTCCAGGGAGCGCCGGTGATACCGAAGTCGTTATAGACCGGGATGAGCAGAAGGGCCGAGAGGGTGTTGATGGCCAGGGCGTAGCCGGCCGACGGACCGCCCACGTTGTAGGATGCCGATAGCAGTTGATGGTGCAGGGTGTAGTCTTCCAGGTAATCGCCCAGCAATCTGGCGGTACTCACCTTGGGGTCGAGCTCCTCCAGGTAGTTCTTGACCATGGTCAGCGCTTCCTGGGCCGACTGCTGGGTCATCTGTACGGCCATGTCCAGTTCCGCGGCGGCCGACGAACTGGAGGAGACCGCGCCGGTGACCAGCACGCTCTGGGGCGTGACCCGGTAGGTGAGGCTGGTGGCGATGGGCAGCAGCACGCCGGTGACGTCGTTGGCGCCCACGCCGATGATGAAGCCCACCTGGGGTTCCTGGCTCAATTCGGCTTCCAGGAATTCGTCCAGTTGCACCTTGCCCTTCTGGGTGGGACTCTGGGAGATCTCCTGCTTGGCCGAATTGAGGTGCGCCCGGATCAGGGGATATTCTTCCGGCTTGTGGATGCCTTCCAGGTGCTGGATGATTTCATCATAAAGATCCAGCAGGCGCATCGGTTTCTCCTTGATCCGGGTGCGCAGGGCGGCCGGGATGTCCACGGCCTCCAGGATCCCCGCCAGGGTCTTGAAATTGAATTTGATGAAATTGGCCTTGACGGTCCTGGAGGCGGTCATCATCTGGCGGCAGCGATGCAGGACCTCATACTCCGTGGTGCGCAGGGACCGGGCCTTTTCCACGAAGGCGGTATAGTCGGCCGGCGTGTTGCACAATCCGTGGGCCGCCTCGATGATGGTGTCGATGCCCACGTCTTCGGCCAGGGGGATCTCCTTCAAAGCGGATGCGACGATATTTTCGATATCGCGTTTGTTGAGCTGGCCGCTCACTTCCATCACCTTGAGCCGTTTGGAACGGATCAGGGCCGGATCGAGGATGTCGATGCGGTTGGTGGTCAGCACGGTAAAGACCCGGTGAAGGGGAACCTCGCCGTCGATGAGGTTCAGGAACTTGTTGGTGATCTTGTCCGAGGGGGAGCCTCCCGAGGAGCTGCGCTTGGGCGCCAGGGCGTCGCCTTCGTCGAAGAAGACCACGGTGGGGGCGATCATCTTGGCGATGTCGTATACCTTCTCCAGATTTTCCACGGCGCCGTCCACGGGGTTGACCGGATCCTGCAGGGCACTGGCGCTGGTGGCGATATCGTGCACGTCCAGGTTTTCGCTGAGCCAGGCGCGCACCAGGAAGGTCTTGCCGCTGCCCGGGGGGCCGTTGAGCACGACGCCCTTTTCTTCATCCACGCCATAGTAGAGGCAGTTGTTGGTCATTTCGGAAAAGGTGTCTTTGATGGAACCGATATATTCTTCCCATTTCGCCTGGCGATCCATGCGGTCGATCACCTTCTGGTACAGGTCGCCGTAGGAATTCTGGGCCACCAGCTCGAAGGCCTGGCGCACCAGGAGGGCGTCATCGAGGTAGGCGGGCACGAAGTCGTTCTTGAGCTCGACAATGGAGTGCACCAGTTTGCGCACATAGGAGGGGATCACCTTCAAGGTACGTTCTTCGAAGACCTCGTATACCCGCTGAACGGATTCTTCCAGGTCCTCCGGCGTGATGCTGCGGGGGGTCTCGCCGGTTTCGGCGGCCGGCCGGCGGTACACTTCGATATCGTGGCGCTGCAGCTCGAGGCGGACGACTTCAGAAAGGTTTTTGCTGTTCTTCCAGTAGTCGGAGATGTTGATGATCTTGCCCTTTTCCACGAACCGGCGGTAGATGGCCGCGTCGAACCTTTCGGGCTGGTCGCTGGTGGCGATGAGCAGGCAATCGCGCTTGCCGCTGATGATCTCGTCGATGACGATATTGGATGTGTCGATGAGGGTGCGCTGCTGGCGTTCGGCGCCGCCGGCATGGCTTTCCACCCGTCCGAAGGCGCTATGGGCTTCCTCCACGTGGCGTACCGTGGTGCGGCGTGGATCGCCCAGGGCCTTCTTGAAGTAGTTGCCCGGTTCTCCGGCCAGGGCGGTCTGGTAATCGTTGGGCGTCACCATGGCGTAGTCCACGAACAACCCCTGCTCTTCCAGTGTGGCCAGGTTGCGGCCGATGGGCTTCTTGAAAAGCCAGTTGATGACCGGAATACCGGCCAGTCGCTTGTAAAATCTCAGGCGCCGGGCGCGGACGATTTCCATGGCCAGGGTGGGGTCGATCTCCTCCACCGATTTCCAGAATGGTTCGTTGGCCAGCAATTCTTCTTTTTTCTGGCGCAAATCGACTTCGGGCAGTACCTTGTCGGCGAAGATCACTTTTTCAACGGCCTGGGTGATGGTGGAGGTCTTGCCGCTGCCGCTGGGCCCGATGACCAGCAGCAAAGGGGCCCGGGGGACGGAGGGATCGGAGACATACTCCTTGCGGATATGGGCCCGGTAGACCTTGTCGAACAAGGCCTCCAGCTCCACCGGAACGTGCACGTCCGACAGGCTGTGGTCCAGCAGAGAGAGCAGGTAGAGGTAATCCCTGGCGGTGACCTCCTTTTCCAGGATCCGGTTCCAGGCGGCCTGGGGATTGGTCTGTCCCGATATCTCGAAGCGCTTCTGCCAGTCGGTGAGGATATCCGGATCCTTGAGAACGTCGAACCGTTTTTCCGGCGCATCCATGATGAAGGAGAGAAAGGTGTCCAGCACGCTGTTGATCCAGCCGGACGGGGGCTTGTACTGGTTGAGGCGTGCCCGCATGAAGGCCCGGGTTTCGTAGGGCCACTCCCGCACCAGGGACTTGATCTCGCGGATGCGACGCTCCGGCAGGCTGACATACGTGGTCTTTCTAGTTACCCGACGAGGCATTGCGGTGCTCCTTCTTCCGGGAAGGTGTTGCCTGGTTGGATTGGCCGTTGGGTGCCGGCAGCGTCAATGCCGGCGACCCCTGGGTGTTTTGAATCACCACCGTGTTCTGCCCTTCCTGGTTTTTCTCGTAAGCCGTGGCCCATTTCTGCTGGGTGAGGAATTGCAGGATGGCCGTGTCGGTGCTGCCGTCCGGGCGTCCGATGCTCTGCTGCAGGGCGGTGACACCGTCGAGATAGGCGGCGTAGAGTTTGCGGATGCGGCTGGCCTCCTGGTCGGCGGCGTAGTTTTCGGCCTCGGCAATCAGTTCACGGCGCTTCTTTTCCTCGGTGGCGGCCACCAATTTGTCGCCGAAATGGGTCTCCTTGAGCACGAAGCTGACGATTTCGATGCCGTACTTCTCTTCCAGGGTGGGGCCGCCCACATTGATCGGTTGCTGCTTGAGGGCGGAAAAAATGCGCTCCTTGATCTTCTCCCGACCGGAAATCAACTGATCCACCTTTTCAGCCTGGAGAAAATCTTTCACGATGCCGTCGTAGTCGCCCTGGAGCAACTCCATGGGATCGAGGTTCTCGATGGCCCAGGTGCGCAGGTCGCGGATGCGGTAGGTGAGCACCCCCGAGGTCCACAGCGCCACGTTGCCTTTGGAAATCACGCGCATGGGATCGATCTGTCCGCCCAGGAGCAGCCGCTGGTTCATCAGGGAGACTTCCTGTTCGATGCGGGTGAAAAACGGCAGGCGGATATGCCAGCCGACATCGGTGACCGCCTCGCGCAGGCCGCCGAACCGCTCCAGCACCACGGCGTAGTTCATTTTGACTTTGAAGATGGTCTTGGTGGCGTACACCATGGCCACCAGCCCGTAGACCAGGCAGACCAGGGTCACCAGCGCGATGGCACGGCGCATGATTTTCAGCACCAGTGCGCGACGAAGTAGCTTGGGTTGCTGCTGAGGATCGGCCATAAACACTCCTTTTGATCGGAAAAAATCCTTTTTCCTGCGAATTTTCATCCCCGATTCGATTGGTGCATGAAGGCAGCGGGGCGGGGTGGCGTCTCAGGAAGCGGAGGTCAGGATGCACCGGACAGCGGCCAGCCCCCAAGGGGATGGCCGGTGTAAGCACAAATAAACCAAATTAGAGCATAAACAGGGCCGACCTTCAACGATTAATATGCCGGATTATCAGCCTTTTGAAGGCTTGGACGCAACCTGCCGGATGGGGGGCTTGACTTTGAAACAGCGGTATCGGAGAGTGGATCCCGACTTTTGCAACATTGGGGTGGACCGCGACCGACCCGAGCGGTTGCCAAAGGGTGGTTGCGCCGGAACCGAACCTGAAATCGAGTCTGGAGGATGAAGCCCGATATGACCATTCGACCCATGCGCATTTTCCTGATCGCAGCCATCTTCCTTTCCTTGATGGCGGCGGGCGCACATTCGGACGAGGCGGCGGAGGGAAGTCAAATCATCACTGCCCATGCCATCGCCATGAACGGCGATCCCAAGTACGGTCCCGATTTTTCCCACTTCGACTACACCAACCCCAACGCTCCCAAACAGGGGCTCCTGCGCCAGGCGGCCCTCGGGACCTTCGATTCCCTGAACCAGTTTATCGCCAAGGGGAACGCGGCCGATGGCCTGGGGCTGATCTATGACACGCTGATGGAAGGTTCCAGCGATGAACCCTTCACGCAATACGGTTTGATTGCCGAGAAGATCGAATACCCCGAAGATCGATCCTGGGTGGTGTTCCATCTCAACCCCAAGGCACGCTTTCAGGACGGCGTTGCGGTCAAGGCCTCCGATGTGGTCTTCAGTTTCAACACCTTGATCCGGAAGGGTACCCCTCTGTATGCCCGCTATTACGCCGATGTCACCGAGGCGAAGGCCCTGGATGAACGGCGGGTCCGGTTCACCTTCGGCGCGAAGGTCAATCGCGAGCTGCCCCTGATCCTGGGACAGTTGCCGGTGCTGCCGGCGCATTATTGGAAGGGCAGGGACTTCGGTCTCACCACCCTCGATCCGCCCCTGGGGTCCGGGCCCTACCGGGTGGCGTCCCTGGACCCGGGCAGGTCCATCACCTACGTGAGCAACGACCGCTATTGGGGACGCGACCTGCCCGTCAACCGTGGACGCTATAACTTCGCGAAAGTCCGTTTCGATTATTACCGCGACAGCGTCGTATCCCTGGCCGCCTTCAAGAGCGGCGAGTATGACTTCCGGCAGGAAAACATATCCAAGCAATGGGCCACCGCATACACGGGGCCGCCCTTCGAACAGGGACGCATCCTCACCGAAACCATCGAACACCGGATTCCCGCCGGGATGCAATGCTTCGTGATGAATCAGCGCCGGCCCCTTTTCGCCGACCGCCGGGTGCGCTATGCCCTGGCGCATGCCTTCGATTTCGAATGGACCAACCAGCATTTGTTCTACGGCCTGTACCGCCGCACCGATTCCTTTTTCGAGAACTCCACCCTGCAGGCCGAAGGACCGCCGTCGGAAGCGGAGCTCAAGCTCCTGGAACCCCTGCGCGAACATCTGTGGCCGGAGGTCTTCACCCGGGACTATGCCCCGCCGTCCACGGCGGGACAAGGCGGGTTACGCCGCAACCTGCACAAGGCCCTGCAGCTGCTGCGGGAGGCGGGCTGGTCGGTGAAAGACGGGGTCCTGCGCAACCAGGCCGACGGGGAACCGTTCACCTTTGAAATCCTGCTCCACCAGGCTTCCTTCGAACGGGTGGTCCTGCCGTTCGCCGCCAATCTGAAAAAGCTGGGCATCGTCGCCAAGGTGCGCGCGGTGGACACCTCCCAGTATATCAACCGGCTGCGCGAATTCGAATTCGATATGATCGTCAACGTGTTCGGCCAGTCCCTCTCCCCGGGGAATGAACAGCGCTGGTTCTGGAGCTCCGAAGCCGCCCAGGTGTCCGGCACCCGCAACTACTGCGGAATCCGCAATCCGGCCGTCGACCGGCTGGTGGAGTTGCTGATCAATGCCCAATCGCGCGAGGAGCTCGTCACCCGCTGCCGGGCGCTGGATCGGGCTTTGTTGTGGGGGCACTATGTGATCCCCCACTGGTACGCCGGAGAATTCCGGGTGGCCTATGTTTCCAGGTTGCGACACCCCAAAAACACGCCGCCCTATGGATTGGATCTGTATACCTGGTGGATGGAGCCTAAATAGCAGTTGCATAAAAAAGATGGCAAAAGAATTAGTAAGACTTTTGAGCATTGAACCTACTGGGTCTCGGGAACCCGTACGGAGGATGAACCGGAGGTCCACTGGAGGATCGGGTCGATTGTATGCCATCTTTTTTACCCTCCGGGAAAGCCGGAGGACTCCAGATCCGGCGTTGCCGGGGGTTCGCAGTAGTGTTACTACGGCTTCACCCCCGGCGCCTTGGCTCTGGAGCCCTCCGACTTTTGCAACAATCGGATTTGCCGGTGATGAATCCTGCAATTGTAGAGTGCCATGACCGCATACATACTTCGACGCCTGCTGCTTGTCATCCCCACCCTGCTGGGAATCATGACGATCAATTTCTTCGTCGTCCAGATTGCCCCCGGCGGGCCGGTGGAGCAGTTTATCGCCAAAATGGAGGGCCAGCAGGTGGCGGCCACGGAACGCGTTGCCGGAGGGGCCAACCCGGAACTCCTGCGCAACCGCAACCGGGAGGACGCCACCTATCGGGGCGCCCAGGGGCTGGACCCCGAGCTGATCTCGCGGATCGAGAAGATGTACGGGTTCGACAAACCGCTGCATCGCCGGTTCCTCGACATGCTGGCCGACTACGCCACCTTCGATTTCGGCAGCAGTTTCTACCAGGACCGCAGCGTCATCGACATCATCATCTCCAAGTTGCCGGTCTCCGTTTCGCTGGGGGTCTGGTCGACGCTGTTGATCTACCTGATCTCGATTCCGCTGGGCATCCGGAAGGCAGTGAAACACGGTTCCCACTTCGATGTATGGAGTTCCACGGCGGTGATCGTCGGCAACGCGGTGCCGGTGTTTCTCTTCGCCATCCTGCTGGTGGTGCTGTTCGCCGGGGGTTCCTACTTCGATTGGTTTCCCCTGCGGGGGTTGACCTCGCCAAACTGGGCCCGGCTCTCCTGGCCGTTGAAGATCGTCGATTACTTCTGGCACCTGGCCCTGCCCGTGACGGCCATCACCATCGGCGGATTCGCGACCCTCACCATGCTCACCAAGAATTCGTTCCTGGATGAAATCGGCAAGCAATATGTGGTCACGGCCCGGGCCAAAGGCATTTCCGAATCCAAGGTGCTCTACGGCCATGTATTCCGCAACGCCATGCTGATCATCATCGCCGGTTTTCCCGCGGCGTTCATCTCCATGTTCTTTACCGGGTCGATGCTCATCGAGGTGATCTTCTCCCTGGACGGCATCGGGCTGCTGGGGTTTACCTCCACCATCAACCGAGACTACCCGGTGATGTTCGCGACCCTCTACATCTTCACCCTGGTGGGTCTGCTGCTCAAGATCGTTTCCGATATCACTTACATGCTGGTCGATCCGCGCATCGATTTCGAAACCAGGATATGACGGACCATGTGGTTCAGACGCAAACCCATCAATCCCCTGCATGCCAGACGCTGGCAGAATTTTCGGTCCAACCGGCGAGGCTGGTGGTCGCTCTGGGTGTTCCTGGTCCTCTTTTGTCTCTCCCTGGGCGCCGAGTTCCTGGCCAATGACAAGCCGATCCTGGTCTCCTTTCGCGGAGATGTCTACTTTCCCGTCTTCAGCGCCTATCCGGAAACGACTTTCGGCGGGGATTTCCCCACCGAGGCCGATTATCGCGACCCCTTCGTCCGGGAGTTGATCGAAGCCGAAGGCTGGATGCTCTGGCCGCCGATCCGCTTTTCCTACGACACCTTCAACCAGGAGCTGGACCGACCGGCGCCCAGCCCGCCGAGCGCCGAAAACTGGCTGGGCACCGACGACCAGGGACGGGACGTGGCCGCGCGCCTGATCTATGGATTCCGGATCTCCGTTCTCTTCGGACTGGCCCTGACCCTGGCCAGTTCCCTCATCGGGGTGGCGGCGGGGGGCCTCCAGGGCTTTTACGGCGGCCGCATCGACATCTTCGGCCAGCGCTTTATCGAAATCTGGCAGGGCCTTCCCGTTCTGTTTCTCCTGATCATCCTCTCCTCCTTCGTTCAGCCCAACTTCTGGTGGCTGCTGGGGATCATGCTGCTCTTTTCCTGGATGACCCTGGTGGATGTGGTGCGGGCCGAATTTCTCCGGGGTCGCAACCTCGAGTACGTGCGCGCGGCGAGGACCCTGGGCGCGGGCGATCTGACCATCATGTTCAAACACGTGCTGCCCAACGCCACCATCGCCACCATCACCTTCCTGCCGTTCATTCTCAACGGCTCCATCACGACGCTTACTTCCCTCGATTTCCTGGGGTTCGGCCTGCCGCCGGGGTCGCCCAGCCTCGGGGAACTGCTGGCCCAGGGAAAAGCCAACCTGCACGCCCCCTGGATCGGCATCTCCACCTTCCTCGTCTTATCGCTGCTGCTGTCCCTGCTGGTCTTCATCGGCGAAGCCGCCCGGGATGCCTTCGATCCGCGCCACGACCCCACCAAGGGAGGCTTGGGATGACCGAACCCCTGCTGCAGATCAAGGATCTTTCCATCGATTTCCACTCGGGCGGATCGGTGACCCGGGCCGCGCGCAAGGTGTCCCTCGAGGTGTCCAAAGGCGAAACCCTGGCCCTGGTGGGGGAGTCCGGCTCGGGAAAATCGGTGACGGCCCTGTCGGTCCTGCGCCTGCTGCCGTCGACGGCAAGATACCCTTCCGGCGAGATTCTGCTCCAGGGCCGGGAGATGCTGACCGCCGACGAGGCCGACTTGCGCCGGACCCGGGGCAATACCGTGGGCATGGTGTTCCAGGAGCCCATGAGTTCGCTCAATCCCCTGCATACCATCCAGAAGCAGATCGGCGAGGTGATCGTGAACCATGCCCCCGGGGCCAAAGGCGACATCCGGGATCGCGTGGTGGAACTGCTCGAGCTCGCGGGGATCCCCAAGGCCGCGGATCGCCTGAACGCCTATCCCCACCAATTGTCGGGCGGCCAGCGCCAGCGCGTCATGATCGCCATGGCGCTGGCCAACGAACCCGAACTGCTCATCGCCGACGAACCCACCACGGCCCTGGACGTGACCGTCCAGGCCCAGATCATGTCCCTGCTGGCCGAACTCCAGCAACGACTGAAGATGGCGGTCCTGCTCATCAGCCATGACCTCGGCATCGTTCGTCGCGTGGCCGATCGCGTGGCGGTGATGTATCAGGGCGAAATCGTCGAAACGGCCCCGACGGAAACGCTTTTCGAAACGCCCCGACACGATTACACCCGCCGGTTGATCCAGGCCGGAACGTCAGGCCATCCGGTGGACCGTCCCGACGACAGCCCCGTTCTGCTGGCCACCGAGAATCTGAAGGTGCACTTTCCCATCCAGAAGGGGCTCTTCAAGCGCACGGTGGACCATGTCCGGGCAGTGGACGGCATTTCCCTCACGATTCACCGCGGCGAGGCGTTGGGCCTCGTGGGGGAGTCGGGTTCCGGCAAATCCACCCTGGCCTTCGCGGTGTTGCGGCTTCTCAAGGAAGCCGACGGCCCCATCCGTTTCAAGGACCTGCGCCTGGACAATTGCAGCAAGAGTCGGATGCGGCCCCTGCGCCGGGAGATCCAGGTGGTATTCCAGGATCCCTTCGGCTCGCTCTCCCCGCGCATGTCGGTATCGGAAATCATCGCCGAAGGGCTCCGGATCCATCGACTGGGCGACGACCGGACCCGGGAGCGGGCGGTGATGGATGCCATGGAAGAGGTGGGTCTCGATCCGGACCTGCGCCACCGGTATCCACACGAATTTTCCGGCGGCCAGCGCCAGCGCGTCGCCATCGCCCGGGCGCTGGTACTCAAGCCGCA
>JBNKDU010000008.1:0-2327 GCA_050288425.1 Desulfobacteraceae bacterium | reverse complement strand
CGTATCGAGGTCATCTCCGACGGAGACGACGGCATTGTCCCTTCGGCCGTCGGTCTGGACGAAGACGACAACGTCATCGTCGGACGCCAGGCCCTGAACCAGGCCGTCATCGCCGCGCAGCGAACCGTGCTGTCCATCAAGCGGCGCATGGGCCGCGACGAAAAAGTCCCACTCGGGCAACACACCTTCAGCCCCCAGGAGATCTCGGCTCTGATCCTGAAAGCCCTGAAGGACCGTGCCGAGAAACACCTCGGCCAGGCGGTGGCCAAGGCCGTCATTACGGTGCCGGCCTACTTCACCGACGGACAGCGTCAGGCCACGCGGGAAGCCGGCCGGATCGCCGGCCTCGAAGTCGTGCGCATCATCAATGAACCCACGGCCGCCGCCCTGGCCTATGAACGCGGCAATGACCAGACCCAACATCTGCTGGTTTACGATCTGGGGGGCGGTACCTTCGACGTTTCCATCGTCAGGATCGAAAACGGCGTCGTGGAGGTGCTGGCCAGCACCGGCGACAATCAACTGGGCGGGGACGACTTCGACAAGAAGATTGCGGCCGAACTCCTGGCCCACCTGGAAAGCAAGCATGGCATCGACGCCGCCGGCGATCCCCTTGTCATGGCGCGCCTGCTGCGGGCCGCCGAAGCCGCCAAGAGAGAACTCTCCACCGCGCCCTTTACCCGCATCGAAGTGGACCATATCGCCGTGAAGGACGGACAGGATGTTCATCTGTCCCTGGAATGGTCGCGGCAGCGCTTCGAAGAGATGATCGATGAAGACCTGTCCCGAACCATGCGGGCCGTCACCAAGGCCCTCAACGACGCCGACATGCCGGCCTCGGCCATCGACCGGATCATCCTGGTGGGCGGATCGACCCGCATCCCCCGGATTTCCCAAATGCTGGAAGAAAAATTCAGCCTGGTCCCCCACGGCGAAATCGATCCCGACCTGTGCGTGGCCATGGGCGCCGGCATCCAGGCGTCCCGCGAGATGGGCCTGGATGACGCCACGGTGCTGGTGGACATTACGCCGTATACCTTCGGCACCTCCGCGGTGGGCGTCGTGGCCGGAGAACCCAGCCTGACCATGTTCGTTCCCCTGATCCGGCGCAACACCAAACTGCCGGCCGCCCACAGCGAAGTATTCGGCACCATGTACGACGACCAGGAAGCCGTGGACGTCCAGATCTACCAGGGCGAAGAAGCCAATGCCGCGGACAACCTGCTGCTGGGAAACTATATGTTCTACCTGAGCAAGGCACCGGCCGGCAGCGAAATCACCCTGCACTTCGACCTGGATCTCAACGGCATTCTGAAAATCAAAGCCGTGGAAAAGCATACCGGCAAGCAAATCGATGCGGTCATCGAAAACGCCATCCCCCGGATCAGCGAAGATGCCCTGACCGAAACCCGTCAACGCCTGGACGACATGTGGCCCCAGGCCCGGCAGGCGTCCCCGGCGGATCCGGGAGACGAACTCCCACCGGACCTGGCCGACATCGTCCTTCGCGCCGAGCGGCAACTGGACACCGCCGCCGAAGACGACCGCGAAGAGATCATCAACCTGATCGAAGACATCCGCGATGCGGTCAAGTCGGGCGATCTGGAGCAGGCCGCGCAGCATCGCCACGAACTGGACGACATTTTGTTCTACCTGGAGGCCTGACCCGCGATGCAGCACTGCCCCACCTGCAACGCCGTAATGAAAGAGAGCCCCATCTGCCGGCGTTGCAAGACCGATCTGACCAAGGCCCTGGATGCCGCAGACCGGGCCGCGAAACATTTCGAAATGGCCGTCCGGGCTTACTCCGACAACCGCTGGCAGACCATGCGGCACCATGCCCGACGCGCCTTTTCCCTGCACCGCACCCCCCAAACCCACCGCCTGCTGGCATGCGCGGCCCTGATGTCGGGAGACTATTCACTGGCCATCACCACCTGGGCCGCCCAGGCGGCAGGCCAGGTGCGTCGCAATTGATACCGCCTTCGATTCAAGGGGGAGTTACTCTGAATTTCCGAATCGGATATGGTCTTCGCAGGGCAGGCCTCCGTGCCTGCCCTGCAGATGGCGCCTTGTCCTGCCATCGGCGGTATTTACAGCACGGCCGGCGCAGAGGCCGGCCCTACGCCTCTGCGGGAGATTTCGGATGAAAAATGGTCTTCGTAGGGCGGGCCGCCGTGTCCGCCGTGCAGATAGCGCATTGTCCCACCTCAGGCGGTATCCACCACCTGGCCGGCGCAGAGGCCGGCCCTACGCCTCTGCGGGAGATTACGGATGAAAAATGGTCTTCGTAGGGCGGGCCTCCGTGCCTGCCCTGCAGATGGCGC
>JBNKDU010000007.1:0-15148 GCA_050288425.1 Desulfobacteraceae bacterium | reverse complement strand
TGGCGCAGCGGCTCGGCGAAGCGGCGCGAGTAGGAGATAAAGGCGGCGATGGTCCCGACGGTGACCATGCCTTTCAAGGCGAGCCACCCGCCCAGGCCGCACAGGACGGCGATATTCAGATTGGACAGGACCCCCATCATGGGCATGACCACCAGGGCCAGGGACATGGCCCGGATGCCGCTGGACCGCACCTCTTCATTGGCGTTGTCGAAGCGCTGAAGAACTTTTTCTTCCCGGCCGAAGGCCAGCACCACCCGCTGTCCGCTGTAGGTCTCTTCCAGGACGCCGTTCAGCACGCCGAGGCGTTGCTGGTAGCCGCGGAATACTTCCCGTGTTCTCTTTCCAACGATGCCCACCAGCCCGATCATCAGGGGAAAGGCCAGCATGGAACCGGCGGCCAGCCAGGGACTCAGGAAGAAGATGATGGCCAGAATGCCCCCCAGGGTCAGGATCCCGGTGAACAATTGGGTGGCGTGGTGGGTGAGCACCTGGCTGATGGCGTCCATATCGTTGGTCAGCCGGCTCATGAGTTCTCCCTGGGATCGGGAATCGAAGAACTTGAGGGACAATGTCTGGATGTGATTGAAGAGGTCCGCCCGCAACCTGCGCATGGCTCTCTGCGAAATCCGGACGATGATCACCCCCTGGATCAGTTGGGCCGCGGCGGAAAGGATATAGACCGCCAGCATGAGGAGCACGAGGTTCAACAGGGACGCCGGGTTGTTCTCCATGAGCCGGTCGATGGCGCGGCCCATCAGGTAGGGGGCGGAAAGGGCCAGCACGGTCCCCAGGGCCGCCGTCAGGAGGACCAGCAAAAGCGATCCGCGATGGGGATGGAGATAGCGCATCAACCGGCGCAATGCGCCCCGGGCATCCTTGGCGCGCTCGGTGGTGCGGGCCTGGGGGCCGCCGGGTCCCGGCATACCGGAAATGCGCGGAGCGGCCGGCTGTCGGGTCTTGCGGTCAGCCATGTCGATCCTCCCCGGTTTCGGGCGCTTCTACGATTCGGGATCGGGCGGCGTGGGAAGACCCGAGCTGGGAATGGTAGATCTCGCGGTACATGTCGCTGTTCGCCAGCAACTGCGGATGGGTGCCCGTGGCGACGATACGGCCCTGGTCGAGCAGGAGGATCTTGTCCGCCAGGAGCACCGTGCTGATGCGCTGGGCCACGATAAAGCGGGTGGTGGAATTCTTCGAATGGGCGATGAGGTGGTCCAGGGCGTCCTGGAGCCGTATTTCGGTCTCGATGTCCAGGGCGCTGGTGGCGTCGTCGAGAATGAGAACCTTGGGCTGGATGAGCAGGGCCCGCGCGATGGCGATTCTCTGGCGCTGCCCGCCGGAAAGGGTGACGCCCCGCTGGCCGACCCGGGTGTCGTATCCGTCGGGAAGTCCGGCGATGAAGGCATCGGCCTGGGCCGTCCGGGCCGCCGCCACGACCTCTTCCTCCGTGGCCTCGGTCCGTCCATAGCGGATGTTGTCGCCCACCGTGCCGGAAAAAAGGATCGGGTCCTGGAGCACGATGCCGATAGACCCGCGCAGGGCGTGGAGTCCCAGGTCGCGGATGTCGACGCCGTCCAGGGTGATCCGGCCGGCGGTGACGTCGTAGAAGCGCGGGATGAGGTGGATCAGGGTCGACTTGCCGGAACCGGTGGCGCCCAGGAGGGCCACCGTCTGACCCGGCTCGGCTGTGAAGGAGACGTCCCGCAGCACGGGTTCGGCGCCGTTGCCGTCATAGCCGAAAGCGACCTGTTCGAAGGCAATGCGTCCTTTCGGATGGGGCAGTGTTTTCTCTGTTGCCGGCACGTTTACTTCCGGACGGGTTTCGAGGACTTCCAGGATGCGTTGCGCCGAGGCATCCGCGGCGGCCAGGGGGCCGAGCATTCCGCCCAGCATCAGGATCGGGAACAGGGCGAAGGCGAGATAATTGATGGCGGCCACCACGTGTCCCACGGACATCTCGCTGGTCAGCGCGGCCCGTCCGCCGATCCAGATGGCGCAGACGATGGCCAGGTTGAGCAGCAGCAGCATGAAGGGAATGAAGACGGCCATGAGTTGGGAGACCTGGATGGTGCGGTTCATCAATTCTTCGTTGGCCCCGTCGAATCGGGAAATTTCGTGAACGCTGCGCACGAAGGCCTTGACCAGGCGGATACCCGCCAGGTTTTCCTGAAGCACGGTGTTCAGCCGGTCGAGCTGTTCCTGCCGGAGGAGAAAACCGCGATGGGCCATGCGGGCGAATAGCCACACCAGCCCGGAGATCAGGGGAACGAACAGGGCCACCATCAGGGCCAGGCGCGGGCTGGTGAACACCAGCAGTCCGATGGCGCCGACGGCCCAGATGGGTGCCCGGGTCATGATGCGCAGGGAGAGCATCACGATGATCTGCACCATGTTGACGTCGCTGGTGGAGCGCACGATGAGCTTGCCGGTCTGCAGTTTGTCCAGGTTCCCGAAAGAGAAGGATTGGACCTTGCGCATCAGGGCACTGCGCAGGTTGGCGCCGAACCCCAGGGCGGCGTATACCGAAAGGTAGTTGTTGACCAGGGCGAAGATCACCGAGGCCAGGGAGGCGCCGGCCATGAAAAGGGCCGTGGTGACGATCACCCGCAGGTTGTGGGCCGCAATGCCCTGGTCGATGATTCGCTGGGTCAGCCGGGGAATGACCAGGTCGGCCGCCACCATGGCCAACAGCAGGACCAGCGAAATCGCGGCCTGAACCCGATACGGCCGCAAATACCGGTAGAGGCGCAGCAGGGATCTCACGGAAGATCCCCTTCATGGCCCTGGTGGTCCCGGTCGAAGAATGGGCGGCGGCAAGGAGTGGGGTTTTCGGAAGCCTGGTCCAGGTGACGGTGGACTTTCAGAAGCAAATCCATCAGCATGGCCCGTTCCTCCTCGGGCAGGACGGCGGTCAATTCGCGGTCCAGTTGCTGAAAGGATCTGCGGGCTTCGCTGCGAAGCAACTTGGCCTTTTCGGTGAGAAATACGCGCACCACCCGTTGATCGTCCGCATCCCGGCTCCGGGCGACCCATCCGTCGCGCTCCATGCGCTGGAGGGTGTTGCTGGCCGATGGCGGCGTGATGTGCAGGGCCTGGGCGAGTACGTTCTGGGCGATGCCGTCCCGGTGCCAGAGGTGATAGAGGATCATCCCCTGGGCGTGGTGCAGGCCCATGCCGCCCAGCCTCGTGCGCATGCGGCCGCCCACCAGCCGGCTGACCCTGGCCAACAGGTGTCCGAGGGTCAGCTTGGGGGGATTTGCACATTCTCCGCGATCCGGCATGGTCCACGATCTTTCAATAAGATAAGTAGTTAATGATTAATAGGCTAACTAATAACCGGTTGCGCCGGTCCTGTCAAGTTCTTGGTGCCCGCTACGGGAATTGTTTTTATGGGAACCCTCTGCCGTCTGGATGGATTCCATGCGCACAAGCATATTCTATATAAAGGAAGTGCTCGACCGGCTCGGTCTGGCATGAGTCGAAAGATCAGGGCCCACGCAAAAATGGGCCGTTATTTTTGCGCGGGCCCGCGGAGCATGTTGAACCAAGCGTGTCGATATGAAATGATATGGATAAGTTAAAACTTTCGCGGAAATAGATCTCCACGGTTCGTCAATGCCTGCTTGACAGATACTTATCAAATATCTAATCATAAATATGATATGATATTTGACTGGCATCAACCGATGCACGTGGAGAATCGCCGTGAAAAAGACCGCTCAGGACGCAAAACCATCCAAGTCATCCGCCGGACACACCCAGATAGCCTATGAGGGGATCCGCAGGATGCTCTTCCACAACGAAATCGTCGCCGGTCAGAAAATATCCTACCGGGACCTTTCGGAACGGCTGGGGATGAGCCAGACGCCCGTTATCCAGGCACTCAAGTGGTTGGAATTCAAACAACTCGTCCGCCATGAGCCCAACCGCGGCTACTACACGGCATCCCTCAGCCTGCAGGAGGTCGAGGAGATCTACGACCTTCGCGAGTTGATCGAACTGAACCTGTTGCCGATCACGATCAAACGGCTCGATGACCAGGATCTGCGCCGCTTGAAAACGGCGCTGGATGCCCACCTGAAGGCGGCGCGGGATATGTACTTGTATGATCGACTGCTGCAGGACATGAAGTTGCATCTGACCCTGTCGGAATTGTCGGGACGCAAGGTTCAGCATCAGACGCTGATCAACCTGTTCGACCTGCTCTACCTCAAATACGGCGGGAAGTTTCTCTTCTCATCGGCCATGGATTCGGCCGATGCGGATCATAAGGAATTGTTCGGGCACATCGAACGGCGGGACCTGAAAGGCGCCAAGCGCGTTCTCTCGAGTCATATTTCGCGAGTCAAGAATCATGTGCTCAAGGGCGTTCGCCAGATGATCAAAGCCACACAGATGTAGCCGTCGGAGGGATCGCCCCCCGCGCTGATATCTTACTCCCGGATGGAAAAATCGCTTGACAACAACCGCTCCTTTCAATATGCAAATTTTAATCTGATTATAAATTTGATCAAATTTATAATCAATTGATTGGGGCCGCGTGGAGGAAACAATGAAACTCACCCTAATGGAAGGCAACGAAGCCATCGGCTGGGGCGCCATGGCAGCCGGCTGCAACTTCTTCGCCGGCTATCCGATCACCCCGGCCACCACCATTTACAATACCATGTTGAAGATGCTTCCCCCCAAGGGAGGCGTCTGCCTCCAGGGCGAGGACGAGATCGCATCCATCGGCTTTTGCCTGGGGGCGGCCATGGCGGGCATGAAGACCATGACGGCCACTTCCGGGCCGGGGATCAGCCTGTACAGCGAGCAGATCTCCTTCGCCATCGGCAGCGAGATTCCCATCGTCATTGTCGACGTCCAGCGCCTGGGCCCCTCCACCGGTTCAGCCACAAAGGGGGCCGACGGAGACATTCAATTCCTCCAGTGGGGCAATAGCGGGGGGCTGCCCGTGATCGTGCTGGCGCCGACGGACGTGCAGGATTGCTATGAATTGACCGTGCAGGCTTTCAACCTGGCCGAACAATACCGCTGCCCGGTGTTTATCGCCGCCAACAAAGAGATCTCCATGACCCGCGAAACCCTCTGTATGGATGATTTGCGCCTGCCGCCGGTGGTCGCACGGCGCCAGGCGGATCCGGGCAAGCCGTTTCTGCCGTTCCGGGTCGGTGAGGGACAACAGGTGCCCGATTTCCTGCCCATCGGCGGAAAAACGCTGGTGCGCCAGACCTCCTCCACCCATGGGGCCAACGGGTACATCACCACGGATCCCGAAGAGATCGCCATGATGCAGCAACGCCTCAAGGAGAAAATAGAAGGAGCGGTCGCCGATTTCACTTTGTTCGACGAACGTCTCGTTTCGGGAGCCGATACCCTGGTGGTGACATATGGGGTTACCGCCCGGGCCGCCAAGGCGGCGGTGGAACGGTTGAAGGCCCAGGGCCGGCCCACCTCCCTGCTGGTATTGAAGACGCTGTGGCCGGTTCCCGAAGTACTGATTCGCGAAAAGGCAGCTCCCTATCCGCGGGTGGTGGTGGCCGAGATGAACCTGGGGCAGTACGTGCGGGAGATCCGGCGCCTGGTGCCCCACAAGGAGATCGGCTTCGTCGGCCAGATGAACGGCGAATTAATCAAACCCGGACAAATCATGGAGATGGTTGAAAATGGATAGCTTGCTGAACGCCGGCCGACCGGCGGTATTCTGCCCGGGCTGCTCGCATGACCAGGTGCTGCGCGCCCTGGACAGGACACTGGTCGACATGGGATTGCGCGGAGAGGATGTGGTGGTCGTCACCGATATCGGCTGCTCGGGGCTTTTCGATACTTTCTTCAACACCCACGCCTTTCACGGCCTCCACGGCCGGGCGCTGACCTATGCCACCGGCATCAAGATGGCGCGCCCCCACCTGAAGGTCATCGTCACCATGGGCGACGGCGGACTGGGGATCGGCGGCGCCCACGTGCTTTCCACCTGCCGGCGCAATATCGACCTGACCCTCCTGGTGCTCAACAACTTCAACTACGGAATGACCGGCGGGCAGTGCTCTTCCACCACGCCCCAGGATGCGGTGGTGGGCTCCGGGTTTCTCAACAAACTGGAAAAGCCGCTGGATATCTGCCAGGTGGCCGGTGCCGCCGGCGCGGCCTGGGTGGCGCGGGCCTCGACCTATCAAAAAGACCTTGGCGATATGCTCAAGGCGGCGATTGCTTTCGACGGATTTTCCCTGATGGATATCCGGGGGGTCTGCCCGGGCCGCTACACCCGACGCAACAAGCTCACTCCCAAAATCGTCGACACCGATCTGGCCCGGATGCCGGAACTGCCCGACTACGAGACGCAGAACGCACGCCCGGAATACGGACAGGCCTACCGGCAGGAGGCGGCCGCCCTCGGCAAGGTCAAGGATCCGGTACAGATCGCGGCCACATGCAAGGCCCCCCGGACCGGCCGTCAGGAGATCGTCATTCTGGGCAGCGCGGGCCAGCGTATCATTACGGCCGGTGAATTGATATGCCTGGCCGGTGCATCCGCCGGCTGCCACGCCTCCCAGAAGAGCGACTATCCCATCACGGTCATGCGGGGCCATTCGGTCAGTGAAGTCATCCTCTCGGATTCCCCCATCGACTACACGGGGATCGAAGATCCTTCCATCGTCATCGCACTGGCCCCGGAAGGCGTCATTCGGCGGAAGAAGATGCTGGCCACACTCTCTCCGGACTGCACCATCGTCAAGGCGGCCGGTGTCGAACTGCCGGAAACGCGGGCATCCGTCCTCGAAGTCGATTTCAAAGCGAAGAAGATCAAGTCACCGGATTGGGCGCTGGCCTCCCTGGGGACGCTGGCGGGGAAGAACAAGGCGCTCTCCATGGAGATGCTCACTGCTGCGTTGAAGCTGCGGTTTAATCCGAAAGTATTCGAGATGGCGCAGGCGGTGATGGAAAAAATCGCCGCCTGATGGAAAAACGCGAAGACGAACTTCTATATCGGGTTGAAAGAATGGAAAAAAAACTGTCGCTGCGGGCACGAAGCATCAAGCCGTCCATTTCATTCGTAGCCGGGGAAGCCGCCATCAAGGAAGGGCTCGAACGGCTTTCACAGATATAGGGCATACATAACCCGTGAATATTACATCATAGGAGACAGTCATGGATTTCGCACTTTCCAAGGAACTAGAGATGTTGAGAAAGGCCGTGCGTGAGTTCGCCAACAAGAAGATCGCCCCCAACGTGGACCAGTGGGACGAGGAACACTACTTCCCCTACAAGGAGGCCATCAAACCCATGGGCGAACTGGGTTTCTGGGGCACGGTAATTCCCGAAGAATACGATGGCGAAGACATGGGCTGGATGGCCGCCATGATCGTCACCGAAGAGATCGCGCGGGTGTGCAGCTCGCTGCGGGTGCAGGTGAACATGCAGGTACTGGGCTGCGCCTACACCATTTTTACATACGGAAGCGAGGAGTTGAAGAAGAAATACATCCCGGGCCTGTGCAGCGCCGACCTGATCGGCGGCTTCGGCATCACCGAGTCCGATGCCGGATCGGATGTGATGGCCATGGCCAGCACGGCCGAAGACAAAGGCGACCACTGGCTGCTCAACGGCTCCAAGACCTGGATCTCCAACGCCGACGTGGCCGACGTGCTGATCTACTACGCCTACACCGACATCGAGGCCGGCTCCAAGGGGCTGTCGGCGTTTGTCATCGAACCGAAAAACTTCAACGGGGTCAAGACCACCCGCCTGGACAAGATGGGCTCCTTTTGCTCGCCCACCGGTGAAGTCTTTCTGGACAACACCAAGGTGCCCAAGGAAAACATCCTGGGCAAACCGGGCATGGGCGCAAAGATCGTCTTCGGCTCCCTGAACCAGACCCGTTTGTCCGCCGCCGCCGGCGCCGTGGGCGTGGCCCAGGCCTGTCTCGAAGAGGTCACCAGATACTGCAACGACCGCAAGCAGTTCGGCAAACCCATCGGCCAGTACCAGATGAACCAGGACATGGTGGCCCAGATGGCCACCGAGATCGATGCGGCCCGGCTGCTGGTCTACAAGGCCGCCTGGGCCAAGGATCAGGGCCAGCTCAACAATGGCCTGGATGTGGCCAAGGCCAAGTATTTCGCCGGAGAAACGGTCAACAAGTGCGCCAACTACGCCATGCGCATCCTGGGCGCCTACGGCTACTCCACCGAATATCCGGTGGCGCGCATCTACCGGGATACACCCACCTACTACATGGTGGAGGGCTCGGCCAACATCTGCAAATGGATCATCGCCCTGGATCAACTGGGCTATCGCAAGGCCAACCGATAATGGGGGGATCTGAATTGGACGAAGAAATTAAAGCCAGAACCCGGGAAACCGCCGCGCTTTACTTCAAAGATGTCGAGGGCGAAAAACCCTTTGATCTCTGGAAGGCGTTCGATCCGGAGTTGGCCAGGCAATTGTCCATTTTCATTACCGGAAGGATATACGCCCGCGAAAAAATTTCACACCCGACACGCCAGCTCGTCACCGTGGCCGTGTTGACGGTGATGGGGCGTTCCGAGGAACTCAGGCTGCATATCCAGGCTGCCCTGAATGTGGGCTGCAAGCCCGGGGAGATTGCCGAGGTGATATTCCAGACCTTTACCTATGCCGGCATCCCAACCGTCAATACCGCCCTGAAGGTCTTGCGCGAAGTATTGGAAGACAAAGGCCTCTGGCCGTTCGAGACCCAATGATGGAAAATATAGGAACGAGCGCCTGACGAGGAGAAAAAGGAAGAACCCATGCGATCCTATTTCAGAAAAATGAAGCCTTTTGGCAGCGATCTTCCCGATAAGGTGAGCAAAGAGACCCATGAGAATGTCCAGAATATCTTCGACGTCGAAAAGGAGATTGCCGACGCCGTGGAGACGGCCAGAAACGCTGGATTTTCCGCCGAGAAAATCAATGCCCGGGGGCAGATGACCCTGTGGCAGCGGCTGGACTACCTGGTCGACGAGGGTACCTGGTGCCCGCTGCACACCTTGTACAATCCCGAAGACAACGTCGAAGGAACCACCAATGTATTCGATGGCCTGGCGAAGATCTCCGGAAAGTGGTGTGTGGTCATCGGTTTCGACAACAAGGTGATGGCCGGCGCATGGCTGCCCGGCCAATCGGAAAACATTCTCCGGGTCACCGATCTTGCCAAGCGGTTGAACATTCCGCTGATCTGGGTGGTCAACTGCAGCGGCGTCAAGCTGACCGAACAGGAGAAATTCTACGCCAACCGCCGCGGGTCCGGTACGCCGTTCTACCGCCATGCCGAGCTCAACCAGATGGGCATTCCGGTGCTGGCAGGTATTTACGGCACCAATCCCGCCGGCGGAGGATACCAGGGCATCAGTCCCACGATCTTGTTTGCCCACAAAGACTGCAATATCGCCGTGGGCGGCGGCGGCATCCTCAGCGGCATGTCGCCCAAAGGCTATTTCGACCAGGAGGGCGCCGAGGCGCTGATCGGCGCGGCCAAGCAGTACAAGGCCAAGCCGCCGGGATCGGTGAACATCCATTATGATGAGACCGGATTTTTTCGCTATGTCTACGAAAAAGAGACCGGGGTGTTGGATGGGCTGAAAGCGTACATGCACGATATTCCCACCTATCATCCCAGGTTTTTCCGGGTGGACGATCCACGATTTCCCAAATACGGCACCGACGAGCTCTACCGGCTGATCCCCTTCGAGCAAAAGCGCGCCTACAGTCTTCCCCAGGTTCTGGCGCGCCTGGTGGATGGCAGTGAACACCTGGAGTACAGGCCCGACTACGGACCGGAGATCTATACCGGCCTGGTGAAAATCGACGGATTTGCCGTGGCCTGCATCGGCAACAACCAGGGGTTCCTGAAGGCGGATTATCCCGAGTATGCGGACTATCCCGGTATCGGCGGGAAATTGTACCGTCAGGGACTGATCAAGATGAACGAATTCGTCACCCTCTGCGGCCGGGACCGGATTCCCATCATCTGGTTCCAGGACACCACCGGAATCGATGTGGGCGATATCGCCGAAAAGGCCGAACTCCTCGGCCTGGGGCAGAGCCTGATCTATTCCATCCAGCAGACCGATGTCCCCATGATGCTGGTGGTGCTCCGCAAGGGAACCGCCGCCGCCCACTACGTGATGGGAGGGCCCACCGCCAACCGCCACAACGCCTTTACCCTGGGCGTCGCCACCACGGAAATCTACGTGATGCACGGGGAGACCGCCGCCGCGGCCAGCTTCTCCCGCCGGCTGGTCAAGGACAAGGACGCCGGCAAGCCGCTGGATCCCACCATCGAGAAGATGAACGAGATGATGCAGTCCTATTACGACAACTCCCGGCCGTTGTACTGCGCCCGGAAAGGTATGGTGGATGAGATCGTGAAGATGGCTGATTTGAGAAAATATCTTGCGGCATTCACCGGGGCGGCCTACCAGAATCCCAAGTCGATCTGCCCCCAGCATCAAATGCTGCTGCCCAGGAGCATCAGGGGGTAGATCCGATCCCAATCGCACGAGTCAATCGTGCGGATTGGGATGTTAACCCTTTTCCGGGTGCTATATGCGCATTGATATTAGATTATATGGCGACTTGAAGAAGTATGCCCGCGAAGGTGGGAGCGAATTTACAATGACCGTTCCACCGGGTACCACCCTTGCCGGTATCCTTTAAATGTTCGCCATTGCCGGAGAATCTCATATTTCCCTGATCAACGGACGGCGCGCCGATAAAGAGGCCCGTTTCGAAGATAGGGATGCCGTCGTGCTGATGCCCCTACTATCCGGAGGATAAGATCTTTCTTCCATAGGCGGTATTTGTCGAATGAGATTGTTGAAGCGTCGGGGAGTCGTCCCCGAAGCCCCCATCCTCCGGCTTATGCCAGCAGTAAAAAAATTTCCCGAACATTCAAGATTTCAATTTCCTGCTTTTGCTTCCCAGTGTGCCCATGTAAATGGCGCTCAATACGATCAGCACACCCAGCCAGTTCAAGCCGCTGGTGGGACGGCTGAAAAAGAGCACATCCCACAGGAAGGCGAGCGCCGGCTGCAGAAGCAGAATCAGGCCGGACAATGAGATGCGCAGGCGCGGCAGTGCGTTGGAAATGAGGATCCAGCCGATGCCATGGCAGAGAATACCCAGGGCGGCCAGTGACAGCAGGGTCTGCAGGTCGGGAATGGCAAAATCGTCTCCGGTATGGTACATCTCGGCGGCTATCAGAACGGCCGATATCAGGGATACGGCCATCAGCACATAAAAAAAGGAGACCCGTTGGTTGTCTGCCTGAAGCTTGCGCAGGAACAGCAAAAACGCGGAATAGCAGGCCGCGGCCGCCAGTCCCAGATAGACCCCGATCTTGTATTTCTCGCCCAGCAGCCCCCACTGAATCCCCACCACCAGGAAAAGACCCCCGACGGCCAGCGGAATGGACCATAAATAGCTGCGACCCAGGCTTTCCTTATAAATCAACGCCCCCACCGCGGCCATGATGAACACCTGGAAATTGGGCAGAATGGTTCCCAGTCCGGGGCCCACGTAGAGAATGCTGTAATGGTAGGCCATCAGGTCCAGGGAAAGGAACGCACCGCACAGCACGATCCGTGCGGCCTGACGTCTCGTGGGGGCGTGAATCTCCCGGCGCCAGAGCGCGCCCAGAAGAAGAAAAATCCCACCGATCAGCACACGGTAAAAGGCCGACGCGGTGGGCGTGATATGGCTGAGCTTGACCCACACGCCGGAAAAACTGATGATCAGCGCGCCCAGGGTAAGGCCGCAAATCGCGCGGAGAATGGATTTCGAGGCAATGGAGTCAATTTTCAGCATTCGGCGGTATCCGATGACGGTACCCTGATTCCTCGGCAGTTTTCGCGGCCGTCAGCATTGCGAGAGTCGCCAGGCGTGTTGCCCAAGATCTGGTGTCTATCGCAAAAGGTTCGCCATGTCATCAGAAATCGGTTTGCCAAAAGGCGGGATTTGTTTATCCTGTACGGAAAGTGTCCCACAAGGAAAACGAAACGAGCCTGCGATGGAGCGAGATATCATGTCGTTGACCTGCCCCCGATGCGGAAAGCGCTGGAAAATCTCCCGGCCTCCCACCTCCGCCATTCCCCGGACGGTTCGATGCCCCGCCTGCGGCGGACCAATTGCCACGGCGGAGAATACTTCGCGGCAAGAATCCGCCGACCGCGACATCATCGAAGTGACCTGCCGGAACTGCGCAAAGATTTACCGTCTGCCGGCTTCCAGGATCCCGCCCGGCAAAACCCGGGGGCGCTGCAAGGCCTGCGGGGAAAGCATGGCCCTGGCGCCCTTTCTGAAAACCGGAGCGCACAAACCGGAAAAAGCGCCGGCCCCCATTCAGAAACAACCGGTCCCGTCGCCTTCCGAGGAAAAATCGTTCGGGCACGCCGTGCCGGCCGACGCTTCGAGTCCACCCAAGGGTCGCGGATTGCTCATGGCGCTGGTCGCACCGATCATCGTCCTCATAGCGGCCATCCTCGCATATTATTTTGTACCGCGCGATTTCCGTGAAACCAAGGCCCCGGCCGCCCCATCCGCGGGCTTGGCGGATGCCCAGAATCCCGTGGTGGCGTTGAAAATAGACGTTCCCCACCTGATCGCGATCCTGGAACGTCAGGCTGCCGCATCGGAAAAGGCCGAGGAGTCGAGGACCAGGATCGATGGGCTCAGGAATCTGGGCCTCGCATCCCTGGAAGCGGCCGTCTATCCCGATGACCGGTTCGGCGCGTTGGCGGCGATGGTGCTTCGCGGCGCGGACGGTGCTGCCATGGAGCGCCTCTTGACGGACGATGCGCTGCTGGCGCCCTATGTGGAAGAGATCGGCGAGGGGCGGTTCCGGTTCAAGAAAGAATCCCTGCCGGAGAACTCGTGGGGGGACTTTCCGGTGGAGCAATACCGGCTGAACCTGGTGGGCAACGATTGCATCATCGCACCCCGGGCGATGTCGGCCCAACTGCCGGCGGGAAGTGATCTGATCGCCCGTTCATCCGCCTTTCGATTCGCAAAGGCCGTGGAGAACCGGGACAACGTCGCCGTGCTGGCCGTTCGCTTCCCTCCGGATTTCAACGCCGGCTGGGAGGAGAAGTTGGCGCACCATCCCGCCGTGGAAAAGATTCCCCAGGCCAGGATGGCGACCGGACTGGCCGTCATGCTGTTGCAGCAATTCACCGCGCCTTTCCAGCAGCTGGACTTCATCGCCGCCGGCTTGCGCATGGACGCCGACGGTCATCGCCAATTGCGGTACGCACAAAAATTCCGGCCCGACGTCGACGGCGCGGCGATCTATGCAAAACTGCAGAACCGGCAGGCGGATTACGGTCCCGGCGTGATAAGCGGTATAGTCCGACTGCTGGAAGATCCCCGTTTGCAAAACTCCATGGAATTCAGCCGCAACCGGCTGCGACTGGAGCTCGACTGGCATGAGAAAGACGACGAGCCGATTCTGAAGGCCCTGTCCAAAGCCACCATCGGCCGGTTGTTCGCCGGTACCATGATGAAAGGCGGCGAACCGACCCCGGGTCCCGTCGAAACCGTATACCGGGAGCCCCCCCGACTGATGGACCGGATCGATCCCCGGCGGCTGAAGATCCAGTTGCCCCGGCAGATCACCATGGCGCTTTTCCCGGATCATTTCTGGCAAAGCGGCGATGAGCCCAATATGACCCTGGAAATGGACCCGGTGATTATGGAGAATGCCGAACTGGCCGAAGTGGAATACGACATCCTGCGCATTACATCACCGGATGGTCGCAATATCCGGCGGCCGGCGCAGCAGCCTTTCCGGGCCCCCATCGATCTTGCCGGCCGGTATGCCGGCCGCATCCAGCTGGACGTGGTGAAAGGCACCCGCCCGGAGGACCTGGGCACGGCGCGACTGCAATTCAAGGTTTCCGTGCCCACGGAACTGATCCGTTTCGAATTCACCACGGAATCGGCCCGGCGCACGCAGAAATCCGGCGGTGTTCAAGCCGTGGTCGCAAGAATGGAAAAGGACATCGCCCAGGTCGACATCCAAGGCGCAAAAACGTTCTGGATATTCGCCTTCGACAGCACCGGCCGGGCCATCCGTCCCAGGGAATCCATGGGGTCCGACGAGAGTAAATTCGTGCGTTTCAGCGGTATCATCCAAAAATTGCTGGTGGTGGTGGCTTCCCGGACGTTGGACCACGCATTCGAGGTGGATGTGGATCTCAACCAGGGCCGCAAGATCGAATTGACCCATAAGCCCCAGGTGCCGCCGCGCATTCGCCTGGATATGTTGCCCACCCGCAAATACCAGACCATCACCGCAGAAGAACTGGCCGCCATGCGGGTGACCTGGTTCGACGGGGAGGCAGGATCCTGGTCCCAACCGGGCCTGGTCATAAAGCTGCCCCGGGGTCCCGCCAGTATCCGAACGAACTGGGAAGCACACTTCTTCGGCCGGGAGAGCGCCTTGCAGGTGGACGGAACCTCCTTTTCCTCCGATGCCGAAGTCGGTTTTTGGGTGGACAAAGGGAAGATGGCGGCCGCCCATGCCGTATTCGGCAAGGTCCACGTCAAGGCGGCCGCAGAGATGAAACGCCTGTGGTTCGACCACAGGGACGGGGCGACCACGGTCCGCCGGCAGGCCGGCCCCGGTCAAGAGATCGAACTGACCTTCCATCGGAACGAGATCGCCTTTCGGACGGAAGGGGCGGAGATTCTCCAGGTCCGGGCCTATGACGTCCGCAATCGCCGGCTGAAAATGGACAATTACGCGGACAACGAAAAAGGCATCCAGAAACGCTATTTCTGGGGACTGCCCGACCGGGTGGAAATGGAGGTGGCCACGCGTCATCTCGAACGTACATTGGCCTTCGATCTTCGCCCCCGGCCCGTCGATGAAAAGGCCTTCGAAGCCTTTCAACGGGATATCGACCAGCGCCGCACGGTCGCCCGCACCCTGCGCCACATCTACGAGGCCCGCCGAAAATCGTTCAAGCAGTACGGCGAGGACCTGGCCGGATTCTACTTCCTGTCCGGAAACGCTTCCGCGCCTTCCATGGCAAAGGCCGCGGCCCTGTCGGACCCCAAGGGCCAGAACCGCTTCGGCTATCGCGCCAGACCCTATAAGGGCTATCACTTCATGGTTTTGCCCAAA
>JBNKDU010000006.1:0-2026 GCA_050288425.1 Desulfobacteraceae bacterium | reverse complement strand
AGGCGCCGTTCAGCACCTTGATGAAATGCAATAGAATACGGTAGGGCTGGTCATCCTCCATCTGGATGATCCTGCCGTTGATAAGATATTCCGCGGCCCCGGCGGACCGGGTGATCCGGCTGGCCTCGATCTGGAAATTCTCCTTTTTTTGGTGACGGCCTTTAATTTCGATTGCAAATCGGTGTTGCCCAGCAACCCGTTGCGGATATCGAACACGTCCGTGCCGCGGGCCATTTGTTCGTCCACCTTCATCACCCGGGCGAAGGCGGCATTGAAAATGATCAGTTTTCCCCGGGCGTCCAGTACGGCCATGGGATCCGCGTTCTCGCCGAAAACGTCGCGGACCAGTTGCCAGGCCTGTTGCATGTCGTCATGGGCGAAGGAGAGTTCTTCCACCTTGCCGTGCAGCTCGGCATTGACGGTCTGCAACTCTTCGTTCAACGATTGCAGCTCTTCTTTGGAAGACTCCAGATCTTCGTTGGTGGGCGGCCCGCTGGGGGTCTCCAGGTATTCGCCTGGACGACGGCCGGGTGGAAGGCGAAGTACTGGAGGAGTCTCCGCGGTATCTTCCCTGGCGGCAGGATCATATCCACCACGCCGCTGTTGATGGTGTTTTGGGTATGCCGTTGTTCGGCGCGACCCGGGCAAAGAAAGCCTTCAACGCCTGCAGGCCTCCGGCGGACGCCCCCAGGCCGACGATCGGAAATTTTTTGCGATCCTCTTTTTCCGGAGCCGCCTTGCGGGGTGTCGCGGCCGACTTCTTCGCCTTGCTCCCGGCCGGTTTCCGGTCCGCGGATTTTCTGGCGGGCATGGCAGTTCCTTCCCGAGCGGGGATTCACCCACCGGATACCGCCGAAGGCGTGAACGGGGACGGCCGCTACGGGCGGGGTATCAGCGATCCATGGCTTCGGCGCCGGTGGAGACGACCGGTTTCGCCTGGGGGGCGGCCTTGGCCTTCAGGTAGGCCTGGGGCCCGGCGTCGAAATGATCCTTGCATATGCTGCTGCAAAAGTAAAATGTCCTGCCGTGATAAATGCTCTCCAGCCCGGATTGCCGGGCCTGGTCCCCGGCCAGGGGCATGCCGCAGACGGGATCGACGAAGAAGTCGGGCTTCTCTTTTTGGATATCTCCGCCGGCCGGTTCCGGAGGCGGCCCGCCATCGGGGGCCATCGTCTGTCCGGGGGGCATCTCCATGGCAGGGTTCATGGCCGGCGCGGGAAGGGAAGGGGTTGCGCCGTCCATGTGCATGGGCATGTTGTTTTCCATGGCCCGGATCGGGGAGACCGCCGCGCCGTCATGGGGATCTTCCTGCGGTGCTCGATACAGTCCTTCCGCCGCCGGCTTCATCCGGCTTTCGGAATCGATGAAGAAGTTCCCGGACACCGCGATCCGCTCGCCGGGCCGGAGCCCCTTCACGATCTCGATCCGTTCCTTGAAGCGCCAACCGGTTTCCACCGGGCGCAGTTCGAAGCGCCCGTCGCCCCGATCGACGAAGACCGTCTTCTCCAGACCGGAATCGAGCACCGCGTCCGCCGGGACCACCACGGCCGGAGGAAAGGTGACCTCTATTTCCACATCCACATACATATCGGGCCGCAGGATGTAGTCGGGATTGTCCATCTCCAGCCGGACCTTGAATACCCGCCCGTCCGGATCGAACACCGGGGGGACATCGCTCACCACGGCCTCGAAGACCTTGTCCTGGTGGGGCAGGGTGACGCCGGCATGCATGCCCGGACGGATATACATGGCTTCGTCCTCGTAGACATCGGCCAGGACCCAGACCCGGCTCATGTCGGCGATGCGATAGAGCTCGGTGCCCCGGTCGAAGCGCTGCTGGCCGGAAAGGCTGCGTCGGACCACGATTCCCCGTACCGGCGATCGGATCTCGACGTCCGAAACCAGTTCCCGGCTGAGGGCGATTTCCTGGAGCTGGGTATCGGTGACCCCCAGCTCCAGGAGCTCCAGGGTGGCCAGCACCAGCTGGTCCTTCACGTTGTAAAGCACCCGGCCGGCGGCATTCAGC
>JBNKDU010000005.1:0-4579 GCA_050288425.1 Desulfobacteraceae bacterium | reverse complement strand
ATGGCGGTGAGTTGCAAAACCTGGTGGTGGATAGCGAGCGGGCGGCGGTTTTAAAGGAGCTTTCCTTTCGGCTGGCCGATATCACCTTGAGCGATCACCACCTCTGCGACCTGGAACTGATGGCCACCGGTGCCTTCTCTCCGCTGAAGGGGTTCATGGTGCGGGCGGACTATGAATCGGTGGTCGATCGGATGCAATTGCAGGACGGCACATTGTGGCCCATACCCGTTTGTCTGGATGTATCGGAAAACAAGGCTGCCGGCCTGGAGGCCGGGCAGTCTGTGGCCCTGCGCGATCCCGAGGGATTTCTGCTGGCCGTGATGCATGTGGAAGACATCTGGCGGTACGATAAAGAAAAGGAGGCCCAGGATGTCTTCGGCACCATGAATCTGTCCCATCCCGGCGTCCGGCATCTTCTGAACTCGACGAACGACCACTATGTGGGCGGGCGGGTCGAGGTGATCAGCCTGCCGCTGCATTACGATTTCAAGCAGTTGCGCCGCACGCCGGAAGAGATCCGGCAGGAGTGCCACAAGCTGGGCTGGCAACGGATCGTGGGCTACCAAACCAGTGGGGTTATCCATCGGGCCCAATTCGAGATCACCCTCGAGGCCATGCGCCAGGCCAAAGCCAATCTGTTGGTCATGCCGGTGGTGGGGGTGATGCGAACCGAGGATTTCGACTACTATACCCGGGTGCGCTGCAACCGGGAAGTGACCCGTCACTATCCTCCCGACACGCATATTTTTTCACTGCTGTCCCACTTCATGCGGCTTGCCGGGCCGCGGGAAGCGATCCTGGGCGCCATCGTCGCGAAGAACTACGGCTGCTCGCATTTTGCAGTGGCCCATGACCATGCCAATCCTTGCAAGGACAATGGCAAAGCCTGTTTTTACGATCTGGGTGAGACACGGGATCTTTGCCGTCAATTCGATGAAGAACTCGGCATCGACATGCTTTTCTTCGACGAGATGGCCTACCTGCCATTCGATGACCGGTATCGATTCAAGGACCAGGTTGAAGCGGGCACCCAGACCATTTCCATGAACGGCGCCGACATCCGGGACCGGATCCGGACCGGGCGCAAGGTGCCGGGATGGGTCTCTTTTCCGGAGGTCCTCGACGAACTGCGCAAGGCCTACCCTCCGCCCGGCCGGCAGGGGTTCACCCTGTTTTTCACCGGACTTTCCGGGGCCGGAAAATCCACCCTGGCCAAGGTGGTCTATTCCAAAATGCTGGAAGTCGGCGAGCGGCCCGTTACGCTGCTGGATGGAGATATCGTACGCCATAACCTGTCCAGTGAATTGTCCTTCTCCAAGGAACATCGCGATATCAATGTGCGCAGGATCGGCTTCGTGGCCAGCGAGATCACCAAAAACCGGGGCATCGCCATTTGTGCGCCCATTGCCCCCTATGAACGCACCCGATCGGAAATCAGGAGATCCATCGAGCCCCTGGGCGGATTCATCGAGATCCATGTCGCCACGCCACTGGAAGAGTGCGAAAAACGGGATCGCAAAGGCATGTACGCCAAGGCCCGGGCGGGGTTGATCAAAGGATATACCGGCATCGACGATCCATACGAAGTGCCCCCATCGCCGGAACTGCGGATCGATACGACCCATGTCACCCCGGACGAGGCGGCGCAGGAAGTGCTCCTCTATCTGGGCCGCAAAGGGTACATTTAAATCGAGGAAATCCCGGCGGGCACGGTGCCTTACCGTACGAAGACCGCCATCTACTCAGTGAAGTGGCACCAGAAACGTAGGGCCGGCCTCCGCGCCGGCCGCGCCGTGGATTCCGCCGATGGTGGTCAAAGCGCAATCATCACGGCGGGCACGGAGGCCCGCCCTACGAAGACCATGGTCTTTGCAGCAATGCTGCATTTTAAAAACGTCAAGGATTCCCCAGGAGAGTCTTGATATGAAATACGCTCCCCACCTGATGGATGCCGTCGAATCTGCCATGGCCGCGGGAGCGGCGGTCATGGAGGTCTACGAGTCCGATTTCGCCGTGGAGACCAAAAAGGACCGCTCGCCGCTGACCCTGGCGGATCGCAAGTCCCACGAGATCATCGCCGCAGGTCTGAAGCATCACGGCATTCCGATGATCAGCGAGGAGGGCAGGGAGCTCGCTTACGACCTGCGTTCCCGATGGCCGGTGTTGTGGATGGTGGATCCGCTGGACGGAACCAAAGAGTTTGTGAAGCGCAATGGGGAATTTACGGTCAATATCGCCTTGATCGAGGATCAGATGCCGGTGCTGGGAGTCGTGTATGCCCCCGTCAATGGCTGGCTCTATTTTGCGGCCGACGACATCGGGGCCTTTAAACAGACGGGTCTGCAGGCGGTGGAAGTAGATCATGATGAGTCGCTCTCCGCAGGTGATCGGGTCGCGGCATTGATCCGGCGGGCAAGCCGATTGCCCCTCGACGGACCCGGGCGGGATACGTACACCATCGTGGGGAGCCGGTCCCACGGATCCCCGGAACTCGAAGCATTCGTGGAGCAGAAGAAGAAGGAGAAGGGCCGGGTGGAATTCCTCGTGGCAGGCAGTTCGTTGAAAATCTGCCTGGTAGCCGAGGGTTCGGCCGACATCTACCCGCGGCTGGGGCCCACCATGGAGTGGGACACCGCCGCCGGCCAGGCCATTGCCACCTGCAGCGGAGCCAGGGTGTACGTACATGTCAGCGGCGAAGAATTGAAATACAACCGCAAAGACATGCTGAATCCCTGGTTCGTCGTGGAAAGATAAATTCCGGCTCCATTCGGCCGCAATTACAATGGTCATCGACGGGCGACCTGCCCGGTCGTCTCATAAAATTGTAGAAAATACAAATACGTGTAAAGTAATCGATATAGATACAAATATGTATATAAATAAATTGATTATGTCATGATTGTTGTTTGGATTGATTTTATAACTATATGAAATTAAACAAATAACATTTCTTGTGGCATCTGCGCGTTTCTTGGTATGATTTCTGCTGATACTTAATGCATGACTATAACTTTCTAAGTGGAGATCGAACAAAGATGAAGAAAAAGCTCACCTTGGCAGCGGCAATGATGTTACTGATTGGTTTGGCGACGACTCCGGCGATGGCGGCGGATGCGACAGCGACGATTGATGTCAAGTCAGCATATGTATGGCGTGGACTGACCTTCAATGACGGTGTGGTGATCCAGCCGAGCATCGATGTGGCGGCTGAAAACGGCCTGGGCATCAATGTGTGGGGCAACTATGACATCGGGGATTACGATAATACTTTGGATGAAAATGAATTCTCCGAAATCGATCTGACCGTTTCTTATGCTTTTTCGGTTGGCAAACTGGACCTTTCCGTCGGCGCCATCGAATATACCTTCCCCACCACCGATCCGGATGGGGATGGGGTGATCGATTCGGGTGCTACCGCCACCACCGAACTCTATGCCAGCCTGGGTATGCCGATCGCCGCCGGGCTGTCGGCGGGATTGACGGTTTATTATGATATCGATGCCCTGGATGCGTTTTCATATGCCAACATCAGCTTGAATTATGCTTACGATATCAACGAGGCATTGCGCTTGGAAGCCGGTGGATCCATCGGCTATGCAGGCGAGGATTTCGCCGAAGGTGCCGGTGGTGATGACGGCGGGCTATATGATTACAGCTTATCTCTGTCCCTGGAGTATAAGATTTCCGAGGCCTGGAGTGCATCAGCCAGCGCGACCTATGTCGACGCCCTGGATGACGATCACCTGAAGGATGTCGATGATGGTGGTCAACTGGACACCCATACGATATTCGGCGTCAGTATTGGCTGTGCTTTTTAGCGTAAGGCTCTGCGCCAATCGTTCCAATTCGAACGCAAAGAAGATGGTCTTCGTGGGGCGGATCGCCGTGCCTGACTGGTTTGAAATCTGGGCTGTCGATTTTTCTTCGTACCGGCCGGCACGGAGGCCGGCCCTACATTTAGGGAGAGTTTCTTGCGCAAAGCAGATGGTCTTCGTAGGGCGGGCCTCCGCGCCCGCCTTGTTTTAGATTTGGGCCGCCCGTTTATTCTTCGAACAGGCCGGCCCTAGGTTTTTGGGGTCTGTCAAGCGGTAGGGGGATGGATATTTCGTAGGTCGGATCTGCTGCGTCGAGTGTGAGGCGATGAATATCCTGGGGCGAGGGGGAGCTGAGGGCATGTATCCGGTTTTGCTGGCGTTGGCATCGGCGGTTCTTTTCGGGGCTTCCACGCCGGTGGGCAAGGTTTTGCTTCGGAGTCTGCCGCCGTTTCAACTGGCCGGATGGCTTTACCTGGGGGCGGCGTTGGGGGTTCTGCCGGGGATGGTTCTGGCGCGGCGGCCGGTGGGGCTTGGCGGTGTGGGGGACCGGCTTAGTCTGGGGCGACTGGCGGGGGCGGTCTTTTTCGGCGGGATCGCCGGGCCGGTGTTGTTGTTGATGGGGTTGCAGCGGTCGTCGGCCGCTTCGGTGGCGTTGTGGCTCAATCTCGAACTGGTGGCCACGGCGATTCTGGGGTGGCTGCTGTTCCGGGACCACCTGGGCCGGGGCGGCTGGTTGGGCGTGGGGGGTACGGTGCTGGCTTCGG
>JBNKDU010000004.1:0-1735 GCA_050288425.1 Desulfobacteraceae bacterium | reverse complement strand
TGGCCCATTGATTGATCAGCAGGGGCAGATCGCGATAGCTCTTCACCCAGCGGGAGAAGGAATCGCCGATGATGGTTTCGGAGGTGGGGCGCACCACCAGGGGCTCGGTCAGCTTGCCGCCGGGGACCAGGCCGCCATGCGGCCCCTGCTCCAACCGGTGGTGGGTCACCACGGCACACTCCTTGGCGAAGCCCTCGACATGCTCGGCCTCTTTCTCCAGAAAACTCAGGGGGATGAACAATGGGAAATAGGCGTTTTTCACCCCGGTGGCTTTGAACATGTCGTCCATTTCGCGCTGAATATTTTCCCACAGGGCGTACCCCCAGGGTTTGATCACCATACACCCGCGCACCGTCGAACGCTCGGCCAGATCCGAGGCCTTGACGACCTGCTGGTACCATTCGGGATAATCCTCTTCACGGGTCGGTGTAATTGCTGTCTTCACTTTCTTGGCCATCTGTGCATACCCTTCTCTATTCAGCTTGTTTTTTTTGCTCCCGCTCCCATCTGTCGATCTCTTCTAACAGCGCCGCCACCAGTTCGTCCTGGGGTACTTTGCGAACGACCTTTCCTTTGCGAAAGAGGATGCCCCGGCCCTCGGCTCCACCGGCCACGCCGATATCGGCCTCCTTGGCTTCTCCGGGGCCATTGACGGCACACCCCATGATGGCGACCTTCACGGGGACGGAGCGGGTCAGCAAAGCCTTTTCCACCTGTTCGGCCACATCGAAAAGATCGTATCCGCAACGGCCGCAGGTGGGGCAGGAGATGATCTCCGGTCCGTGCTGCCGGAGGCCCAGGGCCTTCAATATTTCGAATCCGACCCGCACCTCTTCCACCGGGTCGCGGGTCAGGGAGACCCGCAGGGTATCGCCGATGCCTTCGGCCAGCAGCATGCCGATGCCCAGGGCGGACTTCACCGCACCGGCATACAGCGAACCGGCTTCGGTCACCCCCAGGTGCAGCGGGTAATCGGTCCTGGCGGCCAACAGGCGATACGCCTCCACGGTGCGCGGCACATCGGAGGCCTTGATGGAGATTTTGATTTGATCGAAATGGCAGGCCTCCAGCAATGCCACATGGCGCATGGCGCTCTCCACCATGGCTTGGGCGGTGGCGCCGTCGTGGCGCTTCAGCAGGTCCTTTTCGAGAGAACCGGCATTGACGCCGATGCGGATGGGCATCCCCCGCTGCTTGGCGACGTCGACGACCTTTTCGACCTTCTCGCGTCCGCCGATATTGCCCGGATTGATGCGCAGCCCATCCGCGCCGCTTTGCGCGGCGGCAATGGCCAGCCGGTAATCGAAGTGGATATCCGCAATCAACGGGATGGCGATCCGGGATTTGATTTCACCAATGGCTGCGGCCGCCGCCTGATCCGGCACCGCCACCCGCACGATCTCACATCCGGCCGCCTCCAGCCGGTGGATCTGCGCCACGGTGGCGGCCGCATCCTGGGTCTGGGTATTGGTCATGGATTGGACGGTGATCGGCGCCCCCCCCCCAATGGGCACGTCTCCCATGCGAATCTGCCGGGTCTTATGTCGCTCTATTTTCCACGTCATGATCCGCCGTTATACTGAATTTGGCCTTGGATTACAATTGGTATGACGGTCGGGAACCGCTTCTAAACCATCTTGCAGAAGGGATTGTACCTTTTTTCCTGCCCGATGGTGGTGAGCTCCATGTGACCATTGTAAACGGCCGTTTCATCCGGCAGGACGAACAAACGGGT
>JBNKDU010000003.1:0-12787 GCA_050288425.1 Desulfobacteraceae bacterium | reverse complement strand
GCACTGGCGCTGCCGCCGTTGATCAGGACCACGATGGGATAGGTCCGTGGCTTGGCGTCGTTACGATGGGCCTTATAGGTCCGGTTGTGCCGTTTCAGGCGCCCCCTGCTGGTCATGATCACCCCGTCCTCGAGGAAGAGGTCTGAGATGCGGATGGCCTGGTCCAGGACGCCCCCCGGGTTGTCCCGCAGGTCCAGGATCAACCCCTTCAGGGGCGGATCCTGTTTCTCCAGGGTCTCCAGCGCGCTCACCAGGTCGTCATAGGTATTCTCCCGGAAATGGGTGACCCATACGTACCCGTAGCCATTTTTCAATGGGATCGACTTTACGCTCTGGATGGGAATGACATCGCGGGTGAGCTTGAAATCCAACGGCTTGGATTCGCCTTCGCGCAGCACCGTGATCACCACTTCGGTGCCTTTGGGGCCGCGCATGCGCTTTACGGCGTCGCGCAGGTCCTGGGTGGCGATGCCGTCGACCTTCACGATGCGGTCGGCGGCTTTGATGCCGGCGCGATAGGCCGGGGTGCCTTCGATGGGCGAGATCACCGTGACCAGATTGTCGCGCATGGTCACATGAATGCCGATACCGGTGAATTCGCCATGGGTATCGATCTGCAGTTCCTTGAAGGCCTCGGGGGTCAGCAGGGAAGAGTGGGGATCGAGGCTGCTCACCATGCCCTGGATGGCATTTTCGATCAGGGTTTTGGTCTCCACCTTATCGACATAATTTTTCTCCACCAGGTCGATGACGTCGGAGAAGACTTTCAGGCCTTGATAGGTATCTTCGCGATTGTCGCTCATTCCCCGATAGACGCCCGGGCCGAAAAACGCCACGCCGACGACAAAAAGACCGACGAGGATCCATCGAAAGGTTCTGCTTGTCTGATGCATGAATGGTTACTCCTTATTTGCGCCCGCCGATGGCGAAGGCTATCCTTTGACGATCCACTGGAGCGGGTCCAGGGGCTTGCCACGGTGCCGGACTTCGAAGTGCAATGCCGGCTCCGTCAATGAACCGGAGTCGCCCACGGTCGCGATCACTTCGCCCTTCTGGACGCGATCGCCTTTGACCTTGAAGACCTCCTCGAGATGGGCATAGACGGTATAGTAGTGATCTCCGTGGTCGATGATCATCATGTTGCCGAAGCCTTTGAACCATCGGGCATAGATGGTGTATCCATCGGAAACCGCCCGGATGGGCTCCCCCCGTTCGGCCCGGATATCGATGCCGCTTCGAAAATTGGTCACGGCATACTTCTTGTCCCGATAGGAACCGAAAAACGAAATTATCTTACCCTTAACCGGCCAGTGGAGCAACCCTTTGTAGTCCATGAAGGGTTTGTTTTCGTCACTGGGGGCGGTCACCGGCGGCGGCGAAGGCTCGATCTGCTCCAAGGCCGTATCCAGCTCAAGGGCCGCCTGCTTCAGCGCCTCCATCGCCGCCAATTCCAGGGACTTCTCGCCGCGAATCCGGCGCAGCAGGTCCTTGCGCTTCTCCTGCCGGGCATCCAGTTGCCGGGCCTGTTCCCGGTACGATAATTCCAGGGAGCGCTTGGCGGCTTTGTCGGCATTCAACTGGGTCAACAACAATTCCAGGGCCATCTTCTTGTCGTGCAGCGTCTCCAGCAGGGCCCGGTCCTGGCCCAGAATCTTCTCCAACGCCGATTTGCGGTTGATGAAATCGAAAAACGATTCGGCCGTGGCCAACAATTGGATCCTGCCGATCCAATCGAGTTTGTACAAGGCCACCAGCCGCTTGGCGGCGTAAGCTTCCTGAACCGCGAGGTCCGCTTCCAACTCGGCCGAACGTTTCTGGTTGTCGGCGATCTGACGCTCCAGTTCCTCCAGTTCGGCCCGGGCCGCATGCACCTGCCGCCGGGTCCGGTTCAACGCCTCCTCCGCGGCGCCGAACTCCTCCACCACCGCCTGCTCTTTTTGAGAAGTTCGGGTCAACTGCTCCCGGACCTCGCGCAATCGGCTGTTGATCGTTTCGGCATCCGGCTTGGCATCCTTTCGACCGGGCGGCGGGTCGGCGGGCGGATCCGCAACCTGAGCGGCCATCCGGACAAAGCGTGGAAGATCCATGATGAAACCCACACGGCCCTGAAATTCGATCTTCAGCCACTCGCCCTGCCGTTCCAGGACCGTCACCCAATCGCCCTTGTCCAGGCTGGCGAGGACGCGGTAATCGGTTCCGGGACCCGAGCGTACCCGCAGTTCATCCGTCTGGATGGTTCCGCGATGCATGGCGGCCAACGCGGCATCGTCCGGACCGGTGAACGGCGCCAGCAGCGCCAGGAGTATCGCCAGTCCGAGGATCTTGCCCATGGGTCGCATTTCGGCAGTCAATTCAGGTCCCGTCAGTTTTTCATGAATTGTTTGAGGGAGACCCAGCATCCCAGCCACCCCACCCCCACGCCGCCCAGGATGATGGCGGCGCACATGGCCAGCGAAAAGAAGCGGATGGCGATCAACTCGCTGGATACATTCTGTTCGAAATGCGTTATCAGGGAAAAATACCCGCCGAACAATACCACCAGTCCGAGCAGGGTTCCGAAGCCGCCCTGCATCATGCCCTCCAGATAGAATGGAATCTTGATGAAGCGGTCGGTGGCGCCCACCAGACGCATGATCTCGATCTCGTCGCGGCGGGAGTAGAGGACCAGCCGGATGGTGTTGGCCACGATGAAAACCGTGGCCAGGAAGAAGAGGGCGCCGATGCCGTACCCGGCCAGCCGAAACAGATGGATGATGTTGGTGAAGCGGCGGATCCACTGCTGTCCGTACTCCACCTCCGCCACGCTGGGCAGCGCCTCGATGCGTTCCGCCAGGAAGGCCAGCTCGGCGCTGTCGCGGCTTGAGCGTTCCAGGAAAACCTCGAAGGCTTCGGGCAGCGGGTTGTTCTTCAAATTCTCCAGCAGGGCCGTGTGTTGCTGCATCTGGTCCTGCAGCTTCTTCAACGCCTCCTCCTTGGAAATGAAACGCGCCTCCTTCACGCCGGCAATGGACTGCAACCGGTATTTGGTGTCCAGACGACCGGCCTCGGAAGTATCGGCCTTCAGGTAGACCATCATGCGGATGCCCTTCTGCCACAGATTCAGAATGTCCCCGGCATTGATGAAAAAGAGGGCGAACGCCGCCGCGATCATGATCGCCAGGGCGATGGTGATCACGGTCACCGCCGTGAGAAAGCGGTTTTCCAAAATATCCTTGATGGCTCGCTGGATGAAACGCTTCATCTTGAAATCCACAAATGTTGTCGTGCAGCCATACTAGGCCTGAACCAGTCGTCCATCCCGCAGATGGACGATCCTTCCCCGGCTGGTGCGGATCAACTCCTGGTCGTGGGTGGCCAGAATCACGGTGGCGCCGCGCTGATGGTACTCATCCAGAAATGCCATGATCACGCCGGCGGACTCCGAATCGAGGCTGCCCGTGGGCTCATCGGCCAGGATGATCTTGGGATCGCCCGCCATGGCGCGGGCCACGGCCACCCGCTGCTGTTCGCCGCCGGAAAGGCTCAGCGGCAGGGCCTTCATCCGGTCCTCCATGCCCACGGTCCGCAGCACGCTGCGCACCTTTTTTTCGATCAACCGCGGCTTGCGGCCGGCCGCTTCCAGCACCAGGGCGACGTTTTCGAACACCGTCTTGGTGGCGATCAATTTGTAATCCTGGAATATGATGCCCATTTTACGCCGCAATAAGGGGATTCCCTTGGGCTTGATGCGACCGATATTCATGCCGTCCACCAGAATCTGGCCTTCGGAGATGGACTGGCCGAGGTAGAGCATCTTGAGCAGCGTGGTCTTGCCCGCGCCGCTGGGTCCGGTAACGAAGAGAAATTCGTTTTTCAGAATATCGAGGGTGATGTCGTGAAGGGCGAACTTGGCGCCATAGCGCTTGTGGACATGAAACATTCGAATGATGGCATTCCCGTTCGCTTCGATCATGAGCGCGTCTGCATCCGCTGTCCAGGCAAATCAAGTCCGGCAGGTCATCAAAGATGGGCCGCCCGCGGGCCGGGTCCTTGCGTTGACCCCCGGGAGCAATCCTGCTATAGCCGGCGGAGAGCTCAAGGAGTGCTGCTTCCAGTTTTCCTTGCTCAGCCTCCACTGGGACCAAAGAAACCGGCTTCTTCCTTTCAGTGGGGGCTTTCTTATCTGACAAAGGCTATAAAATCAAGGATTTCATATCCTTCACAAAAGGAACGCCCATGAAATCGGAACTCATCGGCCTGTTGTGCACCAAATCCTTTCAATACACTCCCGAACCGAGCTTCCGGCTGGTCTCCGGCCGGTTGAGCCGGTTCTACGTCAATTGCAAGCCCACCATCCTGAGTCCCCGGGGCATGTACCTGGTGGGCCATCTGATGTTTGACGCCATTAGCGACCTGCACCCCGACGGGGTGGGGGGCCTGACCTTCGGCGCCGACCCCATCGCCATGGCCACGGCATTCGCCTCGGAATTGCAGGGACAACCCATCAACGCCTTTTCCATTCGTAAAACCAGGAAGGACCACGGCATTGCCCGCTGGGTGGAAGGAGATCTTCCCGCAGGTGCCCGGGTGGTGGTCATCGACGATGTGGCCACCACCGGCGGTTCGACCATCCAGGCCATCGAGCGGGCCCGGGAGCAGGGGCTGGACGTAATCCGCGCCGTGGTTCTGGTCGACCGCCAGGAAGGCGGATTGGAGAACATCGGTGAGATCGTGGCCGATACCCGGGCATTGATCACCCGGGACGAACTGATGGCCGCGATGGGGGAGTCGACGGGCTGATCAATCTCCAACCGGCATGGGTCGATAGGTCGCCGCCGCCGTGTCGGATTCCCAGGCGGTCACCCGGCTCACCGTCACGTTGGCGTATTCCGGGACGGCCAGCCTTTCCCTAAGCCGCCGGGCGATGTACACGGCGATTCTTTCCGATGACGGGGCCTCTTTCAACCAGTCGAGGTCGTTGAGAAACTTGTGATCCAGGTCGCCGATGATTTCGGCGACCTGGGCCTTGAACACGCCGAAATCCATGAGCACCCCGGCGGAATTCAACTCCTCCCCGGTGACGCAGACCTCGATCTTCCAGTTGTGACCGTGAAGGTTCTCACACTTTTCGGCGACCATGGTCAGTTGGTGGGCGGCGGCGAAATGGGTCAGGATCTTCAGTTCGAACATGGGCAAGCGCACTCCTTTTTCAGTGCCCATCCAGAAATGGTAGATTGCGGTCCAGATCAAGGCCGCAGCGACGTTGAAACCGCAGGCGTAGCAGCGCTACGCCGAGGATTGAAGCGGCGCGAGAACACCGAGCTGGGCCGCAAGATGCCGTTTCTGGATGGGCACTAGTTGGCGGCCTTCTTGGCATTGCCTTTGAGAATATTCTTCAACTTGCTGGTCAGCTTGGCCTTTTCCAACCGGGCGAACTCCTTGAGCAGATTCTCCTGTTTCTTGTTCAGCCCGGTGGGGGTCTTGATATCGATCTGAATGATCTGGTCCCCGCGCCGTCCGGTGCGCAGGGAAGGAATCCCTTCGCCGCGAAAGCGGAACTGCTCGCCGGGCTGGGTGCCCTTGGGAATGGCCAGTTGCTGCTCGGCGGTGAGGGTGGGCACGTCGATCTTATCTCCCAATGCCGCCTGGACGAAAGAGATGGGCACGCGACAGATCACGTCGCTGCCGTTGCGATGAAAAAACTCGTGGGGTTTCACCCGGATAAAGACATACAGGTCGCCCGGAGGGCCGCCCCGGAAACCGGCCTCGCCTTCGCCGTTCAGGCGCAGCCGCGAGCCGGTATCCACGCCGGCGGGAATCCTGACCGAGACGGTCTTGTGCTTCAACACCTGTCCCTGGCCGCTGCATACATAGCACGGCCTGGAGACCACCTGGCCGTTGCCCCGGCATTGGGGGCAGGTGGTGCGAATGGTGAAGAAGCCCTGGCTGCGGCCCACCTGCCCGGCACCGCGGCACTGGGGGCAGGTTTCAGGCTGGGTGCCCGGTTCGGCGCCGCTGCCATGGCATTCGGGGCAGGTTTCGGCCTTCTCCAGATCGATGGTGGTCTCCATGCCGAAGGCCGCGTCCATGAATTCCATGGTCAGGTCATAGCGCAGGTCGGACCCGCGCTGCACCCGGCTGCGTGACTGCCCCCGTCCGCCGAAACCGAAAAAGTCTTCGAAGATATCGCCGAAGCTGGAAAAGATATCCTCGAACCCGCCGAATCCGCTGAAGCCCTGTCCTTCCAGGCCCTGATGCCCGTATTGATCGTAGATCTGCCGTTTCTGCCGATCCCGAAGCACTTCATAGGCCTCGGCGGCTTCCTTGAATTTTTCTTCGGCGGCTTTGTCGCCGGGATTTCGGTCGGGGTGGAATTGAAGTGCCAGCTTGCGGTAGGCGGTCTTGAGTTCGCTGTCTGAGGCTTCCTTGTGGACGCCGAGTACTTCGTAGTAGTCCCGTTTGGATGTCATGGATTCTTCTGCCTGCCCCTTGTCGTTGAATTCGCTTCTGTGGTAGAAGCGGTTTTTCGCCCTTCGCCGGCCGTTTCCCATTGAAAACCGCGGGCAGTGTCCGGGCCGAAATCAAAGCTCGTACTTGTAAACGATGCAAAAAACTAATGCAAGAGCCAGGCTTGTCAATGAACTCCAGGGAACTCGATTTCGTGCGCCACATGTTCGATGGCATCGCGCCGCACTATGATTTTCTGAACCGTCTGCTGAGCCTGCGCCAGGATGTCTACTGGCGCAGAACCCTGGTCGCCGGCCTGGGTCTTCCGCCGGACGCCCGGGTGCTCGATGCCGCCTGCGGCACGGCCGATGTGGGGTTGGAGATCCTTCGCCAGGCGGGCGCCGGGGGCGAGGTGATCGGAATCGATTTCGCCCCCCGCATGCTCCAACTGGCCAAACCGAAGATCGAAAGAAGCGGGCGCAAGGGCACCATCGCCCTGGCGGCGGCCGATGCCTTCGACCTGCCCTTCGCACCGGCACGCTTCGATGCCGTGACCATGGCCTTCGGCATCCGCAACATCCAGGACAAGGAAACCGTGCTCAAGGCCTTCCGCCGGCAATTGAAACCCGGCGGCCGGCTGGGTATCCTGGAACTGGGCACCCCCCTGCGGGGGCCGCTGCGTCAGCTCTACCTATTCTATTTCAACCGCCTCCTGCCGCTTGTCGGCCGCCTCTTTTCCAGGCACCGCTTCGCCTACACCTACCTGCCGGATTCGGTGGCCCGCTTTCCCGCCCCGGACCGCTTCGCCGCCCTGATGCGCCGCTGCGGATTCGTCAACATCCGCTACCGGCCGATGACTGCCGGCATCACCGTTCTCTTCGTGGGGGAAAAACCGCGCGAAATTTGAATGACGCCGGTTGGTCGTCCTCCTTGCGGCTTCCGAAATCGATTCGACGCCGATGCGGTCTGCCTTCTAAACCATCTCCAGGGCGCAGGCCATGGAGACGCCCCCTCCGCCGCACAAGGTGGCCAGGCCCAGGGTGTCGCCCCTGCGGCGCATGGCATGGATCAGGGTCACCATGATCCGGGCGCCGGTGGCCCCCACGGGATGGCCGAGCCCGATCCCCGACCCATGGATGTTGGTGATCCCGCGGTCGAGTCCCAATTCCCGCTCGCAGGCGATGTACTGGGCGGCGAAGGCTTCGTTGATCTCCACCAGATCGAAATCGGACAGGGTCAGCCCGCTCTTCCGCAACAGGTTGTGGACGGCGGGAACGGGCGACAGCCCCATGACGGCCGGATGACAGCCCCCGCGGCCCACGGCCTTGATGCGCGCCAGGGCCGGCAATTTCAATTCGGCGGCCTTGTCCGCCGACATGATCACCAGGGCGGCGGCCCCGTCGTTGATGCCGCTGCTGTTGCCGGCGGTCACCCTGCCCCCGTCGGAGATAAAGGCGGGGGGCAGGCCGCGCAGGTCGTCCAGGGTCAGCCCTTTCTTGAAGTGCTCGTCCTGGTGGAAGGTGGTGGTCTCCCTCCGTTTGCCGGATATCTCCAGGGGGACGATCTCTTCGGCGAACGCGCCGTCACGGGTGGCGGCCTCGGCATTGTTGTGGCTGCGCAGGGCCAGTTCATCCATCTCTTCCCGGGTGATGCCGTGGTGGTGGGCCAGGAATTCGGCCGTGTGTCCCATGAGGTAGGGCTTGCCGACGAAGTCTTTCAACGGCGGCCGGCCGGCGTCCAGGGGCGCGGTCTCGGGATGGGGCAGCAGGTGGGATCCGCAGTGCAGCGCGCGCACCAGGGCATCCACGAACACCTGGTCCTGGAAACGGCATCCCCAGCGTGCCTTGGGCACTTCGTAAGGCACCCCGGACATATGCTCCACGCCTCCGGCCAGGATGATGTCGGCCATGCCGGCCTGGATCATGGCCATTCCGGATACCACCGCTTCCATGCCCGAGATGCAGACCCGGTTGATGGTCGCGGCGGTGACGGTTTCGGGAAATCCGGCCAGCAGGGACGCCACGCGGGTCACGTTGAGGGAGTCGGCGGGTTCCATGCAGCAGCCGAAGCGAATGTCATCCAGCAGATCGGCGGGGATGCCGGCGCGTTGGACGGCCGCCTGCATCACCGCCGAGGCGAGGTGGGCGGCATGGCTGTCCCGCAGGCTGCCGCCGAAGGCGCCGATGGCCGTGCGACAGGCGGATACGATGACGACGTCTTGCATAGGATCTCCTTTTCCGTGCAATGAATCGATGGAAACGCATTGTCCTGCCGTTATGCGGCGCGGACGGCCGATTGTCAAACCATCGGATCAATCCCGCCGCCGATAGAGGGTAATCGATTGCGGATCCCGGACCACTTCGAAGGCGTCCATGAAATGGGGCAGATAGGGGCTCCGGGGGGCCGGATCGCCGTTGATGGTGTCGACGCGCAGGCGGCGGTGGGGTTGCGCGGCCCGCTGGAGCAAGTGGTGCAGGAACCCCAGGCAGGCGCCGGTGTCGGGATCGTCCGGGGGCAGATGGAACTCGATCCGGCGGCCCCGCGCCTCGGAGACCGCCACCGGTTCGGCACCGCGATATACCAAATGGTTGGAGGCGATGCGCCGGGGCAGGCGCCCCTTCAAAGGCGCCAGTCCCAGGCCGCACAGGGAGGCCGGGTCGCAGGCGTTGAGCCAGAACAGGGACGGCTGCGGCGATGGACGTTGCAGCAGCGACAATCGCTCCGGAGCGATGAACTGCAGCCCGGCGATGCCCTCGAAGAAGCATCCCGAGTAGATCTCTCCGGCCAGGTCCATGAGACGCAGGGTCCGGAACAGCTCCGCCCAGCGGAACATGGGCAACTCCCGGGCCAGCAATTCGCGGAACAGAACCCCGTAGCGGTCCAGCAGCATCCGGATGCGGTCGCGCTGCCGCTCCTGCCGGGCCAGGGGATCCCGATCCAGCCGGGGATACAGGATCTTGTACCAGTTGCCGGCCAGCGGTTGACCGGCTTTCCAACGGGCGAAGGCGCCGCGCCGTCCCCCCCGGCGGGACCGGACCGCGACGCGGGAGGCTCCCTCCGGGAGCGAAGGCTTGAAACCGGTGGCGATGCCCTGGCGCATGGCGGCGAAGGAATCGTTGGCCAGCACGCCCCGCCAGACGCCCCCCCACAAGAGCCCGGCGGCCTGGTCCGACGGGAGGCCGGTGAGCCGCAAAAGGGAGGCGAAATCGTAGCGCCCGGCCGAATCGAGCAGGCGATGCAGCGGTTCCGCCTCGTCCCCATCCGGCGTCGGAGCCGCCTCGTCCTCGTCCATGGCCAGGTCGAGGTCGGCCTCGAAGCAGAACGACAGCCGGCGGTCGGCATGCCCCAGCCATTTCAGGTCGCTGGACTGCAGGAGCGCATCCAGCCAGGCCGGGTCGTATGCCGGCAGGCGGGCCGGCAGCACCTCGCCTTCCCACAGCCCCGGGTCCAGGGCGAGCCCGGCGAATCGCTCGAAGATCTCCAGCAGCCGCTCCATCGGCGGCCGGGTGTCGCCGTCGCCCCCGCCAAGCCCCTGGACCGCGGCCAGGAAAGGCGCCAGGTCGGCGCAGGGCCGGGGCGCTAGCACGGGCTGGATCGCCCGGCGCTCCATGCGCAGCAGGATGTCGAGGTTGCGGGCATCGCAATAGACCATGGCCGGTTCGCCCTTGATCAGCGGCCCCCGCACCGCCTGGCCGCCGTCCACCAGCCGGTCCAGGGCCTCGGCGGCCCTGCCGGTTCCGATCCCCAGGGTAGCGGCGACCTGCTCCACCGGTCGCGGGCCGTAGAACCGGAGCCACTCGCCCAGGAGCCACTCCAGATCCGGCTCTTCCAGGTCTTCCTCTTCCGCGAAGGCGGAATCCGCGTCCTCGCCGATCCCGGAAACATCGCCGGCCAGCGGCGCGATCTGCATCTCTGCGGCGCTTCGTCCCAGGGCCCGGGCAAGGGCCGGCAGCACTTCCCCGGCGACGATCCAGGGCTCCCGCGCCCCGGGTGAGCGCACATACACCAGCCGGGAGCCGGTCGCGGCCGCGGGTTCGTCGAACCCGCCGTCGGCGGCGATCCGATCCAGGAGGGAGCGCCACTCCGCATCGGGAATCAACAACCGCTCCTTGACCCACTCCACCAACTCCAGGGCATCCGACGGGGGGTAGCCGGCCGCCAGCCGCAGGCTCTTGGCCTCGAAACGGGCCACCGTGTCCCGGGAAACCGACGGCCGCAGGTCGGGGTGGGCGACGATGTCGCGCAGCAACCCGTCGTCCAGGCGGGAAGGACCGTCGCCCCCCGGGGTGTCGTCGCGATACATATAGGTGTTGATCTGGCGCCAGGTCATCTGCCGGGCCATGGGACTGGCCCGGTCGGACCGGACCTCCGTCCAGGAGATGGCGCCGCTTTCCAGTTCCGCCAGCAAGGCGCGCAGCCTCTCCAGGTCGAACTCGTCCTGCAGGCAGGTGCGCCAGGTCTCCAGCAGGATGGGAAAATCGTCGAACCCCCGCACGGCGTCCAGCAGTCGCTGGGAGCGCAGGCGGCTCATCCACAGGGGCATGCGCCGGTGGAATCCCGACCGGGTCACCAGCAGGGCGCGGCCGGCGCACTCCCGGAACCGGGCGCCGAAGATACCGGAATTCTCCAGCCGCCGGCGCAACAGCCGGTCCAGGTTGCGGCTGCCCACCAGGGAGAGCAGGTCGCCGGCATCCACCTCGTGGGGCAGTTGCAGGACGATGGCGTCGTTGCCGGCGAATATTTCCACCCGCCTGCCGAACTTCTCCTGCCAGGCCGCATCCAGGGCCAGGGCCAGGGGCTGGTTGACCCGGCCGCCCCACATGTTCAGGAGAATGACCTGGTTGCCGGGAGCGGCGCCGGGCGCGGACCGGACCCGCTCGAGGACCAGGTGATGGCGGTGGGGCAGGGTGTTGTGGAGGGCTTTCTTCTGCTCTTTGAGGAAGTCGAACATGGCCTCGGCGGCGGCCGGCTCCATCCGGCAGGCCTGCCGGATGCGGCGCCGCCAGCCGTCATCCGCCAGAAACTGCTCCGCCTCCTGGAGAAACAGGAGGATCTTTTCGGAAAAATGCCAGTCGCGCTGACGGGCCTCGCCTTTCCAGAACGGCGTGTTGCGGCTCATGGGATGGCCGGGGACCACCAGAACCTCGCCGGGAGTGATCTTCTCGATTCGCCACTTCTGGGCTCCCAGGCTGAAGGTCTGGCCCACCCGGGCCTCCCAGACGAACTCTTCGTCCAGGTCGCCGATGCGGGCGCCGGTACGGGCGTGGCGCAGGGGGTAGTAGCCGCGGTCGGGAATCACGCCGCCGGAAAGGTAGACCGCCTGCAGGGCTCCCCTGCGGGCGGTGACCGTATGGTGGAGGCCGTCGATGGCCACCCGCGGCTTGAGATCGCGCAGCCGGGTTCGGGCGTACTTGCCGGCGAGCATCTGCAGCACCAGGTCGAAATGGCCGCGGGGCAGGTGGCGGTAGGCATGGCAGGTCTTGACCTGCTGGTAGAGTTCGTCCACGTCCCAGGTGTCGACGCCGGTCATGGCGACGATCACCTGGGCCAGCACATCCAGGGGCGCCCGCACCGGCCGTTGGGGTTCGACGGCGTGATCGGGCAGGTGCATGGCCAGCACCGCCGCCTCCAGGAAATCCCCGGGATGGGTGGGATAGAGGCTGCCGCGGCTGACCTCGCCCACCCGGTGCCCGGCCCGGCCGATGCGCTGGATGGCGGAGGACATGGAGGGGGGCGACTGCACCAGCAGCACTTCGTCCAGGGGACCGATGTCGATGCCCAGTTCCAGGGAATGGGTGGCCACGATGGCCTTCAGCCGCCCGGCCTTGAACCGGGTCTCGACATCCTGGCGGATTTCGCGGGCCAGGGAACCGTGGTGGGCATAGGCCAGGGGTTCGTCTTCATCGCGGTTGAGCCGCAGCGCCAGCTGTTCACACAACTGGCGGTTGTTGACGAACAGGAGGGTGGCGCGGTTGTGTTCGATCCTGGTCCGGAAGGCTTCGGCCAGGGGTTCCCAGATGGGTTGGCCTTCGGCCCGCTCGGCGGCCTGGGGCGGGTGGCACACCCGCAGGTCGTACTCCTTGGCGACCGCGGGAGCCACCATGGCCATTGACCGCGGCTTGAAATGCGGGGCGGCGGCCAATCCCTCCCTGCGGTAGCCGCCCACGAAGGCCGCCACGCTCTCCAGGGGATTGACCGTGGCCGACAGGGCGATGCGCTGGAATTCGCCGTTCAAGCGGGTCAGGCGCTCAACTGCGGTCATCAGGTAGGTGCCGCGCCGGGATCCCAGGATGGCATGCACTTCATCCAGGATGACGGTCTTTACGGCGGTCAGTGCGGATCGGCCGCCGGCCGAACTGAG
>JBNKDU010000002.1:0-123545 GCA_050288425.1 Desulfobacteraceae bacterium | reverse complement strand
GATGCTCACGCCGGGGACTTTGCCGTTCATCCTCTTGTTGCTGACCACCGTTGCCTATTACATCGGCATGCGGCGTTCGGTCTCCATCGTCGGCGGCCGCAAGGGGGTCCGGCAATTGCACTCCCGCCCGGTCTATTACGGCATGCTCACCGCGCTCTGGTGCGGCCTGCCGGCCCTGGTGCTCTTCTTGTGCTGGCAGGCCCTCGAACCCCACGTAATCACGCAATTGGCGATATCGGACCTGCCGGATCGGCTACGTACGTTGCCCGCGGACCGCATCAACCTGCTGATCAACGACATCCGCAACCTGGTGGACGGCAACATCGTGTCCGGGAAGGTGAACCCGGAATTGCGGGCCATCGCCGACCGTTACCTTCAATTGCAGCAGACCAGCCATGCCGCCCTGGCCGTGGTGGTGCTGGCGCTGGCCATGGTGGGCCTGGTCACGGTGCGCAAGCGCATTCACGTAAACCTGCGCGCCCGCAACCACGTGGAGCGCCTGGTGCTGTGGATGCTCGTCGCCTGCTCCACGGTGGCCATTTTCACCACCATCGGCATCGTTCTTTCGGTGCTCTATGAGGCCCTGCGGTTTTTCAAGGCCGTGCCGGTGACCGAGTTCCTCTTCGGCCTGGAATGGAGCCCCCAGATGGCCATCCGCGCCGACCAGGTGGGATCCTCGGGCGCCTTCGGCGCCGTGCCGGTGCTGGTGGGCACCCTGTTGATCTCGGGCATCGCCATGGCCGTGGCGGTGCCCATCGGACTGATGTCGGCCATCTACATGTCCGAATACGCCGGCAAGACCTTTCGCGGCGCAGCCAAGCCGCTGATGGAGATCCTGGCCGGGATCCCCACGGTGGTCTACGGTTTCTTCGCCGCCCTGGTGGTGGCCCCGACGATCCGCCGGTTCGGTACGGTCCTGGGTCTGGATGTCTCTTCGGAGAGCGCCCTGGCCGCCGGTCTGGTGATGGGCATCATGATCATTCCCTTCGTCTCGTCGCTCTCGGACGACATGATCAATGCCGTTCCCCAATCCTTGCGGGACGGCGCCTACGGGCTGGGCGCCACCCAGTCGGAAACCATCCGCCAGGTGGTTATCCCCGCGGCCCTGCCGGGCATCGTGGGGGGCGTGCTGCTGGCGGTCTCCCGGGCCATCGGCGAGACCATGATCGTGGTCATGGCCGCCGGCCTCACCGCCAATATGACCGTCAACCCCCTGAAGACGGTCACCACGGTGACGGTGCAGATCGTCACCCTGCTGGTGGGCGACCAGGAGTTCGACAGCCCCAAGACCCTGGCCGCCTTCGCCCTGGGCCTGCTCCTGTTTCTCTCCACCCTCTGCCTGAACGTGATCGCCCTGTATGTGGTCCGCAAATACCGGGAACAATATGAATAGCCGCCATCCAGATTCCGTGGCCGGAGACGCCAAGACCATCGATATCGTCAACCGGGGACTGCGGCGGCGCTACCGCGCCGAACGGCGGTTCCGCCGGATGGGGCTGGCCGCCATCCTCCTCAGCCTGCTGTTTCTCTCCTTCTTATTCATCAGCATCATCGGCAACGGCTGGACCGCCCTGTTCCAGACCCACATCCGGCTGGAGGTGAATTTCGACCCCCAGGTGCTGACCACCGGGAACCTCAGCCGGGCCGACTATCCGGGGCTGGTCAAGGCGGCCATGCGCCGGATGTTTCCCGATGTCACCGGCAGGAAGGACAAGCGGGAACTCTATCGGCTGGTGAGCACCGGAGCGGCCTTTCAATTGCGCGGGATGGTCATGGCCGACGCAGAGCTCGTCGGCAAGAGCGTCCAGGTATGGGTGCCGGCCGACGACGACGTGGACATGCTGATCAAAGGCCGCATCCAGCCGCAGGCGGAAGATGGCGAGGGACGCTTCTCCGCCAACCAGTTGGCCTGGATCGAACGGCTGCGGGCGGAAGACCGGCTGCGCAGGAGGTTCAACACCACCCTGTTTACCTCCGGCGACTCCCGGGAACCCGAACTGGCCGGCTTGTGGGGCGCGGTGTGCGGCTCCTTCTTCACCCTGATCATCACCCTGGTCCTCTCCTTTCCCATGGGCGTGGCCGCGGCCGCCTACCTGCAGGAGTTCGCGCCCAAAAACCGCTGGACCGACCTCATCGAGGTCAACATCAACAACCTGGCCGCCGTGCCGTCCATCGTCTTCGGCCTGCTGGGCCTCTCCGTGTTCCTCAACTTCTTCGGCCTGCCGCGCTCGGCACCCCTGGTGGGCGGATTGGTGCTGACCCTGATGACGCTGCCCACCATCATCATCGCCAGCCGGGCGGCCCTGCAGTCCGTCCCGCCGTCCATCCGCGAGGCGGCCCTGGGGGTGGGGGCCTCCAGGATGCAGATGATCATGCATCATGTGCTGCCCCTGGCCCTGCCGGGGATGCTCACCGGCACCATCATCGGCATGGCCCGCGCCCTGGGCGAAACCGCCCCCCTCCTGATGATCGGCATGGTGGCCTTCATCGTGGACATCCCCCACGGATTCACCGATCCGGCCTCCGCCCTGCCGGTGCAGATCTATCTCTGGGCCGACAGTCCGGAGCGCGCCTTTCTGGAGCGCACATCGGCGGCGACGCTGGCGTTGCTGGTGTTTCTCATCGCCATGAACGGCCTGGCCGTCGTCTTGCGAAGGAAATTCGAACGGAGATGGTAGTGGTCGTCTCCCTTGACGGATAAACCGGAAACAACGAACATGAAAATCAACCGCATGAAATCAGAACAAAAAAAGGAGAAGAGAATGTTAAGAAAGGCTTTGTTACTTACGGGCGCCGTGGCCATGGCACTGGCCGGCATGACCGGCATGGCCGGCGCAGGATCCGCACGGGACTATATCAGCATCGTGGGCTCTTCCACGGTCTATCCCTTTGCCACCGTGGTGGCCGAACAATTCGGCAAGACCACCTCCTTCAAGACCCCCAAGATCGAATCCACCGGTTCCGGCGGCGGCCTGAAGCTGTTCTCCGCCGGCGTGGGCGTGCAGCATCCCGATATCACCAATGCTTCCCGGCGCATCAAGAAGTCCGAATTCGAAAAATGCATGCAGAACGGCGTGGGCGGCATCGTCGAGGTGAAGATCGGCTACGACGGCATCGTGGTCGCCAACTCCAGGAAGGCGAAGGTGATGAAACTCAGCCGCAAGGACCTCTTCCTGGCCCTGGCCAGGGAGGTTCCCGACCCCGAGGGCGGCGAAAAACTGGTTCCCAATCCCTACCGGACCTGGAAGGATGTCGATGCTTCCCTGCCCGACATCAAGATCGAAGTATTGGGTCCGCCGCCGACCTCCGGTACCCGTGATGCCTTCGTCGAACTGGTCATGGAGGGAGGCGCCAAACACTTCGATTGGATCAAGGCCATGAAGAAGAAGGACAAGAAGGCCTATAAAGCCGTCTGCCACACAATCCGCGAAGACGGAGCATATATCGAGGCCGGCGAAAACGACAACCTCATCGTCCAGAAGCTGGCCGCCAATCCCGATGCGCTGGGCGTCTTCGGTTTCAGCTTCCTGGACCAGAACACCGACAAGATCCAGGGCTCCATGGTCGACGGGGTCGCCCCGACCTTCGATAACATCGCCGACGGCAAGTACCCGGTTTCGCGTCCGCTCTTCTTCTACGTCAAGAAGGCCCATGTGAACAATATCCCGGGCATGCGCGAGTACATCTCCGAGTTTACCAGCGAAAAAGCCTGGGGACCGGACGGCTATCTGGCCGACAAGGGGCTGATCCCCATGCCCGACCAGGAACGCACCCGATACAGGGAAAAAGCCATGGAGTTGAAGACCTTGACCGCCAACGACCTGTAACCTACATTAGATCCAACCCCTCCGGACGGCATCGGCGGCGCCACCGCCGGTGCTGCCCATGGATGGCGCTGGAAAAACAGGAACCAGGAACATGGATTGCGCTTTCGACCGCAACAAGGCGGTGAAAATGGAGGAAGAGGCGGCGGACACCGGCAAGCCAACGCGTCACGGCGGTGTGCCGCCCATCGACCGGAAGCCTCTGAAACCGCCGCCCCAGCGGACCAAAGCCGCCGAGGCCGTGGGCGACCCTTTCGTGGACGAACCGCGCATGACCTGCCGCAAGGTGAATGTCTTTTACGGTGACAAGCATGCCATCCGGGACGTGACCCTCGATATCGCCCGCAACCAGGTCATCGCCATGATCGGACCGTCGGGGTGCGGCAAATCCACCTTTCTGCGCTGCCTCAACCGCATGAACGACACCATCGAAGGGTGCCGCGTCACCGGTGAGATCACCATGGACGGCCGCAACATCTACGACAAAAACATGGACGTGGTGCCGTTGCGGGCCCTGGTGGGAATCGTGTTCCAGAAGCCCAACCCCTTTCCCAAGTCGATCTACGACAACATCGCCTACGGCCCCCGGATCCACGGCCTGGTGAGCGACAAGGCGGAAACCGACGAGGTGGTGGAAACCTCCCTGATCAAGGCCGGCCTGTGGGAAGAAGTCAAGGACCGGCTGGATCACCCGGGCACGGGGCTTTCCGGCGGCCAGCAGCAGCGGTTGTGCATCGCGCGCACCATCGCCGTGGGGCCGGAAGTGATCTTGATGGACGAACCGTGCAGTGCCCTGGACCCCATCGCCACCGGCACCATCGAGGACCTGATCCATGAACTGCGCCAGCAATACGCCATCGTGATCGTCACCCATTCCATGCAGCAGGCCGCGCGGGTCTCCCAGCGGACGGCCTATTTCCATCTCGGCGACCTCATCGAAGTGGGCGAAACCGAGCAGATCTTCACCAACCCCGGCCACAGGCTGACCCAGGACTACATCACCGGTCGGTTCGGGTAATCAAGAGGACGTCAATGGCCAGATATTTGATCAGAGAACTGGATCGCATCAAAAAGAAAGTACTCGCCCTGGGCACCCTGGTGGAGGAGCGGGTGCGCATGACCAACACCGCCGTGGACAGCCGCGACGCAGACGCGGCCCGGCAGGTGATCGACCGCGACTGGGAAGTGGACGAGATGGAGGTGGAGATCGAAGAAGAGTGCCTCAAGGTCCTGGCCCTGCATCAACCCGTGGCCGTGGACCTGCGGTTTCTGATCACCGTGATCAAGATCAACAACGACCTGGAGCGCATCGGCGACCAGGCCGTGAACATCGCCGAACGGATATTGACCATTGCCAAGGCACCCCAGGTGGATTTCGTGTTCGACTACTCCGTCATGGCCGAAAAAGCCGAGGAGATGCTCAACATGAGCCTGGACGCGCTGGTCAATCTCGATGTGGATCTGGCCTTCAAGGTCATCACCATGGACGACCGCGTCGACAAAATCAAGAAGGAAGCCTACGACCGCATCAAATCGGCCATCGAGGCCAACCCGGGAAGGGTGGGCTACCTGATCAACCTGCTGCTCATCTCCCGGCACATCGAACGCCTGGCCGACCACGCCACCAACATCGCCGAGGAGGTGATCTACCTCATCGAAGGCGAAATCGTCCGCCACGCCGATTATTGATCGGTTGTTGCGCCGGGTTCGGGGTCCTGCCTCGGGCAAACCATTTCCGCAACGATAAAATAGGTAGAAATCCAGGACCGGCCGCTGCGTCCAACGGGTGTCCCTGCCGGCGTGTATTCGATGCAAAAATAATAGGTTCTTAATATCCTACCTTTTTGGTCCAGTTTATCCCTGCCGTAATCGCCTGAAATCCCATGTGGTTTTTTGTTTAATGTTTGTCATGGAGTGCCGATATAAACGAAAGCCAAAGAATGGAAAGGAAAATTCGTTTTTATATTTCGCAACCGCAAGATTCGACAAATACAGAGGAGTGGCTCATGAGCTTCAACAACCTCACCATCGCCCAAAAGATCGCAGTGGGATTCGGCAGCGTCCTGGTGTTTTTGTGCGCCGTCGTCATTTTGTCCTACACCGGGGTCCGGGGCATCGTCTTGCAAGCCGGGCATGTCATCGACGGCAACAAACTCGACGCATTGCTGGCCCAGAAGGAAGTCGACCACCTCAACTGGTCGGCCAGGCTGAACGCCCTGCTCACCGATGTCGCGGTAACCGAATTGAAGGTGCAGACCGATCACCACAAATGCGCCTTGGGCCAATGGCTCTATGGCGAAGGTCGCCGACAAACCGAAAATTCGGTTCCCCGGCTGGCACCGCTGCTCAAGGCCATCGAGATGCCCCATGAAAAACTGCATGCCTCGGCCATCGCCATCGGTAAAACCTTCCGCCAGGCCGATCCCGGGCTGCCCGCCCTCTTCCAGGAGCGGCACATCGACCATCTCAACTGGGCCGCCAGGATCCGCGACGCCTTCCTGAACGACGAAGACGAGCTGGGGGTCCAGACCGATCCCACCAAGTGCGCCCTGGGTAAGTGGATCGTCTCGGAAAGGGCCCGCAGCGCCTATGCCAACGGCGACCGGGAGTTTCAGGATATCTGGAACAAGATGGTGAAGACCCACGAGGCCCTGCACCGCTCGGCCGTCATGATCGAGCAGCTCATCGGCCACTCCAACCAGGAGGCCAGGCAGGTATTCAGAACAGAGACCATGCCCCTTTTGTCCGAAACCGTGTCGCATCTGAAACGGCTGCGCGAGAAGGTCGAACACGATCTCGAAGGCATGCGGGAAGCCGATCATATCTTCGCCACCGAAACCCTGCCGGCCCTGTCGCAAGTGCGCGGACTGCTCGGCGACATCCGCAAGACGGCGCGCGCGAATATCATGACCGACGACGCCATGCTGGCCATGGCCCGATCGACCCAGCGCAATGTCACCATCGTCGGCGTCATCGCCATCCTCTCCGGCCTGTCGGCCGCGTTCTTCATTGCCCGGGGAATCGTACGCGTCTTGTCGCGCATCACCCATCAGATGGAAGAGAGCGCCGACCAGGTGGCTTCCGCCTCGGGCCAGGTGGCATCGGCCTCCCAGGCCCTGGCCGAGGGCGCCTCCGAACAGGCGGCCTCCATCGAAGAGACCTCTTCGGCCCTGGAGCAGATGTCTTCCATGACACGCCAGAATGCGGCCAACGCCAATCAGGCCAACACCCTGATGAAGGAAGCCAACCAGGTGGTGGAGAGCGCCAACACCTCCATGCGGAACCTCACCCAGTCCATGGACGCCATCGCCAGTGCTTCCGAGGAGACATCCAAGATCATCAAGACCATCGATGAAATCGCCTTCCAGACCAACCTGCTGGCCCTCAACGCGGCCGTGGAGGCGGCCCGTGCCGGCGAGGCCGGCGCCGGTTTCGCGGTGGTGGCCGACGAAGTCCGCAACCTGGCCATGCGTGCCGCGGATGCGGCCAAAAACACCTCGGACCTGATCGAGGGGACGGTGAAAAAAGTGGAAGACGGTTCGGCCCTGGTCAGCGAAACCGATGGGGCCTTCTCCCGGGTGGCCGAGGACGTGGCCAAGGTGGGCGAACTGGTCAGCGAAATCAATGTCGCCTCCAACGAACAGGCCCAGGGAATCGGCCAGATCAACCGGTCGGTGACCGAGATGGATCGGGTCACCCAGCAGAATGCGGCCAGCGCCGAAGAGTCGGCCTCGGCCTCCGAACAGATGAGCGCCCAGTCCATGCAGATGAAGGACATCGTGAACCGCCTGATGGCCATGGTGGGCGGCAACGGCCGGCACCGGCGGCACGGCGCTGGGGCACGCATCTTCGGACGCTCCCTGCCGGTACCGACCCGCAATGCTTCGGAAGTCAAGGCCCGGACGCCGCGATATGCGTCCGAGACGGCGGCACGGCACAAGATCGAATCCCAGGGGTATGGCTCCGGGAAAGTAAATCCGGAAGATGTGATCCCCATGGACGACGATCAATTCGAAGATTTCTAGGGCAGCGGACGTCGTGCCGCGGGAAGACACGCGGCCGGTCCAGGGAGGACGAGATGGCATTTATGCTGGCGGAAGAAGACTGCACCCGGGAAGCGACCGGGCCCGGCCCCATCCAGCGGGACGGCAAGTACCTGACCTTTACCCTGGCCGATGAGGAGTACGGCATCGGCATCCTCCGAATCAAGGAGATCATCGGCATGATGCCCATCACCTCGGTGCCCCGCACGCCGGACTACGTCAAGGGTGTCATCAACCTGCGCGGGAAGGTCATCCCCATCATCGACCTGCGCAGGCGCTTCCGCATGGAAGAGATCGACTACAACGACCGCACCTGCATCATCGTGGTGGAGATCGACATCGAGGAGTCGGACATGGTCATCGGCATCGTGGTGGACGCGGTCTCGGAAGTGATCACCATCAGGAAGGAAGATATCGAGGCCACGCCCAATTTCGGCACCGAACTGAACACGGAATACATCCTGGGGATGGCCAAGACCGAGGGCGGCGTCAAGATCCTGCTGGACATCGATACGGTTCTGAGCAGCGCGGCCCTGGCCACCATCGAACAGGCGGCCTGACCGGCCGGGCAGAATCTTTCCACCGAGGACCGAGGACCATGAAGGTCATGATCGACGCCATCCACAACGATATCGAAGCCATCGCCCTGGCGCTGGTGACCCTGGAGGAAGATGACCTCCCCGTGCTGGGGGAGATGCACAACCGGCTCAATGCGATCGAGGCCGCCGGGGCCCCGCTGGAAGACAAACGCTTCGCCGCCCTGGCCAAGGCCCTGGGTGCCTACCTGGAACGGGTGATCCTGCGGGAAACCGATGATCTGAGCCCCTTCGAAACCGGCATCGAGTATCTGCAGGCCTTCTGCCGAAGTATCCGCAATGCGGTGGCGTACCCGGCCGACCTCGCCGCCGTGATGACCGGACTGGGCGCGCCGCCGGTGGAGGCCGACCGCAGCCCCCACTTCGACGACCCGGCACCGGCCGGAGAAGAAGAGGCGCCGCCGGCCCCCGTTGCGGCGGCAGCGGCGCAATCGGACGATGCCTTCCAGGCGCCCGATCCCCGGCTGAGCGAAGAAGATCTGGAAATCTTCTCCGGATTCGTCACCGAATCCCTGGACGGGCTGGAGACGGTGGAGGTCAGCCTCATCGACCTGGAACAGCATCCCGATGATGCCGAAAGCATCAACGCCATCTTCCGCTCCTTTCACACCATCAAAGGCGTATCCGGCTTCCTGGGGCTGGAGCGCATCAACCGCCTGGCCCACCAGTCTGAAAACCTCCTGGACAAGATCCGCGGCAACGAGATCGACATGCGACCCGAGATCATCGACGTGATTCTCGATTCCGTGGATCTCCTGAAGCAATTGATTCGAGGAGTCCGGCAGGGGCTGGACAACGGCAGGGCTCTGGACGCCGGCAGCGACATCGCCCCCCTGCTGGGAAGGATCGATGCCCTCGAGTCCGACAAGACCGGGGAGCACAAGCCGCTGGGGGCGATCCTGGTGCGACAGGGGAAGGCGACGGCCGGCGATGTGGCCGAAGCCGTGGCCAGCCAGCGGCAGTCCCCGGACAAGAAGATCGGCGAGATCCTGGTGGAAAAAGGAACGGTGAGCCCCCGGCAGGTCACCCGGGCCCTGCAGGAGCAGAAACGCACCGCCAACCGCAAGACGGACCTGCAGATCCGGGTGGAAACCGGCAAGCTGGACAACCTGGTCGACCTGGCCGGCGAACTGGTCATCGCCCAGGCCATGCTGCGCCAGCACCCCTATGTGCTGGCGGCCAGCGACCAGCGCCTGGTGCACACCCTGGGGCAACTCAAGCAGATCACCTCCAGTCTCCAGAGCATGACCATGAACCTGCGCATGGTGCCCATCAAGAGCACGTTCCAGAAAATGCTGCGCCTGGTCCGGGACCTGGCGCGCAATTCGGGCAAACAGGTGCGATTGACCATGGAAGGCGAAGACACCGAAATCGATCGCAACATGGTGGACGAACTGTACGAACCCATGGTGCACATGATCCGCAACTCGGTGGACCACGGCCTGGAGACGCCCGAGGAACGGCGCGCCGCGGGCAAGGACCCCGAGGGCGAAATCCGTCTGCGAGCCTACCATCGCGGCGGCAATATCGTGGTGGAAATCGGCGACGACGGCCGGGGCCTCGACCGCGGCCGCATCGTGGAAAAAGCCAGGACCAACGGGATCATCGGCGATGATCACAAACTCGGAGACGAAGCGATCTACAACCTGATCTTCCAGCCCGGCTTCTCCACGGCCCGGGAAATCTCCGACATCTCCGGCCGGGGGGTGGGCATGGACGTGGTCAAGAAGGGGATCGAGAAGCTGCGCGGCCGGGTGGACATCCAGACCGCGCCGGGGCAGGGCTCCACCTTCGTGATCAGTCTGCCCCTGACCCTGGCCATCATCGAGGGCATGCTGGTGCGGGTGGGCGGCCAGCGCTATGTCCTCCCGGCTTTGTCCATCATCGAATCTTTCCGTCCCACCCGTAAGCAATACTCCACCGTGGAAGGCAAGGGGGAGATGATCCTCTCCCGGGACAGGCTGATCCCCATGGTGCGGCTGGGCAGGATCTTCGAAGGCGCGGATGAAATCGAAGATCCCTGCCAGGGCCTGGTGGTGGTGGTGGAGTATGACGGCAACCTGATGTGTCTGCTGCTGGATGAACTGCTGGGCAAGGAAGAAGTGGTGATCAAGAACATGGGTGCCATGATGAAGGATATTCCGGGCATCGCCGGCGGCGCCATCATGGGCGACGGCCGGGTGGGCCTGATTCTGGACATGGCCGGGATCTGGCAACTGGCCATGGCATGATGAACCAGGGACGCAAACCGGCGGCCGGACGCCGCGGGCGGATATACGCATGAACCTGATAGTGGGGGTGGCCGACATGAAAGTCTCCAACGATCCCGAAACGGTGCTGGTCACCTATTCCCTGGGATCGTGCATCGGTATCGCCATTTATGATCCGGCGGTCCGGGTGGCCGGGCTGCTGCACTTCATGCTGCCCGAATCCAGTCTGGATGCCGCCAAGGCCCGCCGGAATCCCTTCATGTTCGCCGACACCGGCATACCCCGGCTTTTCAAATCGGCCTATCAGCTTGGCGGCAGCAAACACCGCATGCGGGTGATCATGGTGGGCGGCGCCCAGGTGCTGGATCAGCAGGGGTTTTTCAACATCGGCAACCGCAACCAGATGGCGGTACGCAAGATCTTCCACCGCAACAACGTCATCGTCGATTTTGCCGATATCGGCGGCAATGCCAACCGCACCATGCGTCTGGCGGTCAAGGACGGCACGGCCCTGCTCCACGTGGCCGGCCAAAGCGAGAAGCGGATATGAACGCGATCCAGGCCATCGTCAAAGGCATCGAAAGGCTCAAGCCGATCCCCCAGGTGGTCAACAAGATCCTGGACATCCAGCAGGACCCCGACGGCAGCATGGAGGACCTGGCCCGGGTGATCGCCCATGACGCCACCACCACGGCCAACCTGCTCAAGGCGGCCAACTCCGCCTATTTCGGCCGTCCCACGACCTTCGATTCGGTGCAGCAGGCCATCGTCTACCTGGGCATGGATGAAGTGGTGGACCTGGTGCTGATGACCAACAGCGCCCACAACCTGAAGGGCTCCCAGACGGGGTACGGCCACGGGGCCGGCGCCCCCTGGCGGTATGCGGCCGTCTCGGCGCTCATCGCCAGGGAGCTGTGCCGGGAGGTCCAGGCCACCAACCCCAACCTGATCTTCACGGCCGCGCTGCTCAAGGACATCGGCAAGGTCGTGCTGGAGCAATACGTCTCCCGGTCGGTGGAGCAGATCAAGGCCCTGGTGGCCGCCGGCGGACACAGTTTTCAGGAAGCCGAGAAGGCGGTCATCGGCATCGACCACGCCCAGTTGGGGGCCATGGTGGCCCGGGTCTGGCAGTTCAGCCCGGAAATGGTCGATGTCATCGCCAACCACCATCAGCCCCGCCAGGCCGTGCGGGACCGCCAGGCCGCCGTGCTGGTGCACATCAGCGATGTGCTCTGCCTGATGATGGGCTTCGGCGGCGGCACCGACGGGTTGGCCTACCGCTTCGACCGCCGGCTGACGGAAGAGATCGGCCTTTCCGATGTTCAACTGCAGCAGGTCATGGCCGACGTTGCCGAGAAAACCCAGGAGATCGACAGCCTGATCCCCACGGACTGAACCCGGAGAGAATCCGAAGATGGCATACAATATTCTGATCGTGGATGACTCCAAGCCCATGCGGGCGGTGATCAAGAAGGTGGTCCGGGCGTCGGGCATCGACCTGGGCAGGCTGCACGAGGCCGGCAGCGGCCGGGAAGCCCTGGACGTGCTGGAACATGAATGGCTCGACCTGGTGCTGACCGATTACAACATGCCCGATATGAACGGTCTCGAACTGCTCGAGGCCATGAAGCAAAACGAGTTGTTCAGCGGCATACCCGTGATCATGGTGACCACCGAGAGAAGCGAGGCCCGGGTGGAAACGTTCAAGCGCACGGGCGTCAGCGCGTATATCCAGAAGCCGTTCACGCCCGAGCAGATCCGAATGCAAATTCTAACCTTGTTGGGAGGGAACCTGGATGGACATCGCGGCGATGACCCGGGCGATGAAGGACTCGATTTCTGAGGTCCTGGAACAGATGTTCTTTCTGCCCGTCGAATTCATCGATCTTCAGCAGACGCCCGCCTTTCGGAGTGCGGACCCCGGCACGCTCCTGACCGCGATGGTGGGATTCGACGGTCCCTTGTCGGGAAATTTCCGCCTGTGGGTGCCACGGACCCTGGCGACGGAGGCGGCGGCCGACTTCATGGGCGTGCTGCCCGAAGCGCTCGATGAGGATCAGGTGGCCGGAACGGTGCTGGAGATGATCAACATGCTGGCCGGCAACACCCTCGGCGCCTATGCGCCACGGACCATCTTCGATCTGCGGATTCCTGAAATGGCGCCGCGCCCGGACCGCTCGGGCGGCGAAGACCGGCCGGTAATCGAGATCGGCATCCAGACGCCGGGGGGCCACATGGCGTTTCATCTATTGTGCAACGGAGCCCCGGAAAAATCATCGGCGCCGGCATCCGCACCGGCGAACAGGCGGCCATGAAGAAGAATATCCAAGTATTGATCGTAGACGACTCGGCGGTGGTACGCAAAGTCCTGTCCGAGGAGCTGCAGCGCGAACGGGGCATCGAGGTCATCGGCACGGCGCCCGATCCCTATGTGGCCCGGGACAAGATCGTCCAGCACAAACCCGACGTGGTCACCCTGGACATCGAAATGCCGCGCATGGACGGGATTACCTTTCTCAAGAAATTGATGAAGCACTATCCCCTGCCGGTGATCGTGGTCAGTTCGCTGACCCAAAAGGGCGGTACCATGGCCATGGAGGCCCTGGACGCCGGCGCCATGGAAGTGATCTCCAAGCCCGCGGCCTCCTATTCGGTGGGCGACATGAGCGTACAACTGGCCGAGAAGATCCGGGCGGTGGCCCACGCGGATCTCGACGCCCGAATCCGGGCCCGGGCCAATGTCGCCCGGACCGCACCGCTGATGAACTGTGCATTGAGTCGGACCACCGACAAGGTGCTGGCCGTGGGCGCCTCCACCGGCGGCACCGAAGCCATCCGGATCCTGCTGGAGGCCATGCCGCCCAACGCCCCGGGAACCGTCATCGTCCAGCACATGCCGGCCAAGTTCACCGCCTCCTTTGCCCAGCGGCTCAACGACTTGTGCCGGATCACGGTCAAGGAAGCGGCCAGCGGCGACACCCTCGGCAACGGCCTGGCCCTCATCGCCCCCGGCAACTTTCACATGCTGCTGCGGCGTAGCGGCAGCCACTATTACGTGGAAATCAAGAACGGCCCCCTGGTGAATCACCAGCGACCGGCCGTGGACGTGCTCTTCCGCTCCGTGGCCCGCACCGCCGGGGCCAATGCCGTCGGCATCATCATGACCGGCATGGGCGCCGACGGCGCCCAGGGCATCGTGGAGCTGAAACAGGCCGGCGCGGCCACCATCGCCCAGGACCGGAAGAGCTGCGTTGTCTTCGGCATGCCCAACGAAGCCATCAAGACCGGCGCCGTGGACAAGACCGTGCCGCTGGACCGGATCGGCGCCACGGCCCTGGCCATGCTCCAGGGAGAATGAACCCATGACCCTTTGCAACGAGGATGGATAGCGCCTTCATGGAACGCTCCCCGACATACGCGGCACACAAGCTCGACGACCGGCAATTCGACGACTTTCGGGAGATCGTCCTTCGAAGCTGCGGCATCCGGCTCACCGACGACAAGCGCGAGCTGCTCAACGCCCGCCTCGGTCGCCGGCTGCGCAAGCTGGACGTCCTGCCGGACCAGTACCTGGCCATGGTCCGCCGGGACAGGGCCGAACTCAGCCGTTTCGTGGATGCGGTTTCCACCAACCACACCTTCTTCTTCCGGGAAGCCCGGGCATTCGAGGTCCTCGACGCCCGCTGCCGCCGGATCTGGTGCGCCGCCGCGGCCAGCGGCGAAGAGCCCTACTCCCTGGCGGCCTACTGCCTCAGCCGGGGCATCGCCGCCGAAATCCTGGCCACCGACATCTCCGAGGCCTGCCTGGAAAAGGCCCGCCTGGGAGTCTACCCGTTGCAGGGCCGCGAGCACATCCCCCGGCCGATCCTGAAGCAGTACTTTCAAAAGGGTCGCCGGCAATGGGACGGTTTCATGCGGGTCAAGCCCGAACTCAGGCGGAAGATCCGCTTCGCCCGTTTCAACCTGATCGCCGATGCGCTGCCCGTCCGTAAATTCGACGCGATCTTCTGCCGCAATGTGATGATCTACTTCGACCGGCCCACCAAGGAGAAGGTGGTGGACAAACTGCAGCGCGCCCTGAACCGGGACGGCTATTTCATCATCGGCGGATCGGAGAGTCTCAACGGGCTGGCCCACCGGCTGGACTACGTGGCGCCCAGCGTGTATCGTAATACCGGATCGTAAATTGAGGATAGAAGCAAGGATGGACAATTCCCAGCGAATATTGGATGGAATCAATCGCGCGGCCCCCATTGGTTTCGGCATCATCAAGGACCGCGTTCTGGTGCAGGTCAACTCCCGGTTGTGCCACATTCTGGGATTCCGCGAGGACGAATTGATCGGTCGCACCTCCTGCTCCCTGTATGTCGATGAAGAGGAGTACCACCGTGTGGGCCGGGAACTCTATCCCCAGATCGAGGAGGCCGGCACGGGCAACCTGAAAGCACGGGTCAAATCCAAGGAGGGCAAGATCCTCGACTTCATCCTCTCCGTGACCCTGCTGGACCCCGCCGATCCCTCCAAGGGCCACCTCTTCACCGCTGTCGACATCACCGCGCAGGTGGCCGCCCAGGCGGAAACCGAAAAGATCATCTCCAGCATGGGAAACGTCATCGCCCAGAACACCGAATGGCTCAACGACAACAACCGCAAACTGCAGTTGGAGGTGGACAAACGCATTGGCGTAGAAAGGCAGCTGCGCGTCTCCAAAAAAGAGCTGGAAGCCACCGTGGCCCAATTGCAAAGGACCCAGGCCCAGATCATCCAGTCCGAGAAGATGGCCTCCATCGGCCAGTTGGCCGCCGGCGTGGCCCACGAGATCAACAACCCCACGGCCTATGTGAGCAGCAACCTGAAGACCCTGGCCGAATACCAGGAGCAGCTCGGCGAGTTGCTGGAAACCCACGAAGCCCTGCTGGCCGGCCTGGAATCCGGGCCGGCGGCAGATTGTCTGCCCCCGGAAGTCAAAGAACGGGTGGCGGAGGCCCGGCAGATGGCGGCAACCATCGACCTCGAGTTCCTGTGCGAAGACTTTCCCCAGGTCATCGCGGAATCCCGTGAGGGTGTGGAACGCATCCGTAAGATCGTGGCCGACCTCAAGGATTTCGCCCACCCGGGCGACGAGAGTTTCCGCGAGGCGGACATCAACCAGGGACTCGACTCCACCATCAACATCGTCTGGAACGAAATCAAATACAAAGCCGAACTCACCAAGGACTACGAAACCCTTCCGTCGGTGGTCTGCAATGTCCAGCAACTCAACCAGGTCTTCATGAACCTGCTGGTCAATGCGGCCCAGGCCATTGAAAAGGACGGACTGATCCAGGTATGCACCCGGCATCGCGACGGCTGGGTGGTGGTCACTATCAGCGACAACGGCTGCGGCATTCCCGAAGAGATCCGCAACCGGGTCTTCGACCCCTTCTTCACCACCAAGGAGATCGGCAAAGGCACCGGCCTTGGCCTGAGCCTGGCGTACAGCATCATCGAAAAACACGAAGGAACGATTGCGGTGGAGAGCCGGGAAGGAGAGGGCACCACCTTCACCATCCGCCTGCCGGCGGCATGAACGGCATTCGCCGCGCGAATTTCAAACGGGATAGGGGATTCAGCAGGGAAAGGGCGCTACTCGGGGATCAACCCCAACAGCTTCAGCTCCTGGATCAGCTTGTCGCGGTCGATGGGTTTGACGAAATAGGAGGCCGCACCGCCCTTGTAGAAGGCTTCGACCACATTCTTCTTGTCGTCCAGGGCCGTGGTCATGATCACCTTGGCCTCCTCGCTGTCATTGATCCCCATCTGGTTTTCCAGGCGCCGGATTTCCTTGAGGGCCTCGTGCCCGTTGAGATGGGGCATCATGATGTCCATGCAGATCAAATCGTAGGGCTGCTTCTTCGCCCAGGCCAGTTTGAACGCATGCACCGCCTCCTGGCCGTCCACGGCGACGTCGCTCTGCCCGAAATCGGCCAGGATCTTCAGCAGGATCTTGCGCGAAATAAAATCGTCTTCGACGACGAGAATGTTCATGACAACTCCCCTTATGCCGGCTTCGGCGTTTGAGGTCAAACGACTCGGGTTCTACCCGCAATTCATTTCATCGGCACATTACATACCATACATGAGGAAAAAATGCCGCAAGCCGGGGCAGGGGCATACCCGAAATAGTCGGAAGGCTCTTTGAAAATCTTGTTGCCCTGGAACTGTTCAAACATGCATCCTGGTCTCAGAAAATGCGGAAAGCATTGAATATAAAAATTAGGAAGCGGCTAACAAATCGCTTGTGTGGGACGGCGAGGACCATGCCACCCCACATCTTACCGTTAGCCCCCAATAAAACCTTTGCAATAGTTTCGCCTTTTATGCATATTGATATGTATATTCAGGTCACATGTTAAAAAGGAGTTTGCATATGCGAACAACGTTAAACATAGATGATACCCTTATCGAAAAAGCATCAAAACTAACCGGAATTATAGAAAAAACAGCCTTGGTTCGCAAGGGGCTTGAGACCCTGATTCGTATGGAGAGTAGCCGGCGCCTGGCTGAACTCGGCGGAACCGAGAAAAAAATTAGTATGCCAAGACGCCGAAGACCGGAGTGTTGAAATGATCCTTGCAGACACAAGTGTTTGGATCCACCATCTTAGAAAAACTGATCATGAGCTTGTTGACCATCTGAACATCGGATCTGTCGCATGCCACCCGTTTATTATCGGAGAATTAGCGTGCGGCAACCTGGGTAACCGCGCAGAAATTTTAATACTGCTACAAGCGTTGCCCTCTACACCAATTGTTGAGCCAAATGAAATTCTTTATTTTATTGAAAATAACTCATTAATGGGGCGAGGTCTTGGATACGTCGATATTCATCTATTGGCCTCCTCAATTCTTGGTAATGTTGTTTTGTGGACTGCTGATCGACGTCTCCGCGAAGCTGCAACAGAATTTGGGATTTCATATTTTAATGGCTAACATCTTGGGATAGCATTCAAATTTAGTCCCCAAAGGTCATTTCCAAAATAAAAAAAGCACCCAGGATATTTCCTAAATGCTTGATTTTATTGGTCGGGGCGAGAGGATTTGAACCTCCGACCCCCTGCTCCCAAAGCAGGTGCGCTACCAGACTGCGCCACACCCCGATTTCGGGCGTTGGATATCATGAGTCGGCTTGGGACGCAATGGCAAAGGCGGTCGGTCCGGGTTGCCGACGCGCTGGCGGCGCGGGTTTTTCGCGGTGCCGGCGGATGGGGCGCGAAGGGCCGGACCTTCTGGCGTTCATTGCGACGGGGCCTGGATGGACTGGAAATAGGTGTCGATGCCGGCCTGGATGGCGCGGGCCAGGGCCTCCACGTCCTGGGGGGAGGTCAGGCGCTGTTCCGTGGCCGGGTTGGTGATATGGCCCACCTCGACGAGCACCGCGGGCATATCCGCCCCTTCCAGCACCGCCAGGGGGGCGCCGGCGATGCGGACATCCTCGATTCCGGCTAGGTTGGCGAGGTGCGGCTTGAGGGCCTGGGCCAGGGCCCGGCTGCCGGTCTCATGGCGTTCCTGTACCCGGCGCCATTCCACCACGGGAGGAGCGTCTCCTTCCGGAGCGCCCGGGCGCAGGACCGGGGGATCCACCGGTTTGTGCACGTAGATGACGGCGCCGCGGGTGGCATGCAGAAAGCCGGCGGCGGTGTGCAGGCTGATAAAGAGTTGGGCCCGGGCCTGATTGGCGATGGCCGCCCGCTGGCGCAGGGGCACATGGTAATCGTCGCCGCGGGTGAGGGTGACCCGGTAGCTCTCCTCCAGCAGCAGGGCCAGGGCGCGGGCCAGTTCGAGGCTGACATCCTTTTCCAGAGCGCCGGTGGGACCGCGGGCGCCGACGTCGTCTCCGCCATGGCCCGGATCCAGGGCCACGTGCTGGCGCCCGTCGGCGGGCATCCCGGGGGGGGCCGCCCATGCCGTGGATTGGACCAGGATCCATGCCGCCAGGACCAGCCAGGCGACGGATGCGGCGACGTTTCGAAACGATCTATCCGTTTTTCCAATGGTCAAGGATATTACCTTTCCAGGGATTCGGCCTTTTCCCGCGGGACGGTCAGAGTCCCGCCTTTTCGAAGAGTTCCTTGAGTCCCGGTTTGTTGGCGAAGATCTCCTTGCGGGTGAGGCCTTCCAGTTCATGGGGGAACACCAGCCACTGGGCGGTCTCATGGATGTAGTAGTCGGGCACGATGTCGGTCCGGTTGCTTTTGGGCTTGTACCAGGGCGTGGCCACCCGGACATCCCGGGGCATGTTGCGGCGCATCTCCTTGTTCAGGACCTGGATGATCGTCTGGACGCTGCAGCCGCTGTCGAAGACGTCGTCGACGATGAGCAGGCCGTCTTCCCAATTGGCGTTGCCGATGACGTATTCCAGGCCGTGAACCCGGACGACCCTGTCGCGCTTGTTGATCCCGGTATAGGAGGAGGTGCGGATGGCGATATGATCGGTGCGCACCCCCAGATGATCCAGGATCTCCTGGACGGCGATGCCCACCGGCGTGCCGCCGCGCCAGACCCCGATGATGAAGCTGGGGCGGAATCCGCTTTTGAAGATGCGCAGCCCCAGATCGAAGGCATCGTTCAGCAACTCCTGGGCCGACAGATACCGTTTCGTGTCCATGGTTCAGGTCGCTCCCCGTTTCGGGATGATTCGATTCCCAATTGATATGAAAAAGATGGCAAAAGGTCAATGAAGGGTCGCGAAAGGGGCGGAGTATGGAATGCAGCGATTGACAGATACTCGCCACATGAGGTGTCTCTATGTACGAAATTACGTGTTCCAACTTCCGGACATGGGCCTCACCTCTTTCAATGCCAGATCCCCAATAAAGATTTGTATGTGGTTGCCCTGGAGATAAGGCTTCGGAGGGTTGCATTTTTAATTGTAAGCGTCTAAAAGTTAAAATTTTATGGGCGTTGACGCGCGGGTGTGCCGGAATTGGTAGACGGACCAGATTTAGGATCTGGCGGGGACATCCCCGTGGGGGTTCAAGTCCCTCCACCCGCACCAGATAGATTTTGGTTTACCCGATCGGGTTCCGGGCAGGTGCTGACAGAGAAGAGCGGATAGATAAGAAAGGTATCGATTATGAAAGTGACGGTGGAAGATCAAAGCACGGTCAAGAAAGTGCTGCATATCGAAGTCCCCCAGGAGGACGTGGTGCGCGAAGTGGACAGCGCCTATGCTCAACTTAAAAAAACGGCCAAAATCAAGGGGTTCCGGCCCGGCAAGGCGCCCCGCTCGGTGTTGCAGCGGCTCTACGGCAAGGAAGTGAAGGCCGATGTCAGCGGCAAGCTGATCCAAGAGGGATTCATGGACGCGTTGCGGGAAACCGAGCTGAAAATCGTGGGCAGCCCGCAGGTGGATCCGCCCGAACTGGATGCCGACAGCCCCTATGTCTTCGATGCCGTGGTGGAGGTGCATCCCGAAATCGCCGATATCGAATTCAAGGGCCTGAAACTCACCCGGACCAATTACGAGGTCTCGGAGGAAGAGGTGGAAAACCAGCTCAAGGTGCTGCAGAAGAACCTGACCCGCCGGGAAAAGGTCGAGGAGCAGCGGCCGCTGGCCCAGGGGGATGTGGCCGTCATCGACTATGAGGGGTTCAAGGACGACAAGCCCTTCGGCCCCATGGAAAAGACGGAAAATTTCACCCTGAAAGTCGGCGACGGCCTCATCGTCAAAGATCTGGATGAGGGGCTTGTCGGCATGCAGGTGGACGAGACCCGGATGATCGAAGTCGAGTTTCCCGGGGATTATCCCCGGCAAGCCCTGGCCGGTCAGCAGATCGTCATCGAGGCAAAACTCAACGAGATCCGCCAGGAGATCGTCCCGGACCTGGACGATGCCTTTGCCCGGAGCATCAGCGACAAGTTCGACACCCTGGAGATCCTCAAGGACAAAATCCGGGAGAACCTGCTGGAGGGATACCAGAAGCGCGGCGAGCAGGAATTGAACGAACAGGTGTTTCAGCAGCTGCTGGAAAAAACCGATTTCGAGGTTCCGGACACCCTGGTGGAGGGAGAACTGGCCGACATTATCAGCGATGCCGAGCGATCCTTCTCCCAGAACAACCGGACCCTGGAGGATGTGGGCCTGACCCGCGAGGGCCTTCAGGAGCAATACCGGCCGACGGCGGAAAAGCAGGTCCGCCGCCACCTGATTTTGTCCAAATTGATCGAGCAGGAGTCGCTCAGCCTCTCGGACGAAGAGCTGGATCAAGCCTTTCAGGAAATGGCCGATACCTATCAGCAGCCGGTGGAACACTTGAAGGGCTACTACGAGCAGAACAAGGACGGACTGCGGGTTTTTAAACACACCTTGCTTGAAAAGAAGGCATTGAACCTTATCATTGAGCAAGGTGAAATCACCGCGGTCGATCCGCAAGAGGAGTCCCAACAGACTGAAAATAAAGACGATAATTCCGAGGTGACCGATCAGGCCTAATCCGCGCAGCGGCCGAGCGCACCACGGCAGATCTCCATGCACGGTCAATCGCAATCCCAACCCATCGAGTATAAAGGAGTGACAGCGTGCCGATTATTCCAATGGTTATTGATCAGACCAGCCGGGGAGAGCGGGCCTACGACATCTATTCCCGCCTGCTCAAGGATCGCATCATCTTTTTGGGAACCCCCATCAACGACGAGGTGGCCAACCTGCTGATCGCCCAATTCCTGTTTCTGGAATCGGAAGATCCGGACAAGGACATCAATTTCTATATCAATTCCCCCGGGGGTTCGGTGACCGCCGGATTGGCCATCTATGACACCATGCAGTATATCAAGCCCGATATCACCACCATCTGCATCGGCCAGGCGGCCAGCATGGGCTCCCTGTTGCTGGCGGCGGGATCGAAACGAAAACGGTATGCACTGAAGAATGCCCGCATCATGATCCATCAGCCCATGGGAGGTTTCCAGGGCCAGGCGTCGGATATCGAGATCCAGGCCAAGGAGATCCTGCGCATGAAGGAGACCCTCAACCAGATCCTCAAGGACCATACCGGCCGGGACCTGTCCCAGATCCAGAAGGACACGGATCGGGACTATTTTATGTCGGGCCAGGAGGCCCAGGAATATGGTATAGTGGACCTCGTGATCAGCAGCCGGGACGACCTGGACAAAATTGAACAGCTGGAGGCGTAAGTAGTATGGCTAAAAAAGATGACCCCAATGATAATCTGTTTTGCTCCTTCTGCGGCAAAAATCAAAAAGAGGTCAAGAAACTGATCGCCGGTCCCGCCGTATACATCTGCGACGAGTGCATCCAGTTGTGCAGCGAGATCATCGACGAGGAGACCGAGAAGGAGGCCGGAGAACTGGCCAACCTGATGACGCCCAAGGAGATCAAGATCAAATTGGACGAGTATGTCATCGAGCAGGAAGTGGCCAAGAAGATGCTGGCCGTGGCCGTCTACAACCACTACAAGCGGTTGGAAGCCAGCGGCTCCAACGGCGACGTGGAGATCCAGAAGAGCAACATCCTGCTCATCGGGCCCACCGGTTGCGGCAAGACCCTGCTGGCCCAGACGCTGGCCCGTTTTCTGAACGTGCCCTTCACCATTTCCGACGCCACCAGCCTCACCGAGGCCGGCTACGTTGGGGAGGATGTGGAGAACATCATCCTGGCCCTGCTGCAGAATGCCGATTACGACGTGGAGAAGGCCAAGCGGGGCATCGTCTACATCGATGAAATCGACAAGATCGCCAGCAAATCGGACAATCCGTCCATCACCCGGGATGTTTCCGGCGAGGGCGTCCAGCAGGCATTGTTGAAGATCATCGAAGGCACCACCGCCAGCGTGCCCCCCAAGGGCGGCCGCAAGCATCCCCAGCAGGATTTCGTCAAGGTGGACACCTCCAACATCCTGTTTATCTGCGGTGGCACCTTCAGCGGACTGGAGGGCATCATCAAGCGTCGCCTGGGGTCCAAGATGATGGGCTTCGGCGCCAAGATCGTGAAGGAAAAGGAAGAGACCATCGGGAAAACCCTGCGGTCGGTGCAGCCCGAGGACCTGATCAAATTCGGCCTGATTCCCGAGTTTCTGGGCCGCCTGCCGGTGATCGCCACCCTGGACGAGCTGAGCATCGAGTCGCTGGTGCGCATCCTCACCGAACCGAAGAACGCCATGGTCAAGCAGTACCAGAAACTATTCGAACTGGAAGGGGTGAACCTGCGCCTGACCGACAGCGCCCTCACCGCCATCGCGGACGAAGCGGTGAAGCGCAAATCCGGCGCACGCGGACTGCGGGCGATCATGGAATCTTGCATGCTCGATATCATGTACGAGATTCCTTCCGCGGAAAACGTCAAGGAGTGCGTCATCGGCGAGGATGTGGTGCTGCACGGCGAAGACCCCATCCTGCTTTACGAACAAACCAAGAAACAGGCCTGACGGTGACGGCCTGATAAAAATTACCAGCGGATAACATCATGGTGAATATCACACGTTTCTTTCGAGACGACGACCGGACGCCGGCACACGAGGTGCTGCCGCTGCTGCCGTTGCGCGATATCGTCATCTTTCCCCATATGGTCGCCCCCCTGTTCGTGGGACGTCCCAAATCGGTGGAGGCCCTCTCCAGTGCCATGACCACCGAGGAGAAGCAGATCTTTCTGGCCACCCAGAACAAGGCCGATATCGACAACCCGACGGAAAAGGACATCCATCATGTCGGCGTCATCGGCACGGTGCTGCAGCTGCTGCGGCTGCCGGACGGAACGGTGAAGGCGCTGGTGGAGGGCCGCACGCGGGCGAAGATCCGGCGGTTCGTGAAAGCCGACGATTACTTCAAGGTCGAGCTGACGCCGCTGCCCGAAGTAATCACCGACGAAGCCGAAGCCGAGGCATTGGGGCGGTCCGTCAAGAAGGGTTTCAAGGCCTTCGCCAAGATCAACAAGAACATCGCCAAGGACCTGGTGGCCAAGGTCGATGGCATCGACGACCTGTCCAAGATGACCGACACGGTGATCTCCCATTTCACCTTCAAGATCGAAGACAAGCAGCGACTGCTCGAGGCCACGCCCCTGAACCAGCGCCTCAACCTGCTCATGGAGTTGATCAACCTGGAGATCGAAGTCTTCAGCATGGATCAACGCATCAAGGTGCGGGTCAAGGAGCAGATGGAAAAGACCCAGAAGAATTACTACCTCAACGAGCAGATGCGGGCCATCCGCAAGGAGATGGGCAGCGACGAAGACGGCGCCGACGAGCTGCAGGAGCTGGATAAGCGCATCAAGCGCAAACGCCTGCCCCGGGATGCGGCGGCCAAGGTGCGCCAGGAGTTCAAGAAGCTCAAGCTCATGACGCCCATGTCGGCGGAAGCCACGGTGGTGCGCAACTACATCGAATGGATCATCAGCCTGCCGTGGTTCGAACGCAGCCGCGCCCGGATCGACGTCGACGAGGCGGAACGCATCCTGGACGAGGATCACTACGGATTGGAAAAACCCAAGGAGCGCATTCTGGAATACCTGGCCGTCCAGGCCCTGGTGAAGAAACTGCGGGGGCCGATCCTCTGCCTGGTGGGTCCTCCGGGGGTGGGCAAGACTTCGCTGGCCCGCTCCGTGGCCCGCGCCACGGGCCGCAAGTTCGTGAGACTCTCCCTGGGGGGCGTACGCGACGAGGCCGAGATCCGCGGTCACCGCCGCACGTACATCGGCGCCATGCCGGGCAAGATCATCCAGTCCCTGAAAAAGGCCGGCACCAACAATCCGGTCTTCTGCCTGGACGAGGTGGATAAGATGAGCATGGATTTCCGGGGCGACCCCAGCGCCGCCCTGCTGGAAGTCCTCGATCCCGAGCAGAACTTCGCCTTCAACGACCACTACCTCGACCTGGACTACGACCTGTCGGAAATATTGTTCATCACCACGGCCAACACCCTGCCCGACATTCCGTTGCCCCTGCAGGACCGCATGGAGATCATCCGCCTGGCCGGCTACACCGAACACGACAAGTACAACATCGCCAAGCAATTCCTGATCCCCAAGCAGGTGAAACTGAACGGTTTGAATTCGGAACAGATCTCCATCTCCAGGAAAGCCGTCTATATGGTGATTCAACGGTATACCCGCGAATCCGGCGTGCGCAACCTGGAGCGGGAGATCTCCGCCATCTGCCGCAAGGTGGCCCGCAAGATCGTCAGGAATGACGGCGAAAAGAGCGTACGGGTCACCGAATCCGCCATTTCCAAATTCCTGGGGCCGCCGAAGTTCCGCAGCACGGAAATCGAGGACGAGGACCGGGTGGGCATGGTCACCGGCATGGCCTGGACCCAGGTGGGCGGCGAACTGCTCTTCGTGGAGACATTGACCATGCCGGGCCGCGGCCAGGTCACCGTGACCGGCAAGGTGGGCGAAGTGATGAAGGAATCGGCCCAGGCCGCGGTGAGCTTCGTGCGCTCCAGGACCGAATCATTGGGCATCGATTCCAAGTTCTACCGCAAACTCGATCTGCACATCCACATTCCCGAAGGCGCCATCCCCAAAGACGGGCCCTCGGCGGGCATCGCCATGTGCACCTGCCTGGTGTCGGCGCTGACCCGGCGGCCCGCCCGACGCGACGTGGCCATGACCGGTGAAATCACCCTGCGCGGACGGGTGCTGCCCATCGGCGGTCTCAAGGAGAAAATCATCGCGGCCCATCGCGGCGGCATAAAGAAAATCATCATCCCCAAGGAGAACGAAAAGGACCTGCGGGATATCCCGGCCGCCATCTCCAAACAACTGGAGTTCGTCAGCGTGGAGCACATGGACGAAGTCCTGGCCCATGCGCTGGTGCTCGCTCCGGGGGAGACGCTTTTTGCCGGCCACGACATGCCGTTCGAGATGGCAAACGAGAACCGCGACAAGCACGCCCCGATCAACTGAAACGGGAGGAAGGCAAGAGATCGCCTTCCACCCGTTTTTCTCCATCTCCGCCAATCACCCGACCCCAACGGCCATCGCATGATTATGGGCCATCAATAATTTACTTCTCTTCGTCCGGCGGACCGTAACCCCCTCCGCCAGGCGTCGATATGCGGAAGCGGTCTCCCGGTTGGGCGACGATTTCGTTCTTGGCACCCAGGTTCATCCGGCGACCGTCCCGCCGGATGAACAGATTGATGCCGCGCTTCCCTTCCTTTCCGCCCTCCAGTCCGAAGGGGGCATGCACCCGCCGCTCGGAGAGAATGCCCACATGGAGGGGTTCCAGGAATTCCACTTCCCGGACCAGTCCGTCGCCGCCGTTGAATTTCCCCCGGCCGCCGGAGTCCTTGCGAACGGCGAACTGGCGCAACAGCAGGGGATAGCGCCGTTCCAGGATCTCGGGATCGGTGATGCGCGTGTTGGTCATGTGGGTATGCACGCCGGTCTGGCCGTGCCAGTGGGGGCCGGCGCCGGCCCCGCCGCCGATGGTCTCGTAATAGCCGAAACGGTCGTTGCCAAAGGTGAAATTGTTCATGCATCCCTGGGAGGCGGCGGCCACCCCGAAGGCCTTGAGCACCACATCGGTGATGCGCTGGGAGGTGAGCACGTTGCCGCCCACCACCGCCGCCCCGGGGGAGGGATCGAGCAGCGATCCCGCGGGGATGTCGATGGTGATGGGAAGCAGGCAGCCGTGGTTGAGGGGCAAATCTTTCTGGATCAGACACCGCAGGCAGTAGAGGATGGCCGACTTGGTCACGGCCCGGGGCGCATTGCAATTGCCCCAGGTCTGGATGCCGGTGCCGGCGAAATCGAACCGGGCGCTGCCGTCGCGGCGGTCGATGGTCAGGGCCAGGGCGATGGGACTGCCGTCGTCCATGAAGTCCAGGGCGCGGACGGTATCCACCTCGGCCATGCCCTTGGCCCGGGAGAGTTCCTTCAGGCGGTTGCGCACGGCGTCCTCGGCCGCGTCCTGGACGTGGCGCATGTAGGCCTGCACCACGTCCAAACCATAGTGGTCCACCATCTCCAGCACCAATTCGATGCCTTTCCGGTTGGCGGCCACCTGGGCCTTGAGATCGGAGATATTGTCGGCCAGGAGCCGGGTGCCGGCGATGGGCGGCCTTCCCGGCGCGGGGGGGATCTCCTCCGGCGCCCGCAAGAGCCGGGAGATGCCCTCTTCCTGAAAAATGCCGTTTTCCACCAGCTTGAACGAGTCGATGCAGGCCCCCTCTTCTTCGATGCGACGGGAGTTGGGCGGCATGGAACCGGGAGAAATTCCGCCGATGTCCGCATGATGCCCCCGGGCGGCCACCCAGAAGATAATCCGCCCGTCCCGGAAGACCGGCGTGATCACGGTGATATCCGGCAGATGACTGCCGCCGGCGGCCGGGTGGTTGGAGACCAGCACGTCCCCGGGTACCAGGTTGCCGGCCTGCCGGCGGATCTGCTCCTTGACCGCCTCGCTCATGGCGCCCAGGTGAACGGGAAGATGGGGCGCGTTGGCCACCAGTTCGCCCCGGGGACCGAACAGGGCGCAGGAGAAATCGAGCCGCTCCTTGATGTTGGTGGAGATGGCCGTCTTCTGGAGCATGCGGCCCATCTGCTCGGCAATGGACATGAACAGGTTGCTGAAGATGGAGAGCTGAATGGGATCGACCCGTATGTCCACCTTGGGTTGCCCGCCGCCGCCCACGGTGATCTGCACGTCGCCGAATCCGGTGACCGCGGCCGCGCAGCCCGGCTCCACCACGATGGTGGAGGTGTCGTGCAGGATCATCGCCGGCCCGGCAATGGAATGGCCGGCCGAGAGATCGTCCAGGTCGTAGAGGTCGGTATCCTGCCAGCCGCCCTCGAAATAGCAGGGGGCCCGGCCCAGTTTGCGGGGTTCCCCTTCGGTACGGGCGATGGGGATGCGGTTCAGGCCGGCCGTCTTGCCCCGGGCCCGCACCCGGATGTCGTCGATGAGCACGTCGCGGTCGATGAGGTCGAAGCCGAATTCGCGCCGGTAGGTGCGGCGGAAGGCGTCCAGGTAGTCGTCGTCTGCCGGACGGGGAATCATCAGGGCGGTGTCGGTGCCCCGGTAGCGCAGGTTGAGAAAGGCGGTGCCCTCCATGGCGTCCGGTTCGAAGCCCTGGGCGGCCAGCTCCGCAAAGGCCCGGGCCTGCAAGGCGTCCATCTCCTCCTCGACCCGGGGCAGCACACCGGGGCCGAATACCCGCGAGGACGGTTTCTGGCGCTCCACCACCACATCGGCCATGCCGATCCCGTAGGCCGATAAAATCCCGGAAAACCGGTGGATGAAGATCCTGGATATGCCCAGGGCGCGGGCGATGGCACAGGCATGCTGGGGGCCGGCGCCGCCGAAGGTGGCCAGGATGTGCTCCTTGATATCGAACCCGCGCATCACCGAGATCTCGCGGATGGGCCGCACCATCACCTCGTTGGCCACATGGAGGAAACCCAGGGCCACCTGCTCCACGGAGAGCGGCTCGCGGCCCTTGTCTTCGTAATACGCGTTGATGCGCTGGGTGAGTTCGGCCATGGCCGCCCGGCTGGCGTCGGCATCCAGGGGTCGATCTTCGGTGGGGCCGAAGATTTTGGGGAAGTACTCCGGCTGGATGCGCCCCAGCACCAGGTTGGCATCGGTGACCGCAAGGCGGCCGTTTTTGCGGTAGCAGACCGGTCCGGGGTGGGCGCCGGCCGATTCCGGTCCTACAAGGAACATGCCGTTTTCGAAGAATAGCCGGCTTCCGCCGCCGGCGGCCACGGTCTTGATGTGCAATTGGGGCGCCTGGATACGCACGCCGGCGGTTTCGGTTTCGAAGACCAGTTCATATTCGCCCCCGAACCGGGAGACGTCGGTGGAGGTGCCGCCCATGTCGAAGCCGATCACCGGCTGCCGGCCATCGTCCCGATCGGTGGTCATGGCGTAGCCCACCACCCCGCCGGCCGGTCCGGACAGGATGGCCCGGCTGCCGGTGAACCCGTCGGCCCGCGCCAATCCGCCGTCGGACTGCATGAACAGCAGGCGGGTGTCGGCAAGACCGCCTCGGAACCCGTCGCGAAAACTGGCAAGGTAGCGCTGGATATGGGGGTTGAGATACGAATCCACCATGGTGGTATCCCCCCGGGGGACCAGCTTGACCCGCGGCATTACCTGGGAAGAGAGGGAGATCTGGGTGAAGCCGATGGACCGGGCCAACTCACCGATGGCCAGTTCATGATCGGGCCAGGCGTAGGCGTGCATCAGCACCACCGCCAGGCTGCGGATCCCCTGGTCGTAGACCGCCTGCAATTTGGACCTCAGGGCTTCCGGATCCAGGGGCCGCAGGACCGCCAGCCGGTCTCCGGTGATGCCTCGGACCACGGTTTCTTCGGGTTCGGGCTCATCGGCACGCAGGATGCGCAGGCGCTCGTCCGCTTCGACCACGGCTTCATAGAGCAGGTCGGGCTTGCGGATCTCCAGGTCGAAGATCCGGGGCCGGTCCTGGTTGCCGATCTGCAGGATGTCGCCGAACCCCCTGGTCACCACCAGGGCGCAACGTGCGCCCTTGCGTTCCAGCAGGGCGTTGGTGGCCACGGTGGTGCCCATGCGGATCCATTCGATGCGCGAGGCATCGAAGCGCTCTTTGGGGATGGATTCGCCGGTGACCTGTTCCAGGATCCTGCGGATGCCTTCGCGGGGGGCGTCCGCATAGTTCTGGGGGTCCTCGCTCAACAGCTTGACCACCTTGAATCCCGGCTCGCCCGGAACTTCGGCGTAGATATCGGTGAAGGTACCGCCACGATCGATGGAGAATCGAAATTTGCTTCGGTCGGTCATGATTGTCTTCTTTTCTGTGGATGGATACCGGTTGCAGCAAGCATGCCTATTTCACCGTCATCAACTGGGGCAGGTAGAGGGCGATCTGGGGAAATGCCGTGATGATGGCCGTGGTGAGCAGCATCAGGAAGAAAAAAGGCAGGGCGTGCACGGCGATACGCATGATGGGCTCGCCGGTGAGTCCCTGGATGACGAAGAGGTTGAATCCCACCGGCGGCGTTATCTGGCTGACCTCCACCATGAGAATCAGGTAGATGCCGAACCAGATGGGGTCGAACCCGGCGGCCACCACCATGGGCAGGGCGATGGGCAGGGTCATCACCACGATGGAAAACCCGTCCAGCAGGCAACCCAGCACAACATAAACCAGCCCCAGCAGCACCATCAGGAGGTAGGGCGACAACTGCAGTCCGGTGATGGCCTGGGTGAGGGCCGCCGGAATGCCCAAAAAACCCATCACCCGGGAGAGAAAGCCCGCCCCCACCACGATGATCATGATCATCGCGTTGGTCTTGACGGCCCCCACCAGGCAGCCGAAGAGTATCTTCGGGTTCATCTGCCGGTTGAGGAAGGCGAAGACGGTGGCGCCGAACACGCCCAGGGCCGCCGCCTCGGTGGGGGTGGCCACGCCGGCGTAAATGCTGCCCAGCACCATGAGGATGAGAATCAGGGTCGGCGCCAGGTCTTTGAGGGACGCGATCCGTTCCGCCCAGGTGTAATGGGCCTGCATGCGGGGTGCGATCTCGGGATTGCGGATGCCGCGGTAGATGATGTAGGCCGAATAGATCCCGGAGAGCAGCAGTCCCGGCAGGATGCCGGCCACGAACATCTTGCCGATGGACACACCGGCCAGAATGGCATAGACGATCATGATCAGCGACGGCGGAATCAGAAACCCCAGGGTACCGGCACCGGCCAGGGACCCCATGGCGATGCGCCGGTCGTAACCCAGCTTGTCCAGCTCGGCCAGGGTGATGCGGCCGACGGTGGCCGTGGTGGCGGCGCTGGAGCCGGAAACGGCGGCGAACAGCGTGCACGAGAGGATGTTCATCAGCAGCAATCCGCCGGGAAGCCGGTAGAGCCAGGGCACCAGAGCCCGGAAGAGCTTCTCCGATATCCCCGAACGGTAGAGAATCTCGCCCATGAGAATGAACATGGGCAGGGCCACATATTCCCACTTCTCGATGGTGGCCCACACCGAGGAGGCCATGTTGCCGCCCCCGGGCAGGGGGCTGAACAGGGACATGCCCACGAATCCGACGATCAACAGCGAAAATCCCACCCAGACGCCGCAGGCCAGGCAGAAAAAGAGGACGCCGAATACCACCAGGGCCATCAAGGCCATGCCCGCTTCCATCAGATCACATCCTCCCCCGTGCCGATGGCCTGAAAGGTCTTCAGGGTCGTGCCCGCCAATTGGATCAGGAAACAGGCCGCCCCCACGAGCATCAGGGCCTGGGGAACCCAGAGGGGCGTGTTGGTCAGGGTGCCCGAAGTGGTATGGTAGCGCCAGGTGGCGGCCACCATTTTGTACAGGTACCACCACAGAATTCCCATCACCGCGGTGGTCAGGGCCGTGGCCAGGCAGGTGATCCAGCGGGCCCAGGCGTCCGGCAGGAGTCCGAGGACGAGGGTGATGCGGATGTGGCCCCGCTCCTTGAGGCAATACCCCGATCCGAGGAAGATAATGGCCGCCAGGCCGTATGCGCAGTATTCATCGGCGATCAGGGTGGACTTCTCCATGGTGTTCCAGAGCAGGATTTCGATGAGGATCAGCACGGTCATCAGTCCGAGCAGCACGGCGGAGACCCGGGCCGCCCATAGACTGATGCCTTCGGTGAACTGGATGATTCGCTTCATTTGCACTTCCCGCTTCCCGGCCTCACCCGGCCGCCGCCGGATCCATCGGTTTTCCCTTCACCGGGCAGGGTGCTAGCGGCCCGTAATGCGCTTGTATTCATCCAGGATCTTCTGTGCATCGGCCCCGGCCTTGGAAGACCACTGGGCACGCAGCTCGACGCCGATCCCATCCAGCTCGCGGCGGAAGGATTTTTTGACCGGGGTCACCTGCATGCCATTGGAAACCAGGGTCTCCCGGCTCTTGCGGTCCATATCGCCGGCCAGATTCCACATCTCGTCTTCCATCTCGGCGGCGACCTCCAGAACGGTCTCCTGGATCTTTTTCGGCAGCTTGTTCCAGGCATCCAGGTTGACGTTGATCATGTTCACCGGACCGACGATGTTGATGGGGGTGAAGTAATGGAGCACTTCCCACGCCTTGGCGTCCACCCCGGAAACCGAGCTGGTATACATGGAGTCGAGCAGGCCGGCCTTCATGGCCGGATAGACTTCGCTGAAGGGCATCTTGCGGGCGGCGATGCCGGTGGCTTTGCCGAAATCGAGCCCGGTTCCGTCATAGACCCGCATCTTCAATCCCTTCAGTTCTTCGGCCGAGGTAACGGGGCGCTGGGTGTAGATTCCGGAAAACGGCCATACCGAGGTATAGAGGGTGAACTGGTTGAAGCGTTTGAGCACCCCGGCATAGGTGGGTTTGGACAATTGGTAGAGCAGCCGCTGCTCGAAGGCATTGGTGGAGATGAACGGCTGGGCGGTCAGGGCCAGCACCGGAGCGTCGCCTTCCACCATGCCGGTGGGCACTTCGGCGACGGCCAGCTGGCCCTCGGCCAGGGCGCGCAGCAGCTCGGGGCCTTTGAACCCCAGGGCCGCACCGGGATGCAGCACGATGGTCAGCTCGCCGTGGGTGGCCTCCTTGACCCGGTCGGCGAACCGTTGGGCCCCCTGGGAGTGGAAATTGCCCGCCGGGTAGTTCAGGTGCATATCCCATTTGGTCTCGGCCGTTGCGTCGGAGACGGCAAGGCAGACCACAAGCATCACCAGACCGATGGTCAGCAACTTCTTCATGACACCCTCCTTGTTTTTGCAGTCAGAACTCCGCCAGATAGCGGATGATGCGGTTCTTGAATATTCCGATGTGCTCGACGATCAATTCTTTCAAACGATCCACGTCCCGATCCTGGAGGGCCGCGATCACGCTGTTGTGCTGGTCGATCACCGAGGCATAATGTTCCTCAAGGTCGCGGGCGGGATCGATTTCGTTGCCGAAAGAGAGGTAGGCCAGGCGGTTGGTCTCGCAGCGCACCCGCCGCAGGCCCTGGACCAGGTAGATGTTGTCCGAACAGCGGGCATAAGCATCGTGGAACTCGCTGTTGGCCTCCACCAGGCAGTAGATGTCCATCCGCGCCACCGCGTCGGCCACCGCCTGGTTGGTTTCGCGCATGCTTTCCAGCAACAGACGGTTTTCCTGGCGCACGGCCAGGTCGGCCACGCCCAGCTCCAGTATCTGGAGGGCGGCAAAGGCCGCCTTGGTGTTCTGCAGGGTGATGGGGCGAACGATAAAGCCCTTGCCGGGCTGGGAGGCCACCAGCAGATCGGCCGCAAGCCGTTGCAGCGCCTCGCGCACCGGGGTGCGGCCGATTCCCAGTTCGTCCACCAGCACCGCCTCCTCCAGGTGCTGACCGGGCCTGTATTCGAGTGAGACGATTTTTGTGTAGAGGGCTGCATAGGCTCTGTCGCTCAGAGAGCGTCGGTTGCCTGCACCGTTGGAGGATATGGAATTTCTACCGGATGGATCGGCGGTCATGCGTTCGCTCCCGGCCAGAGAAGATATCAGCTGAGAGGTCAATACATCGACACGAAATATATGTCAAATATATTTTAGTTCCCCCAATCAAATCCAGCTGAACATCGTTCCTTAAAGCCGGCCTTGCGCGAGCGGGCAGTCGCTGGGGGCCACACGCGACAGCGTCAAGTGCCCGCAAGCTCCCCTAGTTGTCTCCCGGCGACAAACGCGGTACGATGCCTGCGAAGACCGCGCGCGATAGCAGGGCAAACTCCGGAAAAAGAAGAGGCCACCGATGCAGGATCCTCTGGTCTGGGCGGAAATCGATGTGGGTGCCATCAAGCACAACGTGGCCGAGTTGCGGCGCATTACCCGGCCCGGGGCAGAGCTGATGGTCGCGGTCAAGGCCAACGGCTACGGTCATGGCAGCGTCGAAACCGCGCACGCCGCCCTGGCCGGCGGGGCGTCCTGCCTGGGTGTCGCCCGGGTGGAGGAGGCCCTGGAATTGCGCCGGGCCGGCATTGCAGCGCCCATCCTGATCTTCGGCTATACGCCGGAAGCCTTCGGTCCCGATCTGGCGGACCACGACTTATGGGCCAGCGTGTTTTCCCTGGAGAGTGCCCGCCGGTTGTCCGGCGCCCTGAAACGAGGCCAGCGCGTGACCGTCCATCTCAAGGTGGATACCGGCATGGGACGCATGGGCCTGCGGCCGGATGCCATGCGGACCGGTTCGGACCGGCAGGAGGCCTCCCGTCCAAGGGCGGTGGAAGAGATATTGCAGATCGGCCGCCTGGAGAATCTCCAACTGGAAGGCATCTGGACCCACTTCGCGGCCAGCGATGATGCCGACCAGACCTACACCCATTCTCAACTGGACGATTTCAAGGGTCTGATCGCCTCCGTGGCCCAAGCCGGCCTGACCGTTCCCAGATACCATGCCGCCAACAGCGGGGCCATCATCGACCTGCCGGAAAGCCATCTGGACATGGTCCGCGCCGGGATTGCCGTCTACGGTCTCTATCCCCACGCCGACGCCCTCCGCCGGCCCCTGGACCTGCGGCCGGCCCTGCAATTGAAATCCCGCATCGTGCATCTCAAGCGTGTCCCCCAAGGGGCCAAAATCAGCTACGGCTGCACCTGGGAAGCCCCCGAAGAGACCCATATCGCCACCGTCGCTTTAGGATATGGCGACGGGTACAGCCGCGCCTTGTCCAACCGGGGACAGATGCTGGTCAACGGCCGGCGCGTCCCCATCGCCGGCCGGGTCTGCATGGATCTGGTGATGCTCGATCTGGGCCGGAACAGCCGGGCACAGGTGGGGGACGAGGTGGTGGTCATCGGCCGGCAGGGGAACGAAGTCATCACCGCGGACGAAATCGCCCGGGAGGCAAAGACCATCAACTACGAAGTGGTGACCAACCTGATGGCGCGGGTACCGCGGGTATATGTGGGTGGATGAGCCGACGTTCGTCGGGTCGGCGCCGTATCGCGGGAAAATGCGGTTGGTCGTTCCGGACGGATTCCTTTTTTTTTCGCGCTCATCCACAAAGCTCAAGCTGGCTGGAAGGCAGCCCGAATCCGTGCCAATTATGCAAAGTTGAATTGGTTAAATCGTCGAATTGTCAAATCGGGAGTGGAATTCTATTCCATAGATTTTGCAGCAATATTGAATAAGGCAAAATGCCTTTCCCCATTTGACAATTCGACGATTCAACGATTTGACTATATGGAATGGCAGCAAAAGACCTGCAGTCACATGCAACTTGGGCATTCCGGATAACCGCGTTTTCTTTTATTCCAATTATCGCCGGCAACGTTCCTGGGCCAGGCGGATCAAATTCACCAGGCTGGCCACTTTTTCCGGCGGTCGTCCGCTGGAGAGCCGGTCGAAATCCGCCATTGGCAGCCGGTGGCGGAAATAGGCGACCACGTCGAAGCGTTCCCACCAACAGTCCAGGCTCTTGAAACACGGCGCCCGGTCGCCGTCCATGGAACGGCAGTAGTCGAAACGGACCACATGGCCCAGGCGCGGGCAGTGGCGTTCCAGGCGGCTTATTTCGTCCGGAGGGGGCATATCGGCTCCTAATAAAACAGGAGAAGGGGCGGTAACCTGCACGCCCCTTTGGTTTTACGGACGATCGCTCTTCAGGTCCTGCGGCTTGGGATGGTTTTCGAGAACCGCCGTGGACCGGGCCATCTCCTCCTCGCTGAGGGTGAAATCGGTGAGCTCGCCGGCCAGATACTTTTCGTAGCCGGTCAAATCCAGCAATCCATGGCCGCTGAAGGAAAAGACGATCACCTTTTCCCGGCCCTCTTCCTTGGCTTGCCGGGCCTCCTTGATCACCTGGGCGATGGCATTGCTGGTCTCGGGGGCGGGAATCACCCCCTCGGTGCGGGCCCAGGTCACACCGGCCTCGTAGGCCTCCAGTTGGGCCACCGACTTGGCCGTAATCAGCCCCTCGTGCACCAGCTGGCTGACGGTGGGCGCCATGCCGTGGTACCGCAGTCCTCCGGCGTGGATGGGCGCCGGAACGAAGCCATGCCCCAGGCTGTGCATGGGCAGCAGCGGCGTGTAGCGGGCCGTGTCGCCATGATCGTACGCGAACGGCGCCCGGGTCAGGGTGGGACAGGCCTTGGGCTCCACCGGGTAGATTTCGAGATGCTTGCCGTTGATCTTGTCCTGGACGAAGGGGAAGGCCAGGCCGGCGAAATTGCTGCCGCCTCCGGCGCAACCGATGATGATGTCGGGATATTCCTCGATCATGGCCAGTTGCTTCTTGGCCTCCAGGCCGATGATGGTCTGGTGGAGCAGGACGTGGTTCAATACGCTGCCCAGGGAGTAGCGGGTCTTGCCGCTTTGATCGCTGACGGCCGCCTCGATGGCTTCGCTGATGGCGATGCCCAGGCTTCCCGGCGTGTCGGGATCCTTCTCCAGGGCGGCGCGGCCGGCCTGGGTCTCGGTGCTGGGGCTGGCGATGCATTTGCCGCCCCAGGTCTCCATCATGGCTTTGCGATATGGTTTCTGATCGAAACTCACCCGCACCATGTAGACCTTGCAGGTCAGGCCGAATTGGGCACAGGCAAAGGAGAGGGCGCTGCCCCACTGGCCGGCGCCGGTTTCGGTGGTGATGTTCTCGATGCCGAAGACCTTGTTGTAGTAGGCCTGGGGCACGGCCGTGTTGGGCTTGTGGCTGCCCGGCGGGCTGACGCCTTCGTATTTGTAATAGATGCGGGCCGGGGTTCCCAGGGCCTTCTCCAGCCGAAGGGCGCGCATCAGCGGCGCCGGCCGCCAGATGGCCAGGACATCGAGGACCGGTTCGGGGATGTCGATCCAACGTTCCTGGCTGACCTCCTGCTCGATGATGTTCATGGGAAAGACCGGGGCCAGGTCGTCGGGTCCCACGGGCTTGCCGTCGGGCCCCAAGGGGGGGTTGAGTTTGATGTCGGCCAAGATGTTGTACCATTGGCGGGGAATCTCACTGGGCGAGAGAATCACACTGGTGGCGTTCATTCCGAATCCTCCTTGGTTGTACGGTCATTCCCGTGAATCGACAGGACCCAACATCCTCATCGGATGGAACGCCATTTAACACCATTCCCGGCGGATAGGCAAGTCGCGGCTCCCTGCGGCTCGAGTCCGGCCGGGATCCGGAACCGATCCCATGCCCGCCGGTCCGGGACGGCGGGACATGGAATCGGCATTGGAGCGCCGGCGATCAGGTGTTGGTGTTGTATTTGAAGGAGAGCTTGACCCGTGCCCGATAGGCGACGACCCGGCCATCCTCCACCTTCATGTCCAGCTGGCCGATTTCGGCGATTCTCAGATCACGCAGGCTCTCGCCGGCCATCCGGACGGCATTTTGAGCGGCATTTTCCCAGGAATCCGAGCTGGTGCCCACCAATTCGATCACTTTGTAAACGCTTTCTGTCATGGCCGTACCTCCTTCGATATTCGGGTTGGGGGTGGATAACGCCGGAGAAAAATTATGCGGCGTCGGCATTTGGGTGACTGGAGCGATGACAACGGGGAGACCGGGGGAACTGGCGTCAACTCAAGAGAAGCGAGCCATCGGCCGGAATGGGGAGCTTGTGGTGGATGACCGCCGGCCGGGCGGCGCCGGAAAACGGGTACAGGAAGACGCGAAGCCGTGGTAAGAGGAATAAAATCAGGATATCCACCTGGAGAACATCCGTCAAGTCTTCATGCCCGCTACGAGGGCCGGAGAGTACTCCCTCGAAGCCGACGCCGGAGGATGGGGGCCATTCGGGGCTGCGACGCTCCCGGCCTGGTGATTTCAACCGGTTATCCACGGGGGCATTCAAAGCCCCCTCCCTGGTCGCCGCCGATGGCGGCGCCGTGGGTCTCCCCCATGGATAACCGGTTGAAATCACGAAGGCCTCCCGCTGATGCAGCCCCGAATGGCCCCCATCCTCCGGCTTATACCAAGAACAAATAAAATTTCCCGATCCCTCGTGTTGCTAAATCGCTGGCGAAACGGGCAGACATGGGTCACTGTGTGAGGTGAGATGATGAGGACAAAATTTGTCTTGACAACTTTACAAATATCCGCTTACCATGCCGCTATTGATTGCACTTTTCAAACGGCTGTTGCGGCCGCATACCGCGATGGGGATGGATTATCCTTATGGGAAACGGACCACATGCCAATCCGGTGATCTATGGGGAAGGGAGGCTAAACCCCCAGGCCCCCATCCCCCTCTATCGGCAACTGGCCGATCTGATCACCGCCCAGATCCGGAATGGCACCTTCCGCACCGGCGGCCGCATTCCCTCGGAGCACCAACTGGCGGCCGATCACGGCATCGGCCGACCCACGGCCCGGCAGGCCGTGGATCTCATGGTGCGAAAAGGCCTGCTCATCCGCAAACGCGGGGCCGGAACCTTCGTGGCCGAGGCACCCCAGGAGGTCGACCTGTTTTCCCTGGACGGCACCGGCGCCTCGTTTCGCAAACAGGGCCTGGCCGTGGAGACGAAGATCATCGTCCCCGTCCGCCTGCACACCGTCGACGATCCGGAAGACAACCCGTTCCACGCCGAAACTGCCATTTGTCTCTCCCGGCTTTCCCGGGTGGAAAACAGACCGGTGCTGATGGAGGATCTCTACCTGCACGCCGGTCTCTTCCGGGGTCTCGAACGGATGGATCTGGAGGGTCGCTCCCTGTCGGCCATCGCCGATGAACGCTTCTACCTGAGGCCCACCGGCGGCAAACAGGGTTTCCGCATCGATTATCTCAAGGATCGACGCCGGCATCTCCTGGAGGTGACCGCGGCCACCCCGGTGCTGGCGGTCCAGCGTTATCTCCACTTTCCCCGACAACGGAACGGAGTCTATGTCCGGCTGTGGTGCCGGACCGACCGTTTTGTATTCACCCAGAACATTGGAGGCATGGAACATGGATAACCGCGGCTATTACGAGGAGTTCGGCGGCGCATTTCTGCCGGAGATCCTGACGGCCACATTCGACGAGTTGGAGGCCGTTTATACCGCCGCCCGCAAGGACTCCGGTTTCTGGGAGCAGTACCGGAAAGTCATGGCCACCTATTCCGGCCGGCCCACGCCGTTGACCCCGGCGGAAAACCTGACCCGCCATTTCGGCGGCGCCAGGATCTATATCAAGCGCGAAGACCTCAACCACACCGGCGCCCACAAGGCCAACAACGTCATGGGCCAGGGTCTGCTGGTGCAGCGCATGGGCAAGACCCGCGTGATCGCCGAAACCGGGGCCGGGCAGCATGGCGTGGCCACGGCCACCATGGCGGCCCGCTTCGGTTTCGATTGCACCATCTACATGGGCGCGGTGGATGTCGAGCGCCAGCGGCCCAATGTCTTCTGGATGGAACGGCTGGGCGCCACCGTGGTGCCGGTGACCGATGGGACGCAAATCCTCAAGGACGCCATCAACGAAGCCTTCCGCGACTGGGTCTCCAACATGGATTCCACCCATTACGTACTGGGCACGGCCTGCGGTCCCCATCCCTTTCCCGAGATGGTCGCCTGGTTTCAATCCATCATAGGGCATGAGGCCCGGGAGCAAATTTTAGCTGCCGAAGGCCGGCTGCCCAAGCGGGTGTACGCTTGCGTGGGGGGCGGATCCAATGCCATGGGGCTTTTCTCCGGATTCCTGAACGATCCCGTGGAACTGGTGGGCGTGGAAGCCGGCGGCAAGGGGCTTGGGTCGGGCGCCCACGCCTCGCGTTTGTGCGCCCGGGATGCCAGTGTCGGGGTGGCCCAGGGCTACAAGACGTTTTTCCTGCAGGACGGCGACGGCCAGATGCGGGAGACCCATTCCATCGCGGCCGGCCTGGACTATGTTGGCGTGTCGCCCATTCTCGCCCATTTCAAGGAGGCCGGCAAGGCCCGCTTCGAGGCGGCCACCGATGAGGAGGTCGTATCGGCCATGGAACTCACCATGGGCAAGGAGGGACTCATTCCCGCCCTGGAATCGTCCCATGCCTTTGCCCAGGCATTCAAGGAAGTCCCCCAGATGTCGCCCGACGACACCATCATCATCAACCAGTCGGGCCGGGGCGACAAGGACATCTTCACCGTGGCCGACGCCTTCGACGACCCGGCCTGGAAGATGTTCATCCGAAACAAGGCCAAACAGTATGAATAGGATATCCCATGCTTGAACAATATCTTCGCGAACGACGCAAACAGAAAAAGATTCTTTTGATGACCCACATCGTCATCGGGTATCCGTCCCTTGCGGCCTCCCTGGACATCGTCCAGGCCATGGTGGCGGCGGGGGTGGATATCATGGAACTGCAGATCCCCTTTTCCGAACCCATCGCCGACGGCCCGGTGATTCTCAAGGCCAACCAGAAGGCGCTGGCCAACGGCATCACGGTCAGGCAATGCATCGATTTCGGCGGCCGGGTGGCCGCCCGATTCGAGATCCCCTTCCTGTTCATGACCTATTACAATATTCTCTATCGATTCGGTGTGGCGGAATTCGCCCGGACAACCGCCGAAAAAAGCCTGCGCGGCGCCATCGTGCCCGACCTGCCGCCGGAGGAAGGCGCCGGTTACCTGCAGGCCATGGACCGCCACGGACTGGCGCCCGTTTTCATTTTCGCCCCCACCACCACCGATGCCCGCATGCAGATGCTGGCCGGCCATGCCAGGGGCATGGTCTATTGTGTGGCCCGCAAAGGGGTGACCGGGCAGGCCACCGAATTTTCCAGGGAGCTGGACGACTACCTGCGGCGCTGCCGGCAGGCCACCGACCTGCCCCTGGCCGTGGGATTCGGGGTCAAGAACCGGCAGGATGTGGATTTTTTGACCGGCCGGGCCGATATCGCCGTCATCGGCACCCAGACCATCCGGCTGGTGGAGGAAAAGGGCATCCAGGCCGTGGAGGAATTCATCCGCGGCCTGCGGTAGCCCCAAAGTTGCATAAAGAAAGATGGCAGAAGGTGGTAAACCGTCATGAACGCTGAACATATCTCCCGAAAGCTGCGAGACGCCCTGGCGGACACGCCGTATGTCTGCGGCGAGCTGCCCGGCATCGGAGGAGAAATCAAGGCACTGCCCGAGCATTTCCAGGTCGAGGAGGTCTTGCCCTATGAACCGTGCGGCCAGGGGGATCACCTCTATTTGACGCTGCGACGCCGGGGATGGAATACCGCCGACGTGGCCCGGGCACTGGCCGAGGCGTTCGGTTGCCGTCCGGGCGACGTGGGCTTCGGGGGCCGCAAGGACCGCCGGGCGGTGGCCACCCAGACCTTTTCCCTGCCCATGCCCGCGAACCCGGACCGTGCCGCCGTGATGGAAACCCTGGGGGGGTTGCCCTTCGAAATCGTCTCCGTTCACCGCCACCGCAACAAGATCAAAATCGGCCACGTCGCCGCCAATCGCTTCACCATCCTGGTCACCGGCGTCAACGCCGACGATCTGCCCGCCGCCTCGGCCATCGGCGAGGCCTTGCGGCGCCGGGGCATCGCCAACTATTTCGGCCCCCAGCGGTTCGGCACCGACATGCGCAACCTCGATCGCGCGGCGGCGCTGGTCGCCAGGGGACGGCGGGTGCGCAGCCGCAAAGAGACTTTTCTGGTTTCGGCCCTCCAGGCCGGCCTGTTCAATGTCTGGCTCAAGACACGGATCCAGGAACATGGATTGGACACCATCCTCGACGGGGATGTGGCCCAAAAAACCGATACCGGCGGGATGTTCCTCGTGGAGGATCCACGGGAGGCCGGAGAACGCCTGGCGGCGAGGGGAATCGTCTATACCGGCCCCATCTTCGGGCACAAGATGCGCGCCGCCCAGGGGCCGGCGGGCGATGTGGAACGCCGCATCCTGGAACGCTTCGATCTGACCCGGGAACAGTTCAAGCCATTGCGGGCCGGAGGCTCGCGCCGACCCGCCCTCCTGTTTCCGGACGCGTTGGAGATCCTGCCCCGGACCGGGGGTTTGGAATTCTCTTTTCAACTGCCGTCCGGCGCCTATGCCACCACGGTGCTGCGCGAATTCCTGCGGCCGCCAACCGCCGGCGGCGATGCCGTGGTCGATTCGACGAAAGCCGCCGCCCCATGAGTCGACTGGTGATATTGCTGGCGCTCTATTTCTGCGTCTTCGGCCTGATCCATCTCTATTTGCTGATCAAGGTCCGTCGGGCCTTTTACCTGCACGGCGTGCGCTACGGTCTGCTGGCATGCGTACTGCTCTTTCTCATCCTGGCACCCATCCAGGCAAGGGTGCTGGAGGCCCAGGGACATTGGCTGTCGGCCCTGGTCATGGCCTGGACCGGCAATCTCTGGATAGGTTTCGTCTTCATTTTTATCTGCCTGGCCCTGCCCGTGGATGGGTATCATCTGCTGATCCGCGCCATCCAGGGCCTCTTCGGCGCCGACGCAACGGCCATCATGCTTTCCCGACGCCGCAGCCTCGGCCTGGTGGCCATGGCGGCCTGGGCGGTGATGGCTTACGGCGCCCTGGAAGCCCGCCAGATCCGAAGCGAACATATCACCCTGACCGGCGTAAAACTGGCGTCCGGGACCAAGCGACTGCGGGTGGTGCAGATCTCCGACCTGCATTTGGGTCCCATGACCTATCCGGGCCGCCTGACCCCCGTCCTCCAGGCCGTCCAGGCGGCCAAACCCGACCTGGTGGTCAGCACCGGAGACCTGGTGGACGGGAAGGTGCCCAACCGCCCCTCCGTCACCACGGCGTTGAGGGACCTGAAAGCGCCTCTGGGAAAATTCGCCGTTCTGGGCAACCACGAATATTACTATGGATTGGAACGGGCGCGGACCTTTATCCGGGAGGCGGGCTTTACGTTGCTCGAAAACGAGACCGTGATGGTGGATCCGGGGCTCATCATCGCCGGTGTGGACGATGACCCCGGCCGTGGATCCAACGGTGGTCAAACACCCGGCGAAGCCGATTTGCTGCGCCGTGTCCCGGACCAGGCCTTCGGCCTGCTGCTCAAACACCGTCCGGTGATCTCCGCCGCCGGGAAGAGATTCGACCTGCAGCTGTCCGGCCACACCCATGGCGGCCAGATATTTCCATTCGATTATTTGGTCAGATTGCGCTATCCTTTTCCCCTCGGCCTGATCCAATTGGAAGAGGGCGGGCGCCTTTACACCAGCAGGGGCACTGGCACCTGGGGGCCTCCGGTGCGGTTTCTGTCGCCGCCGGAAATCACGGTCATCGACCTCGTCCCTTCCGGTCCGGTTGCGCCTGCAAAAACCCAATAGGGCCGAATCCGGATGGCATCGGAACCATCACCGGATCTTTCGGCACGAAAGTCTAACGCGAATCCAATCGGATCTGAAAGATCCTCTGGAAAGATTTTCTGGATTGAATGGACAGGGAGCTTGACGTAAATCCATACAGATTCAGGAGGCGATCGCCATGGGAACTTCACGCGGAACATCGGAAGGCCTTCCATCTTGCCGGACGGGTCAAAAACTCATCGATTTGACACAAGCCGTGGGTCCGGCCCCTCCCCGGATGATTCGATGGCTTGCGGAGTCCCTGGAACGACTGCTGTCCGTGAATCGGATCAACGCCCTCTATCGGGCCATACCGGAGGATATCACCGCCGACGAGTTCTGCCGCCAATGCCTCCGGGTGTTGCGACTCGATCATAACCTGACTGCGGAGGAAATCGATTCCATCCCCTCGAAGGGCCCCCTGGTGATGGTGGCCAATCATCCCTTCGGCGGGATCGAAGGCATCCTGCTGGCGGCCCTGTTGATGCAGAAACGGTCGGATGTCCGCATCCTGGGAAATTACCTGCTGACCCGCATACCGGCCCTGGCGCCCAGCATCATCGCCGTGGATCCGTTCAATCCGCGCAAAGCCGCAAGAACCAATGCCCGCGCACTGAAAGTCGCCCTCGATTGGACTGCCGGCGGCGGCGCCTTGCTGACCTTCCCTGCCGGCGAGGTTTCCCACTGGTGTTTCCAGTCGCGCCGGGTGACCGATCCTCCCTGGAGTCCCCACGTTGCCAGGCTGATCCGCAAAGCCAAGGCCAAAACCCTGCCCGTGTATATTCACGGCCGCAACTCGCTGGGGTTCAACCTCGCAGGCCTGATCCACCCGTTGCTGCGGACGGTGCTGCTGCCCAGGGAAATGGCGGCCAAACAAGGCCGCACCATCCATCTTTCCATGGGGCAGCCCATCCTCTGGCGCAAGCTGACCGATTTTTCCTCCCCGCAGGAGGCAACGGAATTTTTGCGGTTCCATACCTACCTTCTGCAGCACCGCCGAAGCCATGGGCAACGCCGCCGGCCGTTGCCGACGATCCGCAAATCCACCGAAGCGGACCGAATACCCATCATCCCGCCGGTTCCCGTCGACCTGCTCCAGGATGAACTCGAGGCGCTGGATCCGGCCGACCACCTGGTGAGGCACAAGGAGTTCGATGTCTATTTGACCATGGCCGCGCAGAGCCCCGGCATCATGCGCGAAATCGCCAGGTTGCGGGAGACCAGTTTCCGCGAGGTGGGGGAGGGCACCGGTCGGAGCGAGGATCGCGACGGGTTCGACGAGCATTACCGGCAGCTGTTTCTCTGGAACCGCGAGAGTGCCGAGATCGTGGGGGCTTACCGTCTCGGCCAGACCGACGCCATCCTGCCGTCCATGGGTCCGGCCGGCCTGTACACCACCACCCTCTTCAATTTCGCCCCCCGGTTTCTCGACCAGATGGATACCTCCCTCGAATTGGGGCGCTCGTTCATCCGGCCGGAATATCAGCGCCGGTTCGGCTGTCTCTCCATCCTGTGGCGCGGCATCGGCGAGTTCGTGGCCCGCAACCTGCAATACCGCTATCTCTTCGGACCGGTAAGCATCAGCCAGAGTTACCACGCCATTTCCAAGAACCTGATGGTGGCCTTCCTGCGCAACAACTCCATGGATCCCAGGCTGGCGCCCCTGGTCCGGCCGCGACGCCCGGTGAAGGTGCGCCAACCGCTGGGTCTCCGGGAATCGTTCCCCTTCGAAGAGATGGAGGCCATCGAGGACATCTCCATGCTGGTATCGGGAATCGAAAGGGACAACAAAGGCGTTCCCACGCTGATCAAACACTATCTCAAACTCAACGGCAGATTCCTCGCCTTCAACCTGGACCGGGCTTTTGCCAACGTCATCGACGGTCTGGTCCTGGTGGATTTGATCAAAACCGAGCCCAAACTCCTGGAGCGCTTCCTGGGCGCCGAGGCCACCCGGGCCTTCTATGCCCGCCACTGCCCGGGCCAGGAGATCCGGGCGGCGTAAGATTGTGTCCATCCATAAACGGCACCTTTGGCCCGAGTCCAAGGCGGGCCAGATTCACCTTTTCTGGATGGACACAAGATTACAGGGGTGCAGCGGGTCGGGCGGTGGGGTGTCTCAGGCAGACGCATCGGCCAGGGCCTGTTTTTCCTTGAGCAAGGTGGCATAGCCGATGGGGGGCTTGAACCGCAGGGCCGCTTCGTCACCCTGACGCCGGATGACGGTGGCTTTGACGTGGAGGGTTTCGCCGCACAAGAGGGTGATCCTGCCCCGCAACCGTTTCTTGATGCTGTCATTGCGCCGGATCCGAAAACGCGCACCGCTTTCGGCGATGTCCAGCAACACGAATTCCTGGTGTTGCAAGGTGAGAACGGGCTGGGGGGCCGCGGCATATACCACCCGCAGATCCTGCCGCTTGACGATGCCCGGTTTTTCACCGCCCAACGGGCTGCGTTGGGAATCGCCCAGGAAGAGCAGGATCAGCAGGTTGAAGGTGGCGATGATCAGCAGGACGAACAGCAGCAAGACGGTCAATCCCCCCAGGGCCAGGCCCTGAAGAATAAAAATGACCAGGACAATCACCATCTGGACCAGATTGGCCACGATCGCCGCAGATCGCATTTCCATCCCCCGAGTATCGATGCCTTATTTCCTGGGGTTAACATAAACCACGGCAGATGCCAACATCCGAGACGCCCGTAGAAGCAAGCCGCCACTAGGCCGTGTAGCCGGCGGCTGGTGATTGACATCCTCTTTGCGGTTACCTATGGTAATGAGTCGCCGGGATAACCGTCAGGAGCGGACCGAACATGCAATCAGAAAACCGGGAAGAAATCTGGCAGCGTCACTCCATCAAGTTCCTGGAAATGGCCTTTCGCACCGACCGCCAGGAAATGATCCCCGACGCCGACGGCCGGGGGAGCAAAGCCAGCGACTGTGGCGACACCATCGAGTTCTTCCTGGTCATCCGGGACCGCCGGATCGACACCATCTCTTACACCCTCAAAGGCTGTATCAATACCAATGCCTGCGCCAACGCCGTGGTCGAACTGGCCGGCGGCAGGCGACTGGAGGAAGCCTGGGCCATCACCCCCCGGCACGTGGCCGATTTCCTGGAAAGCCTCGGGGAGCCTCACTTCCATTGCGCCGAATTGGCGGTGGCAGCCCTCAACGCCGCCCTGACCGACGCCCGCGAAATGCAACACACCACCTGGAAGAAGATGTACCGCTAGCCCCATCGCCTTCCGGGCGGCCTGCCTCCGATCGATGCCCTGAGGGCCGGCCACGTCCGGCATCGGCCCCACCGTTGCTTATAAAGATGCCGACAGGCCCGGAATCCGCATTTCAACCCCCTTGAATGATTCCCCTGAATCTTGACATGGCGGTCCAACTTGACTATAGATTCCTCTTTGATTCAACGACAGGCCAGGTCTGAAATTCTAGTCCATTTACAGGGAGTCAGGGGATACGCAGCTTCAATGGATCAGCTCAAGCAACTTGCCGGGAAAAAGAGCGCCATTGTTAAAAAATGGTTCGACTCCGTCATAGACGCCTACCCCCTGGATACCGCCCATTTTCTCAAAAGCCAGAAGGATCCCTTTGCCAACCCGGTGGGACAGACCACCCAACAGGGTCTCGCCGGGGTACTGGATCTTATTTTCAGCGATATCGATCGTCAGCAGGCCGCTTCCCTGCTCGATCCGATGATCCGCATCCGCGCCATCCAGGACTTTACGGCGGCCCGGGCCGTGCAATTCGTGTTTGATCTGAAAGACATTCTGCGCGACATGCTTGGTTCCGGAGAAAACCTGCAGGCGTTGCAAACCATGCAGACCATCCATCGCCGCGTCGACATCCTGGGCCTGGTGGCCTTCGACGTCTATATGCAATGTCGGGAGAAACTTTATGACCTGCAAGCCAATGAAATGCGAGCGCGTACCTTCCGTGCATTCGAGCGGGCGGGTCTGGTAAAGGAGTCGGATGATAAGGAATCATGACTCTCATGTTCAATCTTTTCATATCAGCCGGTCCCGGATCTGATCCGGGACCCCAAAGTGAGGTGCGGTTAGATGAATAAACACTACTTGTCATCGCTGCTGGCGGTATTCCTGCTGGCCCTGATCGCCTACCTGGGGTCGAGCATCGGACTCCAGTGGCTGTTCGGGATCGTCCTTCCTTACCTGGCCGTCTTGATTTTCGTTGTGTTCTTTGTGCGCCGCGTCCTGGGCTGGTCCAAATCAGCCGTACCGTTTCGCATCACCACAACCTGCGGCCAGCAGAGGTCGATGCCGTGGGTCGAGCAGGCCAGAATCGACAACCCTTCCACCGGATTCGGCGTCTTCGTCCGCATGGCGCTGGAAATTCTGACCTTCCGCTCCCTGTTCCGCAACACCCGCATGAAGCTCAAATCCACCGGCCCCAGCCTGAGCTACAACCTGGAGATCTTCCTCTGGGTGGGTGCCCTGGCTTTCCACTATGCCTTCCTGACGGTCCTGGTCCGCCACTTCCGCTTCTTCCTGGACCCGGTGCCCCTGTGTCTGCAGGTCCTGGAGAACGTGGACAGTTTCTTCCGCATCGAACTGGCCTATGACGTGGTCCAGGGCGGTCTGCCCGGGATCTATGTGTCCGGACTGGTGCTGTTGGCGGCGGTGACCTACCTGTTCCTGCGCCGCCTGTTCGTCTCCAATGTGCGCTACATCAGCCTGACCTCGGACTTTTTCCCCCTGTTCCTGATCATGGGCATCGCCTTCACCGGCATTCTGATGCGCTACGTCACCAAGGTGGACATCACGGCCATCAAAGAGCTGACCATGGGCCTGGTCTCCTTCGACTGGCATATCCCCGCGGGCATCAGCCCCCTGTTTTTTATCCATCTCTTCTTTGTCACCGTCTTGCTGATCTATTTTCCCTTCAGCAAGCTGATGCACATGGGCGGCATCTTCCTGAGCCCCACACGCAACATGACCGGCAACACCCGCGAAGTTCGCCATGTCAACCCGTGGAACTACCCGGTGAAGGTGCACACCTACGAAGCCTATGAGGATGATTTCCGCGAGAAAATGATAGAGGCCGGCCTGCCGGTGGACAAGATGCCCGAGACCAAGGCCGAATAACCTTCCGAGGAATCCACCGAGGAGGAAAAGGAGCAGACGACTATGGCAGACGAAACGCCCAAACCCCAAGAATTGATCGACCAAGTCGATTACCGTCCACAAGCGACCAGCTGGATGGAAACGCCGGTCAACATCCGCAAGGGTATATATTGTTACGCCTCCAATCCCAAGAGCGTCGAGACGCTGGGTTTTCCCAACGCCCGCCCTTGGAACCCCCTGGATGACGACTGGCAATTGCCGGAGAACTGGCAGGAGATCATTTACGAAGGCTTCAAGGAGCGACTGAAGAAGTTCCGCTCGGTGAAGATCTTCATGGACATCTGCGTGCGCTGCGGCGCCTGTGCCGACAAGTGCCATTTCTTCATCGGCACCGGCGATCCCAAGAACATGCCGGTATTGCGTGCCGAACTGCTGCGCAGCGTCTATCGCAACGATTTTACGAAATTCGGAAGATTGATGGGCAAGCTGGTGGGCGCCCGCCCCATGACCCTCGAGGTGCTCAAGGAGTGGTGGTACTACCTGTTCCAGTGCTCCGAGTGCCGGCGCTGTTCGGTCTTCTGCCCCTACGGCATCGATACCGCCGAAATCACCATCATGGGCCGTGAGCTGTTGAACCTGCTGGGCCTGAACATCGACTGGATCGCCACACCGGTCTCGAATTGCTACAAGACCGGCAACCACCTGGGCATCCAGCCCCACGCCTTCAAGGATATGATCGACTTCTTCGCGGAGGACATCGAAGAGATCACCGGCATCACGGTGAAACCCCAATTCCAGAAGAAAGGCGCCGACATCCTGTTCATCACCCCTTCGGGGGACGTGTTCGCCGATCCGGGCACTTACACCTGCATGGGCTACATGATTCTGTTCCACTACCTCCAGGAGAAGTACGGACTGGATGTCACCTGGAGCACCTATGCTTCCGAGGGAGGCAACTTCGGCTTCTTCACCTCCCACGAGACCATGAAGCGGCTCAACTCCAAGATGTACATGGAAGCGAGGAGACTGGGGGTCAAGTGGATCCTGGGCGGCGAGTGCGGCCACATGTGGCGGGTCATCAGCCAGTACATGGACACCATGAATGGCCCGGCGGACTTTCTCGAAGAGCCCGTCAGCCCCATCACCGGAACCAAGTTCGAGAATGCCAAGTCCACCAAGATGGTGCACATCTCCGAATTTACCGCCGACCTGATCAGACACGGCAAGCTCGAACTGGATCCCAGCCGCAACGACAACAAGATCATTACTTTCCACGACTCGTGCAACCCGTCCAGGGGCATGGGCATGTTCGACGAGCCGCGCTACGTGATCCGGAACGTCGCCAATCACTTCTACGACATGCCGGCCAACACCATTCGCGAGCAGACCTTCTGCTGCGGCTCCGGATCGGGCCTGAACGCCGGCGAGGACATGGAACTGCGCATGGCCGGCGGACTGCCGCGGGCCAACGCGGTGAAGCATGTTCATGAAAAACACGGTGTCAACATGCTGGCCACCATCTGCGCCATCGACCGCGCCGCACTGCCGGCCTCCATGGAGTACTGGGTGCCGGGCGTGGACTGCACCGGCGTTACCGAGTTGGTGGCCAACGCGCTGATCCTTCCGGACGAACAAGAACGAACCACGGACCTGCGCGGCGAACCGCTGCCGGGAATGGAGGAAGCCGATGAATGATAAGAAATGGATCGTATTGGGATTGGTCATCTTCGTGGTGCTGTTCTCTTTTCCGCTTTGGTACAACCTGCTGGTCAAGGCCGGGAAAGCGGCGCCGGCACCCGATCTGGTCCTGACGGAAAAAGCCAAGGCCGCCGGCAAGTGCGTGCTGGCCACCGAGGAGATGAAGGCCGAGCACATGCAATTGCTGGACAAATGGCGATTCGAAGTGGTGCGCAATGCCAAACGCGAATACGTCAATGCAGAGGGCAACGCCTACAATATGAGCCTGTCCAACACCTGTTTGGACTGCCATTCCAACAAGGCCGAATTTTGCGACCGCTGTCACGATTACGCTTCGGTCCGTCCGTATTGCTGGAATTGTCATCTCGATAACCCCAAAGGAGAAGAATAATGGATAGCAGCCGCAGACGCTTCTTGAAAATGGCGGGCATCGCCGCCGTGGGACTGGGGACCCAACCGGTAATCCAGACGGCGGCGGCCGCCGAGGCCCACGGCCCCAAGGCGCACGTGCGCAGAAGTTCCAAGGCGCTCACGGCCGAACAATGGGCCATGGTTATCGACACCCGCAAGCTGAAAAGCGCCGAGGATATCGAACCGCTGGTGGAGGTGTGTCACAAGACCCACAATGTTCCCCATTTCGAGAACAAGAACCACGAAATCAAGTGGATCTGGGAAACCCACTACCACAACGCGTTCACCGAAATGGAGAATCCGTATCTTTCCGAATCCGTCGAGCATCGCGCCTTCGCCGTCTTATGCAACCATTGTGAAAACCCGCCCTGCGTGCGGGCCTGCCCCACCCAGGCGACCTTCAAACGCGAAAGCGACGGCATCGTGTTCATGGATTTCCATCGCTGCATCGGATGCCGCTTCTGCATGGCGGCCTGCCCCTATGGTTCGCGCAGCTTCAATTTCAAGGATCCGCGCACCGGCCTGAATGAAAAAGAGATGAACAAGGAATTCCCCACGCGCATGATGGGTGTGGTGGAAAAGTGCAACTTCTGCGCGGAAAGGCTGGCCGTGGGCAAAATGCCGGCCTGTGTGGAAGCCTCCAATGGCGCCATGGTATTCGGCGACCTGAAAGATCCCCATTCGGAGGTCCGGGAAGTTTTGCGCCATAACTACACCATCCGGCGCAAACAGAGTCTAGGAACCGAACCGTGCGTCTACTACATCGTGTGAGGTGGGTATGCTTGAATTAGCCTTTAAAGGAAGAAAATCTTACTGGATATGGATCCTGGCCCTGCTGGGCGTCATCGGCATGGGCTTTTTGTTCTACCTGCAGCAGATCAAACTGGGCCTGGGCATCACCGGCATGAGCCGGGACGTTTCCTGGGGTTTTTACATCGCCAACTTCACCTATCTGGTGGGCGTGGCCGCCGGGGGGGTCATGGTGGTCCTGCCCTATTACCTGCACGACTACAAGGCCTATGGCCGCATCACCGTGATGGGAGAGTTTCTGGCCATCGCCTCGCTGATCATGTGCATGATCTTCATCCTGGTGGACCTGGGGCAGCCCATGCGGGTATTGAACGTGCCCCTCTACCCCACCCTGCACTCGGTGCTGTTCTATGACATGATCGTACTCAGCGGCTATCTCTTTCTCAACTCGGTGGTGGGCTGGAATGCACTGGAAGCCGAACGCAACGGCACCCACTATCAGAAATGGCTCAAACCCTTCATCTATATTTCCATTCCCTGGGCCGTGAGCATCCACACGGTGACCGCCTACCTGTACTGCGGACTCCCCGGGCGCCACTTCTGGCTGACCGCCATCCTGGCGCCGCGCTTTCTCGCCTCGGCCTTTGCCGCCGGGCCGGCCCTGCTGATCCTGCTGTGCCTGTTCGTGCGCAAGACCACCAATTTCGATCCGGGCAAGAAACAGATCCAGAGTCTGGCCAAAACCGTGGCCTATGCCATCAGCATCAATGTCTTCTTCTTCGTGTGCGAAATCTTCGTCTCCTTCTACAGCAACATCCCCGGTCATAAGCACGCCATCCAGTACCTGTTCGTCGGCCTCGACGGCCACGCCAGCCTGGTGCCGTGGATGTGGTCCTCCATGTTCCTGATGGCGCTGGGCATCATTCTCACCGTCAATCCGTCCACGCGCCGCAATGAACTGACCCTGGCCGTGGCTTGCGCCGTGATCATTGTCGGGACCTGGATCGACAAAGGCCTGGGAATGATCTCCGGTGGTTTCGTGCCCAACCCGCTGCACGAGGTCCACGAATACGCACCTTCGTTTCCCGAAATCCTGATTACCGTCGGGGTCTACGCCGTGGGGGCCCTGGTGCTGACGTTGCTCTACAAGGTGGTCGTCGGCGTAAAAGAGGAGATCCACGCCTGAACCTTCGAGAACTGCCGAACCTTCCGGGCCCGCCCCTGTATCGGGGCGGGCCCTCGTCGTTGATTCCCCGGGAATTATCGTCGATGGGGATCGCGACCCGGATTCCATCACACTTCCGATTGGTATCAGCGTAGGAAATTGAGGTTGGGCCGCTTGAGCCGTTGCGGCGACCGGCCGAAGAAGTCGTCCAGCACCGCCTCGACATGATCGAAATCCGGTGCATTGCGCAGACGGTTGTACAATGCATTGCCGAACACGAAATTGGCGCAAAGATAGGTACTGAATCGTTTGAACCGGCGCAGGGCGCCGACGGGTTCGAAATGGGCCTGCAACAGCTCGATCAGACGCGTTGTGACCCGGCGAACGATATCCCCTTCCGGCAGCGGGTGCCGGGTCCATTGCGCGAAGCACCAGGGCTGGGCAATGGCCATTCTTCCCAGGGCAACGCCGTCGCAGCCGGTAGAGGCAAACATGGTCAGGCAATCATCGGCATCGAAGACATCTCCGTTGCCGAATACCGGGATACGAACGGCCGCCTTGACCCGGGCGATATATTCCCATTTGGGAGGGCGGTTGCGACGATCCGGCGCCACCCGGGGGTGGAAGGTCAGCGCGTCCACCCCGACATCTTCCAGGCGCCGGGCGAATTCGACGGGAAAGTCCGGGTCGTCCCGCCAGCCGGTGCGGAACTTGACGGTGACGGGGAATCGCACGGCCCGGCGCACATGCTCCACCAGATCCACGGCCGCGCGGATGTCCTTGAGCAGCGCCGCCCCCTGGTTGTGCCGGCAGATGGCGACGGCGCAGCACCCGAGGTTGATGTCGACGCCCCACAAGCCTTCGGCCTCGATGCGCCGGGCGGCCAGGGCCATTCGTTCCGGCTTGTTGCCCACCAATTGAAACGCCAGCCGACCCGCCTCCTCGTCCCGCCAACGGAAATAGGAGGACTGCCGGCGGTCTTCCTGGGGAATTCGGCCGGCGCTGCACATCTCCGAAAACATCAGCCCGCAGCCGCCCAATTCCGCCAGGACCTGCCGAAAGGCGATGTGGCCCAGGAAGGTCATGGGAGCAAGCACCAGACGGCTGGGAATGGTCCTTGTTCCGATGGTCAACGGACGATTCGTTTTTTGGGCCAAGACGCTTGTCATGGGGATCTCACGGCTTCCATGGCTCGACATGAATTTCGCCGGTCATCCGGCCGTCGGGTTGAAAGTGGTCCTATCACATCCCGTGGGGAGCGGGAAGCCGGTAGGGATATTTTTCGGGTCTGAGGCACATTTTGCTTGACAAAATAATGAAAAATTTCGATTATCCGGTTTTTTAAATGCCTGAGAATCGTTCTTTTGGAGGAATACACATGTATGCAGTAGTGGCCACCGGAGGCAAACAATACAAAGTCCGGGAAGGCGAAATCCTGCGGGTGGAGAAACTGGCCGGCGAAGTGGGGGCCGATGTGGCCTTCGGTGAGGTATTGCTGGCGTCGGACGGCGAGAATCTGAAGATCGGGCAGCCTGTGCTGACGGGTGCCACGGTCAAAGGCCATATCGTCGAACAGGGCAGGAGCCGCAAGATCATCGTCTTCAAGTACAAGCGCCGCAAGCGCTATCGTCGCAAACAGGGCCACCGTCAACCTTTTACCGCCGTTAAAATCGATGCCATCGAGACCTAGGCGCATCATCGGGAGAGAGTACCATGGCACATAAAAAAGCGGGCGGCAGCTCGAAAAACGGTCGTGACAGCAATGGCCAGCGCAGGGGCGTGAAATGCTTCAGCGGTCAGACGGTCAGAGCGGGAAACATCATCGTGCGTCAGCTCGGCACCAGGATCCATCCGGGCAACAACGTTGGCCTGGGCAAAGATTATACCCTTTTTGCCAAAATCGACGGCGTGGTGACCTTTGAACGCAAGGGCCGAACCGGCAAAAAGGTGAGTGTTTATGCCGCGTGAAGTTCATTGATGAGGCCACCATTGTCGTCCAGTCGGGAGACGGGGGGCGGGGATGCGTCAGTTTCCGGCGCGAACGCTTCATCCCCCGGGGCGGTCCGGACGGCGGCGATGGCGGCAAGGGCGGCGATGTCCTGCTGAAAACCACTTCCCACAAACGCACCCTTTACCACCTCCAGTTCAAAAAACATTACAAAGCGCCCAAGGGCTCACCCGGCCAAGGCAGCCAGAAAACCGGACGCAGCGGGACGGACCTGACCATCGAAGTCCCGGCGGGTACGCTGGTCAGCGATGCGGAGAGCGGCGAGATATTGCATGATCTCGTGGTGCCCGACCAGGTCGTCCGGGTGGCCCGGGGCGGCCGCGGCGGCCAGGGCAACCTGCGATTCAAATCATCCACCCAACGCGCCCCCCGCTTCGCCCAACCGGGCGAACCGGGACAGACGCGGACGCTGAAACTGGAATTGAAACTGCTGGCCGATGTGGGCATCATCGGCCTGCCCAACGCGGGCAAATCCACCCTGATCAGCATGCTCTCGGCGGCCCAACCCAAGATCGCCAGCTATCCGTTCACCACCCTGACCCCGAATCTGGGGGTGGTCCAAGTCCGGGGAGAGGAGCCGTTCGTCGTGGCCGATATACCGGGCTTGATCGAAGGCGCCCACACCGGCACCGGCCTGGGGATCCGCTTTCTGCGACATGTGGAGAGAACCCGTGTCCTGTTGCACCTCATCGATGCCAGCGTCCTGGATCCCGAAGACCCCCTGGCCCCGTACCGCACCGTCAACGGCGAACTGGCCCATTACAGCGCGGCCCTTGCGCAGAAGCCGCAGTTGGTGGTACTGAACAAGCTCGATGTCGAAGGCGCCGAACCATTGGCGGACCTATTCTGCAAGGCCCTGTCGGCGCGCACTGCCATGCGGATCAGTGCCGCCACCCATCGGGGGCTGGATGAGTTAAAATCCTCAATGCGCAGCCATCTGATTACACAGGATGAACGCCAATCGTCGGGAGCATGATAAGCCGATGCGCGTGGGGCTGTTCGGCGGCACGTTCAACCCCATCCATCTGGGCCACACACAGGCGGCGGACCAGGTAAGACGGCGGTTCCATCTGGACTGCGTCCATTTTATTCCCTGTGCGGTTCCACCGCACAAGGAGCAGGGACCGTTGGCACCGGCGGCGGACCGGCTGGAGATGGCCCGGTGCGCCCTGGGTAAGAATGAGCGGCTGAAGGTGTCGGATATTGAAATTCAGCGACCCGGTCCATCGTATACCATCGATACCCTGCGCTGTTTTCGTACCGGGTCCACCCCCGACCAGCGGCTTTTCTTTCTCCTGGGACTGGACGCTTTCCTGGAGTTGCATACGTGGAAGTCGTACCAACTGGTCCTGGAGGCAACGTCGCTGATCATCATGCCGAGGCCGATGCGGGACGGTGAACCCCCGGACATGGTCGATATGGTGCAAGTCTATGTCCGCCGGCACTTGTCGGCCGATTATCGACCATCCGAAGACGGCTCGGTGATGCGACATCCTGTAAAGTGCCCCCTCTACCTGTCCCGGGGGACCCCCGTGGATATCGCTTCGCGCCGGGTCCGTGCGGCGATCGGCCGGGGAGACCCCATCGAGGAATGGGTTGCGCCGGCGGTGGCCCGCTATATCGCCAGCAAAGGATTGTACCGATGAGCAAATACGAACTCGATCCGCAACTCGATCTTTACGTGCAGGCCGCGGTAGGGAAAAAAGCCCAGGCCGTGGTGGTGCTGGATGTCCACGAGCTGACATCCCTGGCCGATGCGTTTATCATATGCAGCGGCCGATCCAATCGACAGGTCAATGCCATTGCCGACCATATCGAACGATTCCTGAAGAAGAAGAACATCCGCCCGATGAGCATCGAAGGACGCAAGGAGGGGCTTTGGGTCCTGATGGACTACGGCAATGTCATCATTCATGTTTTTTATGAGGAGACGCGTACATTTTACGACCTGGAAGGGCTGTGGGTGGACGCCAAGCGGGTGACGACCGCCAGTCTGAAGGCCGATCGACCGTCCACGGACGAACCTTTTACCGGCGAAGAGATTATTATCGATTAGTTTCGGGCGAACCCGGTCCTGAAAAACAAACTCCCGAAGGGAAAAGCGAATGAAGCGATCCAAACCGGTGATGTTGATGATACTGGATGGCTGGGGCATACGCCCCGAAGACAATGGCAACGCCGTCTCCATGGCCCGGACTCCGGTCCTGGACCGATTGCTGGGCCAATACCCGGTGGCCGAATTGGCCACCTCGGGTCAGGCCGTGGGGCTGCCGGCAGGGATTATGGGCAATTCGGAGGTGGGCCACATGAATATCGGGGCCGGCCGGATCGTCTACCAGGACCTGATGCGCATCGACCGGGCCATCCGCGACCGGAGCTTCTTCGAGAATTCCGCCATCAACCGGACCATCGACCAGGTCCGGGAAAACGACGGCGCGCTGCACCTGCTGGGGCTGGTGTCCGACGGGGGGGTCCACAGCCAGCTCACCCACCTGCTGGCCCTGCTCGACCTGGCCGGAAAGCGCGGACAGCGCAAGGTGTTTGTCCATGCGATCCTGGACGGACGCGATACACCGCCCCACGGCGGCAGGGGGTATATCCAGCGTCTCCAGGCGCATATGGAGGCCAATGACATCGGGAAGATCGCCTCGATCTGCGGGCGCTATTATGCCATGGACCGGGACACCCGCTGGGAACGCACCCGGCTGGCATACGACCTGTACACCCGGGGCGAGGGCCGCAAGGAGAGTGACCCCGAGCAAGCCGTGGCCGCGGCGTACGACCGCGGCGAGACCGATGAGTTCGTCAAACCCATCGTGATGACATCGTCGGCCGGCGAGCCGCTGGCAACGCTCCAGGACGGCGACGGCGTGATGGTCTTCAATTTCCGGGCCGATCGCGTACGCCAGATCACCCGCGCGTTGACCGAAGCGACCTTCGACGAATTTGAACGTCGGGTCTATCCAGACCTGGCCGCCTATACCTGCATGACCCTATACGACGAAACCTTTGATCTGCCCGTTGCTTACCCGCCGGTGCACCTGAAAGCCATTTTGGGCGAAATCGTCAGCGGGCAGGGCCTGAAACAGCTGCGCATCGCGGAGACGGAAAAATATGCGCATGTCACTTATTTCTTCAACGGAGGGGAAGAGAAGCCGTTCGAGGGCGAAGACCGCTGCCTGATCCCGTCGCCGCGGGACGTACCGACCTATGACCACAAGCCCGAAATGAGCGCCCTGGCGGTCACCGAGGAAGTCCTGCAACGGATTGCTTCCCGAACCTATGACCTGATCGTGCTCAATTTTGCCAACATGGACATGGTGGGCCATACCGGCGTTCTGGAGGCCGCCATTTCTGCCGTCCAGACCGTGGATCAATGTGTGGGTCGAATTGCGGAAGCTGTTTTGGACCAGGACGGAGCCTTGCTGATCACAGCCGATCACGGCAATGCCGAAATGATGGTCGAGGCCGACGGAAAGATTCACACCGCCCACACCACCAATCCGGTGCCTCTGGTCCTCGTCGAGGATCAGCGGCGCCATTGTCGCCTGGAGTCGGGAGTGTTGGGGGATATCGCACCGACCATCCTGGAATTGATGGGCTTGGTTCAGCCCCCCGAAATGACCGGAAAGTCGCTTCTGGGAGATTGAAGGCCCGGGGGGTCTTCTCTCCGACTCTTCGATGCGGGAGCCCATCGGCCACCCCGGCCATGGCGTTTCAAGGGATTACTTGCCGGCGACTTCATGATTGCAGTGTTTGCAGATCTTGGCCCTTTTCTTGATGATCTCGGCGCAGAACGGACATTCGCGGGTAAAGTGGCGTTGGTGGATTTTACCGATGGCGGCTTCGATGGCCTCCTGAAGAAGCTTGTTGCCGGAACGCATGCACCGCAGGGGTTCGATGGCTTCCACCGGGCCGATATCTCCGATCATCTCGGCCGCCTTCACCCGCACGCGTACCGGTTCGCAGGGATCGGACAGCAATTGCATCACGGTGGCACCGTCCTTGTTGACATAGCAATCGGCGAGGATGGAAAATCCCTTCTTGATGTTGGCATTCAGTGCCTCCTGCTCTGCCAGCGCCTGATCGTCGATGATCTGGCCTTTGGCTCCCATGGGGCTGAACACGGGCATGAATTCGAATTGGTCGGTTCCCGGATAGTTGAAGCAGCGCACAGAAGCCTTGTGGGCATAGTTTTCCTCCAACTCCGCCCAGCCCTGGATGTAGAGGGGGCATTCGTCGTTGAAGCAGAGAAAGAGATAGGGACTGCCCCAGCCCAAGCCATCGGCGTAGGTGATCGGCGGGACTTCCCATAGATTCATCGTTTCGTTGCAGTGGGGACATTTGGGCTTTTCCATCTCCAGAACCCGCTCGAGATACTCCTGTTTCGTTTCAATGACCATCGGTTATTCGCTCCGTTTCACTTTTTGGTATTCTTTCTTCAGGCATGGACACTAAAGTAAGGCGATCCCACCTGTTGTCAATCGATCACGTCACCGGCCTATCCACGGCCGGAAGGTGCGGTCTACGTACAAGGCGCTCTTGCCCCTTTGCATCCGTTCGGCCTCATTCTATAATGGCCGCATCGGGTTTCCGGGCAAGCTATGCCATCCGGCCACAGAAGGCAATGCAAAGGTTGTCGCACCCATGAATCCCGGTCAGTTTGTAACCAATTCACCCCGCCGAGTTCATAAAGAGACAAACGCCTATCGCCCTGGAAAGGGCACCATGGAGGTTCAAATGACAATCGATCGTTTGGTAATGGCATTTGCAGGCAGCATGATCCTTGTAAGCCTGCTGCTTTCCCGGCTACACAGCGGATATTGGTTGATCCTGACGGCATTCGTGGGACTCAATATGCTTCAGGCGGCGTTCACCGGTTTCTGTCCCCTGGCCATCGCCCTCAAGAAATTGGGTATCCAGCCGGGGGTCGCGTTTGATTGACGATCGGCACCGGACAGCGGGTTCCGCGAAGCCGGGTTTTACTCGCCACGGACGGCGGATGCTGTAAACCGCGTAAACAAGACACGAGACCCATGCCGGCCAATCCATTATCCGAATTGGAGGAGAAGAAATGTCTGGATACGGCCTTGCGGCTGTTGACCCGCCGCGATCACAGCCGTGCGGAACTGATCGGCAAACTGAAGCGCAAGGGCTTTTCCGAAGCGCCCATCGCCCGAGTCATCGAAGAGTGCAGGCAGTACAGCTATCTGGACGATGAACGCTATGCGCATCAGCTGGTCCGTCAGATGCTGGAACGCGGGTATGGTCGCCGGAGAATCCATCAATCCATGTCCGCCAAAGGGTTGGACGGCGACTTAAGCGCCCGGGTACTCGAATCCCATTGTACGGATCAGGCACAGACGGAGCAGTGCCGGCAGGTCCTGCGTAAAAAGCTTGCCGCCACCCGACCCGACGGCCGGGGAAAATCGCTCGAGTCCAGGCTCTATCGCTTTCTGTTGGGACGCGGTTTCCCCCCGGAGATCATTCGAGAGGTACTCCGGGATTTACTGGAAGACTTCGGTCGCTGAATCCCACCTCCCCAGAGATCAACTCACGATTCCGCGCTTCAGATCCCGGATGCAACGGAAAAACCCACCCCGTGGATATGACGGCCTGCGAAAGGCGATACCCACAGGGATATTCCGAGGTCATAGGGAGTTTTTCGGGGATGGGCTGCTCAGCGCCTTTGTTTGTCGGTAGCGATTTCCTGGATCATTCCCTTGAGGCGCTCGCTCACCTCGTTGGGCAAACGACAAGCTTCCGGATCCGTAATGCTGTCATCTGCCCGGGCGGCCCGGCAAGCCGCTCGAATGGTGCTGAGCTGCTTCTGCAATACCTGGCAGGGAGGGCACAGCATCTGATGAATCCAGACCGATACCCGTTCCCAGAACGAGAGTCTTCGATCCAGATTTTCCGATGCCAGGATCGAATGTTCCTTACAATTGATCATCCAACGCGACATGGGTCGCTACTCCTAATCGGCGTCATTGAGCCAGTTGGATTCCAGACAGCTGCGTAAATGCATACGGGCGCGATAAAGCATGACCCAGCTATTGGACTCCGAAATGGACAATTGCTTACAAATTTCAGCGGTACTCATCTCATCAAATTCACGCAGCATGAAGATTTCCGCGAGTCGCTGGGGGATATTGGACAGGCACTGATACAGAACATCCATGAATTCGTGTTGTTCATAAGCCGAGCTTGGATTGGTGACCCATTCATTGGGCCTGACACGCCAGTGCCCGGTATCATTGAAAACCTTGTCCATGCTGTTGGCCAGGGACTCGACGTCATCGGTGGCCTGTCGATTGCTGCGCCGGCGGTAATGATCGACGATCTTCCGTTTCAAGATGGCAATCAACCAGGTTTTGACCGATGATTTGCCCTGGAAGCGACCATAGGACTGGATGGCGGCCACCAACGCCTCTTGCACGAGGTCCTGCGCAGTCTCTGGTTCGGCGATGCGTGAAAGGGCGAATCGATACATGTAATTGCCGAAAAGATCGACCCACTGGTCCGGTGGCGGCGAAGAATCCGGACGGTCCGGCGTGTCTGTGGTCATGTGCTGATCCTCGACTGGACGTTTGATGGGTCACTTCGTCAGCTATATCAAAGCGGTTTGCATAGATCAACTCGGCACTGGAACAGCGCGGCTGTATCGCCGTGCCGTCCACGGTTTCCGTTCCGGCAAGTTGGCCCCCCACTGTTCGGTTGACACGGCAACTGCCGGTTTTACTATAGGAAATGCCTGCCTGTGGATGGTTTCTTCAAATGGCAGTGCGGAGGGTAGACATATGAAGAATAACAAATTTTCGTTCATCATGGGCCTGGAACATCTGAATAAGTTCAACGGGGAAGGTTGCCCGGCCTGCGGCAATAAGTTCAACCTCGGCGATCCGGTGGTGGTGGCCTGCGGGGCCTGGGAAGGGGGCGCGAAAATCATTCACGAAAGAGAGGCGGTATACGATCCCTCTAGGGAGCAATACGTCGAACGCCGTTGCTACAAAGCCCATATCGCCGCGAATGCGTAATAACACCTCTTCTTGATTGGCCCGGAATATTGCCTGCCATCCGGATCCATGATCGTCGGAGAGCCAGGGCATTTCCGCTCATTCCCCAACCGCGCAGCTATTGGCCGTCATGACTGCGAACTTGTGGAAACCGGCTGCCATGCAAGCCGTGCAGGGTCGGTTCCGGCATGGAACCAAGGCAAAGTCCGGTAGCGTTCGGATGCATGGGAGGACCGGGCCGATGGGGTGCCGTCTTTATTGGTAAGGAAAGGGAAACCGACCGTGAAGACAAATAAAGCAGCCTGAACCCGGTCATCAGGCTGCTCTAGAAGAATCGGAGAGGGGCTTAGATGGCGTCTTTGAGTTTCTTGCCCGGTTTGAACTTTACAACGTTGGTGGCCTTAATTTTAATGACTTCGCCGGTTTGGGGATTTCTGCCTTTGCGGGCTTTCCGGCGTGTCTTCTGGAATGTTCCGAATCCCACCAAAGTGACTTTGCCATCTTTTTTCTTCAACGCTTTGGTTACACTGGTAATGAAAGATTCGAGGCAGGTTTGAGCTGCGGCCTTGGTGATGTCGGCATCTTTGGCCATTTTTTCGACGATTTCCGCTTTAGTCATTCTGAATCCTCCTTTTTAATAGATGAGAAACTACGCCAACACTCGCTATATTTGGCATTTACATACCTTTCGTATCCTTTGTCAATACATAAATGCCGACCAGTCGCGGTTTTTTGGGAAAAGAAATCCAAAGACCCGCAGAGATAGCGATTCTGCCAGCTTAAGACTTTTGATTTTTTCGCTTTTGCCCATAAATTCAAGCGTCCCGTCTCACAAGGCGCATATCCGCTCCGGGCCGATAATTTTCTTCAAATCCATCGCGCCAGGCACACGCCGATGTGCCAGCGCTTCTGCAGAACTATCACTATGCGGCAGTATTTCGGTCAAATGCACGATATTGGGTTGCCTCTGATATATGTTCCGGCCGCAGTTCAGGCGCTGCGGACAGATCTGCGATGGTACGCGCAATCTTGAGAACCCGAAAATAGGCCCGGGCCGACAGGCCGAATTTTTTTACCGCCGCCGCCAGGAGTTTTTCTGCTACGGAATCCAGCCGGCAATAATTCCGGATATGACGGCTCGACATCTGGGCATTGCAGTAAATGCGGGATCGATGGAAGCGATGGATCTGAAGGCGACGTGCCGCCTTCACACGTTGACGGATGGCGAAGGAGGGCTCCGCACGTGCCAGGGTCGAAAGTGCTTCTATGGGCACGGCCGGAACCTCCACATGCAGATCGAGCCGGTCCATCAACGGCCCCGATATTTTCGCCCGGTATTGAAATATCCTTTGCCCCGAACATTGGCAATCATGCTGCGGATCGGTGGCATAGCCACAGGGGCAGGGATTCATGGCTGCCACCAGCATAAAACTGGCCGGATACGTCAAGCTGGCTTGTGCCCGGGATATGGTGACGATACGATCTTCGAGAGGTTGTCGGAGTACTTCCAGAACATTTTTCTTATACTCGGGCAGTTCATCCAGAAACAACACTCCATTATGCGCCAGGCTCACTTCTCCGGGGCGGGGTCGGGCACCACCGCCGATGAGTCCGGCATCGGAAACGGTATGATGGGGCGCTCGAAAGGGTCTTTGCGTGATCAGCGACTGGTCCTGCTCCAGCAGCCCCACGACACTGTAAATCTTTGTAGTCTCGATGGCCTCGTCGTAAGTCAGGGAAGGCAGAATGGAGGGCAATCTTCTCGCCAGCATGGTTTTACCGGCTCCTGGAGGGCCGACCATCAAAAGATTATGCCCACCGGCCGCAGCGATTTCCATGGCCCGCTTCACATGGTCCTGGCCATTTACTTCGGCAAAATCTACCGAAGACTCCGGAGTGGTGAGAAAAATCTGAGAAGAATGGATCGCTTCGGGTTCCAGGGCGCAATTTCCGGCAATGAACTCGACTGCCTGCCCGAGGTTCCGGACGGCATACACCGCCAACCCTTTCACCACCGCTGCCTCCTTGCGGTTGGCTTGGGGAACGACCAGGGCACGGCAGCCGCGTTCATGGAGTGCATGCGCCATGGGCAGCACACCCGCCACTGCCTTGATACGCCCATCGAGGCTGAGTTCGCCCAGGAATAGAAACTTTTTCAGTGCCGCCTGCGGCACGATACCGGCGGCACAGAGAATACCCAGGGCAATGGGAAGGTCGAATCCGGTGCCCTGTTTTTTAATATGCGCCGGAGCCAGGTTGACGGTGATCCGGTCACTCGGAAACGGATAGCCCGAATTCTTGATGGCCGCCCGGACCCGCTCTTTGCTCTCCTTCACGGCGATTTCCGGCAGTCCGACGGTAACCATACTGGGCAGCCCCTTCACGATATCGACCTCTACTTCCACCTGGTAGGCATCGATCCCGATTACCGCCGCGCTGGATACTTTGGCGAGCATGCGATGGCACCTCCAAAATTCCACCTGGTGCGAAACGAATCCGATTCAAATGCGACCCTGTCGGACGCCATCCGTATCAGTTTCGCCCCTTATCAGCTGCATGAAAACGCCCCCACCCCCTTGGCGGTCGGAGTAGCGGATCAGCGATTTCGATCTGGTCGCATCCAGGCATGCACAATTTTGTTGTCAAAAGACCGCATCTCGGTTAAGTAGTGTGTCTAATTGCACACATCTCCATCGGTGGGTGCGATTTTGATGGAACAGATGAATTGTATTTGCAATTATATCAACGCATTTAGATTTCGCGGACCCACAAAGCGGTCTCATTTGCGTATTTTGCCTGCAAAGATTGGCGCCGTTGTATTGCCGGCCGTATCTTGATGAAAATACGGAGCGCTGAATCTGAAATCGAGGGGTACATACCAATTTTCATCCGCCCCCACAAGGATAGATATCCCAATGAATCATTCCCATTGTCAAACCACCATCGCCAGGGAGGCCGAATGCACCGGTGTGGGCGTTCATTCCGGTCAGATGGTCCGCCTGGCGGTAAAGCCGGCTCCTGAAAATCATGGCATCCAGTTCATTCGAACCGATCTTCCCGACCAACCCCGAATCCCCGCACGGTTCAATAAGGTCGTGGATACCAGCCTGGCGACGGTTATTGGTGAAAACGGCTTTATCATTTCCACCATCGAACACCTGATGGCGGCCTTCACCGGCATGGGGATCGACAACGCCCTGGTGGAGGTCGACTCTTACGAAATGCCGATTATGGATGGAAGCGCCAAGCCTTTTTCCCGCATGCTGCGGGCTGCCGGCATCAAACACCAGGAGACGCGACGTTGCTATCTGGTGGTCAACCAGCCCATCGAGTTGGAAGAGAACGAAAAATTCATCGGGATCTATCCGGCACCCCATTACAAGATCACCTGCCGCATCGAATTTCAGCACCCATTGATCCAGACCCAGGAATACAGTGTGGTGATTACGCCGGATGACTTCGAGCACCAGATAGCCGCGGCCAGGACTTTCGGCTTTCTACAAGAGCAGGCGTACATGAAAAAATTCGGATTGGGCAAGGGGGCTTCGCTGGACAACGTGATCGTCATCGGGCAGGATGGCATCCTCAATGAAGACGGGCTGCGCTATCCGGACGAGTTCGTACGTCACAAACTCCTGGATTGTCTGGGCGACTTTGCATTGCTGGGCCTGCCCATTCTGGGCCACATCGTTGCCAAATGTTCCGGCCATTCATTTCACCATGCGTTCGTAGAAAAATTTTTTCAGGAAAAGAATGCCTGGCAAACAAAATCCTGTGAAGATCATGCTGCATGGACCGATACCCCTGCCAAACAACTTGCCTATTGAAGGCGGATCCGAAATGCTGCCGGTTATTCCGCAGTACAACCGGGCATGGGGCTCGCGCAAAAATAACTTCACATCTTTATGCGCCGATGCATCCCGCCTGGCTGTATTGCCAGACGGGGGCCTCAACACCTGAAAATGTAATATTATTTTTGCGCGAACCCTTGAACGACGCCAGTTCTGATAATGATTAAATCGAAGATAAAGAACATCATTGTGCGGATCACGGCCCTCACCTGTACCGTTCTGCTTTGCCTTGGTCCCGGATTGGTCTTTGGCCAGGATCCCCGGCTGGATAACATCATCGTCACCAACACCAGCGATGACTTGTTGATCTACCTGACGGCCAAGGACGCCTTCCCGGCGAAAATCGTCGAGGCCATCCACAGCGGCGTACCGGCAACCTTCACTTTTTTCATCAACCTGTATCGCGTGCGCAGTTTCTATCCGGACAAACGGATCACCGACTTGCAACTCACCCATTCGATGAAATATGACAGCCTGAAGAAAGAGTATATAATCTCCCGTTCATGGGAAGACCGTCGACCATTAACCACCAAGTCGCTTGCAGAAGCCCAAAAACTGATGACCGAGGTCGACAGCCTGCGCATCGTCGCCTTGAACCGACTGGAAAAGGGGCGTCAATACCAGATCCGTGTAAAAGCGGAGCTGAACAAAATGACCCTGCCCTTCTATCTGCACTACGTCCTGTTCTTCGTTTCCTTCTGGGACTTGGAAACCGACTGGTATACCATTGATTTTATCTATTGATTACTTCTTTTAACCTCATGGGCCGCAGCAAAAAAAAATCCCGGACGTCCCTGCCGCCGGACGAACGTCGTCGCCGGAAACGCGAGCGCATCCTCATCGTGATCATCACGGCCGTGGTCGGCCTGCTGGCAATGACCCTGAATCGGGAAATCTACCTTGCCGCCGATTTCTCGGTTTCCAATCAAGTCCTGATGTTCATCCTGATCAATTTCAACCTCCTGCTCCTCCTGCTGCTCATTTTCCTGGTGGTGCGCAACCTGGTGAAGCTGCTGTATGACCGCAGGCGACAAGTCATGGGAGTGAGGCTTCGCACGAGATTGGTCATCGCTTTTATCGGCCTGACGCTCTTGCCGGCGACCATTCTGTTTGTCTTCTCCATCAATTTTATTACCAGCAGCATCGAATTCTGGTTCAATGTGCCGGTGGAGCAGGCGCTGGACAACTCGCTGCAGGTCGGTCGTAAAATCTACGAACGCACCGAACACAACAACCAGTTTTTCCTGGAGCGCATCGCCTACCAGATCAGCAAAAAGAACTTGTTGGCAGCGGACAACAAATCATCCCTGGACCGATATATCCAGATCGTCCAGCGTGAATTCAATTTAGACGCCATCGAAGTCTATGACGTCAATGCCCGGCGAATCTCATATGCCGTGGGGCCGCAGCTGGAACCCCATCCCTTGGAACACATCAAGGTTTCAGAATTGCAGCGAGCGCCGGCCGCCGCCGGCAAGCATACCATTGTCACCAACTTTGCCTTCGGTGAGTTGATTCGAAACATCGGTGCGGTGCCGCAGGAAGCGACCACGGCCGAAGCGTCGGGGTTCATCGCTGTTTCGTCTTATGTTCCGTCCGAACTGGCTGCCAGCATGGCCAGCATCGGGCGAGGATATGAAGAGTATCAGCAAGTCAAGCTGCTGAAACAACCCATCCAGAGTTTTTACTATATCACCCTCACCGTCGTCGGCCTGCTGGTGGTGTTTTGCGCGGTCTGGCTTGGGTTTTATCTGGCCAAAACCATTACCACTCCTCTGATGCGTCTCGCAGAAGGCACACGCCGGGTGGCGGAAGGCGATCTGCATTTTGAATTGGAAGTGCCGGCAGATGATGAACTCGGCAGTCTGGTCACCGCATTCAATAAAATGACCGGTGACCTGCGCGTCGGTCGGGAGCAACTGGAACTTTCCGCGCAGATGCTGCGCAAACAAAACCTGGAAATCGAAGAACGACGCAGATACATGGAGATCGTGCTGCAAAACGTATCGGCCGGCGTCATCACCCTGGATGCCGATGGCATTGTCACCACCATCAATACGGCCGCAGATAAAATGCTCAACTTGCATGCCGAAGAAATTTTACACCAAGACTATCGACAGGTACTCAAAGGCCCTTTGTATGATTTGGCCGCGGAGATCTTCGAACGGCTGGAAACCACCCGCAACGGGATGCTGGAAATACCGTTGCGGCTTTCCATTAACGGGCGTCCGCGCAGCATTCTGGCCTATATCAACTCCCTCAAGGATGAAGCCGGGTTGAACGTCGGAACGGTCATGGTGATCGACGATTTGACCGAGCTTGAAAAGGCGCAACGTATGGCGGCATGGCGCGAAGTGGCCCGTCGAATCGCCCATGAGGTCAAAAACCCGCTCACACCGATCACCTTGTCGGCCCAACGGCTGAAGCGGAAATATTCCCAGAAAGTCAATGAACCGGTGTTCGATGAATGCACCACCATGATCATCAACCATGTGGAACTGATCCGCAACCTGGTCAATGAGTTCTCCGCCTTCGCACGGTTTCCCACCGCGGATTTGAAACCCTGCCAATTGCCGCCGATCATAGAGGAAACGGTGGCCCTGTACCGCGAAGGGCATCCCGAAGTCGTATTTCACGTGACCATTCAGGACGATATTCCGGAAATGAACCTGGACTACCAGCAAATCAAGCAGGCGATGATCAACCTGGTGGACAACGCCGTTACCGCAGTTCGTTCCCAGGGCCATATCGCCGTGGTGGTTTCATACGATCCCATATTGAAGATGGTGCGTATCGAAGTGGCCGATGACGGAGAAGGGATATCCGATGAAGATAAGATTCGGCTGTTCGAACCCAATTTCTCCACCAAGAAAGCCGGCATGGGGTTGGGCCTGACCATTGTCAACAGTATCATTACGGATCACAATGGCATGATCAGCGTCCAGGGCAACCATCCCCAGGGGGCCAAATTTGTAATCGAGCTGCCGGCATGATGATGAAACGTTCTCATGTGGAATTTAGAAGGGCCGAAAGGATAGGTTCATATGTTTCCAACAATTCTGGTAGTCGACGACGAAGTCTCCATCGTGCAGTCCCTCAGCGGATTGCTGACTGACGAAGGATTTGAAGTAACCAGCGCGGGCAACGGGTACGAAGCCCTGCAACAAATCGATTCCCACCCACCGGATCTGGTGTTGCTGGACATCTGGATGCCGGGTCTGGACGGCCTGGAGACGCTCAAGGAGATAAAAAAGTCCAATCCGCGCATCCATGTGATTATCATCACCGGACATGGTACCATCGAGACGGCCGTGCAGGCCACGAAACTGGGAGCCTTTGATTTCATCGAGAAACCGATCTCCTTTGAAAAAGTGATCGTGGCCATCAACAACGCCCTCAACTTTCGGCGCCTTGAAGAAGAAAATCGCTACCTGCGCAAGAAAACCATCGAAAAACATTCCATTACCGGGAAAAGCAAGGCGGTCCGGGAACTGATGGAGCATATCGAAATGGTGGCGCCTACCGACAGCTGGGTTTTGATCAAGGGGGAGAATGGCACGGGCAAGGAACTGGTGGCCCGCACCATTCACAACTTGAGCCAACGGGCCACCAATCCGATGATCGATGTCAATTGCGCCGCCATCCCCGAAGAGTTAATCGAGAGCGAATTGTTCGGCCATGAAAAGGGCGCCCATTCCGGCGCAAGGTCCAAGAAAATCGGCAAGTTCGAACTGGCCGAGGGGGGAACCATCTTTCTGGATGAAATCGGGGACATGAGCATGAAAACCCAGGCCAAAATCCTGCGGGTGCTTCAGGAGAAACAGTTCCAGCGGGTGGGCGGCAGCCGTACGTTGGAAGTGGATATCCGTGTCATGGCGGCGACCAACAAAGATCTGGAAGAGGAAATCCGCAAGGAGACATTCCGGGAAGAGTTGTACTACCGGCTCAATGTCGTCCCCATCGAAGTGCCCCCGTTGCGCGACCGCAAGGATGACATCCCCATGCTGGTTCAATCCTTTCTGGAAGAGGCGGCTCCCAAGAATCACGGCGATATCAAGGGAATCAGTGATGAAGCCCTGGCATTGCTCATGGAGAACAGTTGGCCCGGAAATGTCCGGGAACTTAAGAATCTCATCGAGCGCTTGGTGATTATGGTCCGTGAGGGTACCATCCAGGCCGACCATCTGCCCAGACCCTACAATCCCAGAACCAAGCTGACCGATCAATGCGCCATCGAACCGCTCTTTGAAATGACACAGCTCAAGGCGGCCAAATTGAATTTCGAGAAGCAGTTCATCCAGCGCAAATTGATCGAACACGAGTACAATGTCACCCACACCGCCAAGACAATCGGTGTCGAACGCAGCTACCTGCATCGGCGAATCAAGAAACTGGAGAAGGAAATCTGATCGTTGCGGATCATCGGCGGCAACCTGAAAGGAAGGAAACTGCAGACCTTCCACGGCAAGGCCATCCGGCCCACCCCCGACCGGGTGCGCGAAGCCATCTTCAACATATTGGCCCATAAGCCGCGGGGTGCCGACGTTCTGGATCTCTTCGCCGGGACGGGTGCCCTGGGGATCGAGTCCGTCAGCCGGGGGGCCAGATCGGCCGTCTTCATCGATCAAAGTGCCGCCGCCATTGCGCTATTGAAGCAAAATCTGCAGCGCTGCAACCTGATGGGGGTCACCCGGATCATTCAACGGGATGTCTCCAGGGGCCTCGACCGCATCGACAACTTCGAAAATGGGTTCAATCTGGTCTTTCTGGACCCGCCTTATGGATGTCATCTGGCCGTCCCGGCGTTGGATCTTCTGCAGCGCGCCACCTGTCTTCGTCCGGAAAGCACCATCGTGGTTGAACACGAGCCCGGTCTGACATGGCCCTCCCTGGGAACATCCATCTCCATTACCGACACACGGCGATACGGCCGAACGCAGGTGACGTTCATGAATTATGATCACTGAAGCGATTCCCTGCTGTCGACAGATTGCATCCTCCTGCATTCCATGCTAGAATCACGCGTTTTATAATCCTGACGATCCTGAGCAGAAAAAATGGAAGGCAGAAATGAAAAGAATTGCCATCTATCCCGGCTCCTTCGACCCTGTGACCAACGGTCATATCGATATCGTCAAAAGGGGCGCTTCGCTCTTCGATGAAATCATCGTGGCCATTCTGTACAACCCCGGCAAGAAGAGCCTCTTCACCCTCGATGAGCGCATGGATATGCTCAGGCAAAGCATGAAGGGGATTCCGGGACTTTCCTTCGACTCCTTCGACGGCCTTTTGATGGATTACGCGGAAAAACAGAGAGCCCACGCCATCCTGCGCGGCATGCGGGCGGTCTCCGATTTCGAGTATGAGTTTCAGTTGGCACTCATGAACCGCAAGCTCAACAGGAACATCCAAACCGTGTTCCTGATGACCGGCCTGCGATGGATCTTTACCAGTTCGTCGATCATCAAGGAGGCGGCGCAGTTCGGGGGCGACATCAGCGATATGGTCCCGCCCATCGTCAATCGCAAGATCATGGAAAAATTCGGCACCAAACAAGGATAGCGGCTTTCAACCGCTGGTTCTCCGGTGTTGCCCGCATCCCCCATCACGATTTGACCAACCCGCCTGCGAGGTTCCGCATGGATTTGTGGCAACTGCATGTTTTCTGCAAAGTCGTCGAGTTAAAAAGCTTTTCCAAAGCGGGAGAAGCCATTCATCTTTCCCAGCCAACGGTCAGCAGCCACATCAAGGATCTGGAGAATCACTTCGGCACACGGCTCATCGACCGCCTGTCACGACAAGCAATGCCCACCAAGGCCGGTGAATTGCTCTACGATTACGCCCACCGCCTGATTATCCTCCGCGATCAGATCGAGGCGGCCATGGCCGAATTCTGCGGTCGAATCAAGGGACGCCTGGCCATCGGCGGCAGTACCATTCCCGGGGGGTATCTGCTGCCCAAAATCATCGGCCGGTTCTCCCAATCCTTTCCGGATGTCCGCATCGCGCTGGTGGTGGCGGATACTGCGGACATCATCTCCAAGACATTGGCCGGTCATATCGAAGTCGGTGTGGTGGGTGCGCGGAGCACGGAACGCAAACTGCGCCAAACCGCCATTATCGATGATGAGATGCGCCTGGTGGTACCCGCAGGCCACAAATGGGAGCACCGTCGCCGAATCGGCTTGGCGGATCTGGTCCACGAACCGTTTATCATACGCGAATCGGGTTCCGGAACCCTGCGCTCCATCGAAGAGCAATTGCAGGCGGCCGGCCGCTCCATTTCCGATTTCCGGATCGTGGCCGAGATGGGCAGCACCGAGGCCATCCGCCAGGCCATCAAGAACGGCGTAGGCATCTCCATCCTCTCCACAATTGCGGTTGCCGATGATATCCAGGCGGGACTGTTGAAGGCCATCGATGTCAGTGGAATCGAACTGAAGCGCAGCTTCTACCTGACGACCCACCGGCAGCGCGGCCCTTCCCCCTTGAGCAGCGCGTTCATAGACTTTTTGCACCAGGAACTGGCAACCGCTGCCCCAGGCGGGAAATAGCAACCTTCGCCATGTTCATCGGGAGCCTGCCGACTGGAAAGCAGGGAATCGGTCAGGCAGATCGGGCAGAGATGCCCTTCAGGTATGGTCGCGGATCTCGAAATGTACGGCGCCCGGAGATTCGGGTGTCGCCGATTTTCCCGGGCAGATCACCCCGCTGCCGTATAATTGCAACTCGTCATGCTTGATGTAAACCGCATCGCGATGGGCCATGTGTACATAGGTTCCATTGGAACTGGTATCCACCAGCACGAATTTTCCTCGCCGGTGTACGATTTTTGCGTGCAGCCTGGAAACGCCGGCATAACTCAGAACCACATCATTGGTGGGCAGCCGACCGATGGTGATGGCGGCGCCCTTTTCGTCAAGGGCCAACCGCTGGTCGCCCATCCTGATCTCGAGCACCATGGCGGGAGCAATCAGGTTGCGGGGAAATTCCATGACCAAAGTGGCCTCTTCCTCTTGGTGAAAGTATTCGAAGATGGCGAAGGTTCCGACCTCGCTTTTGGTGGGCATTTTTCCTGCTTGACGGGTCTGGTTTCTGTGATTCACGGAAAGGCATTGGCGCGTGGCCTCGGAAATCAGGGTTTGACCGGGGCGGGCCAAGGTCTTCATTTTCGCTGCCGAGTTTACCGGATCGCCGAACATTTTGTTGCCCGCGCGGATGATGGTACCGGTATCGATTCGTATGTAGAGGCGGATCGTCCCTACCTCACCCCATCGATGGGGTGAATGCGCTGCAACGACCTGATGCATGCCGGACGCCGCCGTGACGGCGTCATCCGCGGATGCGAAGGCGCACATCAACTCATCCCCATAGGTTCGAACCGATTCACCGTTGTTCTTGCGGGCCACATCCGCCAATTCACCAAGCAATTCCATTAAGATGCGCCGGGCCTGGTTGTCGCCTGCCTGTTCGTAAAATCGGCTGCTGTCGGCGATGTCGGCAATTACCACCGATCGATTTAACGTGGATTCCTGCAAAGTCTCTCCCTCTGTGTGGGATTCGCCTGTATCGATATATCGATGGCTGTAAATGGATAAACCCGGACAATCGGGTTCTATGATCCGTCAATGGGTATTCAACGGCACTTGAGGTATGATTGGCCGGTCACAATGGCTTTGAATCACCATCCAGGTATCGGGTCGCATACCATCAGTCCCGTCGCTTACAAAACTAGCCTCGGACCGGTGACGTGATCCATCGATACACTGATTATCCATGCAAAGTCAAGCAGATGGTCGATTGCACGGTCCTGGGAGGCACTGGACCGTCGGCCGCTTCCAGGAGGTGGCCCTGATCTCGGGAAAGATGGGTCAGTTCATGGGGAAAGAAACCGTAGATTTTTCCACGGAGGCGACCGGTAATGAGCCCTGGGTCATCAAGTTCCTGAATTTTTCCGGATCCTGGCGGTACAAGGTCAGGGAGGCTTCCTCTCCCATCGCCTGTACAAGATGGATGCCGTTGTCGAGAAGGCGGTATTGTGTGTGGGCGTTCCTGGCATCCATTGCATCCGCCAGGAGATCCTCCGCCCGTTTGCCGATAAAATGCGACATCAAATCGGGCATGACCTGGTGGACCACGCCGCCGACAATGGCTTCCTCCACCGCCATCCATTGATTAATCACCGCCTGCACCTGCTCCAACCTGGTGGGTTCGATGTCCTCCAGTTCGGATTGCATGGCCGCTTCGGTGGATGGCCGCAGGAGAATATGCAATGTCTCCTCAATGGGAACAATAAACACATTGAATGGTATGTCGGCACTGTTTTGCCACAAGGTATAGGATTCACGGATGAACTTGTATTGGCTGTTTTCGCCGATTTTCAGCTTTGACGTGTAGGAGCCGATCTTGCTGTCGAATTCGCGATTGCTCAACTTGATGCGGACCTTCCGGGGATCGTCGGCCTGTTTGAAAAAGAGATACTCTTCGATATACTCGTTGGCGATGTTATGGACCAGATAGGCCGTCACGCCCCCATCGGTCCCTTGCCGGGGCTGGGGCAAGGTTCCGTGAAATGTGGTGATGGCGGAGTATGGATTGGGCATATGAACCCGCGCAAGCAGATAGTCTATGGATTCACGGCAGTATTGTTCGAATAACCGGGCATAGCCTTGCCGATTTTCCGGAACGACCAGCAATCTCTTGAAGGACGCTCCCAGTCGCCAGTTGAGGCTTTCGTTTTGCAAGCGCGACTGAATGTTTTCCAGTAATTCTTTGTGGTGATTCAGAAAATCGATATTTTCCCGGTTGCGTTGGCGATCGAATTCCTCTTCATCTTCGCCGAATGCCACCAGTGGTCCTTGTAGATCCTGAATCGCAATATAATCCAGCAGTCTGGCATAATCCGGAGAACGTGGCGCAGGATTGGCGGCCAACAGATCACCGGTGTGGAGCTGAAGCAAAGTGCCCGCCAGTATAGTTAAAATCAAGCGTGTAAAGGTTCGTGTCATGATGCAAATCCCGGTCTCGGGCTCAAGAATTTGTTCAGGCCCAGGGCCCAAACCGTTTCGATTCTTAAATTTGCAAAAAACAAGCCAGGGGTTGACTTATGAAACGACGGTCTTGAGCGATCGCCGCTGCTGTCGGAAGAGACCGGTGAAATGAATGTATCCATCGCTTCGTTCCTCGATTCATCCCGCGATCCCATACCGGTCTCGGCCGGCCGTCACCAATTATCTGACGCAAAATGCAAAAAAAAATGACATAGATTGTCAAAAGACCGGTCGGCGCCACCAGGAATAGCCTTGCGTCCGGTCGCCATTTGACGCTAAATACCCGCAACCGCAACCGGGAGTATCCATGCACCAGCGCACTCAACAAACCGTCGGCCTGGCCGCCCTGATCATGATGGGCAGCATCTTCCTAAGCCGGGTGGCAGGCGTTTTCAGGGAGATGGCCATCGCCGCCGTGGCTGGCGCCGATGCGGCCGTTGACGCCTACCGCGTGGGTTTCATTCTGCCGGAAATCCTCAATCACATCCTGGCCAGCGGGTTCATGTCGGTGACCTTCATCCCGATCTTTGCCGGGTATCTGGCCCTGGATGACGAGGACGGAGGCTGGCGGATCTTCTCCATTATCCTCACCCTGTTCGGCGCACTGATGGCGCTCCTGGTGGCCGGTGCCATGCTGTTGGCGCCCCGGCTCGTGCCGCTGCTGGCACCCGGGCGCGACGATCCCCAATTTCTGGCCCTGGCCGTACATATGACGCGCATTACACTGCCCGCCCAACTCTTCTTCTTTGTCGGGGGGATGTTGATGGCCGTCCAGTTCGCCCGGCGGCAGTTTTTTATCCCGGCCCTGGCACCCATCGTTTACAACTTGGGAATCATCGCGGGGGGCTGGCTCATGGGTTCCCGCATCGGGGTCGTGGGATTTGCCTGGGGAGCGCTGGGAGGCGCCATATTGGGCAATTTCGGTATTCAGCTGTTGGGTGTCTGGAAAACCGGTCTGCACTATCGACCCGACTGGACCTGGAACCATCCGGATCTGCGGCGCTATATTTTCCTGACCCTGCCGCTGATGCTGGGTTTGACCATGATCTTCTCCACCGAAATATTCTCCAAGCTCTTCGGCAGCTTTCTGCCGGAAGGCGCCATCGCCTGGCTCGACTACGCCCTTCGGATCATGATGTTGCTGGTGGGCTTTTTCGGCCAGGCCATCGGCGTGGCGTCCTACCCGGACATGGCCCGCATGGCGGCTCAAAAAAAAATGGATGACCTCAACCGGTTGTTCAACCTGGCCTTGCGATACCTGGCGTTGGTCCTGCCGGTATCGGCATGGGTTTTTGTGATGCGCCATGAGATCGTACGATTGCTTTTTGAAAGGGGACGTTTCGGAGTCGGAGATACGAAGATGACGGCGCTGGCCCTGACCGGTCTGCTACCGGGAACGGTGGCGTTTGCCGCCCAGACGGTGGTCAATCGAGGATTCTACGCCATGCAGAATACCCTGCTGCCGGCCATCTATGGTACGCTGGCGGTGGGGTTGAGCCTGCCCCTGTATTGGCTGGGAATGCGTCTGATGGGAGTTCCCGGTGTCGGGCTGGCGATTTCGATCTCCGCCTTGCTGCAAGTGTGGATCTTGTTTGCCATCTGGAACCGATACAGCGAAAACAAGTCCGCTGGAGCCGTTTATCGCTCCTACGGTCACCACCTCATGGCGACCTTACCCATCGGCGGGCTGCTGTGGTGTGTCCACCGGTACTTGCGCCTGTGGATCGGGGCAGCCGGCACGCTCACGGATGTCGGCGTCATGATTGCCGTCGGAGTATTGTTCGTCGTCCTGACAGCCCTGTGGGGCTGGCTGTTCAAGGTGGAGGCCATCCTTTATATTGGACGCCGGCTGTCGGACCGCCTGTTGCGGGCTTGAGAACCGGCGTCACGAGTCTGTCGACGATGGGATGGGAGAAAATATAGGGCAGGAGGGGATTGCGGAAAGGGCCTTCAGGGGCTCTCGTCCTGGCTATTGAAGCCTTTATCCGGCCAAGGCCTGGGCCTCATCCAACCAGGCGCGGACCAGGTCCTGTTGATCCGTGGCGGTCACAATACCCGGCAATCGGGCCAGCGCGCTCTCATAGGCCAAATCGATCAATTCGCCACGAATGGTTTCATATGCCTCCCGGATCTGGCCTTCTATCCGATTCTGCGCGGCCGTCATCATCAGCCGGCTCTCCTCCTGCGCGTCGGCAATCATCTGCTCTTTGCGCCGCTCGCCTTCTGTGACGATGCGCTCCTGAATCTGCGCCAACCGGTCTTCGCTGATCTGCAACTGCTCCTGGCCTTCTCGTAATTTCTCTTCAGCCAGGCGCTTTTTCTCCTCCGCCTGTTCGATGGTTCGGGCGGTTTTCGTTCGCTCGCCCATGAGGAAATCCTTGAGCGGTTCACGGGCGTATTTCACGATCACGACCACCAGGATGATGAAATTGATATATTTCAGGGCCAGATCCCAGATCGAGCGATGGAGCCCCGTCCCAAAAACCGTCGCGGGTGCACCCTCATGGGCCAATGCCCATGCATCGGCAGCCCACAGGCTGGCGGACAACACCACTACCGACACTGCGCTATAAGTAAGCCAAACAGAAACCTTGGATCTCACGCTACCCTCCCGGTACCCAGCAAGGCGGTAATCATTCGGTCGGCGATCAATTCCGCTTCGGACTGAATGTTTTCACGGGCCTCCGCAAGTTTGCGGAGGGTCTCCGACTGGGCTGCAGACTGCAGGCCAGAGATTTCTTCCCGGGTGCGGCCCAGCAAATCGGCTACCGATTGGCGGCCTTCGTTTTCGACCTTGTCCCGAATCTTTAAGGCCGCGCTGCGAGCATCGGCCTCCTGGCGCTCTATCTGGTCGGCAATCTGGTCGAAGGCCTCGCCGGCCGCTGTCAGGTCATCCCCCACCTTCTGAATGACGGACCGTCTTTCGTTCATGATCGCGCGCAGGGGACGGATCATGATCCGGTTAAAGACCGCCATGAAGATCAGAAAGGATACCAATTGGACCACCATGGTGGCATTGATGCTGATTAAGGCAATATTTTGAACGACTTCCATGGAGAACCCACCTTCATGGTTAGACGACGAACAGCAGCAACAAGGCGATTACCAGGGCATAGATACCGGTCGATTCCGAGACGGCTTGTCCCACCAGCATCGTACGGGTCAACAGGCCGGCCTCTTTGGGGTTGCGCCCGATGGCCTCACAGGCCTTGGCTGCGGCCATGCCTTCACCCACCCCCGGTCCGATGGCTCCCAATCCCATGGAGATTCCTGCTCCCAGAAACGCCGCTGCTTTTACCAAATCAATTCCTTCGATTGCCATTTTGTCCTCCTTTTGATCTCCTATTTGATCTGTACCGAAATATAGACGATGGTCAGCATGGTGAACACGAACGCCTGGATGGTGCCCACGAACAGGCCGAAGAATGCATTGAGAAACGGAGGCAATACCAGGCTGTAGGTCAAATGCGATACCACCAGGATAATGATGGAACCGCCCATGATATTGCCGAAAAGACGAAATGAAATGGATACGATTTTGGCCAGCTCACCGATGACGTTCAGCGGCATCATCAAAAACATGGGCTGGAAATATTCGCGGGCATACTCTTTGAACCCTTTCGATTTGATGCCGGCGTAGTGTGCCAGCACGAAACCCATGAGCCCGAGGCTCAAGGGGGTGTTCAGGTCTTTGGTGGGTTCTTCGAGATGTGGAATGATCCCGAGCCAGTTGGAAAAGGCCAGAAAAAGAAAAAGGGAGCAGATCAGAGGACCGTATTTTTCCGCCTGTTGCTTGTCCATGGCATCTTCGGTGAGCTGGTAGAACTGTCCCACGATCATCTCACCGACGATCTGCAGTCGCTGGGGGATGATATTGCGATTCCGGGTGGCCATGACACCGAAAAGGATCAGGATGGCGAAGACGATCCAGCTCATGACAATGGGCTCGATATTGAACACCAGCTTCAATCCGGCCATGGAAACAATGAGTTGATGAAGCTCTCCAAGATTTCCCATATCGATTCTTTACCTCAGTGGATTGAGCATTCGGGTCCATAGTTGATCGCCGAGAATGGCGACCTGAACCATAAACAGCCCGCCGGCGACTGCGAATACGTCCACGGATTCCCGCTTGAGCGCCCAGATCAGCGGCATGGCCATCACGGCATACCGGAAATAGATGGAACCAAGGGAAAAAACAAACGTTTTGCCTGGGCCGAGTCCGGATCGCATGGGCAGGGCCGTTGCCATCAGGATGAAATTGATCACGCTGAAAATGGACCCCAGGATCAATCCCTTGCCCATGGGGCGATAGCCTGCGAGAATCATCGGCCCCCCGATGGCGATGGCCAGAATCAGGGCGGCGGTGCAATGCCGTCGCAGGGCCTGGCGAATGGGTTGACGGGGGTCTGTCCCGGCGGAAGGAGAACCATGCTGAATGGCTTCTAGGCGCATGTCTGAAATGGCGGCGTTGCCGGCTGTAGAAGTTTTATTTTTCACTATCCAGGATCTCTTGGATCTGACGATAGGCGGTGATACCACCGCCGATTACGCCGAGCAAGATAAAAATGGCAATCAGTATACCCTTGGTACCCAGCCAACGATCCAGATACAGGCCGATAAAAAAACAGAAAGCGATGCATCCGACCATGGTCAACCCAAGCTGCATCACGATCTGGAGGTGGGGAGCCCAGGTTTTAATTTTTTTATAATCGAACAACATCTCGGAAGAAGATTTCCCCACCTCGGAGCCGGCAATCCATCAGTAAATGCTCAACTTAGCCGTCGATGGTTTCCCTTCTGCCGGCATCATCGGGCTGAATGTATGAATGAATCCAGCTTGAGCAGCGGAGAGTTACATAAAGATGATCGCATTGTCAAGGAACGTGAAGTAAATATTTATCGAATCCGATACAGTGACTGAATATGGTTTTTCAACTTGACCTATCTTTTCTTTTTCATTACGATTCTTGACGAATTACCAGGGCAAGTTTCACCCAGCGGCAAGCGGAATCGATCCATCCGTACTTTGATCCCCCAGGGCCTGACAAACCACATCAAGATGATCGGTGCGTGCATGAATCGACACAAAGGTCTCACCCGATGTCTTCCCGACATCAGCCAACGATGGTCGATTCGGTAGCGTGAAAGGGCCCCTCCAATTGCCGGGAAGCGATAACCCCAATGTTGCAAAAGACGGAGGGCTTCAGATCCAAGGCGCCAAGGGCGCAGCCGTAGTCAATCTACTGCAAGCCCTTGGCAACGCCGTTACTTACGCCCTCCGGCTTTCCCGAAGGGGAAAAAAGATGGCATATAATAGACCCGATCCTTCAGTGAACCGGTGATTGATTGCTGACATCAGCACCAGATATGACTTTGATCCAAGGCTCATAAGGGTTATTTGCCCTTTTGCCATCTTTTTTATGCAACGTTGGGGATAACAGGAGATTGCCATGATCGGCTCCGCATGCCGCACCCGGAATTACTTTCGCCTCCTATTGTTGCTGATCTGCGTCGGGCTTGCCTTGGTTGCATTTTTGCCGGCTGCGGCCCCGGCGGCCACCGGCGCACCCGCCTTGCATGACGGCGAACAGCAAACAGTCATCGGATATGGATCGGCGCAGGGGGGACAGGTCGGTCACAGCCTGGGAAGTGATCTTCCGCTGTGGAGCTGTCTGCCCTTTGCCGGCATGCTTTTCTCCATCGCACTCTGGCCCTTGGCGGCGCCTCAATTCTGGCATCGACATTTCGGCAAGATCAGCGGCGCCTGGGCCTTGTGTCTGGCTGTGCCTTTCACCATCGCTTACAGGACGGCCGCCTTTCATGAAATTCTTCACATTCTGCTGGCAGACTACGTTCCGTTCATCATCCTGTTGTGGTCACTTTACACGGTCTCCGGGGGAATCCTGCTGCGGGGCACGTTGCGCGGCACGCCCATTGTCAACCTGGGCATGCTGATCGCGGGAACGGCGCTGGCCTCCTGGATGGGAACCACCGGTGCGTCGATGCTGCTGATCCGTCCTTTTTTGCGAGCCAACCAGCATCGGCGCAATCGAACCTTTATGGTGGTTTTCTTCATTTTTCTGGTAGCCAACATCGGTGGTGCGCTTACCCCGCTGGGAGACCCGCCCCTCTTTTTGGGCTACCTGCAGGGAGTGGATTTCTTCTGGACCATGAAAATCGGCCCGCACATGCTGTGTACGGCCGGCTTGTTGCTTGGAGTTTTCTTTGTCATCGATATCTACTTTTTCTGCCGGGAGGCGAAGACCGCCCACAAGCCCTTGCCGCCGACATCGGCGGAAACACCGACCCGCCTGGCTTTGGAGGGAACACACAACTTTGTCTTCCTGGCCGGCATCGTAGGCGCCGTCCTGCTCAGCGGCAGCGTCGATTGGGGAGAATGGAACACCCTGGGTATCCTTCGCGGCGTCCAGGACTGGGTCCGCGACGTATTTCTCATCCTCATGGGTGCCCTCTCCCTGGCCACCACTCGAACCACCATTCGTCAGGACAACGAATTGACCTGGTTCCCCATCCAGGAGGTCGCCTATCTCTTCATCGGCATCTTCATCACGATGATCCCCTGCCTGCTCATCCTGAAGGCCGGGACGGAAGGCGCACTGGCCGTCCTGATATACCGACTCACAGATCCGGTGCACTACTTCTGGATCTGCGGAGCACTCTCCAGCTTCCTGGACAACGCCCCCACCTATCTTGCATTTTTCAATACCGCCCTGGGAAGTTTATATGCCGGCGTGCCCGAGAACCAGGCCGTGGCATTGCTGATGACGGATAACAGTATCTATTTGAAAGCGGTCTCCACCGGAGCCGTATTCTTCGGGGCATGCAGCTATATCGGCAATGCGCCGAATTTCATGGTCCGCTCCATTGCGGAAGAGGCCGGAACACCCATGCCCAGTTTTTTCGGTTATATATTGAAATACACACTGACCTTTCTGATCCCGGCATTCGTCATCATTACCCTGATCTTCTATTAGCGGACCGCCCCGCCAATTGGAACGGCGTCCCCCGTGCGGCCGCCCTTTAACCGGAGGTGCGATTTCGCCGGCATCTGCCGCTGTTCCCATGGACCGATCCCAATGGATCGATATCCACCGCCGGGATTGCAAACGAAAGGGTGACGGCCTCCTGAAACAACTTGAGTGCGGCATTCGGATTCGTCCGCACCATTTAGGGCTTGAACACATCGCCCCAAAACAGATATGAAGCAAGGCAAACAGGCAAACCAATTCCAAGGAATCAAGTACATAGGGAGGATATCTTATGGGCAAAAAAGTTTTGGTCGTGGACGATGATCCGGATGTGCGGTTGTTCAGCGTCACAGTCTTGGAAGAAAACGGTTACACCCCGCTGGAGGCCACCAATGGCGAAGAAGGTATGCAGATCGTGCAAAAGGAGAAGCCCGACCTGATCATCCTGGATGTATTGATGCCGCGCGAGAGTGGAATCCGTCTCTATCGGAACCTGAAAACCGATGCCAAACTTGCCGATATCCCGATCATCATCCTTTCCGGGATCGCGCGCAAGTCGTTTTTACGGTCTCAAAAAGCGCTTACCGAATTTGGAGGAGCCGAGGTTCCGGAACCGATGACCTACCTGGAAAAACCGGTGGATGCCGAAGAGCTGGCCGCGGCCATCAGAAAAGCCTTGCCGTAGGGAACCAATGAATTGGAGATGATGACCAATGGAAATCCGCAAGCTGTTGTTTGTCACCAAGTTCAACGACTTGAGCTTTCGTGCATTGCAAAGCTTGCTGTGCCTGCGTACCGCAGCCCTCAATCACGTGGTGCTGACCAGGGTCATCGAGAGAGAAAAAGTGGCCATGCAACGAGGGGTGGGCTACAAGAAATCGGAAGCCGTCAGGCTGCGGGAAGCCGCCAACATCCGATTTATCGATTGGGCCGAAGACTTGTTCGAACAGGGCTTGGAGGTAGGTGTCTATATCCTGGTGGGAAACCTGATCCATCAGGTCATCGACGCAGCACAGAAGGAAGCCGCCGACCTCATCGTCATCGGTCGTTCACACAAGCATTTCCTGGACCAGCTCTATTCCGGATCCGATGTCGCGGAAATTATCCGCCAGTCCTCAGTACCGGTTCTGGTCTACAAGCCGCTCAACAACAAGATCGGCTTGCTGGAAAATCCTTTTAAGAGGCTTCTGCTGGCCACGGACTGGTCGCCGGCCAGCAAGCGGGCGGAAGCTTATCTGACGGGGCTTAAAAACGTTATCGAGGATGTGACGGTCATCCATGTGGTCGATGAAAAAAAACTTCAGGGTTCGGCCATGGAGATTCAAAAGGTACGCAGGGAACTGCGCGCCGACCTGGAGGCAATCGCAGACTCCCTGAAGGCGGAGGGAATCGAGACCAGCGCCCACTTGTATGTCGGCGATCCGGAGGCCGAAATCGAAAAAGCCGCCGGCGAACGCCGGGCCAGCATGATCGTCATGGGATCCTCCAGCAAGTCGGCGTTCAGGGAAAGGTGGCTCGGCAGCACAACCAGGAACATTGCCGAAAAATCGGATTACCCCACGCTGGTGATCCCACCCGGAAAAGAACTGACCGGGCACGACCCCAGCTCGGGGAGGTGCTGATTGCAAGGACATCGCATCGATGGTTCGGCTCAACGGGGAGGCAGAGAAAAGAACCGACCAGTTGTGCGGCGGTTGATACCATATTGACATTTACACAGTCACGGAGCAACATCCAAAAAAGAAGGGGGCGAGCATGGCCGTCATCACCATCTCACGACAATTTGGCGCCGGCGGGAAAACCATCGGCAAACGCGTGGCCAACGCACTGGATTATACTTTTGTCGACGAAGACATCGTCCAGATCATTGCCGAAAAAGCGAAGGTCTCACCCGGATGGGTGGAATCGGTGGAAAAAGAGGCGGGCGGGCGGCTGTCCCGCATCGTCACCAAAATGGTTTCCAAACCTTTGCTGGAGCGCGTGTTGAAAGATGATTACGGATACATCGACGAGCAGATCTACATCGACTATCTGGTGCTCATCATCTCCCAGATGGCCGAGGAGGGCGATGTATTGTTTCTCGACCGGGGCAGCCAGTATATCCTCAATGATCACCCCGACGCCTTTCACGTATTGCTGATCAACTCATTCGAAAACCGGGTCAAGTTCATGGAGGAACGTTACGACCTGGGATATAGCCAGGCGACGAATGTCGTCAGAAGCGAGGAAAAGCGCCGCGCCAACCTGTACCGCAAAATCGGAAAGCAGGACTTTGATCAGCCGGAATTGTACCATGTCGTCCTGAATATGGCCAAAGTACCCCTGGACCAGGCCGTGGATACCATCGTGCGCCTGGCTCAACCGAAATCGTGATGGGAACCACCGCTCGCCCGGGACCCCGGCCGTGTCCAGGAAACATGACCCGGGCCGATCATCTTGCCTGCCCGATGGGTCGGCATTTGACTTTTCGGAACCGCATATATAGGGTTGGGGGTTACGATGCGGGACGGTCACGATCATTGCCTTCATTCAAGAACACAAGAACACCTTGACCGGAAATTTCAGTGACTTCAATCGAACGTTGACAATCGCGCACCATGGTCCAGGCGTTTTCTAATGATATCGAGGAGCATTGAGACGGGCACGCCCCCTTGGGCCCCGGACAATCCATCATATCCATATCCTTAGCCCCAGGAGAGATACCATGACTTTGAAGCGATCTGTGTTCACATCCGAATCAGTTACCGAGGGACATCCGGATAAGGTGGCCGACGCCATTTCCGATGCGGTGCTGGATGCGATCATGGAGCAGGACAGGAACTGCCGGGTGGCATGTGAAACCCTGGTCACCACCGGAATGGCGTTTATCGCCGGCGAGATCACCACGAGCTGTTATGTCGACATGCCTGACATCGTCCGCCGCACCATCGCGGATATCGGATATAACTCTTCGCAGATGGGCTTTGATTGGCGTACCTGCGCGGTACAGACCAGCATCGACCGGCAGTCACCGGATATTGCCCAAGGGGTGAATAAGGGAGAAGGGCTTTTCAAGGATCAAGGCGCAGGCGACCAGGGCTTGATGTTCGGCTATGCCACCGACGAAACTCCTGAGCTGATGCCCATGCCCATCATGTATGCCCACAAGCTGACCCGCCGACTGGCCAAGGTGCGGAAAAACGGCGCCCTGAACTTTCTGCGTCCCGACGGAAAGTCCCAGGTCACCGTCGAATATGAAGACGGCGTGCCCATCCGGGTCGACGCCATCGTGGTCTCTGCGCAGCACAAGCCCGACATCACCCATGAGGATCTGCAGGAAGCGATTATCGAAGAGGTGATCAAAAAGGTCGTTCCAGCGAATATGATCGACGGTGATACCCGTTATTTCATCAATCCCACCGGCCGTTTCGTGGTGGGCGGGCCCATGGGCGACTGTGGATTGACCGGCCGCAAGATCATCGTCGACACCTATGGCGGCCAGGGAAGCCATGGGGGCGGTTGCTTTTCCGGCAAGGATCCTTCCAAGGTGGATCGCAGTGCATCTTATATGGGCCGCCATGTCGCCAAGAACCTGGTGGCGGCCGGCCTGGCCAAAAAATGCGAAGTCCAGATCGCCTATGCCATCGGTGTTGCCGAACCGGTATCCATCATGGTGGATTTCATGGGCACGGGCAACCTGCCGGAAAGCCGGGCGGAAGAAATCATCGCCGACGTGTTCGATCTGCGTCCGGCGGCCATTATCGAATACCTTGACCTGCTGAATCCCATTTACCGGCAGACATCGGCCTACGGTCACTTCGGCCGCAACGAGCCGGGATTTACCTGGGAAAGCACCAAAATGGCCGAGAAGATTCGTGAACGGTCGGGTCTTTAGTCTTTTCGACGAGTCGGTTCAGCTGACAACGGGGGCGGGGAGGCACATGCGCGGCCCCCTGGTTTGTCGTTAGAAATTCCGGCAAACCAAACCAAGGAGGATTTTATGACGGTAGCAACCAAACTGGAGACCCCATCGGGTTCTCTGGAACTCGACCCTCAATTGCCATACAAAGTCGCCGATATTTCCCTGGCATCGCTGGGTCATAAGGAGATGGCCTTGTCGGAGCGAGAAATGCCCGGACTCATGGCGGTCCGGGAAAAATATGGGCTCCAACAGCCGCTCAAAGGGCTGAAGGTCATGGGAAGTCTGCACATGACCATACAGACGGCCATGCTGATCGACACCCTGAAAATCCTGGGCGCCGATATCCGGTGGGCCTCGTGCAATATTTTCAGCACCCAGGATCATGCCGCGGCTGCCGTGGCTGAAAAGGGAGCCGCCGCCGTGTTTGCCTGGAAAGGCGAAACCCTGGACCAATACTGGTGGTGCACCGAGCAGGCGCTGATCTGGCCGGACGGAAGCGGACCCGACTTGATCGTGGACGACGGCGGCGATGCCACCATGTATATTCATCAGGGGGTGGAGGTGGAAAAAGACCCCTCCCTGTTGGACAAGGATTACGACAGCGAGGACATGCGCTGCCTGATTTCGCGATTGAAGGTCAGCTATGCCCGGGACAATGGCTTTTGGACCCGTATCGCAGGAAACGTGAAGGGTGTCTCCGAAGAGACCACCACCGGCGTACATCGTCTCTACCAGCTTCAACAGTCCGGCGAACTGCTGTTTCCGGCCTACAATGTCAACGATTCGGTCACCAAGTCCAAATTCGACAACCTGTATGGCTGCCGGGAGTCATTGGCGGACGGGATCAAGCGCGCCACGGATGTGATGGCGGCCGGCAAGGTGGTCGTCGTCTGCGGCTATGGAGATGTGGGCAAGGGTTGCGCCCAATCCATGCGAGGATACGGCGCCCGCGTGCTGATCACCGAGATCGATCCCATTTGCGCCTTGCAGGCGGCCATGGAAGGATACGAAGTTACCACCATGGAGGAAGCCGCTTCCGCCGGTGACATTTTTATCACCGCCACCGGCAACTGCGATGTGATCACCGGCAGGCATATGGAAATGATGAAAAACGAAGCGATCATCTGCAATATCGGTCACTTCGACAGTGAGATCGACATGCGCTATCTTGAAAGCACCCCGGAATGCCGCCGGGAAAATATCAAACCCCAGGTGGACAAATGGACCCTCAAATCGGGAAGGTCGATTATCGTTCTTGCCGAAGGCCGTCTGGTGAACCTGGGTTGTGCCACGGGTCATCCCAGTTTTGTGATGAGCAACAGCTTTACCAACCAATGCCTCGCCCAAATCAGCCTGGCCGCCGACCGACTCGAAAAGAAGGTTTACACGTTACCGAAACGGCTGGACGAGGAAGTGGCGCGGCTGCACCTGGAGCGCCTGGGTGCCAAGCTGACCAAGCTCACCGCCAAACAGGCCGACTACCTGGGCATTCCACTGGAAGGGCCTTTCAAGCCGGAACATTATCGATATTGACCCCGGACGCTGGCCCGTGAATTCATTGTGGGGTCGGGGAGTTTTTTCCCGAAGCCGACGCAAGAGGATCGGGGTTTTTCGGGGATGCGACGCTCCCGGCCTGGTGATTATTCATTCGGCGATTCTGATTCCGTTCGGCGCTTGATTTCCATGAGTTGGCGATAGCCTTCCTCGACGGCATCACGATCCTGGGCGCTGTCGCTCAGTCGCTCGGCCTGTTTCATGATCTCCATGCCGGCATCGAGATCTCCCTTGCGCCCCAATGCCACACCCAAACCGACATAGGCGCCGACATAATCGGGATCCAGTTCCCTGGCGCGGTTGAATTCACGGCAGGCGTCGTCCAGTTTGCCGCGTTGAAGGAACCGGCGACCATTGGATACATGCTGGGCCGGTGTGTCAAGGCCGGGCCGCACGAATATCGTATCCGGACCGCAGCCGACCATGATGATCAAGGTCCATAGCGTCAGGGCACATTTCGTCTTCCACATATCACCACCACAGAATAAGCCCGAAAAGATTTTTCATCTATTGTTTTTAGGGAGTTATCTAATGCGGTTGACCGTGTCGGACAATATATTGTAATACTTGCACGAAGTCAACCAATCCACCGATCCAGGCGGCAAGCCATCACGATATGGAACGCGCCATCGCTTACATCGGCCGCAAGGCAATCGATTCCGTCAACCACATTCTGGACCTGCTGGCATTCACCTACCGGATTCTCATGGTGGCCATGTCCCGGCCCAAAGCCGGCCGGGCGCTCATGAGCCGGGTGATTGTGCAACAGCTGTATTTTACGGCCGTTCAGGCCCTTCCGATTATCATTCCCATCGCATTAATCATGGGAAGTGCCATCATTATCCAATTTGCCATCCTTTCGGGGCAATACGACTTCGGACGCATCTCCATCCTGTTGATCGTCCGAGAAGTGGGTCCTTTTCTCACCGCCATGATGGTGATCCTGCGGTCGGCCACCGCCGTCACCATAGAGGTCAGCTATATGCGTGTCCTGCACGAATTGGACGCCATCGAAATGAGTGGCATGGATCCCTTCCGGATCGTCTGTATTCCCCGCTTGGTGGGCATCACATCGGCCCTGCTGGGATTGTTCATCGTATTCGATCTGATTTCCATATTCGGCGGATATGCCATGGTATGGATGATCACCTACATTCCCATGGGGAATTTCTTGCACCAGATCGCCAAAGCCATTAGCATAGCGGACATCGCGGTGGGGATGACCAAGGCGATACTGTTCGGTTTCACCATTACGGTAACCTGCCTCTACCGTGGTTTGGAAATGAAAAGCCAGATCACGGAGGTTCCGATTGCCACTTCACGGGCAGCGGTGGAATGCTTTTTCTATTGCCTGGTCATCAATGGAATCATCTCGATCATCTTTTACCTGTAAAGAAGATCCGGAGCACACGGATCTGCAATCCTTGGATCAACATGCCGCCACTGATCGAATTATCCAACTATACGCTTCCTCCTGTCGGTTCCGGCAACGGCATTGCCAGCTTTTATTTCGCCCTGAACCACGGCGATGTCTGCACCATCGATGCCGATACTCTCGACGATGCCCACACCCTGCTCCGGGGGCTGGCCACCCTGACCTATCCCGTAGCGGGTGAATTTCGCTTCAAGGGCAAACGCCAGGAATTGAGCAATTACCGGAAGATGCTCCATTGCAAACGCAAAATCGGCTATATCGCTCCCGATACCGCCTTGATCAGCAACCTCAGCCTGCGCCAGAACATCCTGATCCAACGGTACTATTTCGAGAACGACCTGACCATCAAATTGGATGACAAAATCATGGCCTTATGCGATACTGCCGGCATTTGCGCAAAGCTGGACCGCCGGCCGTCGGAACTCAACGCCATGGATATCCAGATGGCCATCGTAATCCGGGAAATCAGCAAAGAGCCGGAGATGTTGTTGCTGCACCGGCCCGAGGACTATATCGGTCATGCCCACTTCGAATTATTGACCCAGATTTTCAATGGGTGGATCGACAGCGGCAAACCGGTGGTATTTCTGTCTTATGACCGCAGGCTGATCCGCCGATTCGCCAATCGTAAAATATTGATTACCAACGGATCCTTGACCACTGTGGGAGTCAAGCGGCCCGGTGAAGTTCGTTAGTGGGTGAGCAGAGGTACCATCGACTATGGAAATGGAATTTTCACGACTGGAAAGGCTGGTGGGCGCGTTTGTCATCTTCGTGTCCATGCTCCTTATGGTCACGTTGGTGGTCATCGGCCGCGGCAAGGATTGGTTCGAAACCTATATCACCTATTACGCCACCTTTAAGGAAAGCTATAACCTGCAGGAAAATGCAGCCGTTAAATTGTTCAAGACAGATATCGGGAAAGTGAAGGACATTACCCTGCAAAAAGACCGCGTGCGGGTGAAACTGGCCATTCACGAACGATATGCCTCCCGTATCCGTCAGGATTCCATCGCGGTGGTGGAAAGTCCGACACTGATCGGTTCCGAATATGTCTCCATCATCCCCGGATCCCCCCAATCGCCCCGGATACCGGAACGAGGGGAAATCCCCTCGCGGGAAAAACGTTCCCTCGATGATATCCTGGCCGAATTCGAAGTGGAGAAGACCGCAAAGATGGTGGTCACCGCCATCCAGGAGATTGCCCAGATCGCCCACGAATTAAACGATCCGGAAGGTCCCTTGCACACGACCATGGCCAATGTGGAGAAGACCAGCACGCTGATGGCGCAGGTCGCCGACGATCTGAAGGCCGGCAAGGGCCCCATGGGCACGATTCTGAAATCCGAAGACCTGCTCAAGCAGGTGTTGTACAATATTGATCGGCTGGGGGACATCCTGGACAATATCAACATCGCCTCGGCCAAAGCGCCCGCGACCATGGACCTGGTCCAAGAAAACCTGACCGTTTACCGGAATGCCGGCGAAGCCGTTATCGGCCGAGTGGACCAGGTTCGTAAAATCCTGGACGATATCCATGCATCCACCGGCGATCTGAAAATCATTGTGGACAACATCAAAGCCGGCAGCTATCGGGTCCCCAGAATTGCCACCACCTTCCAGGATGGCATCAATGAAATCCGGCAGGGGGTCGAACAGATCGATCGCGTAGTGGAATCCATGCAAAAAAGCGTGCTGATCCGTTCCAATCTGCCTGCAGAACCGCAACCGGCGGACACCGAAGCCCTGGCCCGACCCTGATGGGTCCCGCACCATGGAAATTCCGGCAAGCGCAATCCGGAAAACCGATGACCGGTTCTCCTGTCGACGTTCACAAAACAGGGTATCCCAATGGAATGGGACTTCGGGAAAAGAGCACGGCGACGATGAAAGATGATCATATCGGTCACATGGAGACGGCCCTTGCATTGGCCCGCCAGGCGTTGGATCGGGATGAATTTCCCGTTGGCTGCGTACTGGTCCATCGGGGGCAGGTCATTGCCCGGGGCACCCGGACCGGCACGCGGCGAACACCGCCCAGCGAACTGGAACATGCCGAAATGATCGCCCTGCGCCGGCTGGAAGGCCTCTCGTTTCCGCTGGCCCGCGGCGAAGTCACCGTTTACACGACCCTGGAACCCTGTTTGATGTGCTTTGGTGCCCTCCTGATCAGCGGCATCGGGACCATTGTTTATGCATACGAGGATGCCATGGGGGGCGGGTCGGCCTGCGACCGGCAGCGATTGCCGGCCTTGTATCGCGACAATCCGGTGCGGACGGTTGCCGGCGTTTGCCGGACGGAAAGCCTGGCCCTGTTCAAGGCATTCTTTTCCAATCCCGATATCGACTATTGGAAAGGAAGCCCGCTGGCCGACTATACCTTGAATCAGGACTGAAGCCCTATTGCAGAAGGTTCTTCGGGAACCTCCCATTTTTTGCTTGCAATTCTAATGTCCTTTCTATAGAAAATTGAAATTTTAGAACCAGGGATTCGCGAATACCATCCTTTTTCATGGGCTTATCCTCGAAGAGCATGGTATCCGGGAATTGAAAGGAACCGTATAACCCAGGAGGTGATCGCATAGCTCAAAACAAATTCGCAAGATACCCTCAAACGCCAAGAACCCGAATTAACAACAATATTCGTGCAAGAGAAGTTCGGGTGATTGATCAGGATGGCAATCAGATCGGTATCATGCCGGTCCAGGAAGCTCTTGCTGCCGCCAGCGAGTTCGGACTAGATCTGGTGGAGGTGTCCCCCAACGCCAAACCACCGGTCTGTAAGATCATGGACTATGGCCGCTATAAATATGAGCAGACCAAAAAGCAGCAGGAAGCCAAGAAAAAGCAGACGACCTTTCAACTCAAGGAGATCAAGGTGCGTCCCAAAACAGGAGAGCACGATCTGCAGACCAAGCTGGGACACATTCGAAAGTTCCTGGAACGCAAGGACAAGGTCAAGGTCACCTGCATGTTCAGAGGAAGGGAAATTTCGCTCTCCTCCCGGGGCAGGGATCTGCTGCAACAGATTGCAAGGGAGGTGGAGGGAATTGCCTCCGTCGAGCAAGAACCGAAATTTGAGGGCCGCACCATGATTATGGTGCTGTCGCCCAGATAGCGAATAAACACAAACCGGGACAGGTCGTATTCAACTTGGTGCGGTCAAAATTCAAGGCCAGGCGCGCGTCGGGACTATTTTCGACACGCGATCGGACGAAGGCGGCACATGCGAATTTAATGGAATCAACAGCGACTGGATCACCCGCAACAGGAGAGAAGCCCCATGCCGAAAATCAAAACCAATCGGTCGGCTGCCAAACGGTTTAAGAAAACCGGAAGCGGCAAATATGTGTTTGCCAAATCGCATGCCAGCCACATATTGACGAAAAAGACCACCAAACGAAAACGAAGCCTGAGACAGCCTCAACTCATCAAAGTCAGTGACATGAAGGAGGTCCGTCTGCTGTTGCCCAATGGATAGGCTGTGCCTGATCCTGACACACACCAGCAATCGGGCACAAAAAGGAGAATCCAATGCGAATCAAAAGAGGATATAAAGCCCGCCGACGCCGCAATAAAGTATTGAAGCTGGCAAAAGGCTTTCGCGGAGGGCGCAGCAAATTGTACCGTACGGCAGCGGATGCGGTGGACAAAGCCCTCATGTATGCTTACCGTGACCGGCGCCAACGCAAACGAGAATTTCGACGGCTGTGGATCACCCGAATCAATGCCGCCGCCCGAATGAACGACATATCATACAGCCGATTCATGAACGGCCTCAAGAAGGCTGATGTGACGCTGGATCGCAAAGTCCTGGCCGAGTTGGCCGTCTCCGACCCCTCCGGTTTTGCGCAAATCGCCGCCTTGGCCGCCCAGCAATAGTCAATACGTCCGCCTGGGACTTGTCCGTCATTCCTCTCGGCGACCGTAGCGATGCGGTCGCCGTTCATATCCACAACCTTCACGCAGAGACGGAAAGTGGAAGCAACCATCGATCAAATCCTTGCGCAAGCGATTCAGGACATCGAATCGGCCACCAATGCCGATGCCCTTCAAGCCATCAACACAAAGTACCTCGGCCGCAAAGGTGTGGTGACCCGATATTTACGCAACATCTCCAGCCTGCCGGCGGCGGAGCGTCCGCAAGCGGGCAAGAAGGCCAACCAGGCAAAACAGAAAATCGATACCGCCTGCCAGAAGGCCCTGGCGAACCTGAAACAGGCCTCCGGCGATCAGGAGAAGGCCATCGATGTTTCTCTGCCCGGCCGCATGCAACCTTCGGGTTCACTGCATCCCATCACCCGAATCTGCAACGAGATCTGTGACATCTTCGCGCGGATGGGATTCGAGGTGGTCGAGGGTCCGGAGGTGGAGACCGATTATTACAATTTCGAGGCCCTGAACATCCCCAAGAACCACCCGGCCAGGGACATGCAGGACACCTTTTATGTGTCGGATGACATCGTGCTGCGCACCCACACATCGCCCACCCAGCCCCGGGTCATGGAAAAGAAACAGCCGCCGGTGCGCATGATCGCTCCGGGAAAAGTCTACCGCTGCGATTCGGACCTGACCCATACGCCCATGTTTCATCAGGTGGAGGGACTGCTGGTGGACAAACGGGTCTCATTCGGCGACCTGAAGGGGACCCTGACCAGTTTCGTGCATCAGATGTTCGATCCGGCCACCAAATTGCGGTTTCGCCCCAGTTTCTTTCCATTCACCGAACCCAGTGCCGAAGTCGACATCCTGTGTGTGATTTGCCGGGGCAGCGGATGTCGTGTCTGCGCACAAACCGGCTGGCTGGAGGTGCTCGGCTCCGGTATGGTGCATCCGGCGGTTTTCGAAAATGTCGGGTACGACCCGACTCAATATACCGGCTTTGCCTTCGGCATGGGGGTCGAACGGATCGCCATGCTCAAATACCGTATTGACGATATCCGCAAATATTTCGATAACGACGTCCGGTTTTTACAGCAGTTTTAAGCTACCCACATTTCATACGAAGAAGCAGTCAAGGTTTTGGAACGATGAAAGTAAGTCTCAGCTGGCTTCAGGCCTACGTCGACCTCACCATGGAAGCGGAAGAATTGGCCCACATGCTGACCATGGCGGGTCTGGAAGTGGAGGCGATTTACGACCGGTATGCATTTCTGAATTCGGTGCTCGTGGGACGCATCGCTACGGTTTCGCCCCATCCCCGGGCCGACCGGCTCAAGATATGTCAGGTCGAAGCCGGAGAGCAACATCACCGCGTGGTATGTGGTGCCCCCAACGCCGCCCCAGGCATGCTGGCGCCTCTGGCCCTGCCCGGCACCGAATTCATCGACGGATCGGTCTTGACGGCTACCGTCATCCGCGGGGAACGATCCCACGGCATGCTGTGCAGCCAAAAGGAATTGGGATTGGGGTTGGACGGTTCGGGTCTTATGGTTCTGGATTCCAGCCTGACCCCCGGCATCCCCCTCAACCAGGCACTGGACCTCCGCGACCCGGTTCTGGACATCGATTTGACTCCCAATCGTCCCGATTGCTTGAGCGTCATCGGCATTGCCCGGGAGGTGGCCGGATTTCAGGGCAAGGAGATGATTCGGCCGGAAATCAAGCTTCCCGAAACCGTAGGCGACATCAACGACCACACTTCGGTCACCATCGAAGCGCCGGGCCATTGCCCGCGGTACGCCGCCCGTTTGATTCGCAAACTTGGCGTGGGGCCATCGCCCTTCTGGCTTCAGGATCGACTGCTTTCCGTGGGCCTGCGACCCATCAACAATCTGGTGGACATCACCAATTTCGTCATGCTGGAAACCGGACAGCCGCTGCATGCCTTTGATTTCGATCGGCTGGCCGGAAGGCGGATCGTCGTGCGCACGGCCGAGGCAGGGGAAAAGTTCACTACCCTGGACGAGAAAGAGCGCACCTTGGAAACTGAAATGTTGATGATTTGCGATGGCGAAAAACCCGTGGGCATTGCGGGCGTCATGGGCGGCATGAATTCCGAGATATCATCGTCCACCACCAACGTCCTGCTGGAAAGCGCCTATTTCAGCCCCGTCAGCATTCGCAAGACAGCCAAAAGATTGAACCTGAATACCGACGCGGCGCACCGTTTCGAACGGGGAGTGGACCCCCACGGGACCCTCGTCGCCATCGATCGGGCAGCGGCGCTGATGGCCGAACTGGGCAAGGGCGAACTCAGCGGCGGCACCATCGATGTAAAGCAGGCATTGCCCCAACCGCCGGTCATCGACCTGAGTGTCGAAACCACCAACCGGACTTTGGGCACCCACCTGGACATCGATGCCATGGGCGATCTGCTGCAGACCATCGAATTCGGGATCGAACCCAGGCAAGATGATCAAATCCTGCGGGTGACCACGCCGAGTTTTCGCGTGGATGTCAGCCGCCCCCAGGACCTTATGGAAGAGGTGGCCCGGCGCTGGGGCTACGACAACATCCCCACCACCCATACCACCCTGCCGGCCGAATGCCCTCCGGTGTCCCGATTGATTTCGTTGCGCCAGGAGGTACGGGTGTTGCTGGCCGGATTGGGCTTTGCCGAAACCATCAATTACAGCTTCATTCACCAGGATTCCGGTGATCGGATGAGATTCAAGCCGGACGACGCGCGCCGCGATGTTGTCCGGATTCTAAACCCTCTCACCGAAGACCAGGCCGTGATGCGCACGAGCCTGATTCCCGGTTTGCTGGAAACGATGCAACGCAACCTGGCCCGGCAATCCAGAACCATCAAATTATTTGAATCCGGAAAGATTTTCATCCACAAAAATGCAGGTGCCCAGCCCGATGAAAAGGAAATGCTGGCGGGCCTGTGGACCGGTCTGCGGCATGCTCCCGGCTGGCATTCCAAACCGGAAAACTGCGACTTCTACGACATCAAGGGGGTTGTGGAGCATATGTTGAACGCGCTCCGCATCCCGGATGCCGACTTCACGAAGCTGCCCCCGGAGCAATGTACCTTTACCCGGCCCGGCGCCACGGCTCAAATCCGGATCCGCGACCATATCGCCGGAATCATCGGCGAGGTACACCCGGATGTCCTGGATGCGTACGATCTGAAACAGGGCGCCTATGTATACGAAATCGATTTCCAGCAATTGACCGATGCCGTTCCGGAGGCGGTGCACGCCAGGCCACTGCCCAAATATCCGGCGACGGACCGCGATGCCACCCTCATCGTCGACCGGACGGTGGAGGCCGGAACCCTGATCGAACAAGTCTGGCAAATGAACCAGCCCCTTGTGGAGGATGTGCAATTGTTCGACGTGTTCCAGGGCGGCTCTGTGCCGCACCATCGAAAAAGCGTCTCGCTACGCATTGTCTATCGTTCTACGACGGAAACACTGGAAGACGATCGGATCAATCAGATACACAAGGAAATCACGGACCGCCTGGTTTCCTGCTTTCGGGCCGATCTGCCGGCATAGGGCTCGCGTAGCGCATGCGCGGCCCATTCGCCTTTCCGGAGTAAATTGCGCTTGTCATTTCAGATTCCAGGCGCAATGATAGGATCGTCCACCCAGGGTCTTGGGAAAGGGTTCCCCCGAGACGCCCAACCGCACCATCGCGACAATCTGCCTTGGAGCGCCTATGTCTGTGCCAGCTACGGATCCTTACGCGATACCGGACAAGCTCTACTACCGAATCGGTGAGGTCAGCCGCATCGCCGGCGTCCCGGCTTCCGTCTTGCGCTTTTGGGAAAACGAATTCCCCCGCATCAAGCCCCAGCGCACCGAGAGCGGCCAGCGCGTCTACCGCCGCAATGAGGTGGAGTTGATCCTGGCCATCAAACACCTGCTTTACGACCAGAAATTCACCATCAAAGGCGCCCGCAAACACCTGCGCTCGAAATCCGCAATGGAACCCGAATCGTCCGGCAAAGACTGGGTGCGCGAGTTGAAGGCTGAATTGCAGCAGATTCGCGACTTGCTGGGCTGACCCGGACATTGCACGACGAAGATGGTGTTCGGCTAATATTCGAAATCTCCCCAACCTACTGGTCTTACAATACAACTTCTGATCGCGGATCGCGGAAAAGCAGTTGACATAAACCATGGGTTGTCTTATATAGAGCCTCTGGTAAGCGGGCATAGCTCAGTTGGTAGAGTACAAGCTTCCCAAGCTTGGTGTCGCGAGTTCGAGTCTCGTTGCCCGCTCCACCAAAAAGTCCGGCTCTTCATTTGTACCGCGTTGGAACCAGACACGCCTGCTTTCAGCTGAGAAGAGGCAATTTGGCCGACTGGAGGGCAATTAACGGATACTTGTACCCAGCACGCTAAGATTTGCTTATCCAAGGGGGACGGGCTTTACGCCCGTTTTTGTTTTTCGAAAGGAGCAGGGGTACCGCAGAAGATGAGCGACCATGGGGCATCGAATCCGACTCAAATCGTGGGTCTGGCTGCCCATCCGATCTTGGGCCATGTGTGGCAAATGGCCGAACCGCTGTGCCGGGCGGAAGGCCTTGAGTTGGTTCACGTCGAGTTGGGAGGAGATCAGGGCGGACGAATTTTGCGTCTCTATCTGGACAAAGCCGGGGGCGTAACCTTGGACGATTGCGCCCATATCAGCCGTCAATTCAGCGACATGCTCGATGTGGGCCTGGAAATCGATTCGGCCTATCGACTGGAAGTCTCTTCGCCGGGCCTGCATCGCCCCCTGGGCAAGATTACGGATTTCATCCGCTTTATCGGTTGTCAGGCCAAGATACGTACCGCTGTCGCCATAGACGGACAGAAAAATTTTACCGGCCGATTGGACGGTGTGAAAGGCACGACCGTTCAATTCTCAACGATGAAACGATCAGTGTCCATTGCATTTGATGACATCGTCAAAGCGCATCTTATCAATATGAATGGAGAAATCGCATGATAATCGCAGACATCAAACGGGTCGTGGAACAGGTGAGCCGTGACAAGGGAATCGATCACCAAATCCTGATCGAAGCCCTTGAGGAAGCGCTGCGCAGCGCAGCTCGTAAGAAATTCGGCGCCAAAGTCGATATCGAAGCCCATTTCAATAATGAGAGCGGCGAAATCGAAGTGTTCCAGTTCAAGGAAGTGGTGGACCAAGTGGACGAGCCGGATCTGCAGATCTCCATTCAAGAGGGACGCTTACTGGATCCGGAATGTGAAGTGGGCGACAGTCTGGGAACGAAAATGGATGCCACGACCTTCGGCCGCATCGCCGCACAATCGGCGAAACAGGTGATCATCCAAAAGCTGAAAGACGCGGAACGGGATGCGGTTTACGCCAATTTCATCGATCGCAAAGGCGAGATCATCAACGGCATCGTGCAGCGCTTCGACCGCGGAGAAATCATCGTCAACCTGGGTACCACCGAGGGGGTCGTGCCAGTGCGGGAGCAGGTTCCCCGGGAAAGCTACCGCCGGGGAGACCGCATTCGGGCTCTGATTCTCGACGTGCTTTACGAAACACGCGGCCCGCAGATCGTGCTCACCCGGACGCACCCCGATTTTCTGGTGGCGCTGTTCAAAACCGAAGTACCTGAGATCGCGGAAGGCATCGTGGATATCAAAGGGGCGGCGCGGGAACCGGGTGTCCGGGCCAAGATCGCCGTCGCATCGCAGGATTCGGACATCGACCCGGTGGGCGCCTGTGTGGGAATGAAAGGCAGTCGGGTGCAGAACGTCGTCCAGGAACTCCGGGGTGAAAAAATCGATATCATCCCCTGGCATGTGGATGCCGCCAAGTATGTCTGCAATGCCTTGGCACCGTCCGAGATTGCCCGGGTGATCATAGACGAAGAAGACAAATTGATGGAGGTCATCGTACCGGACGACTTTCTTTCCGTGGCCATCGGAAAGAGGGGCCAAAATGTCCGTCTGGCCTCGAAACTCACGGGCTGGCATTTGGATGTCAACAGTGAGAGCCAGTATAATGAAACCATGCAGAAAGGTTATCAATCGCTGGTGCAACTCAGCGGTGTAGGCCCGGTCATGGCCGACGCCCTGTTCGAAAAAGGGCTTTATTCCGCCGATGAATTGGCCAATGCAGCCATAGAGGATTTAATAGAAGTCCGCGGTATCGGCGAAGACAAGGCCAAACAAATCGTGGTCAGTGCCCAGGAATGGGTGGAAGCGGCACCGGAAAGGGAAGCGGCCGAAGCCGAAGCCAGAGCCAAAGCCGAAGCGGCGGCCGAGGCGGCGGCCGAGGCGGAAAGACAGGCCGCCGAGGAATTGGCGGCCGACGAAGAAGAAGATTCCGAAACGGCCCCCAGTGAAGAGGCAGGGGAACCCTCTGCCGATGACGAGACCTCACCCGGAGACGATACGGCTGCCGGTTAATTCTGATTGCATCAAACTGGAAATATATTCCAATTAAGGGGGATGGATGACACAACCCAAGAAAAGAGTGTATGAGCTGGCGCGGGAGCTCAACATGACCAACAAGTCGCTGCTGGAAAAAATCAGCTCGCTCGATCTTGGCCTCAATTCCCACATGAGCACCTTGACGGAGGACAGCGAAGCCCAAATCCGCGAGTTTATCAAGGGTGGCACGACTCCTTCGTTAGAGGAAAAAAGGATCAAACCCACCGTTATCCGCCGGCGTCGCAAGGTGTCCAAACCCACGCCGGAATCCCAGGCGGAGCTGGAGGAGGAAACCGAAGCGACCGCCGAACCGACCGAGGAAACGCTTGCCGAAACGGCGGCGCCAGCGCAAGAGGAAGCCGTCCCGACAGAGGCGACGGAAACAGCGACGGCAGCGGAAGCTCCCCAGGTAGAAGCCCCCCGGGTCGAGGAGGTGGAGGCGGCAGGGACACCGGAAGAGTTCGCGGATGAGATGCCATTGGAAGAGGAAGCACCGGCGGTGCCTCCCGAAACGAGCCCCGAAATAGTTGACGAAGTAACCATGGAAGCAGCGGACCCGACCGAGGAGGTCCCGGCAGAGGAGCCTCCCGCGCCTGCACCCACACCAGCGGAACCCAAGCCAAAAAAGAAGACCGAGCCGGCGGCCAAGATCATCAAACTGCCCGAAAAGTCCGCGCCTCCCATCTCCAGGGCCGCCACCGACGAAGCTGCGAGTGCCCCGCCTGTAGACAGACCGCAATTGCGCCAGGTACCGCCCGTGGCACCGGAACCTCCGGCCAAGGAAGAACGCGGCAAGAAGAAAGGCAAAAAGAAGAGCGCCCGCATTGGTGAACCGGATGCGAACAAGCAATTTCCAAAAAAGAAATCCTCCTTCAAACGCAAGTCCGTCGTCGAAGGTGCGGATCTCTATTCGTCACGGGGACGGGGGCGCAAAGGACGCAAAGGCGCCAAGGGTAAAGCCGCCGCCACCGGGCAGAAGACCCAGATCACGACTGCCAAAGCCATTAAACGGCGGGTCAAGATCGATGAAACCATCGTATTGGCCGAACTGGCCAAACGGATGGGCATCAAAGCCGCCGATATGATCACCAAGCTGATGGGATTGGGGGTCATGACCACGGTCAACCAGACCATCGACTTCGAAACCGCAGCCCTGGTGGCCGCCGAATTCGGCTACGAGATCGAAAAAGCCTCATTCGAGGAAGAGGAGATCCTGCAGGTCCAACAGACGGATGACCCCGCAAAATTGATTCCCCGGCCACCGGTGGTCACCATCATGGGGCACGTCGACCACGGCAAGACCTCCCTGCTGGATGTCATTCGCGAATCCAGCGTCACCTCGGGGGAGGCCGGCGGGATTACCCAACATATCGGGGCATACCTGGTAACCACGGACAAAGGAGACATCGCCTTTCTGGATACACCCGGCCACGAAGCCTTCTCCGCCATGCGCAGTCGCGGGGCCCAGGTGACGGATATCGTTATCCTGGTGGTGGCGGCAGACGATGGCGTGATGCCCCAAACCGTGGAGGCCGTCAACCATAGCAAGGCGGCCGGAGTGCCGATCATCGTGGCCATCAATAAAATGGACAAAGCGGACGCCAACCCGGAGCGCGTCACCCGACAATTGTCCGAACTGGGTATCGTTCCGGAAGATTGGGGCGGCGAAAACATTTTCGTCCAGGTATCGGCCAAAGCCCAGACGGGTCTGGACGATCTGCTGGAGATGATCCTGCTGCAGGCGGAGATGCTGGAACTCAAGGCCAATCCGGACAAGCTGGCGGTGGGCCACGTGGTGGAAGCCAAGCTGGATTCGGGTCGCGGACCGGTGGCCACCGTGCTGGTGAAGGAAGGCACGCTCAAAACCGGTGACCCGGTAGTCTGCGGCATTCACCACGGCAAGGTACGCGCCTTGTTAGACGATCTCGGCGACAAGGTGGACAGCGCAGGCCCCTCCAACCCGGTTGAAATCATCGGTCTTTCCGGAGTGCCCATGGCCGGTGACGAGATGGTGGCGGTAAAGGACGAAAAGGATGCCAAACAGGTCAGCCAGCACCGCATGCAGAAGCAACGCTCCAAGGATCTGGCCAAGAACAGCCGCCTGAGTCTGGAAAAACTGTTCGAGAAGATGCAGGAAGGCGAATTGCAGGATCTCAACCTGATTGTCAAGACCGATGTGGATGGTTCCCTGGAGGCCATTCGGGATTCCGTACTCAAGCTGTCCAACGAAGAGGTCAATATCAATATCGTCCATGCCGCAACAGGTACCATCACCGAATCGGATATCTCCCTGGCCGCGGTTTCGGATGCCATCATCATCGGTTTCAACGTGCGCGCCAATGCCAAAGTGCAGGACATGGCCGCCGAAGAACATGTGGACATCCGCTACCACAACATCATCTATAACGTGATCCAGGAGATCAAGGACGCCATCGTGGGCATGATGAAATCGACCTTCGAAGAACGTGTCCTGGGTCGCGCCGAAGTCCGGCAGACTTTCCATGTACCCAAGGTGGGCACCATCGCCGGCTGCTACGTCACCGACGGCAAGATCGAACGTGGCAATTTGTCCAGGCTGCTGCGCGACGGCATCATCATCTATGACGGCAAGGCCGTGTCCCTGAAACGTTATAAGGATGACGTCAAGGAGGTAGCGAGCGGATACGAATGCGGCATCAGTCTTGAAAACTACAACGACATCAAGGTGGGCGACGTGATCGAGACCTATTATCTGGAGGAGATCCGGCCGGAAATGGAGTAATGCCAAAACGACCTGCAGACCGCGTTCATATGGTCATCGGCATCGGCGTGCTCATTTTCAGACTGCACGATTGCCGATCCTTGAAAAGCAAACGATCGGTGGTCAAAGCGATCATCCACCAGATCCGCAACCACTTCAATTCTTCGGTAGCGGAGGTCGGCGCCAACGATGTCTACGAACGGGCGCACATCGGGTTCGCGTTGGCCGGATCGGATCACAAGGTGATCAACGCCAAGGTCGACAAGTTGATCAATTTTGCCGAAGACCTCGGCCTGGCGGAGATGATCGACACGGAAATCGAAATCATCCACCTGTGAATTGCCTTGAGACAGTTGGCGAATAGAATGAAATCTTACGCAAGAAATGATCGTGTGGCCGGCCTCATCCACCATGTCCTGGCGGAATTGCTGCAAAAAGAAATCAGCGATCCCCGGCTTGCCCAGGCGACCGTCACGGCCGTAAAGGTGAGCCGCGATCTGCGGATCGCCAAAATCTACTTTGCCACCGTTCATGGACAGGCAAAATCCATGGCCGTGCTGGAAGGATTCAACCAGGCCAAGGGCTTCGTCAAACGGGAACTGGCCCAGCGACTCGGATTGCGGTACATGCCGGATTTGAAATTCTTCTACGACGACGCCATCGAGCACGGCGCCCGTATCGAAGAATTGCTCAAAATGGTGAAATCGGATGATAGACCAGATCGCTGATCAACTGAAACGCAGCCGGACCATCCTGGTGGCATCGCATGCCAACCCGGACGGCGATGCGGTGGGCGCACTATTGGCTCTGGGGCTTGCCCTCAAGACCATGAACAAAGGGGTATGCGTCTATAACCAGAGCCCCACGCCGGCGATTTATCGATTTCTGCCGTCGGTCAGCGCCATCGGCCAGACCGTACCGACCCCCGCGGAATTCGATTCCGTGGTCATCCTGGATTGCGGCGCCATGGAGCGCGTCGGGGAGGTTGTCGAACACATACGAAACGCCCCCATGATCATCAACATCGATCACCATGTGACCAATACGCGGTTCGGCCATCTTCAACTCATCGATGCCGATGCCTGCGCATCGGCCGAACTCGTCTACCGGTTGATAAAATTACTGCCGGTAAAGATCAATCGCCCAATGGCCATGGCCATTTATACCGGCATATTGACGGATACGGGATCGTTTCGCTTCTCCAATACCAACCAGGCCGCCTTCAGCATCTGCGCCGAGATGATGGCCTGTGGCGCCAACCCGTACGACGTGGCGCAATATGTGTACGGCCACTATTCGCTGGGACGCATCAAGCTGCTCAACATGGCCCTTGATTCGCTGGAGATCACTCCCAACGGCAAGATATCGATCATGTCGTTGACGCAGAAGATGCTGAAAATCACCGGCACACAGAACGAAGACATAGACGGCATCATCAACTATGCCAGACGAATCGAGGATGTCGAGGTCGCTGCACTGATCCATGAAATCGCTGAAGAGACGAAGCAAGGAGATCGCCACAAGCGTTGCCATGTCAGCCTGCGTTCGGACGGGTCGGTTGATGTGGCCGGCATCGCCTCCCAGTTCGGCGGCGGCGGACACGCCAGCGCGGCGGGATTCAGCTTGGCGGCCAGCCTGGATGAAATCAAGGCCATCATGATTGACTTATCGGAAACAGCCCCCGGCTTATGCGAAATCAACTGAGCGGGGTGGTGGTATTGGATAAACCGGCGGATCTCTCGTCGGCCCGGGCAGTCGCCAAGGTCAAGCGACTGCTGGGGGTAAGAAAAATCGGGCATACCGGTACCCTGGACCCCTTCGCCACCGGGGTGCTGGTATGTTGCATCAACCGGGCGACGCGCCTGGCCCGCTTTCTCTTACATGGCAACAAGACCTACGAGGCCGTGTTGCGTTTGGGGACCGAGACCGATACGCTCGACGCCACAGGTCGGATTACAAGACAGACGACGGTACCGGAACTGCCCGCGGACCGGGTGATTCGAATCATCAAAGGGTTTGTGGGCGATCAGATGCAAAGGCCGCCGGTTTATGCCGCGCTGAAGCATGAAGGCGTCCCTCTGTATCGGCTGGCGCGGGAGGGCAAACCATTGCGAAAACCGGCACGCCCGATCACCATCGCCGCCATCGATGTTTCGGAGGTGAACCTGCCCGATATCCATTTTCGGGTGTCCTGCTCCAGCGGGACATACGTGCGCAGTCTCTGCGCCGATATGGGTGCCGCCATCGGTTGCGGAGGACATTTGTTGCGCCTGCGGCGCACGGTGAACAGCGGATTTTCCATCGAACAGGCACACACGCTGGAGGGCCTGGGGTCGATGGCGCCCGAAAGGCGGCTGGACCGAACCTTGATTCCCATGGTTACGGCCCTGGGGCAGATGCCGACATTCATCGCCGGCCCGGAAATATTGACCCATCTGACCCACGGACGACCGTTGACCCAGGACGAAGTCCCTGCCGCCTCGATCCAGCGGTCCGCTGACACCACGCTGGGCGACCATGTCAAGGTGGTGGACGGAGAATTCAATTTAAGAGCCGTGCTGAAACGTTCGCCCAGCGGCACGAACTACGATTATTGTTGTGTTTTTCATTAATCCATAGCAAAATTCCAGCCAAGACCATACGCAAGGAGGAAAGAGAAAGTGGTATTGTCAACCCAGGACAAAAAAGAACTCATCGAACAATATAAACTGCATGACAGCGATACCGGAAGCCCCGAGGTGCAGATCGGACTACTCACCCACCGGATCAAATACCTGACCGAGCACCTGAAGGTGCACAAAAAAGACCACCACTCCCGTCGCGGCCTGCTCATGCTGGTCGGTCGGCGGCGGCGGCTGCTCAACTACGTCAAAAACAACGACGTCCAAAGATACCGCACCATCATCGAAACCCTTGGGCTACGCCGATAGCCACGTTGGTCTGCGGAAACACAGGCGGCTTTCATGATGGCCCGCTCAGAAGGAGCGGGCCGTATTCGTGCGACAGGCGCTTTGCCCAACGGCGCGTCGATTCGCTTCGAATCACTATCGAGACAATGGTTATGTTTGCAGCCGCCGACATGAGGAGAAAAAAATGGAAAAAATCGTAAGCGCGGAGATAGGGGGTCAGCCCCTTACCATCCGTACCGGCAAGGTCGCCAAGCAGGCCAATGGATCGGTCGTCGTACAGTATGGCGACACCATTGTGCTGGTGACCGTTGTGGCCGCCCATGAAGAACGTGCGGCCGGCTTTTTGCCGCTGTCTGTTGAATATCAGGAGAAAATCTATGCGGCCGGCCGGATTCCGGGCAACTACTTTCGCCGGGAAATCGGACGCCCCAGCGAAAAAGAGACGTTGACGGCCCGGCTGATCGACCGCCCCATCCGGCCCTTGTTTCCCAAACAATGGCGCTTCGAAACCCAGGTGATCGCCACGGTGCTGTCCATGGACCGGGAAAACGATCCGGACATGCTGGCCATGGTGGGGGCCTCGGCGGCTTTGTCCATATCCGACATCCATTTCGCCGGCCCCATCGCCGGCCTGCGCGTGGCCCGCGTGGACGGTGAGCTGATCGCCAATCCCACGTTGCACCAGGCGGCCGATGCCGATATCAACCTGATCGTCGCCGGATCGAAAACCGGTGTGGTGATGGTCGAAGGCGGCGCCCGGATGGCCTCCGAAGCCGACATGCTCGAAGCCATCTTCTTCGGCCACCAGGCCATGCAGCCGCTCATCGAGATCCAGGAGCAATTGGTGGCCGAAGTCGGCAAGACCAAACGCGTCTTCGAACCACCGGTCAAGGACGAAGCCCTGGTTGCCAAGCTGGCGGACACCGCCACCGGCCGCATCAAGGAAACCTTGACCATTGCGGAAAAAATGGCCCGCTATGGCGCCATGCGTGAACTCAAGGCGGAAATCCATGCGTCCCTGGGGGAAGAATATGAAGACCGCAAGGAAGAAGTATTCGACATCCTGGGAGATATGCAGAAGAAAATCGCACGCAGCATGATCCTCGATGACGGCCGGCGCATCGACGGCCGCAAATTCGATGAAGTCCGTCCCATCGATTGCGAAGTGGGCCTATTGCCCCGACCCCACGGCAGTGCCCTTTTCACCCGCGGCGAAACCCAGGTGCTGGGCGTCCTGACCCTGGGGTCGGCGCAGGACGAGCAACGCATCGAGACCCTCAGCGGGGAAGAACTGCGCCAGTTCATGCTGCACTACAACTTTCCGCCCTACTCCGTCGGCGAAGTCAAGCGCATGACCGGCCCCAGCCGCCGCGATATCGGTCACGGAGGCCTGTCCACCCGGGCCCTGGAGAAGGTGCTGCCCGACAGTGAAGAGTTCGACTACACCATCCGCCTGGTTTCGGAAGTGCTGGAATCCAACGGATCCTCTTCCATGGGCACGGTCTGTTCCGGCTGCCTGGCCATGATGGACGGCGGCGTGCCCATCAAGGCCCCCGTGTCGGGCATCGCCATGGGTCTGATCAAGGAGGGCGACCAGGTGGTGATCCTCTCCGATATCCTGGGCGATGAAGATCATTTCGGAGATATGGACTTCAAGGTCACCGGAACCAAAGATGGTGTCACCGCCCTGCAGATGGACATCAAGATCCACGAACTCTCCAAGGGAATCATGGAAAAGGCCCTGGAACAGGCCCGCCATGGACGGATGCATATCCTGGGCAAAATGATGGAAGCCCTGGATTCGCCGCGCAACGACATTTCACCGTTCGCCCCCAAGATTTTGACCATCAAGATCAACCCGGACAAGATCCGGGACGTCATCGGACCGGGGGGCAAGGTCATCCGCGCCATCCAGAGCGAAACCGACTCGCGCATCGATATTACCGATGACGGAACGGTGAAAATCGCAGCCGCCAATCAGGAAAATGGAGAAGCCGCCCTGGAACAGGTCAAGGCGCTCACCATGGAGCCGGAAGAAGGCGCCATTTATGAAGGCAAAGTGGTCAAGACCACCGACTTCGGCGCCTTCGTCCAATTGACCCCGGGAACCGACGGCCTGGTCCACATCTCGCAACTCGAGAACCGCCGGGTCAACAAAGTCACCGACGTGGTCAAAGAGGGAGATGTGATCAAGGTCAAGGTGCTGGAAGTCTCCAAGGACGGCCGTATCCGCCTGAGCCGCAAAGCGGTGCTCAACGAGGAAAAGAACCGCGGTGATCGATAAATCCGTACTGGACAACGGCGTCACGGTCGTCTCCAGAAAGATGGCCCACGTCCGATCCGTCTCCATGGGAGTATGGGTCAACGTGGGCGCCCGCGATGAATCCGACGCGCAAAACGGGCTGTCCCACTTTATCGAACACATGATTTTCAAAGGGACCGCCCGTCGCAGCGCCTTTCAGATCGCCAAGGAATTCGACGCCATCGGAGGCCAGACCAACGCCTTCACCTCCATGGAGCACACCTGCTACCATGCCAAGGTACTGGATACCCACCTGGAGACCATGGTGGATATCCTGCTGGATATCTTCCTGAATTCGACTTTCGATCCTGCCGAAATCGAGCGCGAGCGAACGGTGATCTTTCAGGAGATCGGCATGGTGGAGGATTCTCCCGAGGAGTTTCTGCACCTGCTGTCCGGCCGGAACTTCTGGGGCAGCCACCCCCTGGGACGTTCCATCCTGGGAACCCGGGAGAACATTCTCAAATTCGACGCCCGAACCATCAACGCCTTTTTCCGCCAATTCTATCACCCGGAAAGAATCGTCCTGGCCGTGGCCGGAAACGTGGACCATCAACGCATCGTGGACCTGGTGGGTCCGGCCTTCGAGACCATCCACAACGGCCCCCAGTTGCCGCCCCGCGAATTTCCCCGGGTCACCCCCCGACAACAAGCGGTGGGGCGTGAATTGGAGCAGGTGCACATCAACCTGGCCACCCTGGGGTTGTCTGCCACAGACCCCCGTCGGTTTGCCTGTGCGCTGATGAATACCATTTTAGGCGGCAATATGAGCTCGCGCCTGTTCCAGGAAATCCGCGAGACCCACGGGTTGGCCTATTCCGTATACTCCTACGTCGCGTCCCACGCGGACAGCGGCATGTTCGGCGTCTACGCCGGCGTGCATCCGGATCAGGTCGAACGGGCCGTCGATCTCCTGGTCAAGGCCATGAAGCGGCTCAAAAAGGAATCGATTCCGTCTGCCGAATTGGAAGGCGCCAAGGAATTCACCAAGGGCAACCTGATTCTGGCCACCGAGAGCGTGGACAATCAGATGGTGCGCCTGGCCCAGAATCAAATCCACTTCGGCAAGTTTGTTCCGCTGCAGACGGTAATCGATCGGATCGACGGAATCGACGCGGACGACATCCGGGATCTGGCCGCAGAGCTGTTTCGACCCGAACAGGCGTCCCTTACCTTGTTGGGTCCGGTGGCATCGGATATCGATCTCGAAGCGCTGCTCGCTTTCTGACCGCGGGCATGCGAGTCTTTTTTCAATTCAATATTGCATGGACACCCGGCCCAGGCACCTGGGTCCCTGATCATCTGCCATGAGAGATCTCCTTGTTGAATTCCAGCGGATCCATCCCCGGCGCGATGCCGATATTCCGCTGCCCCGGTATATGACACCCCATGCCGCCGGTATGGACATCCATGCCGCCATCGAAGACACCCAATGTGTAGCGCCGGGTGAAATCGCATTGTTGCCCACGGGGTTTGCCATGGCCCTGCCCAGGGGATATGAGGCCCAAATCCGTCCCCGCAGCGGCCTGGCGGTGAAATACGGCCTGACTATCGTCAACAGTCCCGGAACCATCGACAGTGATTATCGCGGCGAAGTCAAAGTGGGCGTGATCAATCTGGGAAGGGAAGCCTTCACCATCCAACGCGGCATGCGCATCGCCCAGATGATTATCCAGCGTGTATGCCAGGCGCAAATACGGATCGTGGATGAATTGGATCCGACGAATCGAAATACAGGCGGATTCGGCAGTACGGGGATGGGCTGATCGGCCGGATCGATCCCTGTGATGGAAATGGCCTTGGGTTCGATGACCCTCTGAACAAATCCGAACAAAGGATCCTGAAAAGAGTTCCTCCATGCCCCAACCAAGCGTTCCGCCAGGCAAATGCGCACTTTCCGTCTGTGTCCTGGCCAGTGGCAGCAAAGGCAATGCCATCTATGTCAGCGACGGCCGCACCGCCATCCTGGTGGATGCCGGCCTGTCCGGGGTAGAAATTGAACGGCGCCTGGGGGCGGCCGACCTGAGCGCCGGGGACCTGAAAGCCATCGTGGTGTCCCATGAACACTCCGATCATATTCGTGGCGTGGGGGTGTTGTCGCGGCGGCACCGTCTGCCCGTCTATATCTCACAGGATACGGAAGCTGCCGCCGGTCCGCAGTTGGGGCGCCTCCATCGGAGGGAACATTTCCGAATCGGCCGACCGTTTGCCATCGGTGGACTGTCGCTGCACCCGTTCGCCACCTCCCACGACGCCGCCGATCCTGCCGGCTTCACCATCGCGCAGAATGGACATAAGGTCGGCATCGCCACCGACCTGGGCATCGCCACCGGCATGGTCAAGGAACATTTGAAGACCTGTACCCTGCTGGTCCTGGAAGCCAACCACGACCCCGGCATGCTGACCCACGGCCCTTACCCCTGGCCGTTGAAACAACGCATTCGCAGTCGCAGCGGCCACCTCTCCAACGAGGAATCCGGCGCCCTGCTGGCGGACATCAAGCATGACCGGCTCTGCCATGTCATCCTGGCCCATCTGAGCGAAACCAACAACACACCGCAAAAAGCCCTTCAGGCCATCCGCCAGACCCTTTCGGATGATGATCGCTTCGAACTGCAGGTGGCCTGTCAGGAACACTGTTCCGCCCTCGTGATCCTGGGATCCCCGGAAATGTCTCCTCCCTCGCCCGACTCCTGTCGTTCGAATGAAAATCCATAAGGCGGCGCACGACACGATCCACCATCCGGTCATTGCTGCACGATGGCTTGTGGGCGGCGGTGGTAGAGATAGATGATATCGGTATCAGCGGTGGCCGCAGAAACAGTCCTGTTTCGCATGCCGGAACGATTCTACTTTTTTTCGATTTTAACGGAGACGGCAAAACGCCCCGGTCCCGTGATCATCAGGCCGATACAGGCGCAGGCCAGGGCGGCGGCGTACAGCGGCAGGGTCTTGTAGCCCACCACGATGAAATCGACGAAATGAAGTCCATAGATCACGGCCAGGGCGATGGTGCTGATGCGAAACAATCCCCCCGTGATCAACCCCACGCCGGCCAGGGCCTGAATGACCAGCAGCACCAGGCCCGCAATCTGAAACGGGAAATCGGCCTGGAGAAACCGCAAGTCCTTTCCTGCTTCGATCCACATGCGGCTTCCGCCCCAGAGACGGGGCAAAGCGTAAATGAGCAGGGAAGCGGCGATTCCCAGTCGCATCAGCAGCAGACCGGCGTTCATGTGGCGATCGATGGCGGTGTGCATATATCGTCCTCTTGTGTGGTTGCGGGATACAAGTCTGCGAACTACATAGCTTTCCCAGGCCGAAAGAGTCAAATGGTAAAGCTGAAAAACGCAACATGTTGCGTTTCTTCTTGACATCCACCCCAATAGACTGTATATGTCGGAACAAGTTGGCAGGCGCGTACGGGTTTCCCCTTCTGTTGCTTTGGATCCGAATGGATTTTCGCGACCAAATGCGAATTCATCCCATCCAGAATTTCGCGAAGTCGATCGGGGCGCAAACGTTCGGCATTCATCCACTCGGTCAGAGGATCCTGTCATCAACGCCGCAGGACCGCATCCGACCCCGGCCGCCGAAATCGCTGTTTACAACCGGACGACGACCCGACGCCGTTTTCAATGACAACTTCATCCGGTTCCCCCTCATGACGCGCCTGCCATAACCCCATTCTTGCAGAGAACGCCTGCCCGTATGTAGTTGGCCATCGGTTCGCCCCATCGGCGATGTCTTCCCATCCCCCGACACCAGGTCTTGACAATCAAGAATTGAAGCCCATTATATACGCGAATCCGAATTAGAACAGATTGAATTTGCTGCTAATTACGAAAACCGCCGGGCAATTCCCCAATAATTTGCAGATCATTACAATCCAATCACCATAAAACCGATTGAGGAGTGTTTATGCAATCCAGCAAGCAGACCCATCAGTTCAAAACCGAAGTTCAGCAGGTTCTCAAATTGATCATCAATTCGCTTTATTCGCATCAGGAAATCTTTTTGCGGGAATTGATTTCCAATGCGTCGGACGCCATCGATAAACTGCGTTTCCAATTTCAGACCGATGCCGGTGTCCTGGAAGATGACGCCGAATTCAAGATCAAACTGCGTCCGGATGCCATCGCCCGGACACTTGAAATCAGCGACAACGGAATCGGTATGACCCACGACGAAGTCATGGAAAATATCGGCACCATCGCCAAAAGCGGAACGGCGGGATTTCTGGAGATGTTGGAGCAGGCCCAGAACAGCGACCTGCTCACGCCCGAGCTCATCGGCCAGTTCGGTGTCGGTTTTTACAGCGCGTTCATGGTGGCCGACAAAATCACCCTGGTGACCCGGGCGGCCAACGCGGCCGCGGAAGAGGCGGTACGTTGGGAGTCCCACGGTGACGGCAGCTATACCATCGAACCCGCGGAAAAAGCAGACCGCGGCACCACCATCACCCTCGCCCTGAAAAAAGCCGACAAGGACGATCCCGATTTTACCGATCAATGGCTGATCCGCAGCATCGTCAAGAAGCACTCCGACTTCGTGGCCTACCCGGTGGTCATGGATGTGGAAAAAGACGAACCTTTGCCCGACAACGAAATCATCAAGGACAAAGAGGGCAAGCCCATCGGTGAAACCAGCCGCAAAGTCATGCGGGAAGAGACCCTCAACTCCATGAAGGCCATCTGGTCGCGGCCCAAGGACGAGGTCACCGATGAGGAGCATGAAGAGTTCTACAAGCACATCTCCCATGACTGGAACGCCCCCCTGGACCGGCTGCACATGAAGTTCGAAGGCACGACGGAGTATTCGGCCCTCTTGTACATTCCCGCCAAAGCCCCCTTCGATCTCTTTCAGCCGGAACGCAAGCACGGCATTCAACTTTACTGCAAACGCGTCTTCATCATGGAAGATTGCAAGGAGCTGATGCCTGAATACCTGCGGTTTGTCAAAGGCGTGGTGGACGCGCCGGATCTCAACCTCAATGTCAGCCGCGAAATCCTGCAGCAGGACCGTCTGGTCATGAATATCCGCAAGAACCTGGTGAAGAAAGTGCTGGACCAGCTCGGCAGCATGGATGGCGAAAAATACGAAACTTTTTTTGATGAATTCGGACCGGTGCTCAAGGAAGGCATCTACACCGATCCGGCCAAAAAAGAAAAAATCGCCGCCCTGACCCGATTTAAGACGACCAAATCCGGGGGCAAACGGGTTTCCCTGGACGATTATGTCAAGAACATGCAGGCCGAGCAGAAGGAGATTTACTATATCACGGGGGACGATATCGACGCCCTGCTGAACAGTCCGCATCTGGAAAGCCTGAGAGCCAAAGATTATGAAGTCCTGCTGATGGCCGATCCCGTGGATGAGTGGGTGGTGCAGAGCCTGACCGAATATGACGGCAAACCCTTGAAAAGCGCCGAAAAGGGCGACCTGGATATCGAAAAACCGGATGAGGACAAGAGGGAGTCCTTCGAAGCGTTATTCAGCTTTATCAAGGGCCAGCTGGAAGCCAAGGTCAAGGAGGTCAAGGCGTCGACACGGCTCAAGGAATCCGTGGCCTGCCTGACCGGAGAATCCCACGACATGAGCGCGTATATGGAAAAGATCCTCAAGGCCTCGGGCCAGGCGCCACCGGTCACCAAGCGGGTCCTGGAACTCAACATGGCCCATCCGCTGATGGATAAGATCAAAGCCCTCTATGAGTCCGACCGCGGCAATCCGAGGCTGAAGGACTACAGCCATATGCTCTTCGATTTGGCCGTGGTGGCCGAAGGCGGTAAAATCGACAATGCGGCCCGCTTCTCCCGACTGGTCAGCGACGCCATGGCCCAGGCCATGGACCATCCCGCCTGATCAAAGCCGCTCCGACGGCGGGCTGGGCGAACTTCGCGTTCCACCCGCCGTCGGAGCGGTTCCAAGTCTCCCCACGACCCATTCTGCGGAAAAATGTCCCTAAGGCATCGTTCTTATTTTTAAATTTGACAAATCCCTCCAGTAATGGGTAGAGTGAGCCCGATTCGGTACTCGCTCGAGTGATTCAGTTCGTCTCGAAGATGGACCCATGATCGGAAGTGGCTACGCATGTTTGCCCTGATGCATCCCTACGATATCCTCGTTCTTTCGTCCGTCGTCGTCCCTGCCACGCTGGCTGTCATCGTGCTGCGACAGCGTTCGAATTTAGGCGCCCGATCCTTTTCGGCCTTGATGGCTTCGGTGGCCCTGTGGGCCTTTGTGGCCATGTTTGAGGTTTACACCCAGGACCAGGCGACCAAGATTTTCAGTTACAAGATCAAGTTCCTGTTCATCGTGATCATTCCCGTGGCATGGCTGGCGTTCAGCCTCTACTACGCCAATCGAATCCGCCGCCTGCCCCTCAGACAACTGGTGCTGCTGTTGATCGTTCCGGCGGTCACCCTGACCATGGTGGCCACCAACCCGCTGCATCATTGGATGTTTACGCGATTCGAAACGGTCGTCATCGATCCGTATCGTCTGCTTTTCCCCCATTTCGGTCCCTATTTCTGGCTTCATGTGGCCTACAGCTATTCCTTGTTGCTCATCGGCGTCATCGCCCTGGCCAAACCGCTCCTCGGATCGCCGGCCCACTACCGACGCCAGGTAATCTCCCTGCTGGTGGGCGGTATGACCCCCTGGCTGGCCAATATCCTGTTTATTTTCAAAATCGGTCGGCTGCCTTATTTCGACTTGACCCCCATTGCATTCACCATCAGCGGTATCGCCTTTATGTGGGGTATCCTGCGCTATCGGTTGCTGGAAGTCGTACCCATCGCCCGTGATGTGGTCATCCAGAACATGAGCGACGGGATGATCATCGTCGACCATGAAGAGAGCATCATCGATCTGAACGAGAAAGCCCGCGCATTGTCCGGAATCGATGCCGTCAACGTCATCGGAACCCGGGCCGCCGACATGATTCCCTGGTGGTCCAGGGCCAGGACGATGTTGGCCCACGACCAGGATACCACGGTATCCATACTCGAACTGGAAACCGGTGGCCGCAGTCAATGGTTTCAATTGACCTTCTCCCCGCTGGTCGTGAAATCGAAATCCCTGGGGGAATTGGTGACCCTGCATGATGTGACCGCCATCCATGCGGCGGAAATGGCGTTGCGTGACTCCGAAGAACGGTTCAAATCCCTCAGTGAGAATGCACCGGTGATTATCTTCTCCCTGAACGAAAATGGTGCCCTCGATTATGTCAACCCGGCATGGACGCAATTGCTGGGACACGATCGCGACACGGTGCTGGGAAGGCCGTTCACCGATTTCATCGACAATGACGGCGACCAGAATGTGGCCGGCGTCTTCGACCAATTGATCGACGGCCGGATGACCTCGGCGGAACTCAATTTCGAAGTCATCCACCAAAAAGGCACGCGACTTCTCTTCAATACCAGCGCCGCCGCCAACTCGAACGTGGAGGGCCGCGTCACCGGCATCATCGGTCTGGCCAAGGACATCACCGAAGAGCGCAAGCTGCAGCAGCAATTGTTCCAATCCCAGAAGATGGAAGCCGTCGGCACCCTGGCCGGCGGAATCGCTCATGACTTCAACAACCTGCTCATGGGCATGCAGGCCAACCTGTCCCTGATCCGCCTTGAATCCAACGGCAATAGATCTATCAAAGACAAGCTGATGCGTGTGGAAGAGCAGATCCACAGCGGCGCATCCCTGACGCGTCAATTGCTGGGTTACGCCCGCAAAGGCAAGTACACGGTATCGGTGTTCGACTTGAACGATCTCGTGAAAAGCACATTGAACATCGTCCATCGCACCAACAAACAGATCAATGTGGTCAGCCGGTTGGGGAGAAAATGCGCCTACATGCGCGGCGACCGGGGGCAAATGGAACTGGTCCTGCTCAATCTGCTGCTGAACGCCGTGGATGCCATGCCCAGCGGCGGCGACCTGACGGTCAGCACCGAACAGGTGAATGACGGGCAACCTGCTCCGGCAGGGTCCGCAGGTGACGAGTCGGCATTTGTCCGGCTGGAAGTAAAGGATACCGGCATCGGCATGGATCGGGCCACCCAGGATCGCATCTTCGAACCCTTCTTCACCACCAAGGAAATCGGACGCGGCACCGGTCTGGGCCTGGCTTCCGTTTACGGCATCGTGCAAAACCACGAGGGCCGGATTCAGGTGCAATCCAGCCCGGGTGAAGGTTCGACCTTCACTTTACTCCTGCCGGCGTCGAAGCAGGGCCGACGCTCTTTAACGGCCAAAGATCGGGGCAACGTCAGACCGATGACGGAAGGCAAAGTGCTGCTGGTGGATGACGAGCCGTTGATATTGAAATACTGCAGTGAAATGATCGTCAGCCTTGGATTTTCAGTGGTATCGACGCAGCACAGCCGGGAGGCCGTCGATCTGTTCAAACAGCAGGCCCATGACATCGATCTGGTGATCCTGGATTTGATCATGCCGCAGATGGACGGCCTGCAGCTGTTCAAGGTTCTGGAAGAAATCAACCCCCGTATCCGGGCCCTCTTCACCACCGGGTATGCCGTGGACAACCGCATCAGCGAGCTGGTTGCCGGCGGCCGTCATGGATGCCTGCGCAAACCCTATGGTCGTGCAGAGTTGTCCAATATGATCAATGCCCTTTTGGCCCCGAACGCCATGCGCATCTCCGCAGAGAGAACCGACCCCATCGATCCTGGCCAGTATCCCAATTGACAAACGCACTACCCTCGAGCCATCCCAAAAGACTTCGCAGGGGAACCCGCCTCTGTGACCAAACCCATGAACAGACGGCGCTCAATGCCTTCCGGAATCGATCCTGGCGATAATGGCCTTGGCGGGAATCAGTCCGGTGGCGCTGGCCGATACGATGTTGCCGGCCACTCCCGGTCCGTCTCCGGCCACGTACATGCCTTTCACCGCCGTTTCCAGATGCCGGTCCGTTTCCACCTGGGTGGCGAAAAACTTGATTTCCGGCGCATAGAGCAAGGTCTCATCATTGGAAACACCGGGCACCACGAGATTGAGTTTTTCCAGGCCTTCGATCAGGTTGGCCAAAATTCGTTCGGGCAACGCCATGGCGATGTCGCCGCAGACGACATTGGTCAAGGTCGGCTCGATGTAGCCTTTCTGAATCCGATGCCAGGTGGACCGGCGACCCCGTTTTAAATCCCCGAAGCGCTGTAGAATCGGCTTGCCGCCACCGATCAGCGTGGCCAACTGGCCGATGGATTCTCCATAGGCCTGGTTGTCCGTCACCGGTTCGGTGAGCACAACTTTGGAGAGGAAGGCGAAATTGCTGTTTTCCGATTTCCGGTCCATCAGGGCATGCCCGTTGACGCAGACGAAGCGGTTATAATTTTCCATGGCCACATAACCGCCCAGGTTGGTACAGAAGGTGCGCGTCTGGTCATCATATTTGGAAGTCTGAATGAAAAAGACGGGATCGTAGATGATGCGGCACAGATCCCGGAGGATGTCGTTATGGACTTCCACGCGGACCCCGACTTCGATACCGCGTTGGCTCAGCCCCAATCCATGCTCTTCCGCCAGGCGCCCCATCCAATCCGCGCCGGCACGGCCCGGCGCCAGAATGACGTTGGGCGCCCGATAGGATTTCCGATTGGTGACCACCCCGGTCACCCGCCCTTCTTTGGTGAGGACATCGCGCACCTCTTCCGATGTGTGTATGGCCACGCCCTGTTTGCGGATGTATTCGGCCATGCCGGCAATGTAATCGGGCAACCGGTCGCTGCCCAGGTGCTTCTGCTTGATGATCAGCAGATCGATGCCATGACGTTTGGCGGCCTTGCGGATGGACCGGGCCGCTTCCATGTCCGTGGGATACACCGGTCCATCCATGCCGAACCGATTGAAAATCTGTTCGGTCTCATCGATGAGCGCCCGGGCATCCGACAGGGGCAGAAACTGGGTCAGGTCGGTCTTGCCCAGTTTATGGATGTAATTGAGCTTGCCGTCGGAAAAGAGCCCCGCACCGCCCACGCCGCTTAATATGTTGCACGGGCCGCACCGCTGGCACTCGTCCGCGGCGGACATGGGGCATTTGCGCCGCAAAGAGGCCTTGCCTTTTTCGATCACCAGCACCCGCAGGTCCGATCGGGTGCAGAGGCAGTAGGCGGCGAACAAACCGGCCGGCCCGGCGCCGACAATGATCACGTCATACGGATCGCTGGAAGATGGGGAGCTTATATTGGACACTGGTCGAATCCTTTTTTATCAACTTAGGCAATCCAGGGAAAATGATCAAGCCGGTCGCTTTTTCAATCCAGCGCAAATTTGGCTTTGACTCTGCAGGCGGACGCCCCCTATAATACGATTATTCCGCAATGAAGCCGCCATCTTGCCGGGGTGTCACACAGCGATCCGACCATACCGGTCACACTCCGGCACCCGGTGGATTCGAACTTGGTCGGCAGCGGTTTCAACGGTGCAGGTCATTCTCATTAACCCGGACACGTCACAAGGAGGTCGGCATGGCAGTCAAAGTGATTATCAAACGCAGGGTTCCCGACGATAAAGCGCGCGAGATGATACCGCTGTTCAGAAAAATGCGCGCCATGGCGATGAACCAGGAAGGATATATCGCCGGCGAAACTTTGCGCAACATGAACGATCCCGAAGACTTTATCGTGATCAGCAACTGGCAGTCGTCGGAAGATTGGATCAGATGGTTGAAAAGCGCGGACCGCCAGAAAATCCAGAGTCAGATCGACAATCTGCTGGGTGGGCAGACGCAATATGAAATCTACCACTACGGCTTTTCCGAATAGAATACCGGGTTGACGCAGGGACAATATCCCTATCTTTCCTGCGCAAACGATTCCAGAATCCGCCCCGTGGCACTCTGCAGGTCGTAGCCGGCCTGATGCAGGGCGGCCCGGGCGGTGGCCAGGCCGACCTGGGCGCGGATGAGGTCCCGCTGGGCCTCGTTGAGCCGCACCAGGGAGCCCACACCGGCCTTGTATTCCTTTTCCACCAAATCACGGTTACGCTTTACCAGATCGGCATTGGTGCGCTGGAGCGACAATTGTTTCTGGGCCGACACGACCCGCTCCGCGGTGGCCCGTACTTGGGAACTGACGTCGATCTCTACGGATTCCTGGGCTTTTTGCGCTTCGATCAATCTTGCCTTGGCTTCCTGGAGGCGGGCCTTGAACAAGCCGCCGGCAAAGATGTTGTAGCGCAGGGAGAGGGCCACGGTATTGCCGAAATCGTCACTCTCGAATCCGGGATCCTCGGCCCGTTCGCCTTCATAGGTCGCCGACAGTGCCAGGGTTGGATAATAGTCCGCCCGCCGGACCTTTACACCGGCCTCGGCCTGTTGGACGGTCAATTGTCCCTGCCGGAGGTCGGGTCGCCGGCTCAGGGCGTCGGAGAGCAGCGCCTCCGGATCCAATGCGGCGAGCTCCTCGGACGATGCAGGGGCCAACCTTGACAGGGTCACCCGGTCCGGGATGCGCGTGTCGGCCACGCCCAGCAGGGCCGCAAGCCCGATTCGGGAGGTCTGGTAGACCTGCTCGGCCACGATGCGATCGGCAATGGCCGAATTGGCCCGCACTTCGAAATTGAGCACATCGCTCAGCGCACCGGTGCCGACGTCGTAGCGCAATCTGGCTTCTGTGAGCTGGCGCTGGTTAAAGGCCTCATCGGCCCGGGCAATGGTAATGTTTTCGAAGGCCAGTTGGGCCGAGAGAAAGGCGCCGATCACCGACTGCAACAGCAGCCGCCGCACATCGTCGTTTACGGCCACGCTGATCTGCTCCCCGAATCGGGCCGTGGCGAGATTGAATTTACGCGCGAAGCCGTCGAAGACCACCCAGCTGGCCGTCAACCCGGCCGAATAGAAGTCCTCGGGGTCATCGATGGTCGTGGAGAAGCCGAACAGGCTCTGGACCTGGAGCAATTGGGCCTGCTGGGAGTTGTCGGACAGGTCGACCCGCGAGGCCGCCGCGTTGAAATCCAAACGCGGGTAATAGGCCGAACGCGCCTGCAGCACCGCCTGGCGTGCCTGTTCCACACGTGACCGGGCCACGGCCAGAGTCGGATTGCCGGCCAGGGCGATCCGGGCGGCGGTCTGCAGGTCCAGGGTGTCGATTTCATCGAAACGCGAGACTTGCCGGCTCTCATCGGCGGCCGGGGCGATCCGGGGCACCCCCAGGCTGAAGAGCAGAATCACCGGGACGATCCAATTGAGCACCAACCACTGCATCGGGCGCTTCATAACAACTCCTTGTGGTTTCATTTAGGATTTCCGGATCGGCGAAGCGATCCGGTCATCAATTGTTCAAGGCACTGTATGAGCTGCCGGTACCAGCTGATTCCCGATCCACCATCAGGTCCAGATGGCGGTTGCGGGCGGGTTCCACATCCACGCGTTTGGGCCAGCGGCCTTTGGCGATTCGGTGGACCAACAACCGTAAATCGTTGACGATGGTAAACAGGCTGGGAACCAGCGCCAGGGTCAGCACCGTGGCGAAGGCCACGCCGGCGGCCAGGGCCAGGGCCATGGGCACGAGGAACCGGGCCTGAAAATTGGTCTCCATGATCAGCGGCGCCAGCCCGCCCACGGTGCTCACCGACGTAAGGACGATGGCCCGGAAACGACGGGCGCCACCGGCCAGGATGGCATCGAAAAAAGGCATCCCCTCAGCCAGATTTTCGTTAATCCGTTCGATGAGCACGATGGCATCGTTGACCACCACACCGGTGAGGGCCACCATTCCGAACATGGAAATCATGGAGAGGTTATAGCCCATGATCAGATGCCCGATGATGGCACCGATGATTCCGAACGGCACGGTGAACATAATCACGAACGGCTGGACATAGGAACGAAAAATCGTGGCGATGACAATAAAGATGCCCAGCAACGCCAGGGGGTAACCCACCATCAACGGCTGGAATGCTTCGCGCATCTTCTTCTGCTCGCCTTGCTGGGCCACCCGCAGCCCGGGATACCGGCGCATCAGATCGGGAAAAAAATTGGCCCGCAACTCGGCGAACACCTCGTTGGCATTGGCCTTGTTGGTATCCACCCCCGCGCTGACCACCACCCGCCGCATGCCGTCCACCCGGCTGATGGCGGCATATCCGGGGGCAAAGGTCAGATCGGCCACCGAAAGCAGGGGGACCTCCTGGCCGCCGGGCGTACGGATGCGCACACGCTCCAGGTCGGAAAGACTCTTGCGTTCGGCGGCGGTGTAGCGGACCTTTACCCGAACGTCGTCACGGCCCCGCTGCAGACGCAGGGCCTCGTCGCCAAAATAGCCGGAATAGATCTGTCGCGCAAGATCTTCGACGGTAATCCCCAGGGGACGGGCTTCCGGCTTCAAGGACAAGCGCAGCTCATTCTTGCCGGCGGAGTAGTCCGATCGGATCTGGTTGACGCCTTCGAACTTATCCAGCCGCGCCATCAAATCATGAGAAGCGGCGAGAATATCCTCCATGCGTTGTCCCTGAACCCAGATCTCGATGGGGGCGCCCGGCGGACCGGAATTCAATCCGGCAAAGGTCAGGGCCTTGACACCGGGAATGGGACCGATCTCCTCCTCCCAGCGGGTCATCAGATCCTTGGCCGTCACCCCCCGGCGCTCCGAGGGCAATAGATAGGCTTGCACCGACCCCAGATGGGGGCCGGATCGGGGAAGATCCTCCAGGGTCTGGCCCACGAGCACCAGACGAGCCTCCAGCATGGATTCACCGGTCAATGTCTCTGTTTTCTGCTCCAGCCGCAAAAGAGCCGCCTCGACAGCGGCCAGGGTATCGGTGGTCACGTCCGCCGGCGTTCCGTTGGGGTATTCCACGGTGGCGGTCATGATAAAACCGTCGATCTCGGGCATGACCTCGAATTTCAGGATGCCGCTCTCCACCAGTCCGAGGCTCAACAGCAGGATGGCGATGGCCGCGCAAAGGGAGACGTAGCGCCAGTGAAGCACCTTGCTTAGAAAAGGCTTGTAGAGTCGTTGGACGAACCATTCCATGCCGTCGGCCGTAGCCTGGCGGATCTGTTCCAGCCGGCGCACCACCGGGTTCCCTGGACCTTCGGCTTCGTTCAAATCGGGCAGGTGACTGAGATGGGACGGCAGCATCAGCAGACACTCCGCCAGGGACACCGTGAGGCAGGCGATGACCACCGCCGGCATGATGGCGATGAATTTGCCCATGATACCGCCTACATAGAGCAGGGGGATGAATGCCACGATGGTGGTCAGTACGGCGGCGATCACCGGCATGCCCACCTCCCGGACCCCGTCCACGGCCGCCCGCAGGGGCGGCTTGCCCAGCTTGCGATGCACGTAGATGGCCTCGCCCACCACGATGGCATCGTCCACCACCACGCCCAGTACCATGATGAATCCAAAAAGGGAAACCATGTTGATAGTACCGCCCAGTCCCCACAGAATGACCAGGGTCCCTGCAATGGAGATGGGGATGCCCATGCCGCCCCAGAAGGAGAGCCGGGCATTGAGAAAGAGGTAGAGCATCAGGAAGACGATGCACATGCCGATGATGCCGTTCTTCACCATCAGGTTGATGCGGTCGCGCAACATGTCGGTAAAATCGGAAAGGACCTTCAGGTTCACCCCCCCGGGCAGTTGGGCGGCCTTTCGGTCGATATATGCGTTGACCGCCTCGGAAATGGCCAGGGCATCTTCCTCGGGAGTCTTGGAGACCCAGATGATCACCGCCGGATCCCCGTTGATGTACCCCTGGATGGGATCCTCCCGGAAATCGTCCTTTATTTCGGCCAGACGGTCCAGGGTGATAATCTGTCCGTCGGCTCCGGCCAGCACCACGATGGAGGCCAATTCCTTGTCGGTGTACTTACGCCCCATGGTCCGCAGGCGGATCTCTTCGCCCTGGGTGCGGATGGTCCCGCCGCCAAGGTTCAGGTTGCCCCGCCGGACCGCCGCGGAGACCTGATCGAAGGTCAAACCGTACTGGCGTAGCCGTTCTTCCGACACCTCGATGGCGATTTCGTAATCGCGGGTGCCGAACACCGCCACCTTGGAGACTCCGGGCAGTTGCTGGAGGTCATCCTTGATCTGTTCGGCCCACTCCTTGATGCGCCGTTCCGGCATGTCGGCCGACAGGTAGGCCAGCAGCACGGGATCCAGAACCGTCAACTCCTCGATGATCGGTTTTTCCGCGTCCACGGGAAAGGTGGAGATGGCGTTGATCTTGGTCCGGACCTCCTCCATGACCTTATCGGTGTCATAGTTCTCCTCGACCTCCAACCGGGTGGTGCTGACGTTTTCCCTGGAGGTGCTTTCGATGAGCTTGAGCCCCTCCAATCCTTCCAACGCCTCCTCGATCTTGCGGCTGACCCCCTCTTCGACCTCCTCGGGGTCCGCGCCCGGATAGGGCACGTTGATCAGGATCATGTCCAGCGAAAATTCGGGAAAACTCTCACGGGTCATGGAGAGGGCCGACAGGCCGCCGGCCAGGAAGATCAACACCAGCATGATATTGGCAAACACCGTGTTTCTGGCGAATGCGGCAAGGACTTTTTTCATGGCTACCCTTCCTTGGGCGCCGATACCGGCGCCGCATCGGGGAGGTGGCTCGGACCCGGACGATCAGGATCGGTCGTCCGGCACGATTTCCAGCAGTGCGTTTTCCAATGGATCCACCAGTCGGGTGATGATGACGGCATCGCCTTCCTGCAGCCCGCCGGTGATATAGGCGACATCTCCATCGATGCGGGCGACCTGCACGTCGACGGTTTTCAGTCGCCGGTCCACGGCCATGTAAACGGTGTTGTCGAATCCCACCGCCGCACGCGGCACCTGAAAGGCCTGGGACAGGGTCCGACCGGGTATTTCCACCTCGCAGAACATTCCTTCCACCAGGGGAAGGTCGCCGTTCTCGGATCGCGAGGCCTCGGCTGATACGCGAACGGCCACGGTGACCGTGCGCGTTTTCCGGTCGACGGCCACCACCCGCTGCAGCCGGCCGGTCCACCCATGGCCGGGTTTGTCCTCTGTCCAGCGGATGTGGCAATCCACGGCTTTGGGCTTGCCGAACCAGGCCTCCGGCGTCGAGGGGGGTTCCGCTTCGAACTGCAGCCACTCGCGGACATCGCGGCTGTCCAGGGGCACTTGAATCTCCAGCATCGTGTCATCGGCCAGGGTCACGAGCACCGGCCCCGGCGACACATATTGTCCCTGCTCCACCGCCGCGGCGGTGAGTCGCCCGGTGAAAGGGGCGGTGACCCGGCAGCGCTCCAGATTGGCGCCGGCCAGACCCAAGCGTGCCCGGGCGGCGGCCAGGCTGGCGCGGGCCTCCTTGATCTGCAGGGGGTACAGGGCAACGGCCTGGCCCATCTGGTCGGCCTGGTCCACGGCGGCATTGAAGGCTTGTTCGGCCCGGTCCACCCCCGAACGGGTGCCCACCTGGTTCTCCGTAAACAGGCGGTCGACCCGGTCAAACTCGGCCTCGGCCAGCTCCCGGTTGCGCCGCAGGGTCCGGAGGCGGTCCCGGTCGATGGCGGCCTGTTTCTCCAGGCGCTCCACCGCGCTGGTGAGGCGGGCCACCTCGGCCCGGGACTGGTCCCTGGCCGAGGCATAGTCCCGGTGGTCGATCTCGAAGAGCAGATCGCCCTGGTTCATCACCTCCCCCACCTCCAGGCGAGGATGGACTCCGATCACCTGGCCGGCCACCTGGGCGGAGATGTTCACCGAGTTGAGGGTTCGCACCTGGCCGAAGCCCGCAATGGTCACCGGAATGGATTGCGCGGCGACCTTCCGCACCCGCACCCGCAACGGCCGCTCGCCGTCTTCCGCCTCCGCCGGCGGCTTCTTCAGCGCCGCCAGGGAGACCAGACCGCCGATGCCGACAAACAGAATCGCCGCGCAGATCGCGACGCGCAACAGGATGCGTTGTTTCTTGTCATCTGAATTGCTGTGATTCATCATGGCCATACCCATCCTTGGATGTTGGACCTGGGGAGCGTCCGGGCTGCTGGTTGATGAGATCGGTCGGGTCGCCTTCACGAACTGGTCGGATCATCGACCAAACCGGCCGCCAAGGCTTTTCCTCGAGGTAACAATCTGTAACAAATTGTTACTGCACGGATGTCCGCCCAGGCAAGTCGTCACCGCCCTCGGCCAGCACCGCCTGGATCCGTTCCAGCACCTGGCACCATTTCGCGGTGGTATCCGGCCCCAGTTTCTCCACCAGCTCGACGAAAAGCTGCAGGATTCCATTTTCCACCTCCTCGGCCTTGCGCTGCCCTTCGGGGGAAATCCGCACCACCACCTTGCGACGGTCCTCGGTGCTGTGCTCGCGGCAGAGCACCCCCTTGTCCACCAGCCGGTCCACCATGGCCGACGCCGACGGCGGCGAGACCCCCATCTGCTCGGCCAACTCGCTCATGGCCAGTTCGCCGTGGGATCGGATCACCCGGATGACGTGCAACTGGGCCACGGACAGATCCGCCAACGGCCCGGCATCACAGCAGGAAAGATAGTGGTGTTGGAT
>JBNKDU010000001.1:0-25446 GCA_050288425.1 Desulfobacteraceae bacterium | reverse complement strand
TCGTCGGTGAGCATGCGGCCGGTGGGGATGCCGGTCCAGCCGGAGACCACCTCGCTGACGGTCTGGCTGTCGACTTCCACTTTCAGCAGGGGTTCCTTCTGCTGAACCTGTTCCAGTTCGGCTTCCAGGGCCAGCAACTGCACGCGGTCCGCGTCCGGATCGCCGGTTTCGTCTTCCGGGTCCGCCTGGCGGATCTTCTGGCGCAGATCCTGGATGCGTTCCACGAGGTCCTTCTCCTGGGTCCAACGCGCCTGCAAATCCTCCAGGAGGACATGGGCCTCTTCCTGCTCCTGTTCGCGGACGGCGATGCGCTCCGCGTGATCGCGGCCCAGCCGCTGTTCATCGTGCAGACGCGCCAGTTCGCAGGCGATCTTCTCGATCTGCCGCCGGCACGCCTCCACCGGCGGGGCCACGGAGCTGAATCCCATGGCCACCCGGGCGCAGGCCGTATCGATGACGCTGACCGATTTGTCGGGCAGCTTGCGCCCGGAGATATAGCGCATGGACAGGCCCACGGCATCCACCAGGGCATCGTCGGTAATGGTCACGCCGTGGTGCGCTTCGAACAGGGGCGCGATGCCGCGCATCATCAGCAGGGCTTTTTCTTCATCGGGTTCCTCGATCTTGATGACCTGGAACCGCCGGGACAGGGCCGCGTCCTTTTCGAAGTACTTCTTGTATTCCGCCCAGGTGGTGGCCGCGATGGTGCGCAGTTCGCCTTTGGCCAGGGCGGGCTTGAGCAGGTTGGCGGCATCGCCGGCCCCCTGGGCGCCGCCGGCGCCGATCATGGTGTGGGCCTCGTCGATGAACAGGATGATGGGCACGGGCGAGGCTTTGACTTCGGCGATGACGGCCTTCAGGCGGTTCTCGAACTCGCCCTTGACGCCGGCGCCGGCCTGGAGCAACCCCAGGTCCAGGGTGCGCACGTCCACATTTTTCAGCGGCCCGGGCACATCGCCCTGGATCACCCGCAGGGCGAAGCCTTCCACCACCACGGTCTTGCCCACGCCGGCCTCGCCGGTGAGGATGGGATTGTTCTGGCGACGCCGGATGAGGATGTCGGCCATCTGGCGGATTTCCTCGTCCCGGGCGATGACGGGATCGATGTGACCCTCCCGGGCGCGCTCGGTAAGGTTGATGGTATATTGATCCAGGGCGCCGGTGCCGGCGGCGGGCGCCTTGCCAGCCCCGGGCACCGGCCTGGATGCGGCCGCCCGGCGGAATTTATCCTCGCCGGAGTTGGCGGTGATATCGGCCATATGGTCGGTCAGGGTCTCGATGGAGATATCGGCCAGCGCCGGAGCACTGCCCTCCAGGGCCATGAAGAAATAGGGCTTGGACAAGAGGGTCAGCAGCAGGTGGCCGGACGAAATGGCGGTGGCCTGGTATTGGATGGAGGCCAGCAGCCAGGCCTTGGAAAACAGCTTGGGCAGGCGGGGGGAAAAGGTCGGCGTGCCGCCGTTGCCGGTCTTGAAACGCGTCAGGGCTTCCATGAGCTGGGCCTGGAGGCGGGAGGGCTCGATTTCAAAATAGGAGAGGATGCGCGCCACGTCATTGGCGTCGTCCTCCAGCAGCTTGAGCAGCATGTGCTCGATTTCCACTTCGTAGTGGGAATTGGACTGACACAATCCGGCCGCAGATTCCAGGGCCTTGCGGCAAACCGGGTTGAGCCGGTCCACCAGGCCTTTCAGGGGAAGTAAAGACATTTTCGTAGGTTCCTAATCGTTTTCCTTTTTGCCGGTATTTATAGCCTCAACAAGGAGAAGAGCTTGGGGAGGGAGAACCATTTTTTTACTCACCCCGTTGGCCTCCCTCCCCTGAATCCCCTTCCTGCCGGTTGGGGAAACTCTACCCTGATAACCCCTAACGTTGCAAAAGTCGGAGGGCTTCAGAGCCAAGACGCCAAGGGCGCAGCCGTAGTCAATCTACTGCAAGCCCTTGGCAACGCCGGATCTGGAGTTCTCCGGCTTTTGCAACACGCATGTCTCTTTCACCATAATGTTCTTCCCGTATTTTCTGTCCGGCCGCTTGAGCAGAACGGTGCGCCCCAGGACCGGTGCACCTTCTTTTCCGCCGCCGATGGGGACACTGGGTATTTCCCGTCCCTTGAGGATCAATTGAATCGCAAATTCGTATTCCAGCCCCACGATATAGGTGATCAGCTTGCGGATCAGCCCCAGGTTGCGGCTGCGCGGCTGGAATGCGATGTATTTCTTCCAGCCCATGGGGCCCAGTTCCACTACGAAAAACGATACCCGGTCGCTCACCCGGCGGCCGCACAACGCATCCTGGTTCAATGTGCTGTTGGCCCGCCCCAGGCGCGTCCGGTCCTGTTCGTGCACGGGGATCATGCGCTCGACGAATTGGCGCACCCGCACCGGTACGCCCGTGGCATTGGAGAGGATGGTTTCCACGGCCGCCGGGGTGGGAACGGATCGCGAGGCCAGGCCGGTGAAATAGATCAGCCGGCGGCCGGCAGCCCGGGCAAATTCCGGATCGGCCTTGCGCTCGCTGCCCCCCATTCCGATGAAGCCGGCCAGGCTGGCGGAAATGGGATCACTCCCGTCCGCGCGATAGTTTTCGGCCAGGCGATACTTTTTCCAGGCCAGGTAAAAAAGGGAGATGAGCCGGTGGTGAAACAGGTCCAGGAAATCCGTGAAGGCATAGTCCTTCTGGTAATTCAACGCCTGGGCATGGGCATTGTACCAATCCGGCAACACGCCCTTGGGGCCGATCAGCCCCATGAAGTTCACGGTCACTTCGGGATTGCGACGGCGATGACCGTTCTGGATGGCCAGGATGTCGCTGGCCGGGAATGAAAAACCGGGCCGGACCCGAAAACGCACCGGGTCCTGCCGCGGCGACAGTTGCCTGCCCAGCGACCGGCCCTGACTGAACCCTTCCAGAAGATGGACGGCCTTGAAGAAATTGAAGGCCCACACATCTTCGTACAAGGTGCGTTTTAAATCAGGATGCGCTCCCCGTTTCTCGGTGACCATGCTTTGATTGCCTGTCCGCGTTGGATGCTGCGCACCACGAGACGCGTAAATGAGTTGATGGATACGTATTGCGCCAGGAAGCGCTCCAGGACCGAAGCGAATAAAAAGACGCTGGATCCCACGAATTTGTCTTCGTTCACCACCAATGTGATCTCCACCCCCCGGCAGTAGGATCGCCCGACGCGCATGGCCACATGGCGGTGCTCCACCGTTTCGACACCTTGTATCTGTTGCCGGGTGACGGCGGAATCATGAACGTCGTACAACTTGAGCAATTCCTTGAGTCCCTGCCCGTTGCCGGAGAGCAGCGACAAATAGTTCAGGGACAAGTGAGATATCAGGCGCCATTGCATCCGGCCGCCGGGCTGGGGCCGCCGGGAGCGGGTGGGCTTCATCAGGCAGGCGATCCCCTCCAGGGGGCTTTCGTCTTCCAGGAAAAAATCGCGGGCGAACCCGCCCGGCACCAGTCTGGAGGGCAGATCGCGGTTGGTGCAGGTGGTGTGCACCGTCAGGGTGGCGCATCGGGGGTCGGCGGAGGCCAGGCCGGCGTCGGTAAAGGAGAGCAGCACATCCATGCCCTCGTCGCCCTTGCGCGGGGATTTGCGCCGGCGGATGTGCCAGTAGGCCTCTTCCTCCTCCTGGTGCTCGAAATGGGAGAGGGCGTAAAACGGCTGGTACGGGATGCTCTGCTCACCGGCGTCGGAAATGCCCGTGACCTTGTCGACGCTGAAGATCTCGGTGGTATTCTTGCTATGGATATCGTGGTAAAGGGGATATTCCGCCCGTTTGTGTTCCACCCGCACGGGCATGGCGATCTGCTGGAACAGGTTCACCGCCGGCGCTGCATAGAGGCAGAAGGTGTCCTGGTTGACCAGCATGTGCTCCGTATCCTTGTGGTCAAGGTGGATATGGATCTCGATCATGTCCCCGTCCATCCGCCGGAGCCGATCCATGCCGGCAAGTTCGAAAAAGAGAAACTTCTCCGGAAAGGCGAAGTATTCATAGAGCAGGCGATAGCCGTCAAAGGACTGTTCCGGCCACGGCAGCAGGGCTTCTTCCTTGGAAAAGCCCATGGGCTCGATATGGCCGGCGGACAGGGTCATGGCGTCCTGCCGCCGCTTGACGCCGTTTTTCCGGGTATAGGTGACCACTTCCACCTGCACCGTATGGTTGGCCAGCAATTCATAGAGCTTGAACACATTCTGCTGCTGGCCGTTGAGGAAGAAGCGCAGCCGGTCGGGCCACTCGATCTGGTTGAGCCGGAGCTTGGGCGCCGGGTTCAGTTCGAGCCGGATGCCGCTGACGGCGCCGGCGCCGGGACTGCGCGGAACCGCGATCTCGGCGTTGGCCACGTCCACGGGCAGCAGCCGGACATCCTGGGTGGTCCTGAAAATCAGTTTGGTGCCTTTGATGGGCGCCGAGTAGAGCCGCGTGCCTTTTTCGATCAGGTGCCCGGACGGCGGGACATTCTGCAGGCGCGGCATGAATTTGACCGCCGTCATGGAGGGCAGGGGCCGGGTGTAGTGGGGATAAATGATCTGCAGCAGGGACTCGGTCAGTTCCGGGAAACTGTCGTCGAGCTTTTTCTGGATCCGGCCGGTCAGGAAGGAGAACGCTTCCAGCAGGCGCTCGGTGTGCGGGTCCTCGCAACGATCCGGCTCCAGCATCAGCCGGCTGGCGATCTTGGGGTACTTCTCCGCGAAGGCGGCCCCGGATTCGCGCATGAAGGTCAGTTCGCGTTCGTAATAGTGCAGCAACGGGTCTTCCATAGCTATCTCACACCTGTTGATCTCATTTTACGTTCTTGATCCTGTACTCCCCCCGGTTCACCGAAAACCAGGTATCGAAATAGATGGGCTCCTGGATCGGATCGGCATGCAGGGTCGCCCGTACCGTGAAGCACAGATTCTGCTCATTGCCTTCCTCATCGTTGAACGCCACCGAAACATGCCGAAGGCGCGGCTCGAATTTCCGGACGGTGGTTGCAATACTCTTCTTCAGGGCGTTGCGGACCTCCGGACTCCTTGGATTCTGGGCCACGAAATCCTCTATGCCGTACACAAAGAGGGAAGCATTCAAATGATGCAGGCTTGCCGGAGGATCGATAATACTGCGCCGGGTGTTCAGCAAATTCTCCACGTCCCGCAACACGGCCGATTTGAATGCAGGCAGATCGGACGTATGGCCGCCGAGAACGCCCATATCCGACCCGCTTTCCAGGCGGTCGAACACGGAGAGAAGTATATATTGTTTTGGATCGGTCATTTGTACTTCATCTCAATTTATGGCTGCTATTTTGCTGTCAGCAACCCGGCTATCTTGTCCTGCCCTCTGAATTTCGCCAAATCCGCGGCATTCTTGCCATGTTTGTTGCGATGATTCACGTCGGCGCCCATATCGATCAATTTCTTAAGTGTATTCACCTTCCATTGTTCAGGAAAGAACGACAAAACAACGTCGTTTAATAGGTGGTTGCCTTCACGTCCGACAAATCCGATATCAATATCTTTCGATAATATGGCATCGGACAGCTCTTGTTTTTTGCTTACCAAACGATCGCGCTCCTTCCGGGTCCTATCCGCCTCACCGACGACTGTTGACAATGCGCAGGAGAGTAAAAAAGACCTGTCCGTCGCAGAGAGATTCTCGAAGGCCCCAGGGCTGAGTTCGCCATTGCTCGCGGCGACACACTGAGCACTTCCGTAATCGTACTGCATTATCGGTTTATCACCGACTGCGCATCCAAGGCCGGAAAACACCAGGATTGCGGCCACAACCAGAGTGGCGATTTTGACCGGTTTTAAAATGTCGGACATGTTCGAGGCGTGACTAAAGAAGCAGAACCGAAAATTATTCTCAGGCAGCAAAAAGGTCTTATTTGGGTGAAAATTCATGATAGCCTCCTTTGTCCGGTACGAGGCGGTGAGGCAATGTTCCGGACGGCCAATGGCCTACCGTTTTTTTGTAATCCTTGGTATAGGTCCATGCTTTATTCGAAAACACCTGGACACTTGAGCCGCTGGTGGCGCCGAATACATTGACTTTGAAATAATTGGCAAAAGCTTGGGCGATGCTTGGTTTGGGAATGTTAAATTCATTAAAGGCTCGCCAATAATAGGCCACGGAATTGTCATGCGGGTCGGTGACACCACCATCGGAGTAAACCCAATGCTCGACGCCGGAGTTACACCCCCAAATTTTGATAAATCCTTTGGGAGAAAAGCGCTTTCTTAATTTATCGCGTTCGGTGAGGAAATTGGGCGTCATGATCAGGTCGTCGGTCTGAATGCCACCCGACTCGGCTTGCACGGCTTCAGCATAAGTAACCTTACGGCCTGCTGATACAGCAGTTTGATACACACGGTTCCGTTCTGCCGCAATTAGAGGATCTTCGTAGCCGATGAACAACCCGGCTCCGATGGCATGGCAAAAAATGTGCAGCTCAGCTATCATTTCTTCTTTACCTGGAATTGAAAGCAGCGAGCTGACGAAATCATAGTCCCGGTTGACATATTTTACGATGACCTTTTTATACTTTTTTTCAAGATCTTTTTCCAATGTGTCCGAGAACACCCGAAAGCTGCCGAGTTCTCCACCGTTTCCGTATAGTATAATCGCAATTTCCTTATTCACATTCTCTCCAATCAACGTTCAAAATGGTACGGATACCGGTCCACACTCCACCAAAGATACCGGACCCAAAAAGGGGCAGTGCTGCTGATGCGTATGGGAAATGGAGGTGAGGGCGAATTAACGTCTTTAAAAAAAGGCGTTGTGCTACGGATGCGCAAGGAAGTGAACGTCTTGATGCCCTCGGGAAACGGCGGCGAGGGCGAATTGACGTCTTTAAACGTACGAAGCGCCACGGTCATGACATGTTTGTCAAAGTACGGGTAGAGATGTCCTTCAGGCCGGATCGTGACCTCCACACCGTTGTCTCCCACCAGCACGGCTTCGGGCCTAACCAGAGCCCCGTCGCTCAGGCGCCGCAAAGAGTATGCGTTTTTGTAGCATTCCGCCTTATTGCACTCGGGATTCAGGGGATGGTCGTCCATGGTGGAGATATAGGGCGCCTGATCCACTACAAGGTGCAAGCCCATGGTTCCCTTTCGGTTGATCTGCAGGGGCTTCTCAAAGGTTACGGTCTGCCACTGGGTAGTCACCTGCAGCTCTTTTTTGATTACCTGCTCCTCCGAGAATTTGTTTAAGCCTTCCGGGGGATAGTTCACCGGCCGAAGGCCCTCTGCACGGCCCTCCGCGCTACCGGAACCCACCTGCATTGCAAATCCCGTAGCCAAGGTCAGGGATAGCGCCAGCATTGCGGACGGCATAATGATGTGCATCTTCAAGGACATATCTTTCCAACCTTTTTCATGCGTCCCCTTCATTGCTCATCAAAGTACGAATTTGTGTCCACTTTCCACCACAGATAACGCACCAGAAAAGGCGTGGTACTGCGAATTCGCATGGCGGAGAATGCTTTGATACCTGCGGGAAAGGGAGGGGCGATTGCATTGACATCCTTGAAATAGCGAAGGGCCATGGTCATGACATGCAGGTCGAAGGACGGATAAAGATGTCCACCCGGCCTAATCATGACCTCAACGCCGTTGTCGCCTACCAGCACGACCTCTGGCCGTACCAGAGCCCAATCACTGCGCCGTCGCAAGGAATATGCATTCAGTTGGTACTCGGCATCGCTACAATCGAGATTCCTTGGATCATCATCCGTAGTGGAGATATAGGGCGCCTGATCCACCACCAGGTGCAGCCCCATGAGCCCATGGCGGTTGATATGCAACGGCTTTTCAAATAGGACGGTCTGCCACTGGGTGGTCACCCGAAGCTCTTTTTTGATCACTTGGTCCTCGGGGTATTTGTTTAAGTCTTCCGGGGGATAGATTACCGATTTAAGGCCCTCGGATGAGCCGCCCCGCTTGCCGAAGCCCTCCTGCGTAGCACATCCAGCTGTCAGTACCAGCATAGCAATGAATATGGTTGCGACTATCTTTAATCGCATGGTTTGAACTCCTTGATTAGACCAGCCTGCCGAGCATGGCCAGCCGCCGGGTCTTGAACAGCATGTTCGGGGCCAAGAGATGGGCGGGCTTGTCAATCAGGGGCGCGCCGGCGATCTCCCAGGCGCGGAAGACCAGCTCCGAGCAGGCGAAGCTGGCGTCCTCGCCCTCAGGGTTGATTGCGGCTTCCGCTTCATCGAGGATGATGATAAGCTGTCCGACCCGGGTGTATTTAGTGGGTTTGCCCATCCGGGCCGCGCTCTCGTAGTCGTAAGGCTTGTGCAATTGGGCCTGGAGCTCGGCCCACTGGCAGGCCCGGGCGCATTGAGCGGGCGTGGCCGTTTTGTGGCGGAAGACCGCGGCATAGCTAACGTTATGCAACTTATGATGCAACAGATCCTTGGTTACACCATTTCCGGTGGCGTCCACCGCATTTTGAATGCCGTTTTTACCGCCGGTAAACAAGATGGCATGGCTGACCTTACCGACGGTGGCCACCCGGATACCGACGGAGGTCGCCGAATCGCTCCGCGTGGCGATGATGTCGCCGGCCACCAGGTCCTGGGAATTCAACTTGCTTGCGGATTGAACCTGGGCACTAGATTGTGCGCCTGTCGTGCTCATGGCTATCCTCCTTTCAGGATATCCTCTATTTCCGTCTGTCTTTTCGACTCCGATAGCGATGCCGACGGCGTTGGCGTGGAAACCGGTGTCGGGAGTCGATATCGATATCGCAATCGATACTTGGTGCCTGAACAGCCGTACAGCCGGATTCGGCGATTCCGCACCCGGCCTATTGACACCCCGATGTCAAAACCTCTACGGTAGTGGTGCGGTTTGAGCCTTGATCAAATGTGGATTCATCCGCAATCCGGTTCAAACCGCAGTTTGCACACCAGGTGACGGTGCCAGCCGTCACCTGGTCCGATCCCGAACGGACGTCGCGAATTACACCTTGCAGTTCTTCTGGAGGTCCCATCCGCCGGCCACGTTTCCGGAGGCACCGCCGCCCTGGCGCTTTTGAACCGTGTAGGCCCATTGCACCTTGCCGAAATCGATGCTGACGTTTTCGCTGGGAAATTCTCCCCCGCCCGCGGTTTTCACGCTGCTGATGATGCAATTGGTCATTTTGTATTCCATGTACTTGACCTTGTCATCACCGGATCGGCAGATTTCCACTACGATGTTATCGATGTGAACGCCCCCCGCACAGGCCATGGCCAGTTTGGGGGAGGCCTTGTCCAGTTGTTTGGAGAAAGAAAAATTATCGAAGTCGGCCCGCTCGGCGCTGGCCCCGCCCACGCTGCTGGCGGTGGCCGAAGCCTTTTGGTCCACGCCGCAGTTGTAGGAAATCACTTCGATCCAGCCGGCATGCTTGTCGTCGGTGCTTTCGCCTTCGATTCCATCGATTTTGATAAACGCGTCAAATGCCATTGTAACCTTCCTTTCTGATCTAATTTAAAATTTTTACTTGGTTGAAGCACCATGCCTCAACCACCTATCGAATAAGCGCCATTGGCGCCAATCGTTCGTCGCGCTATGATTCTTCTGATCTTATAGTTCTTTTAAATCAATTTGCACTGAGAACCGGCGAATAGATCAAATAGACAAGTAAAGAAGCATAACCGGCCAAGGCGACAAATGCCACCAAATTAACGTATATTCGGTTACGAATGGTCTTCATCTTCTTTTCTTTTATTATTAACACTACCAAAAATAGAGCCACTAAAATAGCTATACTTTTCCGCAGCAGTAAGTCGAGCAGCACCGAATCCATCAAAGGCCCTTCGGGGGGGGGAATCTGGTTACTAATTTCAGCATAGGTTTCCCGTGCGAACTGAATAGCAATAATGCCAAATGCCATTAGAAAGTTAGAGATCAGCAAAGCGATATTAAACACTCGAACTAATTTTGACGGTTTGGCAATCTGGACCTCATCGTTCATATCACGAATTGCCTTTCATATTTTTGATTGTTTCACTTGACCTGCACTAACACTCCACGAACTTTTGTATTCGCAATCTGGGCTCCTGCTGATAAAATATCAACTTTTGACATCAATTCTTTCGTATTTCCATTTTTATCGTACACGGTAAACTTCATATCGACTTTTCCTTTTGCCAGAAGGGTTCCGATCGTTTCAATCTCCGCTCTCTTTCCTATCAAATCAATTGTATTTGTTACCCAATTGTGCTTCACAGGATCAATAAAAACCAATCGGTTTCCACATGTCCGACGAATACGGTTCCTGACTTTGCGCCAAGAGACGGACCGTCAGCCAATCCCATCAAGACGATAGGAACCCCCTTGGCCCTACGCAGTTTAATGTAGGCGCCAGAAAACAAATTGATTCCAAAACCGGTTTTTGGTACCGCGAGTCCTATGCCGTCAATTACAACTTTCATCTCCATTTGGATATCTCCGTTCACGTAGCATTCCGACGATCTAATAGATCGGATGCGAACATTACCAAAGACAATAGTTCATATAGTTTTATAATTCTGACGACTCAAAAACAAAATTACTTTGTATTTTGGCATCATTTCTTTTCAGCACATATATCTTTCAAATACCGATTTGCAAATCTATGCATTCACCGGAGGCGGCAGTTCGGCGACCAGGCGCAAGGACACCGTCAGTTCATCCAACTGGTAGTGGGGCCGCAAAAATGCCACGGCTTTATACGCGCCGGTCTTGCCCGGAATCTCCGCCACCTCGATGCGCGCTTCGCGCAGGGGGTATTGCGCCTTGGTCTCCTGGTCGGCGCTGTCGTCCAGCACGACGTATTTGGAAATCCAGTTGTTGAGGAATTTTTCCGCCTGGTCGCGAGACAAAAAGCTGCCGATTTTATCGCGCATCATCGACTTGAGATAGTGGGCGAAGCGGCATACGGCCATGATGTACTGCAACTGGGCCGACAGCCGGGCGTTGGCATTGGCCAGGTCCGAATCGTATTGCTTGGGCCTGTTGGCGCTCTGGGTGCTGAAAAATGCCGCATAGTCGGTGCCTTTGCAATGGACCAGGGGAATGAAGCCCAGATCGGCGAGTTCTTTTTCCCTTCGGTCGGTGATGGCGATCTCCGTGGGGCATTTCAAGGCCACTTCGCCTTCGTCGGTCTTGAAGGTATGGGTGGGCAGCCCCTGGACCAGGCCGCCGCCTTCCACCCCGCGAATGGCCGCGCACCAGCCGTACTTGGCGAATGCATCGGTGAGGCGGGTTCCCAGGGCATAGGCGGCATTGCCCCAGAGGTATTTCTTGTGATCCTTGCCATCCACATCCTCTTCGAAATTGAACTCTTCCACGGGAATGGTTTCGCTGCCGTAAGGCAGGCGCATGAGGATGTGGGGCAGGGCCAGCCCGACATAACGCGAGTCTTCCGACGCACGGAAGGATTTCCATTTGACATACTCGGCCGAGGTGAACACCTTGGCCAGATCCCGGGGTCCGCCCAGTTCGGTAAAGCTCTCCCAGTTGAACATCTGGGGAGCGGCGGCGGCGAGAAACGGGGCGTGGGCGGCGGCGGCCACTTCGGATATCTTTTCCAGCAGGGCCACGTCCTGGGGGTTGAATCCGAATTCATAGTCTCCCAGCATCACGCCGTAGGAGTGCCCGCCGAACATTCCGAACTCCTCTTCGTACACCTTCTTGAAAAGCATGGACTGATCGAATTCGGGCGCTTTTTCCATGTCTTTGAGGAGCTCTTTCTTGCTGACGTTCATCACCTTGACCTTGAGATTTTCTCCGGTTTCGGCCTGCTGCACCAGGTAGTTCAATCCACGCCAGGAAGACTCCAGCTTCTGGAACTCCTCCTGGTGCATGATCTCGTTGAGCTGCCCCGAGATCAGCCGGTCCAGTTCGGCGATGCGGGCATTGATCATGGCCTCGGTATCCTTGGAGACGACGATCTGGCCTTCCATCACCTCCTTGGCAAATTCGCTGATCATCTCCTTGGCCCACGATTTCTGACTGTCATCACGGACCATATGGCTTTCGCCGATAATGCGCTCCAACAGGTCGGACTCATCCTGCTGGTCCTGGGTCTCTTGTACTTCTAATTGGGATGCTTCTTTCGCCATGGTCTTATCCTTTCACCATCTCGGTCCTGGATTATTCGGATTCCTCTTCCGGGGCTCCGTCGTTTGCATCCGCCGCTTTGCCGATGGCTTCGAGTTTGGCGGTGTTGGTAATCACGTCCTGCAACAACTCTTCGAGCTTGTCGTTGCCATCCAGTTTGCCCAGCAGGTTGTAAAGCTTCTTGCGTGCCTCCACCAGCGCCCGGATGGGCTCCACCTGCTCGGCGATTCTTTCGGGGTGAAAGTCGTCCATATGTTTGAAGTTCAACTCCACGCCGATCTTGGTGTCGTTGTCCTCGATCTTGTTGTCCACCCGTAACGCCAGGCGGGGGGTCATTCCTTCCAGGACGCTGTTGAAATTGTCCCTGTCGATTTCGATGTATTTTCGCTCCTTCAAGGGCGGCAGCGGCTGTTCCGGTTTGCCGGACAAATCGCTCAGCACGCCGACGACGAAAGGAATCTCCTTTTTCTCAACGGCATCGCCAATTTCCACATCATAGGTAATGTGCACGCGCGGCGGGCGTACACGATCCAGTTTGTGTTGAATACTATCTGCCATCATAACCTCCTTGAACATGGGGTGAGTTTTCATGTCCGCGCAGAATTGGCAGCATCTGGTTCATGCTTGGGTCGCGTCGTCCCTGGAACCGCAAGGGTAGCAACGCTACGCCGCGGTGCCCGGAGGCGCTTGCGTGCCGACCCGGACCAGAAGGTACCGCTTCCGGACGGACATTATCTAGTTGGCGTCGCCGATGCGATAGGTCGCCGCCTTGGTAATATTCAGGGTACACAATTTCTGAAACAGCGTGATCGCCCGTTCTGTCTGGGTCTCGCTGTTCTGCTCCAGACATCGATATAAGGTTTCGATGACGTCGGCGATCCAGGCAGGATGCTCCCACATCTCCAGCTTCAGGGTTTCAATCAGTTCGTAGAGTTTTTCCACGATGGGCTGGGCCAGATCGGGCCGGCCGGCACGCAGACATAATTTGGCCACCAGCAGCAGGAACCTGTTTTTCTGCCGGATGGACGGTGCCAGGGCCGCCGCCGCCATGAGTCGATCCAGGGCGCCCTTGAGATGACCGTTGCCGGCCTTGCGCGCGACTTTCTTCCAGATGGCGTGTTCCGCGGCCGTTATATCTGAGATGGCGTTGCGCTCCGAGAAGAGGGATTCGTCCGCGGGCAGGGAATCCGCGTCGTCCCATTCCATGAATTCATCCGACATGTCGTTTTCCATGTTTGGGCCGAGATCATCGACCTCATCGGCCGCCACCTCACTCAATTTCTTCTCGTTGTAAATTTTTTCCGCAAAGTGCCGGCAGGCTTCCAAAGCTTCCGCGAGCCGGGTAAGCCCCGGCGGATCGGCGGCGAACCGGGAAGTCACGATTTCATCCAGGCTGCCGAGAAGATCGAGGCAGTCGCCGATCCGACGGCACAAATCGTGATAGAATCCGATGCTGCTCATTTTTACGGCGGCCTGGAAATCCTCGGGGCTGACCTTGCCGTCGGCGATCATTTGCCGGCGGCGCGCCTTTTGTTCCTTGTCCATACCGGCTTCGTCTCCCACCGAGAGCGCTTCCTGCCATTCGAAGAAGGCGAAGCCCCTGGTATGCTCCGGGTCGCAGATGGGCACCTGGTAGACGGCGGCGGGCAGCTTTTCATTCAGATAAGTGATGGGGCCTGCGCGGAATCCCAGATCGTCCTCTTCGATTTCCGGATAGAGCGTCTCCCAGAAATCGGTGACGAGCCCGGCCAGAAGCCGCAACCCGAAGGCCAGTCCGGCAAATCCCTGGCGGTGAACCAGGGCCTCGGTGAGCCAGGCGGCAATCTGCAGGTCCTTGGTTTCGTGCATCAGGGCCTCGCCGCACAGCTTGATCACCAGGCGCCAATCCGAGGACTTCAAATCGGCGAGCCACTCGCCCTTGTCCAGGAGATCGTCCGCCCGTTTGGCCTCCCTGATCTGGTCATACACCGGCGTGTAGCGAAGATTTTCACCCGATGGGTTGCTCCCGGGGATGGGGGCCATATAGGCATCAATTTTCAATTGCAACGTCATTGGATCCTCGCTGGGGCTGCCTCCGGGGCTGCGCAGGTTGGGTCTGATCCAGGGTCCAGAGCCAGACGAAATCGGCCGGTGTCAATATCCGGTCTATGATGGTCACGGCGATGCGATCCTCGATCTCGCCGATGAAGACGGCCAGGGGAGATTGATCGTCGCCCATGGACATTACCCGTCGGCAGAAGCGCAAATCAAAGGGCAGGTTTTCAGGCAGACCGCAATCGACGAGCAGCAATCGCCGGCCGTCCTCGACGGCTTCCTTGCTGCCGGATTCCGCGGACAATTCGGCGCGATTGTAAATCCGTTGCTGATAGGTGCGCCATTGGGGCTCGGGCTGTTGAATCAACTGCAGGGCCTCGTTGAGTTGGCGCAGGTTGTCGAACCGGGCGGAGGCCGCGTACTCGAAGCTCTTCCAGATGGACTCGAAGGCGAAGGGCAACATGGAGCAGTTGCGCATCCAATCCTCCAGTCCGCCGGCGCCGACATAGAGCAGGGGAAAGCTTCTGCCATGGGTATCGCAGCTGTTGCGCACCAGGCCGCAGACGATCTGATGGCCCGCGCCCCGGGTCCAGAACCGCCAGGAACAATGCCGCGAACGCAGCTTGGAATCCGTATTGAGCCTGGCGAATCCGTTGTCTACCCATTTGGTGAAGCGTTGGAACAACGGCGTCTGCATTCCGGCCCACACGAAATCTTCCAGGCCGGGATGCTTGCCCCAAGCGTACCATTGCCATTGGGTTCGATTTTTCATCTGTCGCGCCATCCTAACGTGAAGCCGCAATAATCGTGGCCGGCGGCCGGCCGGGAGCTGTTCTGAGCAAGTGAATGATCGGTGCCACCTGTCGGGGTTGCAGTTGGTAGTTCACTTCGATTTCACGCACACCGAGCCTTTCGAAGTCGGCCCGATACCTGGGGAAATCATCCGCTGTGAAGGTGCGGCTGCCCTTCTCGAATTCCCGCAAAAATTTTCCAAAGGCACAATAGCCGGTATATTTGCGCGTCAGGGTGATATCGCCCAGCATGATCTCCAGGGTGACATCGCCGCTTTTGGAAGGCGACCACGTGAATTTCTGCTCGATGGGATATTGTCTGTTCACCAGGGTGGTCCTGCCGTCGACGCTTTCCAGCTCCAGCCGGGTCATGTGCGGTTTGACCCGGGCCTCGATATTCACATCCGTGGGCAGGGCGGCCAACGTAACCACGTGGTTTTGCCCCTGGCCGCCAGCGACGGCGTTCCACCGCTTGCCCTGCCGGAGGAACGAAAAATAGTTCTTCCGGAACGGAATGCCGCACCCGTGGAGTTCCTTGCTGTGGTATCCGCGCCGGGAACTTCGATCCACAAAGGGTCCGGCATACTGATCGACGAACTTGTCGGCGTACCCTTTGTCGCCGAACAGCAGCGATACCATTTGATGCCGGTCATAGACGCCGTCGACCTTGACGATCACTTCCCGGTCCCACAAGTTTTGCAAGTGGCAGGCGGCCTGGCGCACCGAATACTGCCACAGCACATCCACCGGTTCCATGATGAGGCTCCAGAAAGGATCCTGGTCCATACCGGGTTGCGATACATTCTCCGGCGCCAATGCCGTCTGAATTTCCTCGACGGCCCGCTGGGCGGCGAACAGAGGGGATCTTGCCTCGGCCGGGTCATCTTCAAACCCGGCCTTGGCCACATCGTAGGCATGGCTGCGGGAGGAGGAAATGCCATTGAAGCCCTTGAGCGCTTGTTGATAGAGCTTATAGGCCTCTTTGCCTTTGGCCAGTTTGCTTTCCGCCATTCCGGCCATGGCAAGCTTGGCCGCCATCTTGGTGCGATATCCCACCCGCCGGGTCAATTGCTCGGTGGCTTTGTTGTCGGCCATTTTCTCGCTGGCGACGGCATTGCGAATGGTGCTGAAGTCCCTGATCCGCCCCAGCCACTGGCGCAGGCGCAGATCGTTTTCACCATCCGTGCGAAGGCTGGGCCACTTTTCATCGTCCACCGCCGACAATTGCTCTTCCATGGTTCCGAGCAGCACCAGGTAGGGGCTCTCATCGGTGGCAAATCGTTCGATGGCCCGTCCCCACTGGTCGTCATCGGCGAAAAGTGTCCTGGCCCGGCCGAAGTTCATGGAAAAATCGATCCAACTGCCGAAGAAGGCATCTCTGTACCAGGGAACGAATTGTTCCTTGGTCTTCATGATCCACAGGGGCTGATCGATGGCCTTCTCGAGCTCATCGCTGACGAAATCGCCGATCCGCTTGCGACCTTCCGCGGTGAAAGCCGATTTGATGGAGACGAGACCGCGATCCTCGGCATTGCTGTGCCAGAACCGGTTCAGCGTGATGGCCTGGTCGGGCAGTTCCCGGCCGGCCCATGCCACCAGCCAGTGCAAATCTCCCTGATTGTCGTAGAAATAGTTGTGCAGCAGCCGCCGCAAACCAACCAGGGTGCTATTCAAAGCTTCTGTATCCTCCTGCCATACCAGGTAGTTGATGTAGGCGGACCGGTATTGCTCGCTGATCTCCTTCTCCAGGGCAGGGAGGTCATTGCCCACCATCAAGGCAAAATCGGGCGCCGGCAGCTCGGCCAGTTGCATGGCATCGGCGCCGCTGAATCTGGCCTGAATCATATTGATCCGGCGGACCGCGAAAGGAATATACTTGATGGCCGGGGCGAAGTCGTTTTGCACCCATCCGCCGTTGGCGATCCGGCTCTCGATCCTGTGGTTGATGTCGGCGTCGAAATGATCCTTGAAGCGCCGGCAATACTTCAGCTTGAGGATCTTCTCCAGGTCGAGGCTGGCCCGTAATCCCAGCCGGGGGATTTTCCAGTCCCGGTTGCGCGCCTCGATGGCTCTTATCTGGCTCCCGAACTGCGCCATGGTCCGGATATCCTCAATGGGGTCCTGACTGAACAACACTTCTTTCCTGTATTCCGGAGAAACCATGTTGATGACGGCTTTGTTCGCATTCCATGAGTAGGTCAACAGGATACAGAAAACCATGGCGACGAGCACGAATCCGGACAGCCAGAGGTTATGGGCCAGGCGATGCCACTCCTTGGCCGTGCGGGACATTGAATAGAGCATGCGATCGGCGGGCAGAATCTTGGCGAAGAAATCGAAGAGGAAAAACCCGTTGCCGGTTCCCGGAAGTTCCTCGTGACCGATCCTGCCCACGCTCTCCGCCAGGCTGTTGACGGGGCGCCCTTCCTGCCGGCCGCTGCAAAAATAGATGCCCCGCAAGAAGGGCAGTTCCTGAAACGGATTGTCCTTGAAGGCGCCTTTGCAGAAGGCGACCAGGCCGTTGCGCAGGCGCGAAAATTCGTTGGGGAAAAGCAGTACCTCCGGTTCGACGAAATGCCGGCTCCTGACCTCCTCCTTGTTGGACAGAATCAGACGGATATCCTTGAGTTTCCCGATGACGGTGTCCATGGTCCGATCGACGAAGGTGACGATATCGGTTTCGCCGTCGTGGTTCATCAGCCCCATGGCCTGGGAAACGGACGACTCGGACAAGAGCTGACAATAGCGATTGACGCCGTAGATAAGATCCGACTTGGTCACCAGCAGGTAGACCGGGAACCTGGCCCCCATCACGCCGGTGACCTCATCGATCCGCTTGCGCAGGGTCCGTCCTTCGTCCTCGATCTTTTCCATGCTGTCGGCCAGCAGCCGATCGGCTTCCACGGAGACGATCACGCCGTTGATGGGCTCTTTCTTGCGATATTTGACCAGATGTTCCAGGAAGTTGCGCCACTCCTTCTTGTCCAGGTCCGCGTTGCGGTGCACGGAGTAGCGGCCGGCGATGTCGATCACCACGGAATCGTCGAAAAACCACCAGTCGCAATTGCGCGTACCTTCGACGCCGGCCACCCGGTTGATGTCGCCGAATGGCGAAGGCAGACGCGCGCTCTTTACGGCCGTGGACTTGCCCGAGCCGCTTCGACCGACCATGAGGTACCACGGCAGGACGTACAGCGGATTGCCCTTTTGCTTGAGATCCGATTTCTTCAGCGTCGAGACGGCCTGCTTGAATCGTCGCCGCAGCTCGCGGGAGGCATCGTCCAGGGCGGAAATACTTCCCGGCATTTCGTCCGTGCCGATGATACCGTCGATGAACTTCATTTCGCGACGCTTGAGAAAAAGCTTGCGCAGCAACACGGCCATCAATACCGACACGGCCAGGCCGGTCAAAATCATGGCTTTGGCCCACCATTGCACCTCCAGGCCGACGACGAACAGCACCAGGGCCCAGATGATCAGCACACAAAGCACGATCAAGGCTGTTACCATCAAGATCTTCAGTAGTTTTGATAACTTGAAATTGACCATGATCTTATGAATCCCGCTATTTTTGGTTTGCCGATCGTTCCGGCTTCATGCCTGCCACGGACGCAGGCATCCCCCGTGCCTTCAGACGAACTTGTCCAGATCCATCCGGAGCAGATAATAATAAACGGCCATCAAACCGAAAAAGAGTCCGATACAGGACACGGCGATGGCCAGGGGCAGCGCCCGCAGGCTGAAGGAGCGTTTTTCGACCTTGGGTTCGCCCGTCTGCTTTTGATAGGCCTCGGGAAACAACCGCCGGCTCTCCAGGGTGGGTTCTCCAGCCGAACTGCCGAACAGCCGCTTGAGATTGGACGCCTTCAGATGATCGAGCACGACGTTGTCGCCTTTTTCCACGAATCGGCCGGCAAGACCCAGGGTCAGGCAATAATAGGCGACTTCCCGGACATCCCGGTCTTCGTGCCCGATGCTTTCCAGGCGGTCGAAGAACTCCATGCCGCCGTCGGCCATGTTGTAGTACCTGCGCTGCAGGGATTCCCGCTGCCATTGGCGCTTGTGCTCCCAGGCGGAGTTCAATATGGCCTCATCGATCCAGACACACACCGACATGCGGGCATAATTGTAGTCCTGATCGGAGAAATTCCCCTTCTCCTTGAGCTGCAGGCTCTTTTCCAGCAACCGGTCGATGTCCCCCTTGAGGGTTTCAAACGAAAGAGAAGCTTCGGCGGCCTTTTTTACGGCCAGCACCACGTAGACGATGAGTTCCATGAAACAGTCGATCAAGCGCACTATTCGTCCCTCCCGGACACCATCAGCTCGACGCGGGCATCTTCGGGCCTGGTGTCCCAACTCAAGGCAAGATTTTTCTCTTCCCGGACCTTTTGCCACAGACGGCTCTTATGATCGATGCTGAAATAGGTCCCCATGCTTCTGCGGGGAAGCTCGGGCGGTGGATGTTCCACACGACGCAACCGAATCCCCGGCAGGGACTGCGCAATCAGCAGGTCGAGGTATTTGGGAGAACTTAATTTGGCCAGGTTTTCCAGCTCGGACGCGACTTGTTCCTGATCGGCTTCCGTCTCCACCACCAGATAGTAGCGTTTGCGCCCCTCCAGCATCTTGGGCGGCAGTTCCAGGCAATGGCAGGTGCCGTCATACGTAAACAGGGAGATATACTCCGGATCCGCCGCGATGTCGTCCATCAGCTTGGTCAGGATTTTCACGGTACGCTGGAAACACCGCGAAAGCTCTTCGTGGTCATAGGGCGGCAGATAGAAGGGGTCGTCCTTGCGGATGCGGACCAGATTGATTTTCGCGGAAAAAGTGGACAATTCTCCGATGAGCTGACACAGCACGCCGTACACCGACCACGGATGTACGCTGAAGCCGCTGCCGATCATGTGACGCAACACCGGAGAAAATCGGTTCAAGGTCCGCAAGGTCAGCAGGAAAACCATGTCCTTGGTGCCGAATTCGGCGGTATGTACCCCGCGCTCTTTCTTATTGGCCTCCAGGCGATTGGCCGTCGAGGTGATCAGTTCACTGATGGATTTGACGCAGCGCATCAGCACATGGGACGAGAAGATGGAGAGCGCCGGAGGAATAAATGTGGGTGAAAGCATGATATTGCCGTTCTGGTTGACCAACCGGGCGATGGGCAGGACCTCGTAATCGCCGACGGCGTTCTTTTCTTCTTCCCAAAGCAATTTCAGCACATAACGCAGGCGTTCGACGGCCAGAGGCTCGGTGCCTTCATAGAAATCGGGCAGATTCTCGGTCTCGCTATCCGCCGCGAACCTCGTGGGCACCATGGAAAATGACTCGTAATGGAGCGGATCGGAGACATTCCGGCTGTTGGGCGACAGCTTGCGGATGCCGAGATAGACCGTGAACGGCTTGCCTTTGTCCTTCCAGGCCTTTTCGAAATTGCGGGACTCCACAACGGCGTTTCCGGGAAAAACGGCATGGGTCATGTCCCGGAACCGGAATTCGCCGCTGACGATATTGAAAACGAAATTGCTCAGCGCCTCGGTGTGGACCACCAGCTTGCTGGTGCCCCAGAACGAAGGGGTGAGATAACGATTGAACGGCTCCACCAGGGATTGCAGGTAGAAGTCCTGCCATTGAAAATGGTGGGGCTGCAGAAAAAGGCCCTCGTGCCAGTAAATCGGCTTTCCCGGTGACATCCCGTTGTGCGCTTTTTGACTATTGGCATTCATCGCGGCAGGCCTTCTCGTTTTCGATGCGTTTGCTGTATTCGATCTGGTTGGGTCCCAGGGCCAATTCGATTTCCATGGTGCAGGGCACACAACGATATTCGTTTTTCCAGAACCGCTCCCGTTTTTTCAACACCCTGATCTTATGCCGCCGGACCATACGGGCATTGTCGAGTTTGGCGCTATAACCGGTGACAACGGCCAGGTACTGCGCCTTTTCCGCCCGATCCAGAATGAAGGTCAAATTTTCGCTGCTGTGGATGACTTTACTGCTTACGCTCGCGACGCTGACATCGAAAAGTCTGCCTTCCAGAAGCTTGCGAATGCCGGCTTCATCCTGGGTCAACTGATCGAAGCCATTCAAGGCACTGAGCTGATAAAAGCACACATACAAGGTGTGCGCCTTGCTGTTGTAAAGATTCAGTTTCGGGCTCGCTTTAACGTGGACCCGGATGGCTTCTTTTTCGAACGTCCAGTCAGGCGGTTTTATCGTGGCCGCGCACCCGCAAAAAATTAATAGTGACATACCTAACGCAAATACCAGGCGGCGTCTGTTCATCTTCAACCTCCGAACCCATCGAATCATCTGCTGCACCGGGAGCAACAACCCATCTTCCATATATCCGTGTTCAATTTGGATAATCAGCCCATTCGAGATAGTACTTCTGCTTCAGGCGTACTCCACCTTCCGGACTTGACTCCGTATAACCGCATTCTCAAGACATGTGTAAATTCTACCTAATTACTCTTCTTGCCTTCATCTTTTGCGGTGTACACAGAGATTTCCATACTGCAGGAGAACATTTGCAAGAGTTCAGTAACAACACAAAAGTTCGGAGGCATACTATTGCATCAAGATGCGCTTGATATGGCACAACTGGCCGTCATGAGCCAAGGAGCCCAATTCATAGCTTCTCTCTATCGTAATGAATCTACTATTTAATTAAATAATGTGAAATTCGTTTTGCGAGAGCCATACTCCTTTTCACCGAGGCTGTCCGGCACGGGAACAGCCGTGGACTTCAGCAGCTTTCATGCGAACACCCAAGGTTGCATTAAAGTTGCAATATAGATATGTTGTATTTTCCGCCTGGTACGAAAAATACAGTGATAGGCATTCTGCCTGTCTTGGAAAGCCTGTTGCTTTCCCGGCCTGGGCGGCCACTTTCATTTGGATAGGGTATCAGGCTGCTATGGAACCTTTATCTAACATCATTGGGCCACGCATAACATAAAAAATTGTCCACTTCAAACATTTTTTTCATTGCCTGCAATTTTAGCATTTAACCAATTAGAATCCTTTTTGTATCTTTTATTCAGCTTCGGTCAGCTGCGGGTTTTGTTTAAATTCCGGTTGTGATCAACCTGGATCTATGCTACGGAGTTGTCATCTTTCTAGCAGATAGAATCATACATTTACTTTTCTTCTCCACATAAAAAAACCCGACCGATGCGGAACAAGAGACGACCGCAGCCTGGATGTTTCCTGAGTCGTGGCGAGAATTAGGAGGAATGACATGCCTGGAGGGGCAAGACTGGGCGACATGGCCAAAGGCACCGATGCACACGGTTGCAATGTGTGCACCCACACCGTCATCGGACCGGCCGTACAGGGATCATCCGATGTGATCGTCAACGGCAGACCGGCGGTACGCAAGGGCGACGGCGGCATTCACATGCTTTGCTGCGGCAGCAATACCTGGCACGCCGCCGGCGGCAGCAGCACGGTGATCATCAATGGCAAACCCGCCTTCCGGCAGGGAGACCGCACGAAACATTGCGGCGGAAGCGGAGAATTGATCAATGCCAGTTCCAATGTCATCATCGGCGACTCCCAGGCCAGCGGATTGAAAAAAGCCGCCAGGAATCATGCGCCTTTTGTGTGCAATTGCAACAAGTAATGGGAAGAAGAAGGAAACGGGTTCATACCATGCATGCGGAAACAGTGATTCGTCGACTTGTCCCGGACGCGCAACACCCCATATTGCGCTATGCCATCGTCGATTGCGCCGCCACCCAGGAAGACGATGCGATCTATTCTAGAATAATTTCCGACGAGATTCAAAAACATAATCTGTTCACAGGGCAAAACGCCCAGAGTGTCGAGCATTGCGCCCCTTTTCTCGTGCCACTGGATCACCAGCCGGATTTGGAGCAATGGCTCATCGAAAAGGGGTGGGGCAAGGGCTGGGCGATCTTTTTCGCCTCGCCGGCCGATGTGCAAACCCTTTTGGGACATTTGAGGCCCTATTTGAATCTCCAGGCCCCCAACGGGCGGGATATTTTTTTCCGGTTTTACGACCCCATCGTCCTGGGCGATTTTTTGTCCATCCTGGCGCCTGGGGATGCCGCGGCCTTCTTCGGCCCCATCGATCGCTTCGTCCTGGAGGACGCCGGGGGCGAACCGATGGTGCTGGAAAAACCCCCGGGGGAGCCTGCGGCCGACATGGATCCTTCATCCCTGGTGTTGGAAGCCGGCAGACGCGACCGGCTGGCCCGAGGCTGGCGCGACCGGCTGCTGGACCAACACACGGAGGCCTATGAAAAGCTGGGCTTCAAGGCTACGCCCGATGCGACGACCAATGCCCTGACCCTCGAAGACCCGGCCGGTACATCCGTCCGCATGCAAAAAACCGCGGCCGGCGTGGAGGCCGTCACCGCTGAACAGCGCCGTTTCCAATACGAGTTGACCAGTTGCAAACATCCGGCCTCCGTGACCGACCCGGCCGGCAATGTCATCGCCTTCGACATCCAGGAACGCGACAACAAGGAAAAACGCAACACGCCGCCCATGCTCAACGCCATCCGCATGGAAGCCGACCGCAGGACCTGGGTATTCGATTACGATGACATGCACCACCTTACGCGCATCGACTATCCGGACGGCACCTGCGCCACCACCGGACACGACGGTTACGGCAACCTGACCGAGGCGGTGGACCGCAACGGCAACGCCAGCACCTATGAATACGACTTCGACGAACGGCTGACCCGATTTAAAGACGCCAACGGCCAGGCCACCGATTTCGACTACGAGGATCTCACCGCCCCGTCCCGCATTACCTTCGCCGACGGCGCCACCTTTGGTTTCGAATACACCGACGCCGGCGCCCTGGAAAAATTCCTGGCCGGCAACACCCGGGTGGCCGACTATGAGGCAGACGAGGAGAGCGGAAGCTGGAAGGTCAATTATACCGACGGCGGCCAGGCCGAATTCGTGGTCGCGGCCGGCAAGATCGTCCGCGCCACCAATGCCGCCGGGACGGTGGAACTGGCCTATGACGAGGCCGGCCATCTCATCCGGGAGACCTTCCAGAATCGCAGCGTCACCTATCACCGCAATGAAAACGGCCAATTGACCGGCATCACCACCCCCTTCGGCCAGGAAATCGGCTACCGCCGGGACGGGGAAGATCGGGTCTGCGCCATCCAGGCATGGTCCGGCCGCGAAATCGACATCCATTATACCCTCAACGGCGCCCTTGGACAGATCGTCTATCCCAACGGCACCCGTCTCGAGCAACAAACCAACGCCCAGGGCCTGCCCATGGAGATGCACCTGCGCGGTCCGGAAGGCACCCTTTTTTACAAGACCTTTCAGCGCGACCGCCTCGACCGCGTCACCCGGATCGGCGAAGGCGAACACGAGGTGGCCTACCACTACGATAAGGAGGGCCGCCTGCTCGAGGCCCGCGGAAACCACCCCGATGACAACGAAACCTTTGCCGTGGACGCCAAAGCCAACCGGCTGGCCGACGACCGCATGCGCTACGAAGTCAACTCGGCCGACCGGCTGACCCGGGCCGGCAGCATACCGTTCCAATACGACCCCCTGGGCAACCTGACCCGGGGCGCCTGCCCCCGGGGCGGCGCCGATTTCACCTACACCGATGGAAACCGCCTCGAATCCATCACCCTGAAAAACGGCAGGGTCCGCTACCTGTACGATGCCTTCGGCCGCAGGGTGGCCAAGAGGGTCAACGGCGTCACCACCCGGTATTACTGGGCCCAATCCCAATTATTGCACGAAGCCCGGATCCGCCAAAACGGACCTGAAAAAACCGCGGGCATCATCGACTACCTGTTTTTTCCGGAAACCCCCGTGCTGCTGGCCATCCGCCAGGACCGGCAGGTCCGCTGGGCGGCCTTCGGACACCGCTACGAAGTGCTCTGCCTCACCGATCAGGACGGCCAACTGGTCTGGCAGGCCCGCTACGACTCCTTCGGCCGGGCCCGCGTCGAAATCGGCCAGGATCTCCATCAACCCTTCCGGCTGCCCGGGCAGTATTGCGACCAGGAAAGCGGCCTGCATTACAACCTGGCCCGCTATTACGACCCCGTCCAGGGACGGTTCCTGTCCCTGGACCCCCTCTTCCTGACCGGGGGCAGCCAGAACTTCTACGCTTACTGCAACGGCGACCCCATCAACCATATCGATCCCAGCGGCGAATTCATCTTCTGCGCCATCCTCATCGGCGCGGCCATCGGGGCCGCTATCGGCGGCGGTATGGAGGCCCTGCGCCAGCACCGCCAGGGAGAAGAGACCGACGGCTTCAAAATCGCCGGCGCCGCTCTGCTCGGGGGGGTCATCGGCGCCATCGGCGGCGGTGTGAGCGCGGCCGTGGAGGCCGCGGCCGCCGCCGGCGCCCTGGGCACCGCCATGGCATCCTCCACCCTGCCGGCCATGGCCGCGGTGGGCTTTGTGTCCGGCGCCGGCGCATCCGCGGCGGAACAATGCACCGAGGCGCAAATCACCGGCAAGGGCATCGATCCCTTGTCCATGGTCGAACAAACCCTCGTCGACGGG